>NZ_JBIARB010000018.1:0-151108 GCF_042889545.1 Streptomyces sp. NPDC002574
CACCCTCTGGAGCGGGTGTGCCGTCCGGCTTTCGCTTTCCGGCTTTTCCGACTCTATCAGACCGTTTCCGGCCCGATCCCCAGTCAGCGGGGTTTTTGTTTCGCGCCTTCCGGCGTGTCCACTACTTTAGCGGATTCCCTCCGCGACTCATAATCGAGCCATTCGGACCGAATTTCGGCACGCCGAAATCGACCCCGCAGGGAAAGAGTGCAGTAGTGGGTTGCCGCCGGGCGGCTTGAGTGGCTGCCGTTGGAAGGTGACCCGTCCGAGGCAGCTAGAGAACACTACACCACGCCCTCACGTGCTTCAAACCTGTGGCCGGCAACGCGTTTGAGGGCTACCGTCAGGACATGACCACGCATGCGCACACGAACCTGTGGTGGGCCGCCTGAGGCGGCCGACCCCACTGCGCATGCACCCAACGGCCGCCGCTCCGGCGGCCGTCTGTGTTTCCCCTGCGGGCCGCCGGGTCGACGGGTCCGGCACGCCGGACGACAGCAGGAGGAGACAGAGATGACGCGGGTCTTCAGCGGGATCAAGCCGACCGGGCACCTGACCCTGGGCAACTACCTGGGGGCTGTTCGGCAGTGGGCCGCGGTGAACCAGCACCAGGCCGAGTCCCTCTTCTGCGTGGTGGATCTGCACGCGCTGACGGTGGACCACGATCCCGCCCGGGTGCGCCGGCTCAGCCGGCAGGCCGCGACCCTGCTGCTCGCGGCGGGACTGGACCCGGCGGTGTGCACCCTCTTCGTCCAGAGCCATGTGGACGAACACGCCCGTCTGGCCTACCTCCTGGAGTGCGCCGCCACGGACGGGGAGATGCGGCGGATGATCCAGTACAAGGAGAAGGCCGCCCAGGAGCAGCGCCGCGGCGGCAGCGTGCGGCTGTCGCTGCTGACGTATCCGGTGCTCATGGCGGCGGACATCCTGGCGTACCGGACGGACGAGGTGCCGGTCGGAGACGACCAGGCGCAGCACGTGGAGCTGACCCGGGACCTGGCGGAGCGCTTCAACCAGCGGTACGGGCCGGTGTTCGCGGTGCCCCGCGCGGTGCTGCCGCCGGTGGCCGCGCGGGTGATGAACCTGCAGGACCCGACCGCGAAGATGGGGAAGTCCGACGACACCGGCCCCGGGATCGTCTATCTGCTCGACGAGCCGGAGGCGGTCCGCAAGAAAGTGATGCGGGCGGTGACCGACAGCGGCGAGGACGTGGCGTACGACCGTGAGGAGCGGCCGGGCGTGGCGAACCTGCTGGAGATCCTGTCGGCGTGTTCGGGACGGCCGCCGCAGGAGCTGGCCGCGGAGTACGACTCGTACGGGGCGCTGAAGAAGGACACCGCGGAGGCGGTGGTCGAGGAGCTGCGGCCGTTGCGGGAGCGGCACGCGGAGCTGGCGGCCGATCCGGGGTACGTCGACGGGGTGCTCCGGACGGGGGCGGAACGCGCGCGGGCGCTGGCGCGGCCGACGGTGGACTCGGCGTACCGGGCGATCGGGCTGCTGCCCCCCGCGTGAGACGGCACAAAGGGGACTGCCGCCCCGGGTGCCGGGAGCGGCGGTCCCCTCAGGACGTCAGCCGTTGCCGGAGGCGAGCTCGCGGCTGCGGTCGCGGGCGGCTTCCAGTGCGGCGATCAGGGCGTGGCGCACACCGTGCTTCTCCAGCTCGCGGATGGCGTTGATGGTGGTGCCGGCCGGGGAGGTGACTGCCTCGCGCAGTTTGACTGGGTGCTCGCCGCTGTCGCGGAGCATGACAGCGG
Organism: Streptomyces sp. NPDC002574; assembly: GCF_042889545.1. Taxonomy (NCBI): domain Bacteria; kingdom Bacillati; phylum Actinomycetota; class Actinomycetes; order Kitasatosporales; family Streptomycetaceae; genus Streptomyces; species Streptomyces sp. NPDC002574. The sequence continues at coordinate 1,755 of NZ_JBIARB010000018.1, forward strand.
CGCCGATCGCGGACTGCACGATGAGGTCGTGCGCCTGGGCGCGGGGCAGGCCGAGGAGGATGCCGGCGTCGGTCATGGCCTCGACCAGGAAGTAGAAGTACGCGGGGCCGGAGCCGGACAGCGCGGTGGCGGCGTCCTGCTGGTACTCGGGGATGCGCAGGGTCTTGCCGACCGGCTGGAAGATGTCCTCGGTGCGGACGAGGTGCTCCTCGCGCGCGTGGCTGCCCGCGGAGATGACCGACATGCCCTCGTCGACGAGGACGGGGGTGTTGGGCATGACGCGGACGACCGCGATGCCGGCGGCGAGGCGTTCTTCGAAGAAGGAGGTCGGCACGCCGGCCGCGGCGCTGATGACGAGCCGGTCGGCGGCGAGGTGCGGGGCCAGCTCGTCCAGGAGGGCGGACATGTCCTGCGGCTTGACGGCGAGGATGAGGGTGTCCGCGGCCTTGGCGGCCTCGTGGTTGGAGACGGCGTCGACGCCGTAGCGGGCGCGCAGTTCCTCGGCGCGGGCCGGGCGGCGGGCGGTGACCAGGAGGTTTTCCGGCTTCCAGCCGGCGCGGAGCATGCCGGAGAGCAGGGCCTCGCCGATCTTCCCGGTGCCGAGCACGGCGACTTTCTGGGTCATGCGGCCATCTTCGCACCGGGGACGGCGGCCGCGGGGTCGCTGTCCACGGTGCGGTCGGGCGCGTCGGGTCAGGCGGTGCGGCGGCGCAGGGTCGCGGCGCCGAGTGCCAGGGCGATGGCGGCGCTTCCCGCGACGACGGCGAGGTCGCGGAGGAAGTCGCCGGTGATGTCGGTGTGGGTGAGGACCTGCTGCATGCCGTCGACGGCGTAGGACATGGGCAGCACATTGGAGACGGCCTCCAGGACGGGCTGCATCCGGCCGCGGGGCATGAGCAGTCCGCACAGGAGGAGCTGCGGCAGCAGTACGGCGGGCATGAACTGCACGGCCTGGAACTCGCTGGCGGCGAAGGCGCTGACGAAGAGACCGAGGGCGGTGCCGAGGCAGGCGTCGGCGAGGGCGACCACAAGGAGCAGCCAGGCGGACCCGGTGACGTTCAGGCCGAGGACGAGGACGGCGAGGCCGGTGGCCAGTACCGCCTGGACGACCGCGACGGCGCCGAAGGCGAGCGCGTACCCGGCCAGCAGGTCGCCCTTGCCGAGCGGCATCGACAGGAGGCGCTCCAGGGTGCCGGAGGTCCGCTCGCGAAGGGTGGCGATGGACGTGACCAGGAACATCGTGATGAGCGGGAAGATGCCGAGCAGCGAGGCGCCGACGGTGTCGAAGGTGCGGGGGCTGGCGTCGTAGACCCAGGACAGCAGCGTGAGCAGTACGCAGGGGACGACGACCATGAGGGCGATGGTGCGTGGGTCGTGGCGCAGCTGGAGCAGCACGCGGCGGGCGGTGGCGAGGGTGCGGTGCGTGCTCATCGGACGGCCTCCTCGGCCTCGTTCGGGGTCGCGGGGTGCGGGGCCGTGCGGCCGGACGCCTCGTCGACGAGGCGCAGGAAGGCCTCCTCGACGGTGGCGGCGCCGGTTCGGGAGCGCAGGGAGTCGGGGCTGCCCTGCGCGAGGATGCGCCCCTCGCGCATGAGGAGCAGGCGGTGGCAGCGCTCGGCCTCGTCCATGACGTGGCTGGAGACGATGAGGGTGGCGCCGCGTTCGGCGGCGAGTCGGTGGAAGAGCTCCCACAGGTCGCGGCGGAGGACGGGGTCCAGGCCGACGGTGGGCTCGTCCAGGACGAGGAGTTCGGGCGAGCCGAGCAGGGCGACGGCCAGCGAGACGCGGTTGAGCTGTCCCCCGGAGAGGTTGCCCGCCAGCGCCCCGGCGTGCGAGGTGAGGTCGACGTCGGCGATGGCCCGGTCGACGTGGTCGCGGGCGTCGCCGCCGAGGACCGCGGCGAAGTAGTCGAGGTTCTGCCGGATCGTCAGATCGAGGTAGACGGACGGTGCCTGGGTCACGTATCCGATCCGGGGGCGCAGGTCGCGGTGTCCGCCGGGCCGGCCGAGCACGTCGAGGGTGCCGCTGACGCGGGCCTGGGTGCCGACGACGGCGCGCATGAGGGTCGACTTGCCGCAGCCGCTGGGGCCGAGCAGTCCGGTGATCTCACCGCGCGGGACGGTGAAGTCGAGGCCGTCCAGGACGGTGCGGCCGCCGCGCAGCACGGTCAGGCCGGCGGCGTGGACGGCGGGACCCGGAGCCGGTGCGGCGGGGTCCTCGGCTTTATTCATCATGCGGTGAATACTGCTCCCGTGATGGCCGCCCGTCAAGGAGCGCCGAGTACATCCATTCGAGTGACGGATCATTTACGCTGCGTTAACCTCATGAGCTTGCACAATGGGGGAGCCGACCGGGCAGAATGGAGACCGCGACATCTCGGGGTGGGGGCAACGATGAGCTGGAGCAAGGGAGTTGTGCGCTTCGTCGCCGTCGGCGCCGGACTGCTGCTCTCCCTGTTCCTCGCCATCGGCTGTGCCGCCGCGGAGCCCGCGCCCACGGCAGTGCGCGCGGTGGGAGTCGGCGCCGCGCACGAGCGGGCCGAGCAGCGGCAGTGCCTGATCCACCGCCACGAGGGCAACGGCCTGCGCCTCGTGGTGCCCGGGGCGCTCGGCGTCCCGTCACCGGCCCCGCGCACCGGCGTCGCTGCCGCCGCTCCGGGCCTGACCGCCGACGGGCGGACGTCCGTCGGTGTCGCTGCGCCGCGCACCGCACGCCAGGCCGTCCCGCTGACCAGATCCGGCGAACTTCCGGTCTTCCTCCAGGTGTTCCGCTGCTGACGGACCAGGCCGCGACGCCGCCCGTCACCGTCTGACGTCCCGTTTCGACGACGTCCCGCGGACCGCTGCCGCGTGCGGCCGTCCGGGCACCGCCGCGGACTCCCGACCCCCCACACAGTTCGACCCCGCACGCCCCCGCCCGTCGCCGGGCGCCGGGGCGCAATGGAGGCCACCCGAAATGAAGACCTTCATCGACGCTGCCCGCGATGTCCCGCCGGCACGTCCCGTCACCGATCCGGGCTCCTTGACCGATTCCGGCTCCGAACCCGGCTCCTTCGTCGTCCCCGCACCGGGGTCCGCGCCCGTCCCGTCCGCCGACACCTTCCCTCCCCGGTGATCCGCCGGATCCGGGGTGTCCCGGCCCGGCCCGCGACGTTGCGCGCCGACCTCACGGCCTCGCTCGTCGTCTTCCTGGTCGCCCTGCCCCTGTGCGTGGGGGTCGCCGTGGCCTCCGGGGTGCCGGCCGAACTCGGTCTCGTCACCGGCATCGTGGGCGGACTGTTCACGGGGCTGCTGCCGGGCAGCAGCCTCCAGGTGTCCGGCCCGGCGGCCGGACTCACCGTCCTGGTCCTCGAGGCCGTGCGGGAGTTCGGGCTGCCGGCGCTCGGTGTGCTCGTACTCACCGCGGGCGTGCTGCAGATGCTCATGGGCGCGCTGCGGTTCGGCCGCTGGTTCCGGGCGATCTCCCTCGCCGTCGTGCAGGGGATGCTCGCCGGGATCGGGCTGGTGCTGATCGCGGGGCAGGTGTACGCGTTGGCGGACGTCAAGGCCCCCGCCTCCGGCCCCGCCAAGATCGCCGGGGTCGCCGGACTCGCCGGCGACGTGTTCGGCTCCGGCGCGGCGCTCGCCGCCCTCGCCCTCGGGGTCGGCACGATCGCCGTCCTGGTGCTGTGGCCCCGCGTCCCGGGCGCCACGCGCGTGCTGCCCGGGCCGCTGGCCGCGGTCGCGCTCGCCACGGCGGCGGCGGTGCTGCTCCGGCTGCCGGTCGCCCGGGTCGAGGTCCGGGGGCTGCTCGACGCCGTACAGCCGCCGGGTGCCGGGCAGTTCGCACAGCTGGCGAGTGTGTCGATGATCGGCACGGTGCTGGCGTTCACGCTGATCGCCTCCGCCGAGAGCCTGTTCAGCGCCGCCGCGGTGGACCGGCTGCACGACGGGCCGCGCACCGACTACGACAGGGAACTGATCGCACAGGGCGCGGGCAACGCCCTCTGCGGGGCACTCGGAGCCCTGCCGATGACCGCCGTGATCGTGCGCAGCGCCGCCAACGTCCAAGCGGGCGCCCGTACCAAGGCGTCCCGGGTGCTGCACGGGGTGTGGCTGCTGCTGTTCGCCGCGCTGCTGCCGGCCGCGCTCGGCGTGATCCCGGTCGCGGCCCTGGCGGGCGTGCTGGTACACGCGGGCTGCAAGCTCGTCCCGTTCCGCGCGCTGGTGCCGCTGTGGCGGGAGCACCGGGGCGAGGCCGTCGTCCTGGTGGTGACGGCAGTCGCCATCGTCGTCACCAACATGTTCGAGGGCGTGCTGGTCGGGCTGCTGACGGCCGTGGTCAAGGCGGCGTGGGAGACCTCCCACACCCACGTCGAGATCGACGACCGGGGCGGCGGACCGATCGTCGTGCGTGTCCTGGGCAGCGCCACCTTCCTGCGCCTGCCCAAACTGCTCGACCAGTTGGAGGCGCTCCCGCGGAACCGCGCCCTGGAACTCGACCTGCGGCGGCTGCGGCACCTGGACCACGCCTGCGGCATGGCGCTGGCCGGCTGGGCCGAGCGGCACAACGAGGAGGGGGTGACACCGGTACGCGTGCAGCGGGCGCCGGCCTGAGCGACCGGTGCGACCGGGCCGTGCGGCGGCCGGGATCCCGGGCGCCCCACGGCCCGGGATCCCGGCCGCCTGCCGGGTCCCGGCCCTGACACCGGCTCCGGGCCGACTCAGGGACATCCCCTATGGCTTCCGGCGCGACCCCGGGCGACCGTGGCGGTATGAGCCGTTCTACCGATCCATCCCGTCCGTCACGGGACGTGACCCGCGGTGAGAAGCGTCAACTGGCGCTGGCCTCGGCCACCCTCGGCCCCTGGCGGCCCGCCGCCGCGGTCGGCGCCATCGGCGGCGGGGTCTCCCTGGCCGTGTCCGCCGTCGGCGGCGACTTCGGATTCGGCGTGGTCGCCGGGGCCTGCTCCGTCGCCCTGATGCTCTTCTTCCTCGTCGGCGGCGCCGGGGCGGTGACGGGACGCGGACCGCGTTCCGACCGCCGCATCCGCCGCTGGGCGGCCGAGCACCCCTGGCGCGTGGCGCTCGTACCGGGCGGCATGCTGCTCGTCACCGACCTCGTGATGCGCCAGATCCTCACCTCCGAGGGCTTCTTCGGCAGCCTCTGGGACGGCCTGTGGCGTGGGGCGCTCGTCGCGGGCGTCGTCGGTGTCGTCGGATCGGTGGCGGCGTCCCGCCGGGCCGGCTAGTCCGTCCCGTCCTTCACGGCGACGGTCAGCGCGACCCGGTACGGCTCGACGACCAGGCCGTCCGGGAAGAGCGCCAGCAGCTCGCGCCGCTCCTCCGCCAGCAGCCGGGCGGCCGCGTCCGGATCCATCACGGCGAAGTACGACCGGCTGCCCAGCATCGCCAGGTGCGTGTCCACGGGGACCGTGCGGGTCCAGCGGAGCAGACGGGAGAGCGGTCTCAGCCCGAGGCCGGGACCGAGCGAGAGCAGCACGCTCTCGGCGTCACCGCCCAGGCCGAACTCGTGGTGCCCGGGCACGCGGGCGGCGAGCCGGGCCTCCTGCTCCACGATCCACGGCACGTCGGTGTCCGGCAGGTTCCACCACAGCGCGAACGCGCCGCCCGGCCGCAGCACGCGCGCCGCCTCCGGCGCCGAGCGCGCCGGGTCCGTCCAGTGCCACGCCTGCGCGTACGTCACGAAGTCGGCGACGCCGGCGGCGAACGGCAGGGTGTTCCCGTCCCCGCGCACAAGCGGCACTCCCGGCTGCCCGGCCCGCAGTTGCGCCGCCATCCCCGATCCGGGCTCCACCGCCGTCACGTGCGCCCCGCGCCCCCGCAGCAGCGCGGTGGCTATCCCCGTCCCGGCCCCGACGTCCAGCACGACCGCGCCCGCGAGGGTGCGGCCCGCCATCTCCTCGACGGCGTCGAACATCTCACCGGGGTATCCCGGGCGCGCGGCGGCGTACTGCGCGGCCACGGCGTTGAACGACTGGGCGAACACGCGGCGGTGCGTCGGCTGTGAGGTCATGCCGGTTGTCTTCCCCACGGTGCGGTCCCCCGACCCCTGGGCGGGGGGACCGCACGGGCCAGGGGTCAGCCGCAGCGGCCGGCTACGTAGCCGTCGCTGCCGGTGTGCACGTAGGCATCGGACACGTACTGTCCCGAGGCGATCCGGTCCCAGATGTTGCTCGTGCCGTAATAGCCGTCGACCGTCGTACCGGGCGTCTGGCAGATGATGGGGACCTGTACGTCGTACGGAAGGATCTTGACGATCTGGAAACTCGTCCCAGGACCGGTCCTGACGTTCAGGCGGGTGTCCGGGGCGACGGGGTAATAGATCACATCGGCCGCCGCTGCGTCGGCCGCCCCTCCGAGCACCAGGAGCACCGCTCCGGCCACGCCGGCCGCGCCCGCTGCTAAGAGGCCGCGCCGCTTCTTGCCTGTCTTCAACACACCCTGCTCCTCGCGAAGGGGACAAAGGTCAGGTGCCGCGGGAGACCGCTGCACCTCGTACAGCCGAGTCGTCGATGGCGACGCGATGTCAGCAGCGGGACGTGACGAAGCCGTCGCTGCCGGTGTGCACGTACGCGTCGGAGACGTACTGGTCGGGGCCGATGCGGTCCCAGATGTTGCTCGTGCCGTAGTAGCCGGCGACGTTGGTGCCCGTCGTCTGGCAGAAGATCGGAACCTTGGCATCGGTGGGCAGCATCCTGACGATCTGGTAGCTGGTCCCGGGGCCGCTCCGGACGTTCAGACGGCAGTCCGGGGCCACCGGGTAGTACACCAGGCCGGTCGTCGCAGCCGCTGCGACGAGTGCGCCCCCGGCCTCCGCGGGCACGTCAAGACTGTTCTCGGCCATTGGCCCTCCCCCGTGAACATTTACGCTCTGTCAAGTGCAGGCTAGCAATCCGAGTCTTCGCCGTAAGGACGATCGGTTAGGCTCCGTAGGTTGCGGCCACGGACGAACACACGGGGGTGGGTCATGCCGACATCGGGCAGGCCCGGCACGGGTCCGGAACCGGAACGTCCGGAATACGCGGGGCAGTACCTCCTGGAGAGCCGGCTCGGCGCCGGTGGCATGGGGGTGGTGCATCTGTCGCGCTCCACCTCCGGCATGCGGCTGGCCATCAAGGTCGTGCACGAGGAGCTGGCGGCGGATCCCGAGTTCAGAGCGCGTTTCCGCCAGGAGGTCGGCGCCGCGCGCCGGGTCAGCGGGGCCTTCACGGCGCCCGTCGTGGACGCGGACCCCGACGCCGAACGGCCATGGATGGCGACGCTCTACATTCCCGGCCCGACGCTCGCCCAGTTCGTGAAGCGGAACGGTTCGGTGGCCCCGGCTCAGGTGCGGTATCTGATGGCGGGCCTCGCCGAGGCGTTGCGCGATATTCACCGGGTCGGCGTCGTGCACCGGGACCTGAAGCCGAGCAACGTACTGCTGGCCGCCGACGGTCCGAAAGTGATCGACTTCGGCATCTCACGGCCGTCCGACAGCGACCTCCGCACGGAGACCGGCAAGCTCATCGGCACTCCGCCCTTCATGGCACCGGAGCAGTTCCGGCAGCCGAAGTCGGTCGGGCCGGCCGCCGACGTCTTCGCCATGGCGAGCGTTCTCGTGCACGCCGCGACGGGGCGCAGCCCGTTCAACTCGGACAGCCCGTACATCGTGGCCTACCAAGTAGTGCACGAAGAGCCGCAGTTGGAGGGCATACCGGACGACCTGCGGCCACTCATCGAGCGATGCCTCGCCAAGGATCCCGGCGACCGCCCGACCCCGGACGCCATGATGACGGAGCTCAGGGAGATCTCGGCCTCGTACGACACCCAGACCTTCAGCTCCTTCGACCTCGAGGACCCGGTCGCGGCCCGGCGGGCGCCGCGGCATCGTCATCCCCTCCACGACCACGACCCCGGCGGCCCGGCCGCATCCGCGGCGCGGGACGGACTCACCGGCGGAACCGCGCCCCGCCGCGGCAAGCGGTGGCGAGTGGCCGCCGCCGCGGCACTGACCGCCCTGGCCGCGGTCGGCGCCTTCACGGCACTCGGCCACTTCGGCACCCCGGGACAGGTGGACGCGGGCAAGGATCGTCCGAAGGCGCCCGCCGTCGTCTTCAAGCCCTGGTCCGCGACGTCGCTGGCGGCCGGGCAATCGAGGGGGATGGCCGCCTGCTCCTACGGCGGGCACGCCTTGTACTGCACGCGGAAGGGTTACGAAGCGTCACGGCTGAACCCCGACGACGGCACGCTGCAGTGGGCCGTCCGCACGAGTGGCGACCGTGGTGCCGACAGCGCACCGGAGCGCCCGGTCCTGTACGGCGGCGTACTCCACGTCACCACCGACGACGGCAGGCGGCTGGACGGTCTCGATCCCGCCACCGGCGGCAGGCGCTGGTCCCTGGACGTCTCCGCCTCCGAGGGAGCGTTCTACGACACCGGGGGGACCGTGCTCCTCGGCGGTCCCGGCGATGTCGTGACCGCGGTGGACGGGGTCACGGGCAAGGAGCGCTGGCGCAAGAAGCTGCGCGGCCACATGCATCCGTTCTTCGTCCGGTACGGAGATACGGATCCCCTTTACGCCGTCGAGGGCACGGGCAACGGCCGGCGCACGCTGGTGAGCGTCGTGGACCCGGACGACGGATCCGTGCGGCGGCAGCGGGAGTTCGAGGGCCAGCTCACGCCGATCGGGGGTTCGGGGACCGACCTGTTCCTCACGGCCATGGACGACTACTCGCGCACCGACGCGGTCGTACGGATGGACACCGCCGGCTGGTCCCTGCGCCGTGTACCGCTCACCGGCCCCCTGGACGCCGCGCTGGCGGTGGTGCAGGGCGGCACGGTGTACGTCCTCGCATATGGAGGGGCGCTGGTGGCCGTCGACACCTCTCGTCCGGGACTCCCGGCCGAACAGGCCCAACGGTGGCGTCTGGAGTCCTCGGTGAGCCACGGCTCCCTGCCCGTCGCGGTGGGTGACCGTCTCTACTTCTCCTCGTCCGACGGGCGGGTGCTGGCTGTCGACGCCGAACGCGGCACCTTCGTCGGCCAGACCGCGCCGCGGCTGGGCACGGTCATGGGCAACACGGAGTCGCCCCCCTCCCCCGTCGTCGCCGACGGCAAGGTGTTCGCGACCGCGCCCGACGGCACCGTGTTCGCCGTGGACGCGAAGGACCCCTCCCGCTGGTGAGGGCGGAAGGGGTCGAGGGCGTCGGCGGCGGGGTCGGTCAGCCGTCGAGCTTGCCGACGTCGCGGACGGCGCCCTTGTCGGCGCTGGTCGCCATCGCCGCGTAGGCCTTGAGCGCCAGGGAGACCTTGCGCTCGCGTCCCGCCGGGGCGTAGACGCCGCCGAGGGCGGCGCGGCGTGCGGCCAGGTCCTCGTCGGTGACCAGGAGTTCGATGGTGCGGCCGGGGATGTCGATCCGGATGCGGTCGCCGTCCTCGACGAGGGCGATCGTGCCGCCGGAGGCCGCCTCGGGGGACGCGTGGCCGATGGAGAGGCCCGAAGTGCCGCCGGAGAAGCGGCCGTCGGTGATGAGGGCGCAGCTCTTGCCGAGGCCGCGGCCCTTGAGGAAGGAGGTGGGGTAGAGCATCTCCTGCATGCCGGGGCCGCCCTTGGGGCCCTCGTAGCGGATGACGACGACGTCGCCCTCCGTGATCTCCTTGCGGAGGATCTTGTCGACGGCCTCCTCCTGGGACTCGCAGACCACGGCCGGTCCCTCGAAGGTCCAGATGGACTCGTCGACGCCGGCGGTCTTCACCACGCAGCCGTCGACGGCGAGGTTGCCGCGGAGCACGGCGAGGCCGCCGTCCTTGGAGTACGCGTGCTCGGCGGAGCGGATACAGCCCTCGGCGGCGTCGGTGTCCAGGGCCTCCCAGCGCTCGGACTGGGAGAAGGCCTCGGCGGAGCGGACGCAGCCGGGGGCGGCGTGCCAGAGTTCCTCGGCCTCCGCGGAGGGGGAGCCGCCGCGGACGTCCCAGGTCTTGAGCCAGTCGGCGAGCGACGGGGAGTGGACGGAGTGGACGTCCTCGTTGAGCAGGCCGGCCCGGTGGAGTTCGCCGAGCAGGGCGGGGATGCCGCCGGCGCGGTGCACGTCCTCCATGTAGTACGTGCGGTTCTTCGCGACGTTGGGAGCGACCTTGGCCAGGCACGGCACGCGCCGCGAGACGGCGTCGATGTCGGTCAGGCCGAAGGGGACGCCCGCCTCCTGGGCGGCGGCGAGCAGGTGGAGGATCGTGTTGGTGGAGCCGCCCATGGCGATGTCGAGGGCCATGGCGTTCTCGAAGGCCTCGAACGTGGCGATCGAGCGCGGCAGCACGGACTCGTCGTCCTGCTCGTAGTAGCGCCGGGTGATGTCCACGACCGTGCGGCCGGCGTCCTCGTACAGCCCCTTGCGGGCGGTGTGGGTGGCCAGGACCGAGCCGTTGCCGGGCAGGGACAGGCCGATCGCCTCGGTGAGGCAGTTCATCGAGTTGGCGGTGAACATGCCCGAACACGAGCCGCAGGTGGGGCAGGCGTTCTCCTCGATGCGGAGGATGTCCTCGTCGGAGATCTTGTCGTTGACGGCGTCGGCGATCGCGTCGATGAGGTCCAGGGTGCGCACGGTGCCGTCGACGAGCGTCGCGCGGCCGGCCTCCATGGGGCCGCCGGAGACGAAGACGGTGGGGATGTTGAGCCGCAGGGCGGCCATCAGCATGCCCGGGGTGATCTTGTCGCAGTTGGAGATGCAGATCAGCGCGTCGGCGCAGTGCGCCTCGACCATGTACTCGACGGAGTCGGCGATCAGGTCGCGGGAGGGCAGCGAGTAGAGCATGCCGCCGTGGCCCATGGCGATGCCGTCGTCGACGGCGATGGTGTTGAACTCGCGCGGCACGGCGCCCGCGGCCTTGATCGCCTCGCTCACGATGCGGCCCACGGGCTGCAGGTGGGTGTGCCCGGGCACGAACTCCGTGAAGCTGTTGGCCACGGCGATGATCGGCTTGCCGATGTCCTCGCTCGCTACGCCCGAGGCCCGCATGAGGGCGCGCGCGCCTGCCATGTTGCGGCCGTGGGTGACTGTGCGGGACCTCAGCTCGGGCACGGGGACCACTCCCTACGTTTCCATCCTGGAGCCTTCGAGCGTACTGCCCGGGCCGCCGCCGGGGACGGTGTGTCCGTATTGCGGACGCGAGGTCCACGGAATGGAAGCCTCGCACACCGGGGGCGCCGTCACCCGGTGGCGGCGCCGGGATCGGGGTCGGCCAGGTAGCGCTGGAGGGTCGGGGCGACGAGGCGGACGACCTCCTCCATGTCCGCCGACGCCAGCGGCTCGATGCGCATGACGTAACGCATCATCGCGATGCCGATCATCTGGGAGGCGGCGAGCTCGGCGCGCAGCCGCGGGTCGGGGACCTTCAGCTCCCCCGCCACGCGCTCCAGCATCCGCCGCAGGACGATGCCGCGCAGCACGCTCGCGGCGGTCTCGTTGGTGACCGCCGAGCGCAACACGGCCAGCATGGGGGCCCGGGTGACCGGGTTCTCCCAGACGCTCACGAAGAAGCGGGCGAGCCGCTCGCCCACGCCGTCCGGGCCGACCGCCAGGACGTCGGGGACGCCGAACGCCGGCTCGAAGGTCATCTCGATGGACGACTCGAAAACCTGCTCCTTGGCCCCGAAGTAGTGGTGCACCAGGGCCGCGTCCACACCCGCCGAGCGGGCGATCGAGCGGATCGAGGTCTTGTCGTAGCCGCGGGCGGAGAACTCCTCGCGCGCGGCGGCCAGGATGCGGTCCCGGGTCTCGGCCGTGCCCGACCGCGCTCCGGCAGGGCGTCCGCGGCCGCGCCGTCCGGTGGCCGCGCGCCCCGGGGGCTCGGCGTCGTCCGGGCCCTTGGGCATCAGCCCACCTGCGCCGCGGCGGCCAGGTGCAGCCGGGTGAAGGCCAGCGCCTCCGCGAGGTCGGCCTCCCGCTCGGCGGCGGACATCGCGCGCCGGGTGTTCACCTCGATCACCACGTGCCCGTCGAAACCGCCGGTGGCGAGCCGTTCCAGCAGTTCGGCACACGGCTGAGTACCGCGCCCGGGCACCAGGTGCTCGTCCTTGCCGGAGCCGCTGCCGTCGGCGAGGTGCACGTGGCCGAGCCGGTCGCCCATGCGCCCGAGCATCTCCATCGTCTCGGTGCGGGCGGTGGCCGTGTGCGACAGGTCGATGGTGAAGTGCCGGTAGTCCTCGCCGGTGGGGTCCCAGTCGGGGGCGTACGCGAGCATCTCGCGGTCGCGGTAGCGCCACGGGTACATGTTCTCCACCGCGAAGCGCACGTCCGTCTCGTTCGCCATCCGCCAGATGCCGGAGACGAAGTCCCGCGCGTACGCGCGCTGCCACCGGAAGGGCGGGTGGACGACGACCGTCGACGCGCCGAGCTTCTCCGCGGCCGCGCGGGCCCGCTGGAGCTTCACCCACGGGTCGGTCGACCAGACGCGCTGCGTGATCAGCAGGCAGGGCGCGTGCACCGCGAGCACCGGCATGCCGTGGTAGTCCGACAACCGGCGCAGTGCCTCGACGTCCTGGCTGACCGGGTCGGTCCACACCATGACCTCGACGCCGTCGTACCCGAGCCGGGCCGCGATCTCGAAGGCCGTCGCCGTCGACTCGGGGTACACGGACGCCGTGGACAGCGCGACCTTCGCATCGGGTACGCGCACGGTGTGTTCGTTCGGGTCCACAGGGTCAGGGGCTGCCACGGGGAACAGCGTACGGCGGCCGGTCCGCCGAACGGCACATCGCACCGGGCCGACGTGACGCGATCGACACGGCGCGGGAGGCCCGGCGCGCGGGGTCCCGACGGCGTCCCAAGGGGCTCCCGGCGGGTCAGACCCGCTCGCTGACCATGAGGTCCAGCCGTCGCAGGATCACGCCCTCGCGCAGCGCCCAGGGGCAGATCTCCAGTTCCGTCACGCCGTACAGGTCCATCGCCGCGTCGGCGACGAGGGCACCGGCGAGCAACTGCCGTGCGCGGCCCTCCGAGACGCCGGGCAGCTGCTTGCGGGCACCCTCGGTCATCGCCGCGAGCCGGGGGACCCACTCGGCGAGCGACTTCCGGGTCAGCGTGCGCTGGATGTACAGCCCCTCGGCGGAGCGGGCGGCGCCGGCGATGCGGGCGAGCTGCTTGAAGGTCTTGGAGGTGCCGACGACGTGGTCGGGCGCGCCGATGCGGCTGAACCCGGCGACGGTGCGGGCGATCTCGGCCCGTACGTGCTTGCGCAGCGAGCGGACGTCCTCGCCGGCCGGCGGGTCGCCGGGCAGCCATCCGCTGGTGAGCCGGCCCGCGCCGAGCGGCAGCGAGACGGCGGCGACCGGCTCCTCGTCCATGCCGTAGGCGACCTCCAGGGAGCCGCCGCCGATGTCGAGCATCAACAGCCGCCCGGCGGACCACCCGAACCAGCGACGGGCGGCCAGGAAGGTCAGCCGCGCCTCGTCCTCGCCGGAGAGCACGGTGAGGTCGACGCCGGTCTGCTCGGCCACCCGGGCCAGCACCTCGTCGCCGTTGGCCGCCTCGCGGACCGCTGAGGTCGCGAACGGCAGGACCTCCTCGACGCCCTTGTCCTCGGCGACCACCAGGGCCTCGGCGACCTGGGAGATCAGCCGACGGACACCGTCCTCGCAAATAGCGCCCCGGTCGTCCAGCAGCTCCGCCAGTCGCAGCTCCGCCTTGTGGGAATAGGCGGGAAGCGGACGCGCGCCAGGATGCGCGTCCATGACCAGCAGGTGGACGGTATTGGAACCCACGTCGAGGACACCGAGTCTCATGCCCGGAAACCTACTGCTCCGGGTAGTTTCCCGGGACATGCGGGGTGCGCGCTGCCGCGCGGGTGACCACCGAACAAGCTCCACATGCTTACCCTGACATCGTGGCGAAGGCGAAAAAGGCGACGAAGCGGCAGGAACACCCGGTCATCGAGGACGAGGTCGGCCTCGACTTCCCCCGTGCATGGGTGGAGTTCCCCGATCCGGCCGACGACGAACAGATCTTCCGCTGCGACCTGACCTGGCTCACCTCGCGCTGGAACTGCATCTTCGGGCGCGGCTGCGAGGGCATCCAGGAGGGTCGCGCGAGTGACGGATGCTGCACCCTGGGCGCGCACTTCTCGGACGACGACGACGAGAAGCGGGTGGCCGGGCACGTGGACCGGCTCTCCCCCGAGCTGTGGCAGTTCCACGACGTCGCCGCGCAGGAGGGCGACAAGGGCGGCTGGACCGAGGTCAACGAGGACGGGGACCGGCAGACCCGGCGCCACAAGGGCGCCTGTGTCTTCCTCAACCGCCCCGGCTTCGCGGCCGGCGCCGGCTGCGCGCTGCACCTGCTGGCCCTCAAGGAGGGCCGCGAGCCGCTGGAGACCAAGCCGGACGTCTGCTGGCAGCTGCCGATCCGCCGGACGTACGACTGGATCGACCGGCCCGACGACACGCGCGTGCTGCAGATCTCCATCGGTGAGTACGACCGGCGCGGCTGGGGCCCGGGCGGCCATGATCTGCACTGGTGGTGCACCGGCGCGCGCTCGGCGCACGGCGCGGGCGACCCGGTCTACGTCTCGTACCGCGCGGAACTGACCGAACTCATGGGCACGCAGGCGTACGCGGCGCTCGTCGAGCTCTGCGAGCAGCGTCTCGCCTCGCTGCTGCCGATGGCACCGCACCCGGCCGACCCGGCCCCGGGACACGGCCAGGGGCAGGGCCGGGCGGAGGGTTAGGACGACGGGGATCCGGACGGCTCGCCGCTGGGCGAGCCGGACGGCGAGGGATCCGGCGTGGGAGACGTCGACGGCTTGGGCGAGGGGTCGGGGGACGGGGGCTGCGACGGGGCTCCCGTCCCGTAGATCGTGACGACACCGCCCGACGGGTCGAAGACGATCCGCGCGGTCCACGCGCCCGCCGGCTCCCGGTCGCGGTCCACCGACACCGTGATCGTCGTGGAGTCCCCCGGCCGCAGCATGCCGCGCCGCCGGCTGAGGTGCAGCCAGGGCGCCGAGCGCGCGGCGGACCAACGCACGGCCCGGTCGCCCTCCGCCTTGAGCGTGATGACGGTCACGTCGCCCTCGGTGCGAGCGGCGACGACGAGCCGTCCCTCACGGTGGGCGGGGCGGCCGCCGTGGTCACCGCCCGCGTCCACGTCCGCGCCCTTCGTGGCACGGCTCGACGGCGACGCCGCATCGTGCCCGCCGGCCGACGGGGAGGCGTCCGGCGCCGCGGGGGAGGCCGAGGCGACCGACACCGACAGCCGTCCGGGGCCGCCGCGCTGGGAACGCCCACGCTCCGCGCTGCCCGCGGCACCGGCCTTCTCGTACGGGAAGCCCTCCAGCCCGTCGCCGTCCGCCGCGGTGAAGGAACCTTCCCCCTTCTGCTCAGGGGCCAGCGGCGCCCCGTGGTACGCCGCCCACAGCGCCAGCACCGGGGCCGCCACCACGGCCGCCACGACGGTGGAGGTCACCGCGCGGTGCCGCATCCGGGCGCGGCGCGCGGTGCGTTCCTTCAGGTCCATGGGGAAGCCGCGCCGGTCGAAGCGCGGAGTGCTCTGGCGGGCCCGCCCGATGCCGCCGCGCATGGCGTGCAGCAGGGCGGCGTACGCGGCCGAGCGCGGCGCCTCGATGGTGGCCAGCACGGCGGTCGCCGCGGTGGTCGCCAGACCGGGCCACGGGCCGGCGGCGACCGCGCGCTCCGCGGTCAGCCGGCAGTGCGAGCAGACGTCGACGTGGTGGACCAGCTCGCGGCGCAGGGCCGTGCCGAGCAGCACCCGGGCGTCCCCCGCGAGCCGGGCGACCGCCGGGCAGTTGCCCAGTTCGACGACGGCGAGGGCGGCCCGGGTCCGCTCCACCTCGCAGGCGGCCTGCGCGAGCAGCGCCCGGGTGGCGTCCGGCTCCAGGCCGACGACCAGCGCGACCTCGTGCGGGGCCAGCTGGTGGCGTACCGCGAGCTCCAGCACCTCGCGCTGCTCCGGCGTCGTGCCGGCCGCCTCGGGCCAGGCCAGCGCGGACAGCTCGCCGCGGCGCCGGGCGGCCACCTCGGCGGAGGCCTTCACCGACGCCGGGCGGCCGTCGGCCAGCGTGCGCAGGCAGGCCCAGCGGGCCAGCGCGTACAGCCAGGGGCGGCGCAGTTCGGGGTTGCGCAGCCGGGCGCGCTGCCGCTCGGCGACCGCCAACACGTCGCCGAGGGCCACGGCCGCGGCGTCGTGCTCGCACAGGACCGACAGGCAGTAGGTGAACAGCCCGTCCAGGTACGGCTCGTAGTGGGCGGGCGGCTGCGAGGGCAGCGTGCCGTTCGGCCGGGGCCGGCGCCGTCCCGCCGCCGGGCCGGCCCCGC
Source organism: Streptomyces sp. NPDC002574 (assembly GCF_042889545.1). Lineage (NCBI taxonomy): Bacteria > Bacillati > Actinomycetota > Actinomycetes > Kitasatosporales > Streptomycetaceae > Streptomyces > Streptomyces sp. NPDC002574. The sequence goes on from NZ_JBIARB010000018.1 coordinate 18,060, forward strand.
CGCCCGCCGCGGCGCGGCCGCGCTGGACCGGCGCGCGGTGTCGGCGGTGCGCGCCGGTTGTCTGCGAGGGTGTCTCAGGCCTGCTGCTCATCACTCCGTGACGGTAGGCCCACGGTCCGTACACCCTCAGCCGTCACGGCGGGCTTTAACCCAATTGGGTGGTGATCCCGCCCGAAAGAGCACACCCCGATCACCCTCCGGGGCGATGGATCGGGCGTGTGCGCGAGCGCTCCGCGGCGGGAAACGGGGACGGCGGCGGACGAGCGCGGCCACGGGACGGCGGCGATGCGGGCACCTCCAGCGCCGGCAGCACTGTCGGCGCTGTCGGCGCTGCAAGCGCTGCCTGCACTGTCGGTGGTTACCGATACCGTGCACGGCATGGCTGCCCGGACTCGCCCCGCATCAAAGGACCGACCGTCCTACCGCTGTACTGAGTGCGGCTGGACGACCGTCAAATGGCTCGGCCGCTGTGGCGAGTGCCAGGCGTGGGGCACGATCGAGGAGTACGGCGGCGCCTCACCGGTGCGTACCACCGCGGCCGGCCGGGTGACGACGCCGGCGAAGCCCATCGGGCAGGTGGACGGCCGCCAGGCGACCGCGCGCGGCACGGGCGTGCCGGAGCTGGACCGGGTGCTGGGCGGCGGGCTGGTCCCCGGCGCGGTGGTGCTGCTCGCGGGGGAGCCGGGCGTCGGCAAGTCGACGCTGCTGCTGGACGTCGCCGCGAAGGCGGCCGGGCCCCAGGCGCGCACGCTCTATGTGACCGGTGAGGAGTCCGCGTCGCAGGTACGGCTGCGGGCCGACCGCATCGGCGCCCTGTCCGACCATCTCTACCTCGCCGCCGAGACCGACCTCTCGGCGGTGCTGGGGCACCTGGACGACGTCAAGCCGGCGCTGCTGGTCCTGGACTCGGTGCAGACCGTGGCCTCGCCGGAGATCGACGGCGCCCCCGGCGGCATGGCCCAGGTCCGCGAGGTCGCCGGCGCGCTGATCCGGGCGTCGAAGGAGCGCGGCATGTCGACGCTGCTCGTCGGCCACGTCACCAAGGACGGCGCGATCGCCGGTCCGCGGCTGCTGGAGCACCTGGTGGACGTGGTGCTGTCCTTCGAGGGCGACCGGCACGCCCGCCTGCGGCTGATCCGCGGGATCAAGAACCGCTACGGCGCCACCGACGAGGTCGGCTGCTTCGAACTCCACGACGAGGGCATCACGGGCCTCGCCGACCCCTCGGGCCTGTTCCTGACCCGGCGCGACGAGCCGGTGCCCGGCACCTGTCTGACGGTCACGCTGGAGGGCAAGCGCCCGCTGGTCGCCGAGGTGCAGGCGCTGACCGTGGACACCCAGATCCCCTCGCCGCGCCGCACGACCTCCGGTCTGGAGACCTCGCGCGTGTCGATGATGCTCGCGGTGCTGGAGCAGCGCGGACGCATCCGGTCGATCGGCAAGCAGGACATCTACACCGCCACCGTCGGCGGTGTGAAGCTCGGCGAGCCCGCCGCGGACCTCGCCGTGGCCCTGGCGCTGGCCAGCGCCGCGATCGACACCCCGCTGCCGAAGAACCTGGTCGCCGTGGGCGAGGTGGGCCTGGCGGGCGAGGTCAGGCGGGTCACCGGGGTGCAGCGGCGGCTAGCCGAGGCGGCCCGGCTGGGCTTCACCCACGCCCTCGTCCCGCCGGACCCGGGCAGGATTCCGGCGGGGATGAAGGTGACGGAAGTGACGGACATAGGGGACGCCTTGCGCGTCCTGCCCAAGAGGGCCCCCCGTCCGTGAGCCTTCCGACGGTAAACTTTGCCCTGGTCTCGCCCATCCGGGCATCCGTACGACCGGAGGAGAGCAGTGGCAGCCAATGACCGGGCGGCAGCTCCCGGCAAAGCCTGGGGTCGCGAGGGCTCCGGTACTGACAGCCTGATGCGCGCCTCCCTGAGCGCCGTGGCTCCCGGCACCAGCCTGCGCGACGGCCTGGAACGGGTCCTGCGCGGCAACACCGGCGGCCTGATCGTCCTGGGCATGGACAAGCTCGTCGAGTCGCTGTGCACCGGCGGTTTTGTACTGGACGTCGAGTTCTCCGCGACGCGCCTGCGCGAGCTGTGCAAGCTCGACGGCGCCCTCATCCTCGACAAGGACATCACCAAGATCCTGCGGGCCGGTGTCCAGCTCGTCCCGGACGCCGCGATCCCCACGGAGGAGACCGGCACCCGCCACCGCACCGCGCAGCGGGTCTCCATCCAGACCGGTTTCCCGGTGGTCTCCGTCAGCCAGTCGATGCGGCTGATCGCGCTGTACGTCGACGGTCAGCGCCGGGTCCTGGAGGACTCCGCGGCGATCCTCTCCCGCGCCAACCAGGCGCTGGCCACCCTGGAGCGCTACAAGCTGCGGCTGGACGAGGTCGCGGGCACGCTGTCCGCCCTGGAGATCGAGGACCTGGTCACGGTCCGTGACGTCACCGCGGTCGCCCAGCGCCTGGAGATGGTGCGCCGCATCGCCACCGAGATCGCGGAGTACGTGGTCGAGCTGGGCACCGACGGCCGGCTGCTCTCGCTCCAGCTGGACGAGCTGATCGCGGGCGTCGAGCCCGAGCGTGAGCTGGTCGTGCGCGACTACGTGCCCGAGCCGACCGCCAAGCGCAGCCGCACGGTCAGCGAGGCGCTGTCCGAGCTGGACTCGCTCCCCCAGGGCGAACTGCTCGAACTACCCACCGTGGCAAGGGCGCTGGGTTACGCCGGTTCCCCCGAGGCGCTGGACTCCGCGGTCTCGCCGCGCGGCTACCGGCTGCTGGCCAAGGTGCCGCGGCTGCCGAACACGATCGTGGAGCGCCTGGTGGAGCACTTCGGCGGGCTGCAGAAGCTGCTCGCGGCCAGCGTGGACGATCTGCAGACCGTCGACGGTGTCGGTGAGGCCCGCGCCCGCTCGGTCCGCGAGGGCCTGTCGCGCCTGGCGGAGTCCTCGATCCTGGAGCGCTACGTCTGACGGTCGGGCCGGCGCCCGCCGCCCGGGATGTCCCGGGCCGGTGCGCCGGCCGTCCTGACGCCCGTGTCGGTCAGGCGTCCTTCAGGACGAAGGACGTCTGCTTGGGCTGGAAGCCCGGCAGCCGCGCCTCGACGAGGTAGGTGCCCAGCGGCGCGGTCCGGACCTTGGGGGTCGCACACTGCGGCGCGCTGGTGGTGCGGTCCCAGCGCAGCTCGTAGGTGGTCGAGCTGTTCGCCGGCACCTGCAGCAGGTAACCGGAGCGGCTCCTGGGGCAGTCGTCGCTCGCCCAGCGGTGGTTGTCGTCCACGTCGGAGACGGTGAAGACGGCCGCGGTCGCCCCGAAGTCCAGCTTGCAGCTGACAGCCGAGGAGTTGGTGGCGGTCAGCGTGAACGTGGGCTTCTCACCGGGCTCGTAGGAGTTGTGCTCGCTGCGCAGGCTGAGCGTGACCGACGAGGAGGTGCAGTCGGGGAGGCTGGACCCGGCGGGCAGCTGCGCGCCGCCTCCGCTGCCGCTGCCGCCGCTGCCGGAAACGCCGCCGCCGTCGGTGGAACCACCGTCCGTGCCGCCGGACGCCGAGCCGCCGTCCGCACCCGTACCGCTGTCCGCGCCGCTGCCGCCGGTGTCACCGGTGTCACCGCCGGACGAACTGCCGTCCGTGGCACCGGAGTCACCGGCCCCGTCGGTGGAACCGCCGTCGGAGGAGCCGCCGCCGACCGAGCCGCCGGGGCGGGAGCTGTTGAGCGGGCCGCTGGCGGAGGGACCGGGTGTGATGGAGGGCACGGGGGTGTGGCCGCCGGGACCGCCCGCCCTGTTCCCGCCGCCCCCGTCACGGAAGTTGACGGCCCACACCACCAACGCGGTGATCACCAGGAGGAGGAGCAGCACAACAGCCCGTCGTCGCCAGTAGATGGAGGACGGGAGAGGTCCCACGGGATTGCGCACAGAGCCCACGCGCAAACCTTATGCGCTTTCCCTTGAATCGGACCAAGGCACGCGCGGCACGCAGGCAACTTGTGTGATTGATCAGCAGATCTCCCCTGCCCGCCGGGCGGGTTCCGGGGCCGTAGGATCGGTGACGCTATGAGCGAGCACCGTGATCTTCACTCCCCCGTGATCGACTGGTTCGACGAGAACGCCCGGGACCTTCCGTGGCGCCGCCCCGAGGCAGGCGCCTGGGGCGTCATGGTGAGCGAGTTCATGCTGCAGCAGACACCGGTCTCGCGGGTGCTGCCGGTGTACGAGCAGTGGCTGGAGCGCTGGCCCGATCCGGCGGCGCTCGCCGCCGAACCGCCCGGCGAGGCGGTCCGCGCGTGGGGCCGGCTGGGCTATCCGCGCCGGGCCCTGCGGCTGCACGCCGCCGCGACCGCGATCGCGCATCTCCACGACGGCCATGTCCCCACCGAGCACGCCGAGTTGCTGGCCCTTCCGGGCATCGGCGAGTACACGGCCGCGGCCGTGGCCTCGTTCGCGTACGGACAGCGGCACGCGGTGCTGGACACCAATGTGCGGCGGGTGTTCGCGCGCGCGGTGACCGGCGTGGAGTACCCGCCGAACGCCACGACGGCCGCCGAGCGCAAGGTCGCCCAGCGGCTGCTCCCCGCCGACGAGGCCACCGCCGCCCGCTGGGCCGCGGCCACGATGGAACTGGGCGCCCTCATCTGCACCGCGCGCGGCCCGGAGTGCGTGCGCTGCCCCATCGCCAAGCAGTGCGCCTGGCGGCTGGCCGGCTCTCCCGCGCACGAGGGCCCGCCGCGCCGCGGCCAGACGTACGCGGGAACCGACCGGCAGGTCCGGGGCAAGCTGCTGGCGGTACTGCGCGACGCGACCGCTCCAGTGCCGCAGGCGGCCCTGGACGCGGTCTGGCACGAGCCGGTGCAGCGCGCCCGCGCCCTGGACGGGCTGGTCTCCGACGGTCTGGTGGAGCCCTTGGCGGGCGGGGTGTACCGGCTGCCGGGCTGAGCCCGTTCCCCTACCCGGAAAGTCCGGTCGTTACACAACCGATGGGTTCCTGTGCGGCCGCTGTGCGGCTGCGGTGGCGAAAGCCGTACATGCCCTCCGTAGCGTCGGCCGCGTCGTGATGGAACGCACGGAGCGGAGGGACGCCATGGGGGCGAACGCCCAGGGGTCAGCCCAGGTGATGGACTTCGAGGAGTACGTACGGAGCCGTCAGGACGCCCTGCTGCGCAGCGCCCGCCGCCTCGTCCCGGACCCGATCGACGCGCAGGACCTCGTCCAGACCGCGCTCGCCCGCACCTACCCGCGGTGGGACGACATCGCCGACAAGAACCTCGCCGACGCCTACATGCGCCGAGTGATGATCAACACCCGTACCGAGTGGTGGCGGGCCCGGCGCCTGGAGGAGGTGCCGACCCCCGAGCTGCCCGAGGGCGCCGTCGACGACGGCTCCGAGCAGCGCGCGGACCGTGCCATGCTGCTGGACGCGCTGCAGGGCCTGGCGCCGAAGCAGCGCCAGGTGGTCCTGCTGCGCCACTACCGGCAGCTGAGCACGGAGGAGACGGCGCACGCTCTCGGCATGTCGGTGGGTACCGTGAAGAGCACACTGCACCGGGCGCTGGCGCGACTGCGCGCCGACCTCGAGGGGCAGAGCAACGGGTACGGAAAGTCCGAGGGGCCCGAAGGGTCCGGGGACGTCAGGACGGAGGGTGTGTGCGCCGCAGCATAGTCCCGGTCGGCGCCGCCGTCGCCGCGGTAGCGGTGTGCGGGTCGGCGCTCGTCGCCGTGACCAGCTGCCGTGACGCCGGCGGCGTGCGGGAGGAGGGCACCGTCCTGTCCTCGGCGCTCCCGGTGCCGGCGCCGCTGTTCACCAGTGCGGTACCGACGGCGCCGGCGCGCAAGGCCGTCGGCGGCGGTGTCACCCCGAGTCCGGCCCGTACGCCCGTCGCGGACGCGGTGCGCCTGGTGAAGTCCGACCCCAAGGTCGCCGAGGACATCCGCGCCCGGCTGGTGGCGTGCGTGGCCGCCTCGTCCGTCCCCGGATCGACCGTCCGCGACGGCGGCACCGGGACCGTGCCCGCGGCGCGGACACCGGTGCCGGCCGTCCAAGACCAGGAGATCCTGTACCCCGTCGACGACCGCTACGGCGACCTGACCGGCAGGGGCGCGGCCGACCTCGTCGTCACCGTCTCGACCTGCGGCGACGGGGTGGGCATCGGCGCGTACGTCTACCGCCGGGAGCACGGGAAGTACGTCAACGTCTTCGCCGACGAGCAGCCCCCCGTCTACGCCGAGATCAGCGACGGCAGCCTGAAGGTCACCCACCAGGTGTACGAGCCGCAGGACGCCGTGTCGAACCCCTCCGGCGAGGACATCACCACCTACCGGTGGAACGGGACGCGCTTCGACGAGATCTCCTTCAGTCATCGCGACTACGAGGCCGGCGACGAGGGCACGTCCCATGGCTGACACGCACGTCCTGTTCGTCGAGGACGACGACGTCATCCGCGAGGCCACCACGCTGGCGCTGGAGCGGGACGGCTTCGAGGTCACGGCCGTGCCCGACGGCCTGTCCGGGCTGGACGCGTTCCGCGCCCGCCGGCCCGACCTGGCGCTGCTGGACGTCATGGTGCCGGGGCTGGACGGGGTGAGCCTGTGCCGGCGCATCCGGGACGAGTCCACGGTGCCGGTGATCATGCTGTCTGCGCGGGCCGACGCGATCGACGTGGTGCTCGGCCTGGAGGCGGGCGCCGACGACTACGTGACCAAGCCCTTCGACGGGGCCGTGCTCACCGCCCGGATGCGGGCCGTGCTGCGCCGCTTCCGGCTGGCCGCGGCCGGCGAGGAGCCGGCCGGGGCCGGGGTGCTGGCCTTCGGCGACCTGGAGGTGGACCCGGAGGGCATGGAGGTGCGGCGCGGCGGCGAGCGGCTGGCGCTGACCCCGACGGAGATGCGGCTGCTGCTGGAGTTCTCGGCGGCGCCGGGCACCGTGCTGTCCCGGGACCGGCTGCTGGAGCGGGTCTGGGACTACGCGTGGGGCGGCGACACACGCGTCGTGGACGTCCATGTGCAGCGGCTGCGCGCCAAGGTCGGCCAGGACCGGATCGAGACGGTCCGCGGCTTCGGCTACAAGTTGCGGGGCTGAGCCCGGTGATCGCGCGCCGGGCGGCCGGGCTCCGCCCCCTGCCGAAGGTCGGTCTGCGCTGGAAGGTGTGCGCGGCGATCGCGGTGGTGTCGGCCCTGGTCGCGCTCGTCCTGAGCCTGGTGGTGCACAACGCGGCCCGCGCCAGCATGATCGAGAACTCCCGTGACGTGCAGAACGAGCGGGTGCAGTTCGCGCAGCGGATCTACGAGTCCACCGGCCGGCTCACCATCGACGCCCAGCTGAACGACCCGGCCCTGCCGGCCCCGCTGAAGCGGCTGGCGCGCGAGGGCAAGCGGGCCACCTTCGTCGCCGACACCGGCGGCGCGCCGATGGTGTGGGCCGAGACCCCGCTCGCGGACGGCAAGATCCTCTCGCTGAAGACCACCTTCACCGACCGCTTCTCGGTCCTGGAGGACCTGGACCAGGCGCTCGTCATCGGCTCCACGGCGGTCGTGGTCGGCGGCACCGCGCTCGGCGTGCTCATCGGCGGCCAGCTGTCCCGCCGGCTCCGCAAGGCCGCCGTGGCGGCGGGCCGGGTGGCCGACGGGGAGACCCGGGTCCGGGTGCGGGAGGCCATCGGGGGCCGGGTCCGCGACGAGACGGACGAACTCGCGCGCGCGGTGGACGCCATGGCGGACGCCCTGGCCGGACGGCTGGAGGCCGAACGCCGGGTCACCGCCGACATCGCCCACGAACTGCGCACCCCGGTGACCGGTCTGGTCACCGCCGCCGAACTGCTGCCGCCGGGCCGCCCCGCGGAGCTGGTGCGGGACCGGGCGCAGGCGCTGCGCACCCTGGTCGAGGACGTGCTGGAGGTCGCCCGGCTCGACGGCGCCGCCGAGCAGGCCGACCTCCAGGACGTCGCGCTCGGCGACTTCGTGCGCCGCCGGGTCGCCGCGGTGGTGCCCGCGGCCACCGTCGACATACGCGACGACGCCGTCGTGCGCACCGACCCCCGGCGCCTGGAACGCGTGCTGGCCAACCTGCTCGGCAACGCGGCCCGGCACGGCCGGGCGCCCATCGAGGTCACGGTCGACGGCCCCTACCTGGAGATCCGCGACCACGGCCCGGGCTTCCCCGAGGACCTGCTCCACGACGGCCCGAGCCGCTTCCGCACCGGCAGCAGCGACCGTGCCGGCGGTGGTCACGGCCTGGGGCTCACCATCGCCACCGGCCAGACCCGCGTCCTCGGCGCCCGCCTGACCTTCCGCAACGCCCCCGACTCCGCCGGCGGCGGCGCCGTCGCCCGGCTCCTGCTCCCCCGCGACTAGGCCCCTGCCCGGCCGGCCCGGGCCCGAGCCTCAGCCGTCGATCTGCTCCTGCGTGCCGTCCGCCCAGTCCTTGCTGAGGTCCAGCCCGTCGCGGCGCTGGGTGAGGCTGAACCAGTTGCCGGAGTCGTCCCGCATGATCGCCTCGGTGCCGTAGGGTCGCTCCTGGGGTTCCTGGAGGAACGTGACGCCCTTGCCCTTGAGGTCGCGGTAGGTGGCGTGGATGTCGTCGGTGCGGAGCACGCCCGCGCCGAGGACGCCCTTGGCGACCAGCGCCCTGAGCTGCTCGGCGGATTCGGGGTCGAGCGCGGGCGGCCCGGGCACCATGAGGGTGATCTCGACGTCGGGCTGCTCCTTGGGGCCCACGGTCAGCCAGCGCATCGCCCCCATGCTCATGTCCGTGCGCACCTCGAAGCCGAGCTTGTCGGTGTAGAACTCCTTGGCCCGTTCCTGGTCCTGCACCCAGACGGTGACGATGGAGATACCGGTGATCCCAGTGGTCATGACCTGCTCCTGAGGGGGTCGCGTGCTTGCCCCTCCACGCTAGGCGCGGGCCGTCTCACGGCGCTTCTCCGGAATTGCGGAATCCGCCGGCCCAGAACAGCGCGTAGCACCCGGGTATCAGGGCGGCGCCGCGGCCGAGGTGCTTGCCGCGGTACTCGGTCGGGGTGAGCCCGGTGTGCTGCTTGAAGCGGCTGGAGAAGGTGCCCAGGCTGGAGAAGCCGACGAGCGTGCAGATCTCGGTGACCGCCAGGTCCGCCGTGCGCAGCATCTCCTGCGCGCGCTCGATGCGGCGCCGGCTCAGGTACTGCCCGGGCGTCTCGCCGTACACCGCCTTGAAGGAGCGCACGAAGTGGTAGCGGGAGTAACCGGCGTGCGCGGCCACCGCGTCCAGGTCCAGCGGCTGGGCCCAGTCGCGGTCCATCGCGTCCTTGGCCAGCCGCAGCTGCCGCAGGAGCCGGAGGTTCACCGCCATACGACGATGCTCGCACGGGGGTCGGACAGCGACCCCCGTGCGAGCACGGGTCACAGCGGGAGCGGGCGGGACGGGGCGGGTCCGGGGCTCAGAAGGCCTCGACGGCCGCCACGACCTCCTGCTCGCCGCTCTTCTCCTCGCCGGCCTTCGCGGACGGGCCCCCGCGCAGCGGGATCTCCTTGACGAAGAACGCCGCGGCGAAGCCGATCAGGCTGAGCGCGGCGCCCCACAGGAAGACGTGGTGCGTGCCGTCGGCGACCGCGTGGAAGTAGGCCTGCTGCACCTGCTCCGGGAGCTTGGCCAGGCTCGCCATGTCCATCTGGGCGGGCCCGGACGCCGCGCCGGAACCGCTGCTGCCGAGGCTGGCGCTCATCGAGTCCTGCACCTGGTGCGCGAAGATCGCGCCGAACAGCGCGACACCGAACGAGCCGCCGATGGTGCGGAACAGGGTGGAGGACGAGGAACCGACGCCGATGTCCTTCATCTCGACGCTGTTCTGCGCGATGAGCATCGTGATCTGCATCAGGAAGCCCATGCCCGCGCCGAGCACGGCCATCCACACGCCCGAGACGAAGCGGCTGGTGCCGGTGTCCATCGTCGACAGCAGGTAGAGGCCGACCGCGATGAGGGCACCACCGATGATCGGGAAGATCTTGTACTTGCCGGTCTGCGTGGTGACCCGGCCCGCGATGAGCGAGACGACCATCATCGACAGCAGCATCGGCAGGAGCAGCAGGCCGGAGTTGGTGGCGGAGGCGTGCTGCACGGTCTGCTGGAACAGCGGCAGGAAGGTCATCGCGCCGAACATCACGAAGCCGACCAGGAAGCCGATCACGGAGATCAGCGCGAAGTTGCGGCTGCGGAAGATGTGCAGCGGCAGCACGGGCTCCGCGGCGCGGGTCTCGGCGTAGATGAACGCGGCGAGCGTGACCAGGCCGAGGACCAGCAGGCCGAGGATCTGGGCCGAGCCCCAGGCGTACTGGTTGCCGCCCCACGTGGTCAGCAGCACCAGCGAGGTGATGCTGACGGTGAGCAGCGAAGCGCCCAGGTAGTCGATGCGCGCCTTGATCCGCTTCTTCGGCAGGTGCAGCACCGCCGAGATCACGAAGAGCGCGACCACGCCCAGCGGCAGGTTGATGTAGAAGCTCCAGCGCCAGCCCCAGTTGTCGGTGATGCTGCCACCGACCAGCGGGCCGCCGATCATGGCGACCGCCATGACGCCGGCCATCATGCCCTGGTACTTGCCGCGCTCGCGGGGCGGGATCAGGTCACCGATGATCGCCATGACACCGACGATCAGACCGCCGGCGCCCAGGCCCTGGACGGCGCGGAAGGCGATCAACTGGCCCATGTCCTGTGCCATGCCGGACAGCGCGGAGCCGACCAGGAAGATCACGATCGACGCCATGAAGATGCCCTTGCGGCCGTACATGTCGCCGAGCTTGCCCCAGATGGGCGTCGACGCGGCCGTCGCGAGGGTGTAAGCGGTGACCACCCACGACAGGTGTTCCAGGCCGCCCAGTTCGCCGACGATGGTGGGCATCGCGGTGCCGACGATCATGTTGTCGAGCATCGCGAGCAGCATCGCGATCATCAGCCCGAACAACACCACGCGCACACTGCGCTGCGGTGCCTCGGCGGTGTCCGCCATTACAAGCTCCCCTACTTGTCACGCACTTGTCGTGAGTTGCTTACCTGCCGCCCGGCTAGTTGCCCGGGGCATCCTGAATGTAAGCCGCTTACTAGCCGGGCGTCAAGTAAGTTAAAGTTCGCCCATGGCCACGCCGCACGCACGCAGAGGTGATACGCGCCGCCGCATCCAGGACGTCGCGCTCGAACTGTTCGCCCAGCAGGGGTACGAGAAGACCTCGCTGCGCGAGATCGCCGAGCACCTCGACGTGACCAAGGCGGCGCTGTACTACCACTTCAAGACCAAGGAAGACATCCTCATCGGCATCGTGGAGGATCTGACCTCCCCGGTCGACGAGCTGATCGAGTGGGCGGCCGACCAGCCCCGCACCCTGGAGACCAAGTGCGAGGTGCTGCGCCGCTACAGCGAGGCGCTGTGGACCTCGGGCCCGCTCTTCCGCTTCCTCCAGGAGAACCAGGCCACGGTCCGCGACCTCAGCATCGGTGAGGGCTTCAAGTCCAAGATGTTCGCCGTGCACGCCCTGCTGCGCGACCCCGAGGCCCCGCTGACCGACCAGGTCCGCTCGATCACCGCCGTCTTCGCCATGCACGCGGGGATGTTCACGATGCAGAACATCGAGGGCGACCCCGAGGAGAAGCGCGCGGCCGTCCTCGAGGTCGCCCAGGGGCTCATCGCCGAGACCTACCGGGACGACAGGTCACCGCGGGATCAGACCGAGACACCCTCGGCCCGCAGGAAGGGCAGCGGGCTCACCGACGAGCCGTAGTACGGGGTCGTACGGATCTCGAAGTGCAGGTGCGGGCCGGTGCTGTTGCCGGTGTTGCCGGACAGCGCGATCTTCTCGCCGGTGTTCACGTGCTCGCCGACGCGGACCTCGATCTTCGACAGGTGGCCGTACTGCGAGTACGTGTTGTCGCTGTGGCGGATGACGATGTTGTTGCCGTAGGCGCCGCCCCAGCCGGCCGTCACGACGGTGCCGCTGTGCACGGCGTGCACATCGGTGCCGATGGCGACGGCGAAGTCCTGGCCGGAGTGCTTGTGCGCCCAGTGCGCACCGTTCTTCATGTAGCCGGCCGAGAGCTGGTAGTGCTTGACGGGCTTCATCCAGGCGACGGAGAGCCGCTCCTGGTGCGCCACGTGCAGCTGGGTGCGCGCATGGCGGTCGGCCTTGCCGGCCACGGCGGCGCGCTGCTGCACGTCGGCCTGGGCACGGGTGGCCTTCGCCAGCTTGCCCGCCGCACCCATCCCCAGCAGCCCCGCGTCCTGGGTCGCGGCCGAAGCCGTGCCCGCCGCGCCGAGCGCCAGCGACGCCACGACGCCGGCGGTCACGGCGGCGCCGCGGCCGCGGATGACGGAGTTGGAGAAGTTGGGCTTGAGCATGCGCAATACCTCGCGGGAATAGCCGGATAAGTCTCGCGGTTGTCGGCCGCGATTCACAGGTAACCCGGCATTCCTGGCGAGGACAAACCCCCGCATCCACTATGCGGCATCGTAGGAATTTCGCTCCATGCCGCCCGGCTCCCCGTTCCACCGGGCCGGCTTCCCCTATTGCCCTTCGTACGTGTCCCAGGTCACGTGGGTCAGGTCACCGCCCGCAGGACCAAAGGAAATGGCCCCCGAAGGACGAAGGGCCGCCCCTGGGGACCAAAGTCCCGTGGCCTGCGCCACGCATCGGGAAAAGCCCTCACGGCCTTTCTTCTGCGGAATTCAGTGCGGCGAGCACGACGGGCGCGCGGCCGAAGGCGACGGACCGGAAGCGCGACGGCTCGAACGAGGCGTCGAGCGACCAGCGCTGGGCGGAGCGGCCGTCGCGCGGTGCGAGGACGACCCGGGCGCCGGCCTGCCCACCGTCCGGCGCGACGGCCAGCTGCTGGTTCCAGCGCGGTACGAGATCGCCGGTGAGGGTCAGGTCGTAGCGCACATCCTCGGCACCGGTGACGAACGAGGCGGTGCACAGTCCCAGTTCGAGCGCCGCGCCCCGGTGCGAGTTCAGGCAGTACGAGGGCTCGGCGACGCTGCGCAGCAGCCCGTCCCGCTCGTACGTCCAGAACTGGGTGGCCCCGGAGTCGCACACCGCGGTACGCGCCGTGGTGCCCAGGACCGTGCCGCGCCCGGTGAGGTCGACGCACAGGTCGCTGCCCTGGTTGCGCAGCCGCCCCCGCAGCCCGCCGCCCGGCGCGGGGTCGGCGGTGACAGCGCCGGAACCCCGTCCGGTGACGGCGCCGGACGCCGAGTCCGTGGGCGAGGCCGGGACGGAAGCGGACGTGGAACCGGAAGCGGCGGTGCTGACGGACGCGCCCGGGAAGACGCCCGCCGAGGCCCGGTCGTCGGTTCCGCCGTCCGACAGGAGCCCTGCGAGGCCGGCGACGGCGGCCACGACCAGCACGACGCCGCCGACCCCCAGGGCCGTCGCGCCGGCCGCGCCCGGCCGCCCGCGGCCGCGCAGCAGCCCGCCGGGCCTCCGCCGCCTGCCGCCGTGCCGGGGCCCGGCCGGACCTCCGGGGCGACCGGCCGCAGCGGCCGCGGCATCGTTGTCACGCGCCGCCCGGCGCGCCGGGCGCGAGTCGAGGTAGGCCCGCGCCTCCCAGACCAGGACCGCCTCGGCGATCAGCGCGCCCAAACGGTCCCCGGAGTGGTCGAGTTGCTCCGCGGCGTACCGGCAGTGGTCGCACTTGGCGATGTGGCGCTGCAGGTCGGGCACGAGCCCGGCGCCGCCGCGGTGGATGGAGATGTCCAGCAGCCGGCTGAACTGCAGGCAGCTCTCGTACGGGGCCAGGTCCCGGTGGGCCTGGACGCAGGCCTCGCGGAAGCGGGTGCGCGCGAGCTCCAGCTGCCCGGCGGCCTTCTCGTGGCCCACGCCGAGGAGGGCGGCCGGCACGGCCACGTTCTCCGCGTCGACCTCGACGTGCCAGAGCAGGCAGCGGGCCGGTTCGGGGAGCCGCTGGAACGCCCGGTGGACCAGCCGGCGGTTGTCCGGGACGGCCAGGCGCGGATCGGCCTGGTCGCCGCGCAGCCGCAGTCCGCGGTGGAGGGAGGCCCGCCGGCGGTCCGTGGCCCATTCCTCCGCGATGCGGTGGACGGTGACCAGCAGCTCCGGGCGCCAGGCGGACGAGGGGCCGGTCAGCCGCAGCGTGTCGACGAAGACCCGGGTGAAGGCGGCCGAGGCGAGGATGCCCGCCGTGTGCCCGGAGACGGCGCACAGCTCGGCGTACTCGAAGACCGGTCGCCAATGGCGGGCCAGCAACTCCTCGAAGGGCTGGTGGAGGGCTTTCTTTCCCGAGAAGTTCCTGAGCTCCACCGACAGGGCCTCGTCCGAAACGTCGAACAAATGGCCGGGGTGCGGGGAATTCGAGGAGAACGAATCCTTCAACGAGCGTTTCCTTCCGCGTTCGCCGCGCCGGGAAAAGTACGAACCATTCCACCGACGGGCACGCAGCTGGGTGGGGGGACGCGGCCCACGGAGAAGGAAGGCTGAAGGATTCCCGTGTGTGAGCCGGCCTCACCTTTCCATAAATCAGACGAGCACAACAAGGGTGGGTTCATCGGGAACGCAAATGAGCCGACCCCGTCCGTACTCGTGTACGGACGGGGCCGGCCCCGGTGTTCGATTGATGCGCGACTAGGCGTCCTTGCTGAGGTTCGGGCCCGAACCGCCGCTGCCGGCCGCCTCGACCGGCGGGGCGTCGGCGACGGCCACCTTCTCCTCACCGCGGAAGGTGAACTTGATGTTCTCGCCCTCGCCCTCGGTGCCCACGACCACGATGTGGCCGGTGCGCAGCTCGCCGAAGAGGATCTTCTCGGAGAGCACGTCCTCGATCTCGCGCTGGATCGTCCGGCGCAGCGGCCGCGCGCCCAGCACGGGGTCGTAGCCGCGCTTGGCGAGCAGCGACTTGGCCTCGGGGCTGAGCTCGATGCCCATGTCCTTGTCCCTGAGGCGCTCGTCCACCCGGGCGATCATCAGGTCGACGATCTGGATGATGTCTTCCTCGCTGAGCTGGTGGAAGACCACGATGTCGTCGACACGGTTCAGGAACTCGGGGCGGAAGTGCTGCTTGAGCTCCTCGCCGACCTTGGCCTTCATCCGCTCGTACCCGGTCTTGACGTCACCCGCGGCCGCGAAGCCGAGGTTGAAGCCCTTGGAGATGTCCCGGGTGCCGAGGTTGGTGGTCATGATGATGACCGTGTTCTTGAAGTCCACGACCCGGCCCTGGGAGTCGGTCAGCCGACCGTCCTCCAGGATCTGCAGCAGGCTGTTGAAGATGTCCGGGTGGGCCTTCTCGACCTCGTCGAAGAGGACGACGGAGAACGGCTTGCGGCGCACCTTCTCGGTGAGCTGGCCGCCCTCCTCGTAGCCGACGTATCCCGGCGGGGAGCCGAAGAGCCGCGAGACGGTGTGCTTCTCGCTGAACTCGGACATGTCGAGCTGGATCAGCGCGTCCTCGTCGCCGAAGAGGAACTCGGCGAGCGTCTTGGAGAGCTCGGTCTTACCGACGCCGGACGGGCCGGCGAAGATGAACGAGCCACCGGGGCGCTTGGGGTCCTTCAGGCCGGCCCGCGTGCGGCGGATGGCCTGCGAGAGGGCCTTGATCGCGTCCTTCTGGCCGATGACGCGCTTGTGCAGCTCGTCCTCCATGCGCAGCAGACGCGAGGACTCCTCCTCGGTGAGCTTGAAGACCGGGATGCCCGTGGCGGTGGCCAGGACCTCGGCGATCAGCTCCTCGTCGACCTCGGCGACGACGTCCATGTCGCCGGCCTTCCACTCCTTCTCCCGCTTGGTCTTCGCGGAAAGCAGCTGCTTCTCCTTGTCACGGAGAGAGGCGGCCTTCTCGAAGTCCTGGGAGTCGATCGCGGACTCCTTCTCCCGGCGCACGTCGGCGATCTTCTCGTCGAACTCGCGCAGGTCCGGCGGAGCGGTCATCCGGCGGATGCGCATCCGGGAACCGGCCTCGTCGATCAGGTCGATCGCCTTGTCCGGCAGGAAGCGGTCCGAGATGTAGCGGTCGGCGAGGGTCGCCGCGGCCACCAGGGCAGCGTCCGTGATGGACACGCGGTGGTGGGCCTCGTAGCGGTCCCGCAGGCCCTTGAGGATCTCGATGGTGTGCGGCAGCGACGGCTCCGCGACCTGGATGGGCTGGAAGCGGCGCTCCAGCGCCGCGTCCTTCTCCAGGTGCTTGCGGTACTCGTCGAGCGTGGTGGCGCCGATGGTCTGCAGCTCACCGCGGGCGAGCATCGGCTTCAGGATCGAGGCGGCGTCGATCGCGCCCTCGGCGGCACCCGCACCCACCAGGGTGTGGAGTTCGTCGATGAACAGGATGATGTCGCCGCGGGTGCGGATCTCCTTGAGCACCTTCTTCAGGCGCTCCTCGAAGTCACCGCGGTAGCGGGAGCCCGCGACCAGGGCACCGAGGTCAAGCGTGTAGAGCTGCTTGTCCTTCAGCGTCTCCGGGACCTCGCCCTTGACGATGGCCTGGGCCAGGCCCTCGACGACGGCGGTCTTGCCGACGCCGGGCTCGCCGATGAGGACGGGGTTGTTCTTGGTGCGGCGCGACAGCACCTGCATGACGCGCTCGATCTCCTTCTCGCGCCCGATGACCGGGTCGAGTTTGGTCTCACGAGCGGCCTGAGTGAGGTTGCGGCCGAACTGGTCCAGGACGAGCGAGGTCGAGGGCGTGCCCTCGGCGGGACCGCCGGCGGTGGCGGCCTCCTTGCCCTGGTAACCGGAGAGCAGCTGGATGACCTGCTGCCGCACCCGGTTCAGATCGGCGCCCAGCTTCACGAGGACCTGGGCGGCGACGCCCTCGCCCTCGCGGATCAGGCCGAGCAGGATGTGCTCCGTACCGATGTAGTTGTGGCCGAGCTGGAGGGCCTCACGGAGCGACAGCTCCAGGACCTTCTTGGCCCGGGGGGTGAAGGGGATGTGACCGGACGGGGCCTGCTGCCCCTGCCCGATGATCTCCTCAACCTGCTGGCGGACCGCCTCGAGCGAAATCCCGAGGCTCTCCAGGGCCTTAGCGGCGACACCCTCACCCTCGTGGATAAGGCCCAGGAGGATGTGCTCGGTGCCGATGTAGTTGTGGTTGAGCATCCGGGCTTCTTCCTGAGCCAGGACGACAACCCGCCGCGCGCGGTCGGTGAACCTCTCGAACATCGTTAATCGCTCCTCAGAGCGGTCGGGCAGTTAGGGGCGTGTCCCCTCCCTGTCCTTCCGCATGCTAGTCCCGCACAGCGGGGCAGCTCACTTCAACCGTCGACACCTCGCGGGGTCGTTTACCCCCCGCGCCGTCGACAACAGCCACAACTTGATGGTGCGAGACGATGTTCCCGCAGGCCAGGCGGATAGCCCTTTATCCAGTACGCCGAGGGCGAACGCCCCGCCTGTCCGACATGCCCGTCGTCCCTTCCCACTAGGTATTTCTTACCCGCTCCCACCGACAGTCCATGCAGGGAGCGCGCCCGCTGTCTGCTACAGGCGAACAGGCTTGCGTCCAGGGAATTCACGGACAGTGACGGGATACCGGCACCCGGGTACTCCTGGTGACGGCCCTCGTAACCGCGGCCGGGTCCGCGGCGTTGCGCAGGACATGCAGGCCTCGCAGGACATCCGGCGCATCCGGGAAGCACGGCGCACGACGGGCATGGACGCCCTCGACGTGCCCGCCGCGGCCGGGTACGAGGTGCTGGACCGCTTCCCGGCCCCGCGGACCGGGCCGGTGGCGCTGGAGGGGCCGCGCATGCGGTTCTACGTGGCCGCCGGCGGGGCCGCGGAGCTCCCCGGACTGCTGGACTGGCTGGAGTGGACCGGCGTCCCGCTGGACCTGGTGCCGGTGCAGGGGCTTCCCGGGCGGAACAACGGCGCGCCCGTGTGGCTGCGTCCACCCGGAACGGGCGGGCACAGCCACACGGGCGCGCCGCACTTGCCCGCCCTCACGGTCGGGAACTCCCCGGCCGACGGGGACCCCGCGGGGCCCGTCGGCCTGGTGGCCCTGGTGTCCGCGCTGGCGAACGCCTGCCACCGGGTCCGGCTGCGCACCGGCCGGACCGGTCAGCCGTGCTCCTTCTCGTACGCCTCGCGGATCTGCGCCGGGACGCGGCCGCGGTCGTTGACCTCGTAGCCCGCCTCCTTGGCCCAGGCGCGGATCTTCGCGGTGTCCTGGCTCGCCGAGCCGCCGCGGGAGGCGGCCTTCACGGTGCGGCCACGGCCCGCACGGCCGCCGGTGCGCCGGCCGCCGTCCACGTAGGGGCTCAGCAGGCCGCGCAGCTTGTCGGCGTTGTCGGTGGTGAGATCGATCTCGTAAGTCACTCCATCGAGTGCGAACGTCACGGTCTCATCCGCCTCGCCGCCGTCGAGGTCGTCAACAAGAAGGACCTGAACCTTCTGTGCCACCGGCTTCCCTTTCATCGAATACGGATAACCGGTAAAAGCAAACCGCCTTTTCCCGGAAAACTCAAACCCCTTGCCCGAACTGCTCCGGTCCATCACGCTGTACGCGGTCTTCCGCCGGGGAACGTATCGGACATACTGTTGTCCTGGAGGCGCCCGCGGAGCGGCGTCAGAGATGCAACAGCATCCGGCTGTTGCCCAAGGTGTTCGGTTTCACTCGTTCGAGGTCGAGGAACTCGGCCACACCCTCGTCCTTTGACCGCAGCAGCTCACCGAAGACATCGCCGTCGACCGGCGTCTCACCGATCTGCACGAAGCCGTGCTTCACGAAGAAGTCCACTTCGAAGGTGAGGCAGAAAATTCGCCGTACTCCCAGCCAACGCGCGGTCTGCAGCAGCTTCTCCAGTACGAGATGGCCGATGCCGTGCCCGTGGTGGACCGGGTCGACCGCGAGAGTGCGCACCTCGGCGAGGTCCTCCCACATGACGTGGAGCGCCCCGCAGGCGACGACCTCGGCGTCCTGATCGCGTTCCGCGACCCAGAACTCCTGGATGTCCTCGTAAAGCGTGACCGTCGGCTTGTCCAGCAGGATGCGGTCCCGGACATAGGCGTCGAGCAGTCGCCGGACGGCCGGCACATCACCTGTGCGCGCCCGGCGGATGGTGACGTCATTTGAAGCGGCGGGCATGTGCGGACGCTATCGCCCGTCCGATCCCGGCGTCTCGCCGGGGTCAGCGGGTTCTGCGGGTTCAGCGGATTGGACGACCCGCATTGCGTCCCTGAGCGCTTCTCGCTGTTCCGCCGACATCATCCCGAAGAAGGCGACAAGAGCCGCCGCCGGGTTGTCACTCGCGGCCCACGCCTCGTGCATCAGCGCGGCGGAGTAAGCGGCGCGCGTGGAAACCGCCTCATAGCGATAGGCGCGCCCTTCGGCTTCCCGGCGCAGCCAGCCCTTCTGATGAAGGTTGTCCATTACGGTCATGACCGTCGTGTACGCGATGGAGCGCTCCCGGCGCAGATCCTCGAGCACTTCGCGGACCGTCACCGGGCGGTTCCAGCGCCACACCCGTGTCATGACGGAGTCTTCGAGGTCTCCCAGGGGACGGGGCACACCCGAATACTAGTGGCAATCGGGCGGAATGCCCTGGAATGCCGGAGAACCCCGGGCGTCAGACCCGGGGTTCGGCGCCGCCCGGCCGGGGGGCCGGGGCGGCGGGAGCGGCGTGGGCGGCGTGGGCGGCGTTGGTGGCGAGTGCGGCGTCGACCACCGCGTCCTCCTTGGCCTTGTTGGCCCCGCCCTGGCTCTTGATCAGCGTCCTGATGAGGAATGTGAACGCGATGGCCATCACGGTCGGGGGCACGAGCGCGGAGACGTAGTCCATGCGACCAGAGTAGCCACGCCCCCGCGCGGCTCCGTCGCCCGGTCGGCCCGGGGGACTCCGGCGGCCCGGATCAGCCCGTGGCGAGCTGCTCCGGGGGCGGCGGCTGGGTGCGACGGCGCGGCGGGAAGATCTCCGCGGGGGTCGGCACCTTGCGCTTGGGCTCGTCGTGCTCGGGGGCGTCGGGATCCGCGGGCGGTGTTCTCGGGTCCGGCCGCGGCGCCGGCTTCGGCTCCTGGCCCCGGCCGCGTTCCGCGGGGTCGTCCGCGGAGGTCCGGCCGCCGGGCAGGGCCCGCAGCCTGGTGCGCCCCAGGCGGGCCGTGACGGGCGGCGAGGCGGGCGCCGGGATGCGGGCCGCCAGCCGGGCGCGGACGTCGAGCTCCGCCAAGTGCTCGCAGCGGCGCAGCACGCCGTATCGCCGGTGCGTCTCGGCCTCGGAGGACGGGTGGGTGCGCAGCATGCGCAACGCCGCGAGGTCGTCGGGCACGGGGACGTAGCCCGTGTCGAGCGCGCCGGTCAGCCGTTCGAGGTAGCCGGCGGCGCTGCCGGGCAGCGCCGCCCGGTAGCGGGCGAGCTCCGCGAGCAGGAAGGTGCGCAGCCGCCCGGCCTCCCGGGCCGCCTCGTCCACGTCCTCGACAAGACGCAGATAGTCCCGCACATCGTCGGGCGTGGGGGTCGTGGTGCTGGACTGAAGGGCCGCTGAGAGGGCGCGCCGGAGCACGCGCAGTTCATCCGCGCTGAACGCCATTCCGCCTCGGGACCCGTGTGGCGTGGGCATGCACTGACTTTACGTACTAAGCGGACAAAATACGCGTAACCAGATATGCCCGGGCGTGCCGTGCCGACGGGTGCCCCGGCGGCCGTCCGGCGGCCGTTCGCCGCCCGTCAGGTCGCCTGGACGTTGCGCTCGTAGACCAGGCGCAGCCCGATGAGGGTGAGCCACGGTTCGTGGACGTCGATGGCCGCCGACTCGCCCAGCACCAGGGGTGCCAGGCCGCCGGTGGCGATGACGGTGACGTCGTCGGGGTCGTCCGCGAGCTCCCGGGCCATCCGCTCGGTCACGCCGTCCACCTGGCCCGCGAAGCCGTACAGGATGCCGGACTGCATCGCCTCGATGGTGTTCTTGCCGATGACGCTGCGCGGCCGGGTCAGTTCGACCTTGCGCAGCTGCGCGCCGCGCGCCCCGAGGGCGTCCACGGAGATCTCGATGCCGGGGGCGATGGCACCGCCCGCGTACTCACCGCGGGTGGTGACCGCGTCGAAGGTGGTGGCCGTGCCGAAGTCCACGACGATGCACGGGCCGCCGTACAGGTGCACGGCGGCCAGCGAGTTGATGATCCGGTCCGAGCCGACCTCCTTGGGGTTGTCGGCCAGCACCGGGACACCGGTCTTCACCCCGGGCTCCACCAGGACGGCGGGGACGTCGCCGTAGTACCGGCGGGTGACTTCGCGCAGCTCGTGCAGCACGGAGGGCACCGTGGAGCAGATCGCGATGCCGTGGATGCCGTCGCCGAGCTCCTCGCCGAGCAGCGGGTGCATGCCCATCAGGCCCTGCATCAGGACCGCCAGCTCGTCCGCCGTGCGCCGCGGGTCGGTGGAGACCCGCCAGTGCTCGACGATCTCGTCCCCGTCGAACAGCCCCAGCACGGTGTGGGTGTTGCCGACGTCGATGGTGAGAAGCATCAGTCCCGCTCCGGTCCGTCGCCCGCGGGGCCGGCGGCATCCGCGGCGCGCAGGTCGAGGCCAATGTCGAGGATCGGCGAGGAGTGGGTCAGGGCGCCCACGGCCAGGTAGTCCACGCCGGTCTCGGCGTAGGCCCGGGCGGTCTCCAGGGTGATCCGGCCCGAGGACTCCAGTGCGGCGCGGCCGGCGACCAGCGCGACGGCCTCCTCGGTCTCGGCGGGGGTGAAGTTGTCCAGCAGGATCAGGTCCGCGCCCGCCTCCAGGACCTCCCGGACCTGGTGCAGGGTGTCGGCCTCGACCTCGATGGCCAGGTCCGGGAACTCGTCCCGCACGGCCTTGAAGGCGGCCGCGACGCCACCCGCGGCGACCACGTGGTTGTCCTTGACCAGGGCCGCGTCCGACAGCGACATGCGGTGGTTGACGCCGCCGCCGCAGCGCACGGCGTACTTCTCCAGCGCGCGCAGGCCCGGGGTCGTCTTGCGGGTGTCGCGGACCCGGGCCCTGGTGCCCTCCAGCAGGTCCGTCCAGCGGCGGGTCGTGGTGGCGATGCCGGACATCCGGCACAGCAGGTTGAGCGCGCTGCGCTCGGCGGTCAGCAGGTCCCGCGTCCGGGTGCGGACGGAGAGCAGCACCTGGCCCGCCACGACCCGGTCGCCGTCCTCGACGTGCCGCTCCACCTCGAACTCGTCGGTGCAGACGACGGACAGGATCGCCTCGGCGACCCGCAGGCCGGCCACCACGCCCGCCTCGCGGGCGGTGAAGTCGCCGGTGGCGAAGGCGTCCTCGGGGACGGTGGCGACGGTGGTGACGTCCACCCCGCCGTCCAGGTCCTCCTCGATCGCCATGTGGGCGATGTCCTCGACCAGCACCGGGTCCAGGTCGGCGTCCGCCAGCAGCTGGGCCAGGCCCGGGTCGAGACCGCACTCGTTCGGGTCGTACGCGTGCTCCTCGCCGGCGCCGCAGCCGCAGCCGTCACCGCAGCCACCGCCTCCGCCGCCGCTCGGGCCGCCGATCTGCAGGAGGGGTTGGTCGGGCGTGCTCATCGCTGCTGCTCCGTTCCAGGGCGGGTCGGGTGGGGTCCCCCGGGCCGGGGGCCGGGGGCGAAGTCCGCTGTGTCGGTGGTGCGGATGGTGAGAGTAGCGGGTGCGGCGGGCACCGCCCCGCCCGGCCGGAGGCCGTGGGAGGCGGGGGGATCGAGGGTGGCGACGATGTGCCGGCGCCAGTTGTCGTCGTCCCGCGCGGGGCGGTCCTCGCGCCAGTGGCAGCCGCGGGTCTCCTCACGGCGCCGGGCGGCCTCGACGAGCACCCTGGAGACCAGGCAGAGGTTGGACGCCTCCCAGGTCTCCACGCAGGGCTCGGCGGTCTTGCCGTCGCGCTCCAGCAGCTCGGCGGCGTCGGCGTACATCCGGTGCAGCGCCCCGGCCGCCTCCTCCAGGCCGGCGGCGCTGCGCAGCACACCCGCCCCGCGCGTCATGATCCGCTGGATCGCGTACCGCGCCTCGGAGGGCAGCAGCGGGAAGCGGCCGGCGGCCGGGACCACCGGGATACCGGGGTCCGCCGGGTGGGCGGCGATGTCGGCGGCGATCCGCTCGGCGAAGACCAGCCCTTCGAGCAAGGAGTTCGACGCCAGCCGGTTGGCGCCGTGCACACCGGTGCAGGCGACCTCGCCGCAGGCGTACAGGCCCGGCACGGTCGTGCGGCCGTGAAGGTCGGTGAGCACCCCGCCGGAGGCGTGGTGCGCGGCCGGGGCGACCGGAATCGGCTCCGTCACCGGGTCGATGCCGTGGGCGCGGCAGGCGGCCAGGATCGTGGGGAAGCGCTTGCTCCACATCTCGGCCCCGAAGTGGCGGCCGTCGAGGTACATGTGGTCGGCGCCGGTCTCCTGCATCCGGCGCATGATGCCCTTGGCGACGATGTCCCGCGGGGCCAGCTCGGCCAGCTCGTGCTGCCCCTGCATGAAGCGCACGCCGTCGGCGTCCACGAGGTGCGCTCCCTCGCCGCGCACCGCCTCGGAGACCAGCGGCTGCTGGCCCTCGGCGTCCGCGCCGAGGAACAGCACCGTCGGGTGGAACTGCACGAACTCCAGGTCCGAGACCTCCGCCCCGGCCCGCAGCGCCAGCGCCACGCCGTCACCGGTCGACACCGACGGGTTGGTCGTCGCGGAGAACACCTGGCCCATGCCGCCGGTGGCCAGCACCACGGCCCGGGCCCGGACCGAGCCGACCCCGTCGCGCTGCCCCGCGCCCATGACGTGCAGGCTCACCCCGGCGGTGTTGCCCTCGGCGTCGGTGAGCAGGTCCAGGACCAGGGCGTTCTCGATGAACTCGATCCCAGCCGCGCGCACGGCCTCGATCAGGGCCCGGGAGATCTCCGCGCCCGTCGCGTCGCCGCCCGCGTGCGCGATGCGGCGGCGGTGGTGGCCGCCCTCGCGGGTCAGCAGGATCTCGCCGGTGGTCTCGCTGGTGTCGAAGTGCGCGCCGGTCGCCATCAGCCGGCGCACCGCGTCGGGTCCCTCGGTGACCAGGACGCGGACCGCCTCCTCGTCGCACAGCCCGGCACCCGCCACCAGGGTGTCGTCCAGGTGCTGCGCCGGGGTGTCGCCCTCGCCGAGGGCCGCGGCGATGCCGCCCTGGGCCCAGCGGGTGGAGCCGTCGTCGAGATGGGCCTTGGTCACGACGGTGACCCGGGCCCCCTGCGCGGCGCAGCGCAGCGCGACCGTCAGCCCGGCGACGCCGGACCCGACCACCACCACGTCGGCCTCGTGCGCCCAGCCGGGCGCGGGGGCGAGCAGCCGTATGCCGGTGGTGCTCACAGGGCGCCTCCGAAGTCGAGTGGCAGGTTGTCGATCAGGCGGGTCGCGCCGACCCGGGCGGCGACCGCGAGCACCGCGGGTCCGGTGTGGTCCGCGGGCGCCTCGGAGAAGTCGCGGGGGTCGGCGAGGGCGAGGTAGTCCACGCTCACGCCCTCGGCGCCGTCCAGCACCGCCCGGGCGGCGGCCCGTACGGCCTCCGGCCCCCGCCCGGCCGCGTCACGGCCGGCGAACAGGGCGCGGGAAAGGGCCAGGGCGGTACGGCGCTCCCCCTCGGAGAGGTAGCGGTTACGGCTGGACAGGGCCAGGCCGTCCGGCTCGCGCACGGTGGGGACGCCGACGATCTCGACGGGGAAGTTCAGGTCGGTGGCCATGCGCCGGATCAGCGCGAGCTGCTGGGCGTCCTTCTGGCCGTAGAAGGCGGCGTCGGGCCGGGTCAGGTGGAGCAGCTTGGCGACGACGGTGAGCATCCCGTCGAAGTGGCCGGGGCGCGACGCGCCCTCGTACCGCTCGCCCATCGGCCCGGCGCCGATCCGCACCTGGGGCCGGCCGCCCGGGTAGACCTCGTCCACGGCAGGGGCGAACACCACGTCCGCGCCCGCCTGTTCGGCGACCTTGAGGTCGGCGTCGAGGGTGCGCGGGTAGCGGTCGAAGTCCTCGCTCGGGCCGAACTGCAGCGGGTTGACGAAGACGGTGACCACCACGGTGCCGTCGCCGACCCGTTCGCGGGCGGTACGGATCAAGGTGGCGTGGCCCTCGTGCAGGGCGCCCATCGTCATGACGACGCCCGTCGCGCCGGACCGGCCCTCGACGGCCGTCCTCAGCTCGCGCGCGGTGTGGACCAGTTCGGTCATCGCTCTCCCCGTTCTCCGCCGCCGGACGGCCCGTTGCCGCCGCTGCCGCCGGTTCCGCCGGCCCCGTCGGCGAGTACGCCGAGCAACGCCTCGGCGAACTCGGCTTTCAGCAGGCCGCCCGCCAGCGCGCGGTCCGCGGTGGCGCGGGCCATCGCGAGATAGGACGCCGCCATCTCCGGCGCGTGCTCGCGCAGTTCGGACAGATGGGCGGCGACCGTGCCGGCGTCGCCGCGGGCCACCGGGCCGGTCAGTGCGGCGTCGCCGGAGCGCAGCGCGTTGTCGAGGGCGGCGCCGAGCAGCGGGCCGAGCATGCGGCCGGGCTCGGCGACCCCGGAGGCGCGCAGCAGTTCCATGGACTGGGCGACGAGGGTGACCAGGTGGTTGGCGCCGATGGCCAGGCCCGCGTGGTAGAGCGGCCGGGCGGACTCCTCGATCCACTCCGGCTCGCCGCCCATCTCGATGACCAGCGCCTCGGCGGCCATCCGCAGCTCCTTCGGGGCCGTGACGCCGAAGGAGCAGCCGGCCAGCCGCTGCACATCGACGGAGGTGCCGGTGAAGGTCATCGCCGGGTGCAGCGCGAGCGGCAGCGCGCCCGCGCGCAGTGCCGGGGCCAGGACACCCGTGCCGTACCGGCCGGAGGTGTGCACCAGCAGCTGGCCCTGCCGTACCGCCCCGGTCTCGGCGAGCCCGGTCACCAGGTCCGGCAGCGCGTCGTCGGGGACGGTGAGCAGCACCAGCTCGGCGCGGGCCAGCACCTCGGCGGGCTCCACGAGCGGTACGTCGGGCAGCAGGGCGGCGGCCCGGCGGCGGGAGGCGTCGGAGACGCCCGACGCGGCGACGGGGCGGTGCCCGGCCATCCGCAGCGCGGCGGCGAGCGCGGGACCGACCCGGCCCGCGCCGACGACGCCGACCGTGAGCCGCGCGGGGCGGGCCTCCACGTCGGGGGGCACGGGCCCCGGGGAGTGCGATGCGTTCACGCTGGCTTGCCTTCCGTTCCAGTCCTCGCGGGGGTACCGGACGTTCTCGTCAATGCTACGCGAATGTTCCCCGGCGCCCTCCGGCACGGCAGGATCGGGGCATGACCTCTGCGGACGACGAGAAGGCGCGGCGGATAGCCGCCGTCAACGCCTGCGACAAGGTGCTGTCGCACGGCAAGTACCCGACCATGCGGGACCGGCTGGCCCGGCTGGCCGCCCGGGACGGACTGGACGGCCCCACCGACATGTACGGCGACGGCGTCGTGGCCGAGGTGGAGCAGCGGGTGGCCCGGCTGCTCGGCACCGAGGAGGCGGTCTGGTTCCCGACCGGCACCATGGCGCAGCAGGTCGCGCTGCGCTGCTGGGCGGGCCGCACCGGCAACCCGACCGTCGCCCTGCACCCGCTGGCCCACCCCGAGCGGCACGAGCGCGGGGCGCTGTCGGCGCTCAGCGGGCTGCGGACCGTGCACCCGACCACCGCGCGGCGGCTGCCGGACGCCCAGGAGATACGCGAACTGGACGAGCCCTTCGGCACGCTCATGCTGGAACTCCCCCTGCGCGACGCCGGTTTCGTGCTGCCCTCGTGGGAGGACCTGACGGCGACCGTGGAGGCCGCGCGCGAGCGCGACGCGGTCGTCCACTTCGACGGCGCCCGGCTGTGGGAGTGCCCGCCGCACTTCGGGAAGCCGCTGGAGGAGATCGCGGGGCTCGCCGACAGCGTCTACGTGTCGTTCTACAAATCACTCGGAGGAGTCGCGGGCGCCGCGCTGGCCGCGCCGTCCGGGCCGGCCGCCGAGGCCCGCGCCTGGCGCCACCGCTACGGCGGCCTGCTCTTCCAGCAGTGGCCGACCGTCCTGGCGGCGCTGGACGGGCTGGACCGCGAACTGCCCCGGCTGCCGGAGTACGTCGCCCACGCCAAGACGATCGCGGCGGCCCTGCGCCGGAGCCTGGCCCAGGCCGGATGGGCCCGGGTGCACCCGGACGTGCCGCACACCCACCAGTTCCAGCTGTGGCTCCTCGAGGCGCCCGAGGTGCTCAACGAGGCGGGCGTGCGGCAGGCGGAGGAGACCCGCCGCGCGCTCTTCGGCCGCTGGTCCGCGGGCGAGGCGCCGGGAACGTCCATGACCGAGGTGACGGTCGCCGCCTCCGCCCTGGAGTGGGACGCGGACGACGTCGCCGGTGCCGTGGACGACTTCCTCGGCTACGTGCGCGAGGTCCGCAAGGAGTCGTAGCCCGCTGCTAGACGCCCCGGACCGCCGCGGCGACCCGCTCCACCACGGGCCGCCAGTGGTCGAGGCCCGGTGCGCGCAGGCCCACGACCTTGCCCGCGTCGTCGGCGCGGCGCAGGGCGACCGCCGCCTCGGAGTCGGGAGCGGCCTCGAAGTCGGCGGCCTCCCGCGGCGTCATGGGGCCGCCCTGGCAGCCCAGGGTGCGGGCGCTCTCCGGGGAGAGGGCGAGGGAGCGGTCGGTGGCCGCCAGATAGCGCTTGGCGGGGATGTGCAGGGCGACCAGGCGGGCCACCCGCTCGCCCAGCAGCCCGGCGACGGCCGCGGCGGCGTGCTCGCCGTGGCCGGCCTCGTCCCCGGGGTACAGGTAGTGCCCGATGTCGTGGACGAGCCCGGCGACCTGCAGCTCCTCGTCACCGGGATGGCGCTCGGCGAGGACCGCGGCGACCTGGAGGCCGTGGTCGAGGATGGCCACCGGGTCGCCCGAGCGGTCCGGGGTGTCCCAGGCGTCCGCGCAGTCGGCCAGCAGTGCCATGAGCCCGTCCACGGACCGCGGAGCGGCCGCGGCGGACGGTGTCTGATCCCGGTTCATGGCCGTCACGCTGCCCCAGCCGTTCGTACGGCAGGTGTACGCGGGTCGTCCGCCCGGTGCGGGCGGGCGCCGCCGGGTGCCCCGGCCGAGGCGGTGGAGCGGGTCCTCGCTGTCGCCGTTCTTCATCACCCCGCCCGGGCAAGCCGCCCGGCGCTGCTCGATGTGCGGACCACATCGAGCGCCGGCCCCCTCGGCCGCAGCTTGCGCGGGGCCCGCGGCCCACCGTGCTGCCCCGCACGATCGCGGACGTCCCGGGGGCCGGGCCGCCGTCGTCATCGGCGACGTACAGGCCGATGCCGGGCGGGCACTATGCCGCGCCGCCGCCCGCCCGGACGAGGCCGGTCTCGTAGGCCAGGACGACGGCCTGGACGCGGTCGCGCAGCCCGAGCTTGGTGAGGATGCGGCCGACGTGCGTCTTCACGGTCGCCTCGCTCAGCACCAACTGCGCGGCGATCTCCCCGTTGGACAGGCCCTGGGCGACCAGCAGCAGCACCTCGCGCTCGCGGTCGGTCAGCCGGTCCAGCTCCTTGTGGCTGGGCTGGGACACGCTCGGCAGCAGGGGCGTGAAGCGGTCCAGCAGGCGGCGGGTGGTGCTGGGCGCGACGACCGCGTCGCCGCTGTGGACGGCGCGGATGGCGGCCAGCAACTCGTCCGGCGGGACGTCCTTCAGCATGAAGCCGCTGGCCCCCGCCTTGAGCGCGGAGAAGGCGTACTCGTCGAGGTCGAAGGTGGTCAGGATCAGCACCCGGGGGCCGTCGCCGGGCTCCCGTACGCGGGCCCCGGTGCCGTCCGGGGCGGCGCAGATCAGCCGGGTCGCCTCCACCCCGTCGAGCTTCGGCATGCGGACGTCCATCAGCACGACGTCCACCTCTGCGGTGCGCAGCGTCTCCACCGCCTCCGCGCCGTCGCCCGCCTCGGCGACGACCTCCATGTCCGGCTGCGCCTGCAGCACCATGCGGAAGCCGGTGCGCAGCAGCACCTGGTCGTCGACGAGCATCACGCGGATCGCCATGGGTACCGGTGCCTCTTTCCCTGTGTCTGGTCGAACGCTGTCTGGTCCGTGCCGACCGCTCCCGGCACGTCGGTCACGTCGGTCACATCCGCGGCTACCGCGCGGCCTTCACGGGCAGCACGGCGCTGATCCGGAAGCCGCCGCCGGGCCGCGGGCCGGCGTCGAGGGTGCCGGCGACCATGCCGACCCGCTCGCGCATGCCGATCAGGCCCTGGCCCTGCCCGTCCTCGCCGCCCGATTCGTACAGCTCCTGCTGGGCGCCGCGCCCGTCGTCCTCGATCAGCAGGGCCAGTTCGCTGTCGCGGAAGGTGAGCCGCACATTGGCCCGCGCGTCGGGGCCGCCGTGCTTGCGGGTGTTGGTCAGGGCCTCCTGGACGATCCG
Source organism: Streptomyces sp. NPDC002574 (assembly GCF_042889545.1). NCBI lineage: Bacteria > Bacillati > Actinomycetota > Actinomycetes > Kitasatosporales > Streptomycetaceae > Streptomyces > Streptomyces sp. NPDC002574. The sequence goes on from NZ_JBIARB010000018.1 coordinate 47,314, forward strand.
GTACGCGGTGAGTTCCACGCCGCTGGCCAGCGGGCGGGAGTCGCCCTCGACCTCGAAGACCACCGGCAGCCCGGCCCCGCGCACCTGCTCGACGAGGTCGCCGAGCTGGTCGACGCCGGGCTGCGGCACGTACTCCCCGCCGACGGCGTCCCCGGCCCGCAGCAGGCCCAGCAGCCGGCGCATCTCGGTGAGCGCCTGGCGGCCGGTGCTGGAGATGGTCTCCAGGGCCTGCTTGGCCTGCTCGGGGGAGGCGTCCAGCACATAGGCGGCGCCGTCGGCCTGGACCACCATGACCGAGACGTTGTGCGCGACGACGTCGTGCAGCTCGCGGGCGATCCGGGCGCGCTCGGCCGCCACCGCGGCCTTCGACTGGGCCTCGCGTTCCCGATGGAGGCGGGCCGCCCGCTCCTCCAGCTCCGCGTAGTAGGCGCGACGGGTGCGCAGGCTGTCGCCGATGACCCAGGCCAGGGCGAAGGGGATGGCCAGGAAGAACGCCCCGACGACCTGGCTCCAGCCGCTCTGGTGCGCGGTGGGCCAGCGCACCGACGCGATGGGGGAGGCCAGCAGTCCGCCGATGAGCGCCAGCCGGGACGCCCACAGGGCGCTGTTCGCGGCGACGGTGTAGATGATCACGAGCAGGGCGAAGTCGCCGGGGTTCACCCGGACATCGGCCACCAGCTGGAGGACGCCGACCAGGATCGCCACCAGCAGCATCCGCTCCGGCGCCCGGCGGCGCAGCGCCACCACCAGGGACAGCGCCACGCACAGCGTGGCGGCCGTCGCCCGTGAGTCCGTCCCGATGCTCCCCGCCGCCATCCACAGGCACGACAGCCCGAGCAGGGCGACGGCCCAGAACGTGTCGACCCAGGTCGGGTGCCGGCGGAGGAAGTCGTAGAGGCGCTGCACGTAACCCAGCGTAGGCACGGTGGATGCGTGCGGGAGTCAACCGGCAGAGCGATCCCGGGTACTCCGCAGGTTGGACGCGGACCCTGTTCCGGAGGACGAGCCGGGGGCGGTGGACGCGGTCGTTCAGCCCGCGCGGCGGTGGCTGCGCGTGCCGTTGCGGGAGCGCTTCTCGATGTACATGCGCTGGTCGGCGGAGTGCAGCACCTCGTCGGCGGTCATGCCGCAGCCCGCCCAGCCGATGCCGAAGCTCGCCCCGACCCGGACCGCGCGCCCCTCGAAGCGGATCGGGGGGATGATCGCGTTCCGCAGCCGGACGGCGAGGTCCTCGGCGTCCTCGCGGCCCAGGCCGTCGGCGAGGACGACGAACTCGTCGCCGCCGAGCCTGGCAACGGTGTCACCGTCCCGCACGGCGCTGGTGAGCCGGCGGGCGACCTCGATGAGGACCGCGTCGCCGGTGTGGTGGCCGAACCGGTCGTTGATCGACTTGAAGCCGTCCAGGTCGCAGAAGAGCACCGCGAGGCCCTTGCCGCCCTCGGGGTCGTCGGCGGGCGGGAGGGTGTGCGTGTGGTGGTCGTAGCCGGCCAGCGGCGGCACGCCGCCCTCGATGGGGTCGAAGCCGTAGCTGTACGCGAACTCGTCGCCGCCCCCGTCCGCCGCGGTGTGGCCGTCGGCGTCCGGGGCCTGCGGCCGGGAGCAGATCCGCCCGGACAGCCGGGCGCGCAGTTCGGCGCTGTTGGGCAGGCCGGTCAGCGAGTCGTGGCTGGCGCGGTGGGCGAGGGCCAGTTCGCGGCCCTTGCGCTCCTCGATGTCCTCGACGTGGGTGAGCAGGAAGCGGGGTCCGTCGGCGGTGTCGGCGACGACGGAGTTGCGCAGGTTGACCCACAGGTAGGAGCCGTCGCGGCGCTGCAGTCGCAGCTCGGCGCGGCCGCCCTCGGCGCTGGTGCGCAGCAGCACGCCGACGTCCTCGGGGTGGACCAGGTCGGAGAAGGAGTGGCGGCGCAGCAGGGCCGCGGGACGGCCGAGCAGCCGGCACAGCGCGTCGTTGGTCCGCACCAGCTTGCCGTGCTGGTCCCCGCCCATCTCGGCGATGGCCATGCCGCTGGGGGCGTACTCGAAGGCCTGCCGGAAGCTCTCCTCGCTGGCCCGCAGCGCCTGTTGCTCACGCTCGAGGCGGACCAGCGCGCGTTGCATATTTGCGCGTAGACGCGCGTTGCTGATCGCGATGGCGGCCTGGAAGGCGTACATCTGCAGTGCCTCGCGGCCCCAGGGGCCAGGGCGGCGGCCGCCCACCGGGCGGTCCACGGAGATCGCGCCGATCAGTTCGCCGGCCCCGGAGGGATTGGCGTACATCGGGGCGATCAACCGGTCCTCGGGGTGCCACTCGTCGGGGAAGCGGGGCAGCGGTCCGTCGCCGGGCCAGCCGGGGACGTCGTCGCCGTCCAGCACCCAGCCCTCGTGGTGGGGTATGAAGCGCAGCGTGCCCCAGCGCTCGCCCATGGTCAGCCGGCGCTCCCAGGAGGCGCGCGATCCCACGCGTCCGGCCATCAGGGCCTCGGCGGCGGCGCTCCCGGCGACGGCGGCGACCACCAGGTCGCCGTCCGGGCGGACGAGGTTGACCACGGCCAGTTCGAAGCCCAAGCCCTTGACCACCCCGTCGGCGACGGCCTGCAGGGTGTCGGCGAGGCTGCGCCCGGTGTTGAGGTCCGCCACCACCTGGTGCACCTGGCGCAGGGTCGCGAGACGGACATACGGCTCCGACTCGGTGTCCATGCGCTCTCCCGGGCCCTCGACGACAACTCCTGAGACTGCTTGTGGTCCGTTGTGGTCCGATTCCCACCGCAACTGAATCACAGCGAGCACCACGACCGGTACACAGGGTCAACAATTCATGCCACCTGTGACTCAAGTCACAGATGATTGTCGTGTTCCGATCACGCAGCGTAGAGCTCGCCGGGGGATTGCCTTCACCCATTGAACACAAGCGGCCAGGTGAGCGGGGGTCGGACGGCGGAACCGGGGTGCGGGGGGAGGTCCTAGGACCAGGCTCGATCCGAAGTCCGATGCGGGTGCGGCACCGGTACGGCTAGCGTCGTGGCGTGCCACAGTCAATCACCTCCCCGCCCCTCATCCCGCATCCTGGGACCGTGCCCGACGGTTCCGAGCCAGAGCTCCCGGTCGTGGACGGCGAAGCCTTCCGCGCCGCCATGAGCCGACTCGCCGCGGGTGTCGTCCTCGTGACCGCCCACGACCCCGAGGACGGCCCGAACGGCGAGGACGTCGGCATGACCGCGACCGCCTTCATCTCGGTCTCCCTGGACCCGCCCATGGTGCTGGTGAGCCTGCGCGAGGACTCCCGGATGGACGACGTGCTGGAGCGCTGCCCGCGGTGGGCCGTCTCCGTGCTCAGCGAGAGCCAGCGGCACATCGCCGGGCGCTTCGCGATGCGCGGCCGCATCAGCGACCGCCTGCTCTTCGAGGACGTGGCCTACTACCGCGGCGAGGCGTCCGGCGCCCCCATCCTCGGCGGCGGCCTGGCGGTCCTGGAGTGCGAGACCGACCAGCGCGTCACGGCCGGCGACCACACTTTGGTCGTCGGACGGGTGCTGACCGCCCGCACGCCCAGCGCCGACGGCGCGCCCCTGGTGTACTTCCGAGGCCGCTACCGGCACCTGAGCTGACACCGGCGCCCCGCGGGGGCCCGGCGCCACCCGGCCCGCACGGCTCAGTTCCAGCCCCGCGCGTCGCGCCCGCGCTTGGTCTCGCCGCGCTGCTTCTTCTCCCGCAGCCGCCGCTCGTTGATCCCGCGCGGGATCTTCGTCGGCCGGCGCACCCTCGGCGGCGGCGCCGTGGCCTCCGCGAGCAGCGCCGCGAGACGGGTCAGCGCCGTCTCCCGGTTGCGCCACTGCGAGCGGTGCTCCGAGGCCCGTACGACCACCACACCGCCCACCAGGCGGGACGCGAGGCGCTCCAGGGCGCGTTCCTTCCACACCGGAGGCAGGCACTCCGTGGCGGCCAGGTCGAAGCGCAGCTCCACCTGGCTGTCGGAGGTGTTGACATGCTGGCCGCCCGGCCCGGACGACCTGGAGAAACGCCACTGGAGCTCGGCCTCCGGGACGGAGACCGAGCCGCGGACGACGAGCGGCAGCGATCCGGACATGCCCCCATGATCCCGGCCGGGGGCGCCCACGTCACAGGGTTTTCGCGCCGTTGAGGAACCGTGCGCGCCCCTGACCGCGTTCACCCCTGTGAAGGTAGCGTCATCGTCGGCACGTACGACCGACATCACGGAGGGGACTCCCATGGCTGTAAGCCTGTCCAAGGGCGGCAACGTCTCGCTCACCAAGGAAGCTCCGGGCCTGACGGCCGTCACGGTCGGCCTGGGCTGGGACGTCCGCACGACCACCGGCACGGACTTCGACCTCGACGCGAGCGCCATCGCCCTCAACCCGAGCGGCAAGGTCTACTCCGAGGGCCACTTCGTCTTCTTCAACAACAAGCAGACGCCCGACCAGACCATCGTCCACACCGGCGACAACCGCACCGGCGAGGGCGTGGGCGACGACGAGGCGATCAACGTCAACCTGGCCGGGCTGCCGGCCGACGTCGACCGCATCGTCTTCCCGGTCTCCATCTACGACGCCGAGACGCGCACCCAGAACTTCGGCCAGGTCCGCAACGCCTACATCCGCATCGTCAACCAGGCGGGCGGCGCCGAGATCGCCCGCTACGACCTGAGCGAGGACGCGGCCACCGAGACGGCCATGGTCTTCGGCGAGCTCTACCGCAGCGGCGCCGAGTGGAAGTTCCGCGCCGTGGGCCAGGGCTACGCCTCGGGCCTGGCCGGCATCGCCACCGACTTCGGTGTCGGTCTCTGAGCGAGCCTTTCATCAGGCGCCCCGTGCCCCGCACGCGACTAGCGTGCGGGGCATGCCTTCGTCCGAGTCCCTCGCCCCCCTCGAAGTCCTGGCCCCGCGGGACGGCGCCCTGCCGCCCGGTCTGCTCGACGAGCTGACGGAGCTGTACGCCTCCAACGCCGCCTTCCACCGCGTCAGCGGGGACTTCCCGGACCCCGACCACGTCACCCCGGAGCAGGTCGCCTCGGCCCTCAACGCCGAACTGGCGCACCCCGCCGTGGAGGTGCTGCTCGCCCGCGACGGCGCCGACGGCAGCCTGGCCGGCATCGCCGTCACCCTGGCCGAGCACCCGGACCCCCTCGATCCGTACCCCTGGATCGGCCTGCTGATGGTGCACGGCGGGCGGCAGCGGGCGGGCCTGGGCCGGGAGCTCGCCGGACGCGTCGAGGCGCGGCTGAGGGCCGCCGGACGGGACGGCGCGCGCCTGGCGGTGCTCGACGGCAACCCCGGCGCGCTCGCGTTCTGGACCTCGCTGGGCTACCGGATCGTGGACCACCGCGAGGACCGCCAGATGGGCCGCCCCTGCGCCGTCCTGCACAAGGACCTGCCGCCGGGGCCGCCACGTACCATCGGCGGGTGATCGACCTCGGCTACTCGCTCTCCCGCCGCTTCCCCGACCCCCCGCAGACCGACTACCGCACCGCGGACGTGCGGGCACTGCGCCACGACCTGTTCTGCGGGGACGTCTACCTGGCGGACGTGAAGGCCGACCGCGAACTGTCCACAGCCTGGGGATGGGTGCCGGTCCTGGACTTCGCGTGGGCGCTGTGCGCCATCGTCGAGCACCTGGACCGCGACCCGCTCGGCGGCCGCGCGGCCCGCCCCCAGCGCGCGGAGCTGGACTTCACCGAGTCCACCGACCGCCTGCGCTTCGAGCGCCGTTTCGGCTGGGTGGACGTCACCGCCGACTGGGCGCCGGACGAGCCGCCGCTGGCCTTCGCCCACACGGAGCTGCGCCGCGAGGCCCGCGATTTCCTGCACGACCTGATCGCCGACCTCACCGACATGCACGACGGCCTGGACGCCAACCCCGCGATATGGGACCTGCAGGCCCGTTTCCCGCGGGTGTGACCGAGGCGGACGCGTCGCCCGGACGGCCCCGTCCGGCGTGCGGGACCCATTTGGCCGTCGTCCACTTGGGGGCATGGACGACTACCCGTTGCTGAACCTGTTCTGGACCATGCTCCTGATCTTCTGCTGGGTGCTGTGGTTCTTCCTGCTCTTCCGGATCATCGGCGACCTCTTCCGTGACCACTCGCTGGGCGGGTGGGCCAAGGCCGGCTGGATCATCGTCCTCATCTTCCTGCCCTTCCTCGGCGTGCTGGTCTACGTGATCGCCCGCGGCAAGAGCATGGCCGAACGGGACCAGAAGCAGGTCAAGGAGGCGGACGCGGCCTTCAAGCAGTACGTCCGCGACGCCGCCGCGGGCGGTTCGGGTACGGCCGCCGCGGGGCCGCACGGCGCGGCCGGGAGCCCGGTCGACCAGCTCGCCAAGCTCGCCGACCTCAAGAGCAACGGCCACCTCAGCGAGGAGGAGTACCAGCGGGCCAAGACGAAGATCCTGGCGTGACGCGGTTGACCTCAACCCCGGTTGAGGACGAACAGTGGGCGGTGCGGACCCGGTCCGGCCGCCCGCTCACGTTTCCGCGCATCTCCGTAGGGGGCACTTCGTGCACGCCATCCGTCTCCACGCGTTCGGCCCGGCCGCCAACCTGAGGTACGAGAGGACCGAGGACCCCGAGCCCGGCCCGGGTCAGGTGCGGATCGCGGTCGCCGCCGCCGGGGTCCACCTGATCGACACCGCACTGCGCTCGGGCGACTTCGACGGCCCGTACCCGCTGCCCGCCCTGCCGACCGTCCCCGGCCGCGAGGTCGCCGGCACCGTCGACGCCGTCGGGGAGGGCGTCGGCCGCGAGTGGCTCGGCCGGCGTGTCGTCGCCCACCTGGGGATGGTGCCCGGCGGCTACGCCGAACGCGCGGTGACCGCCGTCGACAGGCCCCACGTACTGCAGGACGGACTGGGCTTCGCCGAGGCCGTGGCCATGGTCGGCACCGGGCGTACGGCGATGGGCATCCTGCGCCAGGCACCGGTCGGCCCCGACGACGTCGCCGTCGTGACCGCGGCGGCCGGCGGCATCGGCACCCTGCTCGTCCAGGCCGCCCGGAATGCGGGGGCCACCGTGCTCGGCCTCGCCGGCGGCCCTGCGAAGACCGCACGGGTCCGGGAGCTCGGCGCCGACGCGGCCGTCGACTACACGGCCGACGGCTGGACGGACTCCGCCCGGGCCGCCCTGGGCGGGCGGGCCGCCACCGTCGTCTTCGACGCGGTCTCCGGGGATCTCGGGCGCGGGGCGGTGGACCTGCTCGGCCGGGGCGGGCGGCACGTGGTCTACGGGTGGGCCTCCGGCGGGGCACGGGAACTGTCCGACGAGGAACGGGCGGCACGAGGCATCACCTCGGCGGTCGTCCTCGGCCCGGCCATGGCACGGGCCGGGGGCCCCGGCGGACTGCGCGCCCTGGAGGAGGCGGCCCTGGCCGAGGCGGCGGCCGGACGGCTGCGGCCGGGCGTCCACCGCTTCCCGCTCGTGGACGCCGCCGCGGCCCACACCGCGCTGGAGACCCGGGGCACCACGGGCAAGGTCGTCCTGATCCCCTGACCCGCGCCGGTGGGGAACGGCAGGTCCGCCGTCCCCCACCGGAGCCGGTCACCCCGTGTACCGGGCACAGGTCGCGGGCAGGGAGAAATCGTGACAACCGCGCTGCGTGCCCTGCGTGAGATCCCGCTCGACGGCGGACCCGTGGAGTTCCGGGGCGCCCTCGACCTGGAGCGCACGGAGGCCGGCCTGCTGCCGCGCCGCCTGCCCGCCTGGACCCGCCCGCAGTACCCGGACGCCTTCATGGACGAGGTCACCGCGCTGCCGTCCGGGGTGCGGCTGGCGTTCCGCACCGCGGCCCGCGCCGTCGAACTGGAACTGCTGACCTCGGTGTGGCAGCTCGACGGGAGCACGGAGCCGCTGCCCGCGGGGGCGGTCGACCTGACCGTGGACGGCGTGTACGCGGGGACGCGGCCCGCCCCGTGCGGTCACGTCCTGCACAAGCCGGACCTCTTCGCGCCGCCCGCGCGCCGGGAGCCGGGGCCGCCCGGCCGGGTGCGCTTCGAGGGGCTGCCGGAGGGCGAGAAGGACCTCGAACTGTGGCTGCCCCAGCAGACCCGTACCGAAGTGGTCGGGCTGCGGGCCGACGCCGAGGTACTGCCGCCCCGGCCGACCGGGCGCCCGCGCTGGGTCCACCACGGCAGTTCCATCAGCCACTGCGCCGCCGCCGACTCCCCCACCGGTACCTGGCCGGCCCTGGCCGCGAGCCTCGCCGGGGCCGAGCTGGTGAACCTGGGGCTCGGCGGCAACGCCATGCTCGACCCGTACGTCGCCCGGACGATCCGGGACCTGCCGGCCGACCTGATCAGCCTCAAGCTGGGCATCAACATCGTCAACCGGGCCGCCTTCCGGCTGCGTTCGTTCGGGCCGGCGGTGCACGGCTTCCTGGACACCGTCCGCGAGGGCCACCCCGGCACCCCGCTGCTGGTCGTCTCCCCCATCAGCTGCCCCGCGGTGGAGACCACCCCGGGACCGACCGCGCCCGACGTCTCCGCCGCCGTCCCGCGCGTCGTCGCGCTCGGCGACCCCGGCGACGTGCCCGGCGGCGCGCTGACACTGACCGTCATCCGGGCGGAGCTGGCCCGCATCGTCGCCGACCGGGCCGCCGCGGGCGACCGCCGGCTCCACTACCTGGACGGCCGCGAGCTGTTCGGCCCGGACGACGTGGCCGACCTGCCGGACTCGCTGCACCCCAACGCCGCCGGCTACCGGCGCATGGGACACCGCTTCGCCGCTCGTGCCTTCGGCGCCGGCGGGCCCTTCTGCGGCCGCTGAACCGCCCCGGCCCGTTCCCTGCGCCCCTGCGCCCCTGCGTAACGATTCATGTAAGCCGCGCAAGAAATGAACAAAGATCTGCACTTCGTCATCAGTGCACCGAAAACATCGCGCAGGAGCCTTGTGGAGCCGTCCGCCGGGTCCTTACTGTCGCCTCACCTCACGACGTCCGCTCCGCCTCGCACGTCCAGGGCGGTCGCGCCTACGAGAGAAACGAGCTGGGGATGGCAGGGAGCAGCAGGAGCAGGAACACCTGGCGAAGAACGGTCGCGGTGGTCGCGGCGGCGGCCGGGATCGGGCTCGGTCTCGGCGGGACCGCGCAGGCGGGCACCGCCGCGGCGAAGGCCGCCGGCCCGGTCGTGACGCGGGCGGCACTGGATCCGGCGCTGGTCGCCGGACGCGGCGCCGACCCGGGCTTCGCCGAGCAGGAGGCGGAGAACGCCGCGACGAACGGCACGGTCATCGGCCCCGGCCGCAGCGCCTACACCCTCCCCGCGGAGGCGTCCGGGCGGAAGGCGGTGACCCTGGAGCGCGGCCAGTACGTGGAGTTCACGCTGCCGAGCGCCGCGAACGCGATCACCGTGCGGTACAGCATCCCGGACGCGCCGGACGGTGGCGGCATCACCGCACCGCTCGACGTGACCGCCGGCGGGCAGGGCCGCCGGACGATGACGCTCACCTCGCAGTACGCCTGGCTCTACAACCAGTACCCGTTCTCCAACGACCCCCGGGCCGGGCTGCTGCACGACGACTGGTGGATCACCGAGTGCGCCTGCGTGCCGAACGCCACCACCCCGGCGCCGGTGGTCGACAAGCCGTTCCGGCCGAACCACTTCTACGACGAGCAACGGCTGCCGCTCGGCCGGACGTACAAGGCCGGCGAGAAGATCAGGCTCACCGTCCCCGCCCGGGCCGGCGCCGTGACGACCACGATCGACCTGCTGGACTCGCAGTTGGTGGCCGCCCCGCGGATCGCCCTCGTCGCCGCCAACGTGCTCGCCTTCGGCGCCGACCCGACCGGCCGCCGGGACTCCGCGGGCGCCATCGACAAGGCGATCGCCTTCGCGCGGCGCGCGCACCTGAAGGTCTACATCCCGCCGGGGACGTACCAGGTCAATCGGCACATCGTCGTGGACGACGTGACGATCGAGGGCGCCGGCAACTGGTACACCGTCATCAAGGGCAAGGAGGTCGCGCTCAGCACCCCCGCCCCCGACGGCTCGGTGCACACCGGGGTCGGCTTCTACGGCAAGGACGCCTCGGCCGGCGGCAGCCACGACGTCCACCTGTCGGGCTTCGCGATCGAGGGCGACGTCCGCGAGCGCATCGACACCGACCAGGTGAACGGCATCGGCGGCGCGCTCTCGGACTCCACGATCAAGGACCTGTACATCCACCACACCAAGGTGGGCATGTGGTTCGACGGCCCGATGTCGAACCTGCGGATCACCGGCAACGTCATCACCGACCAGATCGCCGACGGCCTCAACTTCCACACCGGCGTGACCGATTCGGTGGTCAGCAACAACTTCGTCCGCAACTCCGGCGACGACGGGCTCGCCATGTGGTCGGAGAAGACCGCCAACGCCCGCAACACCTTCGACCACAACACGGTGCAGACCCCCGTGCTCGCCAACGGCATCGCCGTCTACGGCGGCACGGACAACACGGTCTCCGGCAATCTGATCGCCGACCCGATCCGCGAGGGCAGCGCCCTCCAGGTGGGCTCCCGCTTCGGCGCCGAGCCGTTCGCCGGGCACCTGTGGATCACCGACAACACCACGGTGCGGGCGGGCACCTACGAGCTGAACTGGAACATCGGTCTGGGGGCGATCTGGTTCTACGCCCTGGAGAAGAGCATCGACGCCGACATCCGCGTGACCGGCGACCACTTCCTCGACAACACCTACAACGCGATCATGCTGGTCTCCGACTTCCCGGTGAAGGACGCCTATTCCATCAGCAACGTGCACTTCAAGGACATTCGGGTCGACGGCACCGGCACCTCCGTGGTGAGCGCGCGCGCCTCCGGCTCCGCGTCCTTCGAGAACGTCGACGCCCGCAATGTGGGCGCGGTCGGGGTGAACAACTGCGGTTCGTTCAACTTCCCCGCCACCGGCTCGGAGTTCTCGCTCGGTGACCTCGGCGGCAACGACGGCGGCGGCACGACCGGGCCCTGGCTCGCCTCCTGGGAGCTGCCCAACACCATCACCTGCGACGACCGCCCGCCGGTCGTCGTCCCGCCGGCGCCCTCCACCTGGTAGACGCGGCCGTCCGTCACGGACCGGCGCCCCCGTACCGCACGCTGTGTTACGGGGGCGTCCGCACACTCCGATCCGGCCGATATTTGACCGAATCCATAGACATGCCACTCCTGTGGGTCATCTGAAAACCCGCAACCGGCCATCTCTCCTTCGCCATGCGGGTGTCGTGTGTACGCGAGCCGGTGTTCGACCGGCAGCACACTCATAAGGACACACGCAATGACACTTCGCGGGAAGAGATCCGTGGGAGCCGGCGCACGCCGGACCGCGGTGGTGACCGCGCTGGCGCTGGCACTGGCCGGTGCGGTCACCGGCGCTGCGACCGCCTCGGGCACATCCGGGGACGGGGCCGCGAGCGACCGGGCCGCCGACCAGGACTGGCTGCCGCAGACGCCGGAGAACTGGCCGCTCGTGGTGGACTACAGCCGCACCCCGAGCGAGACCGTGACCCAGGGTCTGGAGCACTACAGCGAGACCTACGACACCGTGGGCGGGCGCCAGCACGTCCAGGTGCTGAGCGCCGACCTCAGCGACCCGAACCTCCGGGTCGGCATCGTCGAGGCGGGCGACACCGTCACCAACCCGGCGGACGAGACGGTCTCGTCGATGGCCAACCGCACCCACGCGGTGGCCGGCGTCAACGGCGACTACTTCGAGATCCACGCGAGCGGCCGTCCGCTCGGCGGCGTGGTGACCGACGGCCGGATGCTGAAGAGCCCGAAGCCGGGCTTCGCCTCCCAGCTGGGCATCCGCCCCGACGGCTCGATGGTCATGGGCCCGGAGACCTTCTCCGGCACGATCACCGACGGTGCCGCCACCCGCGCGCTCACGTCGGTCAACACCGTGGGCGACCTGACGGCCGGCGGCATCACCGAGGTCACCCCCGACCTCGGTGCCGCCACAGGCCTGACCAGCGGCACCCTGGTGCTCGGCCACGCGACCGCCGGTGGCTTCACCGTCGACAGCGTGAGCAGCGCCGTCACCTCCCTGCCGCAGCTCGGCAAGGACCAGCTGGGCCTGCTCGGCGCCGGTGCCGGAGGCACCTGGCTGTCGGCGAACCTGCACTCCGGCGACACGGTCGGCATCACCACGCGACTGTCCCCGGACAACGATGTCACGCAGCTGGTCAGCGGCGTCACCACGCTGGTCAAGGACGGCAAGGTCTACAAGGACCCGACCGGCACCCCGCCGAGCGGCGCCAACCCGGAGACCGCCGTCGGTATCACCGAGGACGGCAAGCACGCCATCGTCGTCGCGGTCGACGGCCAGGGCGGCACGACCCGCGCCTTCGGCGTGACCCCCGAGCAGGCGGCCGGCTACATGGTCGCCCACGGCGCGGACACCGCGATGCTCTTCGACGGCGGCGGCTCGACCACCATGGCCGTGCGCGCCCCCGGCGCCAAGCAGGCCACGGTCGTCAACACCCCGTCCGACCAGCCCGGCAACACCGAGCGCCCGGTCGCCAACGGCATCTTCTTCTACTCCACCGAGAAGGAGCCCGCCGAGGCCCACAAGGTCGTCGTGAACGGCGGCGACCGCATCACCACCGTCCCCGGCAGCACCATCCCGCTGTCGGTGTACGCCACGGACAAGGTCGGCAACCCGACCGACGGCACCGTGGACGTCCGCGTCGAGCCCGCCTCCCTCGCCTCGTACGAGAACGGCAGGCTCACCGCGCACGGCAGCGGTGAGGGCGAGGTCATCGCCACCAGCGACGGCCGCAGCACCTCCGAGAACCTGGAGGTCGCCGCCGAGCTCAAGGACCTGTCCCTCTCCCCGGACACCGTCGACATGGCCAACGGCGGCACCCAGCAGCTGACCCTGACGGGCACCGTCAAGAGCGGCCGCACCACGGACATCTCCGCCGACGCGGCGAAGTGGACGGTCACCCCGTCCTCGCTCGGCACCGTCGACGCGCACGGCGTGTTCACCGCCGACGCGAACAACGGCGGTCTCGCCGAGGTGACCGCCGAGGTCGGCGGCAGGACCGCCACCGCCTCGGTCGCCGTCGGCAGCGTCAGCAAGGTCATCGACCCGATGACCAGCACGAGCGTCTGGCGTCTGAGCAACAACACCACCGGCAAGCCGGCCACCCTGTCGGCCGACCCGGGCGTCGTCCCGCCGGGCTCCACCGAGACCGGCTCGCTGCGCCTGGACTACTCGATGCCGGCCGGTTCCGGCGTCAAGCAGCTGGTGCTCTCGCCCAACGTCACCCTGAAGACCGACACCAACGGCGGTCACGTCCCCACCGGCATCGGTGTGTGGATCAAGGGCGACGGCAACGGCATCGAGCTCGCCGAGAAGTACATCAACGTCAACGGCACGTCGACGACGCTGTACCCGACCTTCGTCACCTGGAAGGACTGGCACCTGGCGGTCGCGCAGCTGCCCGCCGGCATGCAGTTCCCGCTGACGATCAGCTTCATCGACTTCCTGGCGATCAGCCCGAGCACCGCCTACAGCGGCGCGCTCAACGTCTCCGGCCTCCAGGCCCTGTACTCGCCGCGCCCGGTCACGGTGCCCGACTACAAGGCGATCCCGGACAACCCGTCCTGGCTGAAGTTCGAGGAGAACGCGGACAACTTCGCCAAGAGCGGCAACACCCTGCTCACCGGTGACGACGCGCACATGCTCGCCTCCGACCCGGGTTCGGTCAGCAGCAACGTGATGGACTCCATCGCCAAGCGACTGCCCACCCTGAGCCCGCAGGCCCACCCGGACGCCGCCCAGTTCCTGGGCGACATGCCCGACGACGGCAAGCTGCCCGACCTGCAGTACGCGAAGTCCAAGATGGACGCTCTCGGCATCCCCGAGCGCGACATCGTCGGCAACCACGAGATCACCCAGGGCGCCGACTCCGAGAACGGCAACTACAGCGACACCTTCGGTGACACGCACTACGCCTACACCCAGGGCGAGGCGCGGCTGATCGTCACCGACAACTCGCACGGCAGCCTGCAGAGCTCGGACCCGTTCCAGGACCCGACCGGCGCCCAGTACCCGTGGCTCGTCCAGCAGTTGTCGGCCGCCACGGCCAAGGACGTGCTGGTCGTCACCCACATGCCCGCCTACGACCCCCACCCGGCCGCGAACAGCCAGTTCACGGACCGCTGGGAGGCGCGCATGTACATGCGGCTGGTCCAGAAGTTCCAGCAGTCGCACCCGCAGCAGCACGTGATCATGATGTACGGCCACGCGCGCGGCTTCTCCGAGCAGATCCTCAACCCCGAGGGCGAGAGCGTGACCACCGCTCAGGGCGGCATCCCGCAGTTCACCTTCGCGGACCTGGGCATGCCCGCGTACGCCCCGGCGGACCAGGGTGGCTTCTACCACTTCGGCCTGATGCGCATCGGCACCGACGGCAACCTGCAGTACTCCGTCGAGCCCGCCCTGGCGTCCATCGCCATCACGGCGCCGACCGCGCCGATGGAGCGCAACGACCAGGTGGACCTGACCGCGACCGGTGCCCTGATCGGCGGCGACAACATCGCCCCGCTCAGCATGCCGATCGCGGACCCGGCGTCCCACGTCTGGTCCTCCAGCAACACCAAGGTCGCCGAGGTGGACCCCACCACCGGCCACCTGCGGGCCCACCGCGCCGGCACGGCCACCATCACGGTGACCAGTGGCGGCGTCACGGGCACGGCCCAGGTCACGGTCAAGTAACCCACTGACCCCGCACGGTTCCGCCCTTCCCGGCCCACCAGGCCCGGGAGGCCGCCGTGGGGCCTGGACCCGGAACGCCCCGGACCAATCCACGGTCCGGGGCGTTCTGCCGCTTCAGAGCGGCGCCGACGGGGTCGTTACCGGACGTCGACGTAGTCCGAGACGGTGTTGCTGACGAGGTAGGTCTGCGCGGTCGTCCCGTCGAGGACCGCCGCCCACGTGCCGTCCTGAGTGGCCCGTTCCCAGTTGGCGAAGCGGCCCTTGTCGTCGAGCCCCATCTGGTACAGGTACCGGTAGCTCTTGGCGCCGCGGGGCTTGAAGTACAGGGACACCCCCCAGTCCCGAAGGGGCTTCCAGCCGGTGCCGCTACGGACCTGCACGGTGCCGTTCAGCCATATGTGGTCGCCCTTGCGCACCGGTTCGGGCGTGGCGTTGAAACCGACGACCCGGGTCGCCAGCCGGCGCAGGTGAACGGTCTTGGTGACCGCGGGGGCGAGATCGGGGTTGCCCTGGAAGCGGACGCGCCAGTAGCCGTCGGACGGAGCCGTACGGGTCTGGCCGAAGGTCTCCGCGACACCGGCCTTGTTGTGGCGGACGGTCACCGGGAGGGTTGCCACGGCCTTCCAGCCGGTCTTGCCGTTCTTGGAGTAGTCCAGGACGACGGCCGGCTTGGCGGGCCAGTGCGCGCGGCTGTCCTTGAGGTTGAGCGAACCCGTGACATGAAGCCGGGACCGGTCGTCGAGGGTCAGATTGGCGTTGAGCACGGTCTTGAACGCCACATGGACGGTCAGCGGCTGGGACGACATCGTCGCGAACAGCTCGTCGTCACCGGCCAGGACGACCCGGCCGGCGAGGGCGGCACCCGTCGAAGGCACCTTCAGGGTGTACCGGCCGTGGCCGTCGGTGTACGCGCCGCTGAGTCCGGTCCCGCTCGGGCCGTTCGTGTAGGCGAGCAGCGAGCCGGGCAGGGGCTGCCAGCCCTCGGGGGTCTGGATCTCGGCAAGGCCGGTGACCGTTCCCGTGGCGCCTTGCGCGAGGTTCAGCGTGTGCGTGTTGACCGAGACCCTGGTGGGCCACTGCACCGTGGTGACGCGCACCGATGACGACGCGAGGTTGACCGCGTCGCCGGCGTCGGCGTTGAACCCGTGCCGGGCGTACACGTCGGCGTCGCGGGCGGTGGGGACGAAGTCGGCAGTGAACCGCCCGTCCGGGCCGGTGGTCGCGACGATCACCGCGTGGCCGGTTTCGATGTCGACCTCCTCCCCGGCGACGGGCACTGACGCCTCCGGTTCGCCCGGAGGCTCGGCAAGGAGCGTGCCGGAGACCGTGACGCGCTGATGCGAGTAGTCCGGGGCCGTCGGCGTGACGCTGAAATCCGGAATTCTCATCGCCGTCTGGTAGTGAAGGACGGTGTACGGACGGGTCAGACCCGTGAAGGTGGCACCGGAGGCATCCGTGACGTCGAAGGTCATCCGGTACTCACCGTGCTCCGGCAGGTGCACCGCGGTCTGCCAGTCGGTCGTCTTCCCGCCCGGATTCCAGATGACGCTGAAGTCGTCGGTGGAACCGGCCTCCGGCGTTCCCTCCGGGCTGCGCAGGGGGAAGAAATGGGCGGTGATGCCGGTGACCGGGATGTCGGAGAAGGTGCGGACATTCAGGATGCCGGGGTGCTGGAAATCCCCGGAAGCGGCGATCCCGGGCGGCTGGGGGGTGGTGGCCCCCTGCGCCGGCGTGGTGGCCGCGAGGGCCGACACACCGAGCGCCGTCGAGATCGCGGCGGACAGCATGATGGAACGTCGCAAAGCGTTTCCCCCCAGAGATGACTGCGATGCGGCGCCCGGCGGCAACGCCGGGGCGGCTGGCCGGACTTGGCTCCACGGCAGTCGCGTCCAAGTCGGGCCCGACGCACATTAGCCCACGCGTTCGCACGCCATCCACACCGTATTGAACGCGGAGGAGACCACCGGCCGAATCCTCGTGGAACGGGCGTCGGAGAGTGAGCGCCGGGGGCCCGTAGGTGCCGCAGAACTCGCAATCGCAACGCGTCAGGGAGTTCGCCTGGCAATGGGCGGTCGGCCAGTAGTCGGACGCACAAGGGCCGGGGGCGAGCAGCGTCCCGTCGCGGGGCACCGTCCTGTCGCACCAGGTGCAGCACACGACGGCGGACACGCCGACCTCGCGCAGTTGCCCGGCCGCACCGACGGCCATCGCGAAGGAGCCCGCCGTCACAACCGCCACGGGAGCACTGCCCAGAAGAAGCTCGCTGCGCCGCAGACTCAGCCCGGTCACCGCCCGCACCGCCCGCAGGGCTTCCTGGCCGCCGCTCCCGGTTTCGGTCACCAGCACGGTGAACCCCGGATCCTCCACGGGCACTTCTCCCTCGGCACGGCGGCAGCCGTCCTCAATATGTCGGCGGGGAGAACTTCGGCCCATCGGTTCTCCGTGCGAGGCCCAGGCTGCCCCAGGGCCGTCATCCGGAACGTCCCGGCAGGGCCCGGGGGCTGTGTGGCATCCGATCGCCTGACGACTGGCCGACGGAACCGGCACGGCAGGGTGACTGCCGTCACAATCTGCCGCCAACGCCCCCGTGATTCGCATCACGTGAGGCGTTGACGCAGGTCACACATGGAGCCGCCTGTCGGGTTCGAACCGACGACCTTCGCTTTACAAGAGCGGTGCTCTACCAGCTGAGCTAAGGCGGCAGGCGTCCCGCGCCCGCCGTGGTGACCGGTGGGTGGGGTCAGGGAGAAGTGTACCCAGGCGGGGAGGGGGGAGGGTCGGGGAATTGGGCGGCAGGGGGGTGCTGACAAAGTGGGGCGCTGGGGGTAGCGTCACGGAAAGTCCACTCCCCCGTGGACTAGACCTCATCTCCTTTACTCGGATCGTCCGGCACGTTCCTGCCGGTGAAGGGACCACTGCACCATGGCTACTGTCACTTTTGACAAGGCGACCCGGATCTACCCCGGGACCGAGCGCCCCGCTGTCGACGCGCTGCAGATCGACATCGCGGACGGCGAATTCCTCGTCCTCGTCGGCCCCTCGGGCTGCGGCAAGTCGACCTCGCTGCGCATGCTGGCCGGCCTGGAGGACGTCAACGACGGCACCATCCGGATCGGCGACCGGGACGTCACCCACCTGCCGCCCAAGGACCGGGACATCGCCATGGTGTTCCAGAACTACGCGCTCTACCCGCACATGACCGTCGCGGACAACATGGGCTTCGCCCTGAAGATCGCGGGCGTGAACAAGGCCGACATCCGCAAGCGGGTGGAGGAGGCGGCCAAGATCCTGGACCTCACCGAGTACCTGGGCCGCAAGCCCAAGGCGCTCTCGGGCGGTCAGCGCCAGCGTGTGGCGATGGGCCGCGCGATCGTGCGTGAGCCGCAGGTCTTCCTCATGGACGAGCCGCTGTCCAACCTGGACGCCAAGCTGCGTGTGCAGACCCGTACGCAGATCGCCTCCCTGCAGCGCCGCCTCGGCACCACCACGGTCTACGTCACCCACGACCAGACCGAGGCCATGACCATGGGCGACCGCGTCGCGGTCCTCAAGGACGGTCTGCTGCAGCAGGTCGACACCCCGCGCCACATGTACGACCGCCCGGCCAACCTCTTCGTCGCGGGCTTCATCGGCTCGCCGGCGATGAACCTGGTCGAGGTGCCGATCACCGACGGCGGCGTGAAGTTCGGCAACTCCGTGGTGCCGGTCGAGCGCGACGCGATCCAGGCCGCGGCCGACAAGGGCGACCGCACGGTCACCGTCGGCGTCCGCCCGGAGCACTTCGACATCGTCGACGGCGACAGCTCGTCGCTCTCGAAGGACGGTCCGGCCGGTCTGGCCGTCACCGTGAACGTCGTCGAGGAGCTGGGCGCGGACGGTTTCGTCTACGGCTCGGCCCAGGTCGGCGACGAGCACAAGGACCTGGTCATCCGCGTCGGCGGCCGCCAGGTGCCCGAGAAGGGCTCCGTGCTCCGTGTCGTGCCGCGCGCCGGCGAGACGCACGTCTTCTCCACCTCCACCGGTGAGCGCCTCAGCGACTGACGCGCAGACGGTACGCACCGTGGCCCGGCCCCCGCGCAAGGGGGGCCGGGCCACGGTCGTTCTCCCCCTCCGGAGCGGCCCCGCGAGACCGCCCCATTTACGGGCACACAGCCGCGTTTCGAGCGTGTTCGTCAATGCCCCCGTAGTCGATCAAGAGGCATTCATCACTCGTCAGAGTGGCTAAATGTCGCCAAATCATTACTCCTCGCTACCATCACTGCCGTGAACCAGGTAGCCCGCCGTATCGGCAAGTCACTCGCCCTCGTCCTCCCGGTCGTCCTCGTACTGTCCGGCACCCTCGCGGTCACCCGTGTCCCGTGGGCCACTTCGGCCTCCGAGTCGCAGGTGCTCACCGCCTCGCACGACAAGGAGGCCACCTCGGCCGGCCGGTCGGCGCCGCAGGAGGTGCTGCGCCGCAAGCTCCTCACGGAGCTGCAGGCGAAGAACCCGGGCGTCGCCCTCACCTCGCTGCAGCGCGAGATGGCCGCCCGCCCGTCGCTGGCCCAGTACTGCGGCTCCCTCGCCAAGTCGCTGGGGCGTGCCGCGGTGGCCAAGTACGGCTCCGTGCAGCGCGCGCAGTCCTGGTCGCGGCCGGTCTGCGACACCGCCTTCGCCACGGGCGTCGCCTCCGTCGGATGACCCGACACCCCGGTCCCGTAGGGTGCGTCCATGACCGGCGCGCCCACGACCTCCCAGGTGGTGACCCAGGCCGTCCTCCTCGCCGGAGGACAGGGTTCCCGCCTGCGCCCGTACACCGACACCCGCCCGAAGCCGATGATCGAGATCCCGGGAACCGGGACTCCGATCATCGGCCATCAACTCGCCTGGCTGGCCGCCGAGGGCGTCACCGACGCCGTGATCTCGTGCGGCCACCTCGCTGACGTCCTCCAGGACTGGCTCGCCGGCGCGGCGGCGGATCTGCCGCTGCGCATCACGACCGTGGTCGAGCGCGAGCCGCTCGGACGCGGTGGCGCCCTGAAGTTCGCCGCCGCCTCCCTCCCCCGGCCCGACGAGGCCTGGTACGCCACGAACGGCGACATCTGGACGCGGTTCTCCCTCCGCGAGATGGCCGACTTCCACGTCGAGCGCGCCGCGGCCGCCACCCTCGCGCTGGCCCGCCCCCGCATCCCGTGGGGCGCCGTGGAGACCGACGAGTTCGGCCACGTCCTGGACTTCGTCGAGTCGCCGCCCTCGCCCTTCCTCATCAACGCGGGCGTCTACGTCTTCTCCCCCGGCTTCACGGAGCTGCTGCCGGACCGCGGGGACCACGAGCGCACGACCTTCCCCCAACTCGCCCGGGAACGGCGGCTGGCGGGCTTCTCGCTGCCCCAGGGCGCGTACTGGCGGGCCATCGACACCGAGAAGGACCTCACCGAGGCCGCCAAGGAGCTCGCCTCCCGGCCCTGAGAGCCCCTGGCACAACGACGAGGCGGCCGGAGGAGCACCTGCGCTCCTCCGGCCGCCTCGTGGGCGTACAGGGCGTTATGCGACCTTTCCGGACCCCGTGCGGTGCGCCGGGGCGCCCAGCAGCCACCCGGAGGTCTCACCGCTGCCGAGCAGGCCGCCGAGGGCCCCACCGCTGTCGGAGGAACCGCCGCCGCTGCCACCGCCGCCGGTCGAACCGCCGCTGCCGGTGGAGGTCGGCGGGTTGCTCGGCTGCGTCGGCCGCGGCTGGGTGGACGGCACGGTGTGCGTCGGGCTGCTCCCGGTGCCGCCGCCCGCCGAGCCCGTGCCGTTCGCACCGGACGCGGAGCGGCTGACGGTCGGCGCCGAGGACGGAGCGCTCGGCGTGGAGGGCGAACTGGACGGCGAGGGCGACGCCTTGCCGGACCGGGAGGCCGAGGGCGCCGCGGACGGCTTGGCCGAGTCCTCACCTGGCACCTCGGGCAACGGGGAGCCGTTGAGGTCGTTGGTGGGCAGGTCGGTCGGGCCGGGCAGTTGGGAGTGCGGCGAGGTCGACCGCACCGCGGTGCCCAGCGTGGCACCGACCACCAGCGCGACGCCGGCCAGCACCGTGGCGAGCACCGCGCCGCGCCGCAGCACCCGGCGCCGCAGCTCCCACAGCGGGGCGCGCGGGCCGAGCCGGCGCCAGGCCTCGGAGGCCAGCCGTCCGTCGGCGGAGTAGACCGGCGCGCCCGCGATGATCAGCGGGCTCCACGCGGCCAGGTAGACGATGTCGGGCGCGTCGTACGCCGGGACGGTCCGCCAGCTCACGGTGACCAGCAGGGCGGCCGACAGCAGGGCGCCGATCGACGCCGCGAACCGCTGCCAGAGCCCGAAGACCGTCAGCACACCGGCGATGACCTGGAGGAAGGCCACCGTCAGCCCGGCCCCGATGGGGTGCGCGAGCGCGAGGTCGCGCAGCGGCTCGGCCGCCGCCCACGGGTCCAGCGAGTTGAGCCAGGTGACCATGGAGCCGCGCTTGCCGCCGTCGAAGTAGACGGGGTCGCAGAGCTTGCCCATGCCGGCGTAGATGGAGATGAAGCCGAGGAAGATCCGGAGCGGCAGCAGCACGATGCCGAGGTTCATCCGGCGGCCGGGGTACCAGGCGTGCCGGATCGGCTCGCCCCGGTCGGCCCGGCGCGTGCGGCCGTGGCCGTAGTCCTGTTCGTCGTCGTCCGGGCCGAACTGCGCCCCGTCGTCGACGTCGTAGTGCGCCGCGTAGGCGAACTCGCCGGTGTCCTCGGAGTCGTCGTGGCCGTCGAAGGCGCCGCGCGCGGGCCGCAGGCCGCCGAGCATCTCGTCGGGCGCCGGGGGACGGCGGGGCGCGCCGACGAGGGGCTGCGGGTGCTCCTCGATCCGCGGCAGCACCTGGGTCGTGGCGCCGGCGTCGAGGCTGTCGGAGTTGCTCTGCCTCACGGCGGAGAGCAGTTGTGTGGCGGCCGCGTCGCCGGGGCGGCTGCGCCCGGACCACACCAGCGGCGCGCCGCGGCGCTGCGCGGCGGCGGAGGGACGCACGGACGTGGGAATGACCGGGACGCGCGCGGTCCTCGCCATCGCGGGCGCGGACGACGCGCCGAGCTGCACGCGGAAGCTCGCGTGATTGACGATGACCTGGGCCGGGTCGGACGCGATCTTGTGCATGGTGAGCACGGGCTCGTCGGGTGCCGCGGCCCGTCCCCCCGGAGGAGTGCGGGGTGTTCTGGTGTCCACACTCATCTAACCGAGTGACACCCGATAAGGACACTGTGTGACGGGCCTCTTCTGTCCGAGGCCCGTCAACCAGCGGTTTTGTCCCGAAACGGAACGGTCACGCCCGGCGGCGCGCCGCCTCGTAGAGCACGATGCCCGCCGCGACACCCGCGTTCAGCGACTCCGCGCCACCCGGCATCGGGATGCGCACCCGCACGTCACAGGTCTCGCCCACCAGCCGGGACAGCCCCTTGCCCTCGGAACCGGCGACGACCACGACCGGGCCGGAGAGCGCCTCCAGTTCGTGGAGTTCGACCTCCCCGTCGGCCGCGAGGCCCACGACCGTGAGGCCGGCCTTCTGGTACGCCTCCAGGGTGCGGGTCAGGTTGGTCGCGCGGGCGACCGCGACCCGGGCGGCGGTGCCGGCCGAGGTCTTCCAGGCGCCCGCGGTCATGCCGGCCGCGCGGCGCTCGGGGACGACGACCCCGTGCCCGCCGAAGGCGGCGACGGAGCGCACGACCGCGCCGAGGTTGCGCGGGTCGGTGACCCCGTCCAGGGCCATGATCAGCGGGTCCTCGCGCGCGTCGAAGGCCGCCGCGGCCAGGTCCTCGGGGTGGGCGTACTCGTAGGGCGGGATCTGCAGCACCAGGCCCTGGTGGTTCAGGCCGTTGGTGATGCGGTCCAGCTCGGGGCGCGGCGCCTCCATCAGCGGGACGCCGCGTTCGGTGGCGAGCTTGACCGCCTCGCGCACCCGTTCGTCGTTGTCGATGAACTGCTGGACGTAGACCGCCGTGGCCGGGATGTCGGCGCGCAGCGCCTCGACCACCGGGTTGCGCCCCGCGACCAGTTCGGACGTGGACTTCGCGCCGCGCCCCGAGGGGCGGCGGGACTGCGACGAGGCGGCGCGCTTCACCTTCGCGTTGGCGGCACGCTGTTTGGCATGCCCCTTGCGCGCCTCGGCGGGCGGGGTGGGGCCCTTGCCCTCCAGGCCCCTGCGCCGCTGCCCGCCGCTGCCGACCGTCGCGCCCTTCTTGTTGGCGGTACGGCGGTTCCTGCGCTGGCTGTTGCCGGCCATGGGTCACCTGTTTCCTGCTACACAGCCGCGTACGGCTGCTCCTGCGTGAACGTACGTATCAATGATGGCCCGGAGGCCGGGCACGGCGCCTACCGCGAGCCGAGCGACCAGCGCGGGCCGGAGGGCGTGTCCTCGATCTCCAGGCCGGACTGCTGCAGCTGGTCGCGGATGGCGTCGGCGGTCGCGTAGTCCTTGCGGGCCCGCGCCCCCTGCCGCTGTTCCAGCACCAGGCGGACCAGGGAGTCCACGACCCCGTGCAGGTCCTCGCTGCGCTCGCCGCCGGACCAGTGCTCGTGGAGCGGGTCCAGACCGAGGACGCCCAGCATCGCACGGACCTCGGCGAGGCGGGCGACCGCGGTCTCCTTGTCGTCCGCGGTCAGCGCGGAGTTGCCCTGGCGGACGGTGGTGTGGACGATCGCCAGCGCCTGGGGCACGCCCAGGTCGTCGTCCATCGCCTCGGCGAACGCGGGCGGCACCTCGGCGGCCGGCTCCACCGGACCGGCCATCTCGACGACGCGCTGCACGAAGCCCTCGATCCGTGCGAACGCCGACTCCGCCTCGCGCAGCGACTCCTCGCTGTACTCGATCATCGAGCGGTAGTGCGGGGTGCCGAGGTAATAGCGCAGCACGATGGGCCGCCAGCGCTTGGTCATCTCGCTGACGAGCACCGAGTTCCCGAGCGACTTGCTCATCTTCTCGCCGCTCATGGTGACCCAGGCGTTGTGCACCCAGTAGGCGGCGAAGTCGTCGCCGTACGCCTTGGACTGGGCGATCTCGTTCTCGTGGTGCGGGAAGATCAGGTCGATGCCGCCGCCGTGGATGTCGAAGGCGGGGCCCAGGTACTTGTGGGCCATCGCGGAGCACTCCAGGTGCCAGCCGGGACGGCCGCGACCCCACGGGGTGTCCCAGGACGGCTCGCCGGGCTTGACGGCCTTCCACATCGCGAAGTCGCGCGGGTCCCGCTTGCCGGTCTCGCCCTCGCCCTCGGGCTGGCGCAGGTTGTCCAGCTCCTGGTTGGACAGCCCGAGGTAGCCGGGGAAGGAGCGCACGTCGAAGTAGACGTTGCCCTCGGCGGCGTAGGCGTGGCCGCGCTCGATCAGGCCGCGCATCATCTCGATCATCTCGGGGACGTGCCCGGTGGCGCGCGGCTCGTACGTGGGCGGCAAGCAGCCGAGCGCGTCGTAACCGGCGTTGAACGCCCGCTCGTTGTCGTAACCGATCGACCACCAGGGGCGGTTCTCGGTGACCGACTTGGCGATGATCTTGTCGTCGATGTCGGTGACGTTGCGCACGAACGTCACGTCGTAGCCGCGGTGCGCGAACCACCGCCGCATGATGTCGAAGTTGAGCCCCGACCGGACGTGGCCGATGTGCGGGGCCGCCTGCACGGTCGCGCCGCACAGGTAGATCGAGACGCAGCCCGGCGTGAGCGGGGTGAAGTCACGGACCTGGCGCGCGTTGGTGTCGTACAGGCGAATAGTCACGCATCAAGGGTAGTGGCCCGGGACCCCTGCGGCGGACGGCCTCGCAGCGGCTTCACGGGGTTGTGACACCGGACCTCACCCGTACGTGTCCCGCGGCCCGCTACACCCGGTAGACCAGCGCCGTGGCCACGGCGGCCAGCCCCTCGCCGCGGCCGGTGAAGCCGAGCCCGTCGGTGGTGGCACCCGACACCGACACCGGGGCGCCGACCGCGCGGGTCAGCACGGCCTCGGCCTCGGCGCGGCGCTTGCCGACCTTGGGCCGGGGGCCGATCACCTGGACGGCGACGTTGCCGATGCCGAAGCCGGCCTCGCGGACGATCCGGGCGGCCTCCGTGAGCAAGGTCACACCGGAGGCGCCGGACCACTGCGGGCGCCCGGTGCCGAAGTGCGCGCCGAGGTCGCCCAGGCCGGCGGCGGAGAAGAGCGCGTTGCACGCGGCGTGCGCGACGACGTCGGCGTCGGAGTGGCCCGCCAGCCCGTCGCCCTCGCCCTCCCACAGCAGTCCGGCGACCCACAGCTCGCGGCCCGCCTCGAAGGCGTGGATGTCGGTGCCGATGCCGACCTGGGGGATCAGGCCGGGCGTCCGGTCAGTACTCATCGGAGGCCCTCCGTCGTGCGAGTACGGCCTCGGCGAGCACCAGGTCCAGCGGGCGCGTGACCTTGAAGGCCTCTTCGTGGCCGGGGACGACCAGCACCGGGACGCCCAGCCGCTCGACCATGGACGCGTCGTCCGTGACCTCGCCGGTGACCGTGGCGTGCGCCTTGGCCAGCGTGACGCGGTCGAAGCCCTGCGGGGTCTGCACGGCGCGCAGCAGGGCGCGCTCGGGGGTGCCGACCACGGCGCCCGTGTCCGGTTCGATCTGCTTGACGGTGTCGGCCAGCGGCAGGCCCGGCACCACGGCCGCGGCGCCGTCGCGGACGGCGGCGGCCACGGCCTCGACCATGTCGACCGGCACCAGCGGGCGGGCCGCGTCGTGCACCAGCACGACGTCGACCTCGTCCGGGAGGGCGGCCAGCCCCAGCCGTACCGATTCCTGGCGGGTGTCGCCGCCGGGAACGATCCTTATGTCCTTGGCCTCCGGCAGCCCGTGGCTGTCCAGCAGCGCCCTGACCTCGGCGACGCCGTCCGCGGGCGCCACGACGACGACCAGCGACACCGCGCGGGCACGGGTCATGGCACGCACGGCGTGCACGAGGATGGGGACGCCGCCCAGGGTGCGCAACGCCTTGGGCGCACCGGGGCCGAGCCGGACTCCGCGTCCGGCGGCGGGAATGACTGCGGCGGTAGTCAGGTTTGTGTCCTTGGCCGAATTGGGTATCGCCTCAACGTGCCGGGCACGAAGCGCCTGTCGGACCCTTCCGTGACACCGACAGGGCCAACTGCCCGGGCCCGGCACTCAGTATGCAGGGGGAGTCGACGCACGAGCCAACGCTGGGCACCGCGTACGAGCGCCGGTGCGCTGAAAAAGGCCCCGATCGGGCCCGCGCACGGCACGGGGGAACGATCCCGCAGCCCGTTCGACGGGTCATGCGGTCGCGCCGTCCCACCGGACGGGCGGCCGTGAGGGGCGGCGCACCGCACAGGCCCGTGAAGACCTGCGGGTACGCCGCAGTGCCCGGCGTACGGGACGCACCGGGCACCGCGGGAATCCGCGTCAGGACGCGAGAACCTCGTCGAGAAGGGTCTCGGCCTTGTCCTCATTCGTGTTCTCCGCGAGCGCGAGCTCACTCACCAGGATCTGACGGGCCTTGGCGAGCATGCGCTTCTCGCCGGCCGACAGTCCTCGCTCCCGCTCGCGCCGCCACAGATCGCGCACGACTTCCGCGACCTTGATGACGTCGCCGGAGGCGAGCTTCTCCAGATTTGCCTTGTAGCGGCGGGACCAGTTGGTCGGTTCCTCGGTGTACGGTGCCCGCAGCACCTCGAAGACCCGGTCCAGCCCTTCCTGACCGACCACGTCGCGCACGCCGACGAACTCCGCATTGTCCGCGGGCACGCGTACCGTCAAGTCGCCCTGGGCGACCTTGAGCACCAAGTAGGTCTTGTCCACGCCTTTGATCTGGCGAGTTTCGATGGCCTCGATCAGCGCGGCCCCGTGATGGGGATAGACCACGGTGTCGCCAACCTTGAACGTCATGTGACAGGTACCCCTTCCGTGGCTATCCAGGGTAACACGGAAACGGCCGGTTCTGAATGGCGTTTTCGCAGGTCAGGGCATATCTCGGGGCTTGACAAGGGCGCCCGGGACGTGCTGCGCGGGGCGGGCGGAAGGCGGTATTCGCAGGTCGGAGCGGGTATCAGGGGAGGCCGAAACACGCCTGTCACGCCACGCACAGACCCCGATCATGGGGCGCAACATCCGGATTTGTCCCTCCCCTGCGGGGGGTCGGCCGCTACTCCGTTCGGCCGCCACGGACCGCGGTGATCCATTTTTGCGCACCGCCGGATTTCCGTCCGGGGGATCAACGGTAAATCGATCATGGCGGGGTGGCGGGAATCGTTCGGCGTAATGCCGGAATGGATTCCCGTCGAGTGCCGGCGGGGGCGCGGACGGGGCGCTCGAAGGGGTTCCGCGGCGGTCCGGGGGGCCGCGAGGACACCCGGGAGGGTGAGGCCGCCCCGCCGAAGGGTGGCCCGGTGCGGGCCCGGGAGGCGGGCTCGGTAACCTAAGCCCGCACTTGGTAAGTCGTCAGTCCCGTACGTCCGTACACCTGTACCTCCGTACCCTGCCCAAGGAGATGCCGCCGCCGTGAGCCTCCCCCAACCTCCGGCCGGGGGCGCCCCCTGGCTTCGACGTGGCGCCCTCGCCACCGTCCTCGCGCTGTCGCTGGTCCCGCTCGCCGCGTGCGCGGCCGGGAACCACGCCGACACGCTGCAGGTCCGGCCCGACCACGCGGCCACCAGCGTGGGCGACATCGAGGTCCAGAACGCCGTGGTCCTGACCCAGGCCGCCGGGTCGAGCGGCTCGTCCGCGATCTCAGCCAAGGTGTTCAACAACGGCGACGACGAGCAGACGCTCGAGTCCGTGACCGTCGGCGGGCAACAGGCCGAACTGTCCGGCCCGATCAAGGTCCCCGGCCACGGCTCCGTGCTGATCGGCGGGGACGGCAACCCGGCCGCCACCTTCGCGGGCGGCACGGAGAGCAAGAACAACGGCGACTTCCAGCAGGTCGTCTTCGACTTCAGCAAGACCGGCGAGGTCAAGCTCCAGACGCTGGCGCTGCCGGCGACGGGCTACTACGCCTCGTTCGGCCCCAGCGAGGCCGCCGCGAGCCCGAGCGTCTCCACCAGCCCCGGCGGGAAGCCCAAGCCCTCCGGCAGCCCGTCCTCCGGCGTCAGCGAGTCCGCCACCGGGTCGCCGACCCCGTGACCCCCTGACACCGCGAAGGGGCCCCGGGAGCGATGTGCTCCCGGGGCCCCTTCCGCGTTGCGGACGCCCCGCGGTTCCGGTGGTTCCCCGGTTCCGGAGGCACGCGCGGTTTACGGCTCGAACTTGTAGCCCAGGCCGCGCACCGTCACCAGGTAGCGCGGCGCACCCGGATCCGGCTCGATCTTCGCGCGCAGGCGCTTGACGTGGACGTCCAGGGTCTTGGTGTCACCGACGTAGTCGGCGCCCCAGACCCGGTCGATCAGCTGCATGCGGGTCAGGACGCGGCCCGCGTTGCGCAGCAGCATCTCCAGGAGGTCGAACTCCTTGAGCGGCAGGTCGACCTTGCCGCCGCCGACGGTGACGACGTGGCGGTCGACGTCCATGCGGACCGGGCCGGCCTCCAGCGCGGACGGGGAGATCTCCTCCGGCTCGCCGCGCCGGCGCAGGACGGCGCGGATACGCGCCACCAGCTCGCGCGAGGAGAAGGGCTTGGTGACGTAGTCGTCGGCTCCTATTTCGAGGCCGACAACCTTGTCGATCTCACTGTCCTTGGCGGTCACCATGATCACCGGGACGTTGGACTTCAGCCGCAGCTGGCGGCAGACCTCGGTGCCGGGCAGGCCCGGCAGCATCAGGTCGAGCAGGACGAGGTCGGCGCCGTTGCGCTCGAACTCGTCCAGGGCGTCGGGGCCGGTCGCCGAGATGGCGACCTCGAAGCCCTCCTTGCGGAGCATGTAGGACAGGGCATCACTGAAGGACTCTTCGTCCTCGACGACGAGTACTCGGGTCACGGGAGGACCTCCGGGGCGGGGATGTGATCAGGGAACGACTCGTAGAGAGCGGAGGAGGTTTCGGAGTCCTCCGACGGCACGGCGGCGGCGGAGCGGTCCCGGGATTCCCGGGATGTCGCGGCCTCCGGCAGCCGTAGGGTGAAAGTGGAGCCCTGGCCTTCAGCACTCCACACCGTGACCTCCCCGCCGTGCGAGGCGGCCACGTGCTTGACGATGGACAGACCGAGCCCGGTGCCGCCGGTCGCGCGCGAACGCGCCGGATCCACCCGGTAGAACCGCTCGAAGACGCGGTCCCGGTCCTTTTCTGAGAGGCCGATTCCCTGGTCGGTCACGGAGATCTCGATCAGGTCCCCGCCCGGGGCGGGGATCCGGCGGCCCGCGATGCCCACACGAGTGCGGGCCGGGCTGTAGTTGACCGCGTTCTCGACGAGGTTGCCGAGGGCGGCCGCCAATTGACCGCGGTTGCCCCAGATGAACAGATCGGGGGCACCGCCGGTGGCCATGGTGATCTGCTTGGCGTTGGCGGGGTGCCGGCAGCGGTCCACCGCCTCGGCGACGAGATCGTCGACGGCGACGGACTCCGCGTCGTCGAGGGGGTTGTCGTCCTGCACCCGGGAGAGGTCGATGATCTCCTGGACCAGGCTGGTCAGCCGGGAGGCCTCGATCTGCATACGGCCCGCGAAGCGCTGTACCGCCTCCGGCTCGTCGCTGGCGTCCATCACCGCTTCGGAGAGCAGTGACAGGGCACCGACCGGCGTCTTCAGCTCATGGCTGACGTTCGCGACGAAGTCGCGCCGCACCGCCTCGATCCGCCGGGCCTCGGTGAGGTCCTCGACGAGCAGCAGCACCAGGCGGGAGCCCAGCGGTGCCACCCGCGCGGACACCGCGAGGCCTTCGCCCCGTCCGGCACCGCGGCGTGGCAGGTCCAGTTCCACCTGCCGTATTTCGCCATCCCGCCGGGTCTCTCGTGCCATCTGCAGCATCTGGTCGACGGCGAGCCTGCCGCCCCGGACCAGTCCCAGGGCGTACGCCGCCGAGCTGGCCTTGACCACCGTGTCGCCCTCGTCGAGGACGACGGCCGACGAGCGCAGCACGGAGAGAACCGTGTCCACGCCCGGCGGAAGTACGGCTGCGGCGTCCTGCCGCAGGGATGTGCGCGTGGGGCGGGCCTGTTCCCGCTCGCTCCAGCGGAACGCGAGCACAGCGATCACACCGGTGCAGAGACCGGCGATCGCACTGGCTGCGGCGACTGCCGCGTTCACGTCCATACACCCAGGTTAGGCGGACGGAATGAGTGACCCACAGCAGTCGGAGCTTCTTATCGAACGTGCGTTGCCAAGAGTTCACCGTGGTGTCAGGGTCGATTCATTCCCGGGGCTCGGGCGATACGCGTGCGGGGGCGAGCGTGTGGGCGTGCCGGCGTGGAGGACAATCCTCTTTGTTTGATCGGGAACGGAAGGAACGCGATGCGCGACGCATACCACGAGGAACTCGACTCGATCGGTGACGGCCTGGTCGAGATGGCCCGGCTGGCCGGCTCCGCGATCGGCCGGGCGACCACGGCGTTGCTCGACGCCGACCTCAAACTGGCGGAGAGCGTGATCGCCGCCGACGAGAAGATCGACGACCTCCAGCGCGAGCTGGAGAACCGGGCGATCACCCTGCTCGCCCGCCAGCAGCCGGTCGCCACCGACCTGCGGATCGTCGTCACGTCGCTGCGCATGAGCGCCGACCTCGAGCGCTCCGGCGACCTGGCGCGCCATGTGGCGAAACTCGCACGACTGCGCTTCCCGGAGAGCGCCGTGCCGAGCGACCTGCACAGCACCATCCTGGAGATGGGGCAGCTGGCGCAGCGCCTGATGGCGAAGGCCGCCGAGGTCATCGTCACCAAGGACGTCGACGAGGCGCTCCAGCTGGAGCAGGACGACGACCGCATGGACGAGCTGCACCGGACCCTCTTCCAGCACCTGCTGGACGACCGCTGGTCGCACGGCATAGAGACCGCGGTCGACGTGACCCTGGTCGGCCGCTACTACGAGCGCTTCGCCGACCACGCCGTCTCGGTGGCCAAGCGCGTGGTCTACCTCGTCACGGGCGAGCACCCCGACGAGCTGACCCCGCCGCCCATCCCGATGCCGGCGGACTAGTCGCGGCAGCGGGGGTCCGCGCCGCGGGACGGTGACATACCGGACGCGCCGGAACGCTTCCGCGCGCCGTTGATGCGCCCGTGGGGGACGCCCTTCACTGGTGGGAGGCATGCACGCAGCCGTTCACCGGCCCAGGAGGGTACTGATGCCCGAATCCCCCACGTCGTCCACCGCCCGCGACCAGTCGTCCGCGGAGGGAACCCCGCACTCCCCCGGTGTCCGCGAGCTGCCGCTCCTCGGAGCGTGCGGCTGCGGAGCGGGCTGCGGCTGCGGCTGCCAGTCCGGAGCGCCCTGCCGCTGCGGCGGGTGCAACTGCTGACCCCTTCCGTGGGTACTCCCCGTGGCCGAGGGCCCGTCCGGACGTTCCGGACGGGCCCTCGGCATCTCCTCGCTCACTCCCCGGCGTACGCCCGCCGCAGCGCGGCGAGGTCCATCTTCTTCATGGAGAGCATCGCCTCGGTGGCCCTGCGGGCCTTCTCCGGGTCCGGGTCGGCGATCATGTCCAGCAGCGCCTGCGGGAAGACCTGCCACGAGACCCCGTACCGGTCCTTCAGCCACCCGCAGGGGCCCTCCTCACCGCCCTCGGTGAGCTTGTCCCAGTAGTAGTCCACCTCCGCCTGGTCCGCGCAGCGGATCTGGAACGAGATCGCCTCGTCGAAGGTGAACTGCGGCCCGCCGTTCAGCGCGACGAACTTCTGGCCGTTGGCCGTGAACTCCACCGCCAGCACGGACCCCGCGGGGCCGGGGCCCGCCTCGTTGTAACGGCCGATCGTGCCGATCGCCGAGTTCTTGAAGACGGAGACGTAGTAGTTCGCCGCCTCCTCGGCCTGCCCGTCGAACCACAGACACGTGGTGAAACCCTCGGTGGTCATCGGTACCTCCCTTGCGCGCGGCGCGCGTGAGCACTGTCACACCTACCGACCGCCCGGGCGCGGTGAACTCATCGGCCGCCGGGCGTCAGGGAAGTCGCAGTGTCACGAACGGGATGGTGTCCCCCGGCAGCACGTACCGCTCGACCTCCACGAAACCGTGCCGCTCCGCGAAGCGCAGCCCGCCCTCGTTCGAGGCCAGCACCACCGTCTCGACCGCCCCGCCGCCCATTTCCCGCGCCCTCCCGAGGCCCCGGGCGTACAACTCCGCCCCGAACCCGCGCCCCCGGTACCCGGGCAGGACCCGCGCGATCACCGTGACCACGTCCTGCTCCCCCTCGGGCGGCCGCACCGTCGTGCACCCCACGACGACTTCCCCGAGGTACGCCACCTCCAAGTGATTGCGGCCGGCCCGCTCCCGCACGTCCTCCAGGGACAGCACGGCCGTCGGGACGATCTCGTTGTGCACGTGCTGCCAGTGCTCGAGGGCGGCGTCGTCCTGCGGCTGCTCGATCCGAAGCTGAGACATCCCCGCAGCAAACCGACGCCCGACGGCGCGCGTCAACCGCTTTCCCCGCGGGGGCAAGCCGTATGCCGTGACGGCCCCGGAACAGCAACGAGCCCCCTACTCGCGGAGAACCGGCGGGTAGGGGGCTTGATCAGCTGGAGTTACTTCTTCTTGCCCTGGTTCTTCACGGCCTCGATCGCCGCCGCGGCCGCCTCGGGGTCG
This sequence comes from Streptomyces sp. NPDC002574, assembly GCF_042889545.1. Lineage (NCBI taxonomy): Bacteria > Bacillati > Actinomycetota > Actinomycetes > Kitasatosporales > Streptomycetaceae > Streptomyces > Streptomyces sp. NPDC002574. Next base: position 79,633 of record NZ_JBIARB010000018.1, read on the forward strand.
AGGTATCGGCCGCCCGGGGTGACGGGGCGGAAGTCGGCGTCCAGCTCGTAGGCGAGCGGGATGCCGGTGGGGATGTTCAGGCCCGCGATGTCGGCGTCGGAGATGCCGTCGAGGTGCTTGACGAGGGCGCGGAGGCTGTTGCCGTGGGCGGCGACGAGGACGGTGCGGCCGGCGAGGAGGTCCGGGACGATGCCGTCGTACCAGTACGGCAGCATGCGGTGGACGACGTCCTTGAGGCACTCCGTGCGGGGGCGCAGCTCCGGCGGGATGGAGGCGTAGCGCGCGTCGTCGGCCTGCGAGAACTCGCTGTCGTCGGCGATCGGCGGCGGCGGGGTGTCGTACGAGCGGCGCCAGAGCATGAACTGCTCCTCGCCGAACTCGGCGAGGGTCTGCGCCTTGTCCTTGCCCTGGAGGGCGCCGTAGTGGCGCTCGTTGAGGCGCCAGCTGCGGTGGACGGGGATCCAGTGCCGGTCGGCGGCCTCGAGGGCCAGCTGCGCGGTGCGGATCGCGCGCTTCTGGAGGGAGGTGTGGACGACGTCGGGGAGCAGACCGGCGTCCGCCAGCAGCTCGCCGCCCCGGACCGCCTCCTTCTCGCCCTTCTCGTTGAGGTTGACGTCAACCCATCCGGTGAAGAGGTTCTTCGCGTTCCATTCGCTCTCGCCGTGGCGGAGGAGGATCAGCTTGTACGGAGCATCAGCCATGCCTGGAGTCTAAGAGAAAACCCCTTGGCCCCCCGCGGAGGGCACATGTAAGCTGCGCAGGCCGCCTTGGCCTATTACGCTCACCAGCCGCGAGGAGTCGCCGCCGTGCCCGCTGTCGTACGAGCCGTACGGGAGACCGTGTCGGGGCTTCCCCGGACTTTCTGGTGGCTGTGGACCAGCACGCTGATCAACCGGCTCGGCGCCTTCGTGGTGACCTTCCTCGCCCTGTACCTGACCCTGGACCGCGGCTACTCCGCGACCTACGCCGGCCTGGTGGCCTCGCTGTACGGCCTGGGCGGCGCGGTCGGCGCGGTCGTCGGCGGCGTGCTGACCGACCGGGTCGGGCGGCGGTCGACGATGCTGCTGGCGCAGCTCGGCGCCGCGGCCGGGACGGCGGCGCTGGCGTACGTGAACGGGCAGACGGCGATCGCGGCGGTGGCGACGGCGCTCGGTGTGGCGAGCAGCGCCTCGCGGCCGGCGGTGCAGGCGATGATGGCGGACATGGTGCCCGCGAAGGACCGGGTGCGGGCGTTCTCGCTCAACTACTGGGCGATCAACATCGGGTTCGGCGTCTCCTCGGCGGCGGCCGGGCTCATCGCCTCGCAGGGCTACTTCTGGCTGTTCCTCGGCGGCGCCGTGATGACGCTGCTGTGCGCCCTGGTGATCTGGGCGAAGGTGCCGGAGACGATGCCCGGGAGCGGGGACACCACTGGTGCCCCCGGGCCCGCGGCGGGCGCGACCTCGCGGGCCGGCCTCGGCATCGTGCTGCGCGACCGTCGCTTCATGGCGTTCGTCGCGCTGACCTTCCTGCTCGGCACCGTCACCCAGCAGGGCTCGACCACCCTGTCGGTCGACATGGGACGGCAGGGCTTCACCGCGAGCCAGTACGGCCTGGTCATCGGCCTCAACGGGCTGCTGATCGTGCTGCTGCAGATCCCGTTGACCCGCATGGTCGAGGGCCGCAGCCGGGCGGCGCTGCTCACCGCGGGCACCGTGCTGATGGGCTGGGGCTTCGGGCTGACCGCCTTCGCCGGGTCGGTGGCCTTCTACGCCCTCACCGTGGCGGTGTGGACGATCGGCGAGATCCTGCACGCGCCCGCCTCGATGTCGCTGGTCGCCGACCTGTCCCCGGCGCACGCCCGCGGCCGCTACCAGGGCATGTACTCCATCGCCTGGCCGGCCGCGTCCTTCGCCGGCCCGCTGCTGGGCGGCGTGGCGCTGGACCGCTGGGGCGGCGGCGTGGCCTGGGGGGCGTGCGCGGTGGTCGGGACCGTGGCGGGCGCCGGGTACTGGCTGCTGCTGCGGGAACGCACCCTGCGGGCCGAGCCCGTCGTCGCGGTGCCGCCGGCCCTGGACCGTGTACCGGGGCCGACGGCCGACCACTAGTCAGGGCCTGGTCAGGGCCTGCGCAGCGCTCGCTGGGCCTCGTACAGATTGCGCGGGGTGACGGCCGGGTTCCCGTACGACGCGAGCCGCGAGTGCAGTGGCCCGGTGAAGTCGGGGACGTCGATCTGGCCGAAGGCGGTGACCTCGGAGATGCCGACGGTGGAGCTGTACGGGGCGATGTCGTCGATCTTCACGCAGCCGGCGCGGCCGTTGGTGACGGTGACGTTCCAGTGCGCGAAGCGCGCCCCGTACAGCGGTCCGGCCGACGCGTCGCCGCCGTGGGAGCCGTCGTTGTTCACGGTGATCTCGGTGCGCACATTGGCGAAGGGCAGGCCGCGGTGGGTGTCGAAGGTGCCCATCCCCATGCGGCCGCGCGACCAGACGTTGTGACTGGACAGGCCTTCGACGTTGATGCCGTGCAACTGCGTCCCGGCGGGCGCGGGCACGGTGCGGGCGTCGACGGCGAAGTCCTCCACGAGGTTGTCGTGGGCGCCCTCGCGGCAGGCGTACGGATGGTGCCCGCCGCGCCCGGAGACGCGGGTGCGGCGCAGGGTGACGGCCTTGGCGGCGACCAGCAGGAAGCCGTTGTCGGCGTTGACCACGGTGACGTCGTCGGCCCAGCAGTCCCAGGCGCACTGCACGGCGAGGCCGTTGTACCCGGTGTCGAGCAGATGCGGTGCCTGCGGGATGTCGGGCAGTTCGATGGTGACGCCCTCGACCCCGGTGCCGACGACGGGGGTGACGAGGGTGGTCAGCATCGGCTCCCACGCCGGGCGCGCGTCCAGCGGCAGGGGCTGCGCCAGCGTGACGCGACGGCCGTGGACGGCGGCGATCCGCACCGGCCACTCGTGGGGGACGTAACTGAGCACCTTGGTCTTGTCCGACCAGTCGTACGCGGCACTGCCCTCGACGTCGCCCGCCATGTGGTTCAGCAGGCTGTGGTCGGCCGGGTCGGCCAGCCGCAGCAGCACGCGGTCGCCGGGGCGCAGCGCGTCGGGCGTGTCGACGGTGACGGTGCGGTCGCCCTGGCGGGCGGGGGCGGTGATCCGGGCCAGCGGGCGCCATGCGTCGCGGCGGTTGCCGGTCCAGCCCTCGAAGGGCCAGTCCTGGGCGCGGATGGCGTCGGTGAGGGTGCGGTAGCGGTCGCGGGGACAGATCCAGACCAGGCCGCCCGCCCAGGACCAGGCGGATTTCGTGCCGCCGTACCGGCTGCCGTACGGGCCGACGATGTCGGTGAGCGAGCGCCCGGCGCGCAGCACGGTGGCGCCGCTGCCCTCCCCGCGCAGGGTGACGCCGCTGTGGCCGAGCCGTACGACGTCGTCGATGCGGTAGGTGCCGGCGGGGATCAGTACGGTGCCGCCGCCGCTCGCACCGACCCGTTCGATCGCCCGGTTGATGGCGGGCGCGGCGTCGGCGCTCCCGTCGGGGCGGGCTCCGTAGTGGCGGACGTCGGCTCGGACCGGGCGCCGGGGGAAGTGCCGTGCGCCGCCCGCGTATCCGGCCTGCCCGACCCAGGGGATCTGGGGGTGGGTGAACGGCGTGCGGACGTACTCCGCCCACAGGTCCTCGGGCGGTCCGGGAAGGTGCGCGCCGTGCCGGGGGACGAGGGCGACGGCGCCGCCGGCTTGCAGGATGCGTCTGCGGCTGATGGCCATGAACGGGACCCGCCTTTCACGTATCTGAACCACATTCAGATGTGCGACGGGCATGAGGGTGCCACGGCCCCAAGGCTCTGGGAAGACCGCGGGAAGACTCCCGGAAAGTGTGCGGCGCGGGATGCTACTGATCGGCCTTGCCGGTCAGATGGGTGAACGCGTCCAGGTTGCGCGTCGACTCCCCGCGCGCCGTCCGCCAGGCGTGCTCCTTGCGGATCGCCGTCGCGAAGCCCAGCTCCAGAAGCGTGTTGAAGCTGCCGTCCGCGTGCTCCACGACCGCCCCGAGCAGCCGGTCGACCTCCTCGGGGACGACCGCCACCAGCGGCAGACGGCCCGCGAGGTAGACGTCGCCGAGCCCGTCGATGGCGTAACTCACCCCGTACATACGGGTGTTGCGCTCCAGCAGCCAGCGGTAGACCGCCTCGTGGTTCTCGTCGGGACGACGCACGACGAAGGCGTTGACGGAGAGGGTGTGCCGGCCCACGGCCAGCGCCACGGTGGTGGACAGCTTGCGCGTGCCGGGCAGCTTGACGACGTACTCACCGGACGCGCCGGTCTCCCAGTCGAGTTCGGCCTCCCTCAGCGCCTGCTCGACCGCCGACCGTGCCGCCGCCTGCTCCTGCTCACCCATGCGGCGATCGTAGGCGACGCCGCCGCTCGGCCATCGCACCCGCGTAGACCTCGGCGGTCCTGGCCGCCGCCGTGCCCCAGCCGAAGCACTCGGCGTGGCGGGCCGCGGCCTCGCCCATCGTGTCGACCAGGTGGGGGTGGTCGACGAAGCGGCGCAGCGCGCGGGCGTAGTCGCCCGGGTCGTGGCCGGGGACGAGGAAGCCGGTCTCCCCGTCCTTCACGGCCACCGGCAGACCGCCGACCCGCGCCGCCACCACCGGCGTGCCGCAGGCCTGCGCCTCGATGGCCACCAGGCCGAAGGACTCGCTGTACGAGGGCATGACCAGCACCGACGCGGCCCGGTACCAGTCGGCGAGCCGGTCCTGGCCCACCGGCGGCTGGAACCGCACGAGATCGGAGATGCCGAGCCGGGCCGCCAGCTTGTGCAGCCGTTCCGGCTTGGCCAGACCGCTGCCGCTCGGGCCGCCCACGACCGGGACCACCAGCCGGTCGCGCAGCGACGGGTCCTCGGTGAGCAGGATCGCCACCGCCCGCAGCAGTACGTCCGGTGCCTTGAGCGGCTGTATCCGCCCGGCGAACAGCGGGATCACCGCGTCCTGCGGCAGTCCGAGCCGGGCCCGCGCGGCAGCGCGTCCGCCGGAGCCGCCCATCGGGTCGGGTCGGAAACGGTCCAGGTTGACGCCGGGGTGGACGACGGCGACCTTGTGGGGGTCGGCTTCGTAGTGCCGGATCAGTTCGTCGGACTCCTCGGCCGTGTTGGCGATCAGCCGGTCGGCCGCCGTGACGATCTGCGTCTCGCCGATCACACGGGCGGCGGGCTCGGGCATGTCGCCCTCCGCCAGGCAGGCGTTCTTGACCTTCGCCATCGTGTGCATCGCGTGCACCAGCGGAACGCCCCAGCGCTCGGCGGCGAGCCAGCCGACGTGGCCGGACAGCCAGTAGTGGGAGTGCACGAGGTCGTAGTGGCCCTGGCGGTGGCGGGCCTCGGCGAGCATCACGCCGTGCGTGAACGCGCACAGCTGGGCCGGCAACTCCTCCTTGGCCAGGCCCTCGTAGGGGCCGGCGTCCACATGCCGCACCAGGACTCCCGGCGCGAGCTCGACCGTCGGCGGCAGCGCGGCCGTGGTGGCCCGGGTGAAGATCTCCACCTCGATGCCGGAGCCCTCGGCGAGCCGCTTCGCCAGCTCCACGATGTAGACGTTCATGCCGCCCGCGTCACCGGTGCCCGGCTGGTGGAGCGGCGACGTGTGCACGCTGAGCATCGCCACGCGCCGCGGCCGGCGCCCGCCGACGCCGTGCCGGCGCAGCCGGCGGTGCGCACCACCGGTCAGGACCCTCGCCACGTACTGGCTCACGTCGCCGTGCCTCCTTGTTGTTCTCAGGGCGGGCCGCCGCATGCGCGCGGACCGGCCCCGAACCTGTACAACCGGTCAGTAGCCGAGATCCATTTCCGCTTTGCCAAAGCGTGACCCGGCCGGTGGGCGCGGCACGCCAGGGGCACCCCGCACGCCCCGGGCGCCCCTCCCGGGCCACCGGGGATGCTGCCCGGCCGTCGCCGTCGCACGCGTCCACGCCGTCGGTGGCCCCTCAGCGCTCGCATAGGCTCGGCGTATGCGAGCGAGGCGGCCGGTCGGGGAAGTGACGCGGGGGACGACCAACCCGAACCGGCTGCGCCGCATGGACCGGTGGATCGTCGCCGCGCACGGGCCCGCGCTGCGCCGCGCGGCGGACCCGCTCGCCGTGGACCTGGGGTACGGCGCGGCGCCGTGGACCGCGCTGGAACTGCTCCAGCGGTTGCGGACGGCGCGCCCGGACGCCGAGGTCGTCGGCATCGAGATCGACCCCGGGCGGGTCGAGGCCGCCGCCCCGTACGCCCGCGAGGGGCTGTCCTTCGCGCACGGCGGCTTCGAGGTGCCGCTGCCCGGCGACCGCAGGCCCGCGCTGATCAGGGCGGCGAATGTGCTGCGGCAGTACGACGAGCAGCGGGTCGCGGAGGTGTGGGACCGGCTGCGTTCCCGGCTCGCCCCGGACGGGCTGCTGGTGGAGGGCACCTGCGACGAGATCGGCCGCCGCCATGTGTGGGTGGCGATCGGCCCCGAGGGCCCGCGCACGGTGACGTTCGCGACCCGGCTGGGCTCCCTGGAACGCCCCTCCGACCTGGCCGAACGGTTGCCGAAGGTGCTGATCCACCGCAATGTGCCGGGCGAGCCGGTGCACGCCTTCCTCACCGACTTCGACCGGGCGTGGGCGGCGGCCGCGCCCTTCGCCTCGCTGGGCGCGCGGCAGCGCTGGATCCGGACGGTCGGGAGCCTCGCCGGCCCGGGCGGCTGGCCGGTCACGGACACCGCGGCGCGCTGGCGGCAGGGCGAGGTCACCGTGCGCTGGGAGGCATTGGCGCCCGCCGGCGGCTGACCCGGGTGCCCGCGGCACCACGCCCCCCGGCCTGCGACGCCGCGCCGCTGCCGTCGGCCGATGTCCGCGTCGACAGGGGCGCGCGGGGGTACCGCCCACACCTGCGGCCCACCGACGAGCGGGCCTCGGGCCGCGGCCGGACGGCGTCGCTCGGCGAGGGTGACCGCCCACCAGGACGGGCCTCGGCCCGTGCCTGACGCCGACCGCCCGGGCACGACGCCCGGGGCCGCCGGTCGGCCGGGCCGCGGCCACAGAACAGGGCGCTGTCATCCCCCCACCTCGCGGGAGCCAGGGCCGCACCTTGTCCACAGCCCTGTGGACAGTCCGTCGCCGCTCCCCCGCGCGCAAGGCAGGTGACCTGCGACGCACGGCCCCACCACGTGACGGGCGCCACTGCGCGCCCGTCCGGACGTGACGTTGCTCATGTCCGGAATGCCCCCCGAACGCCGAAATCCCCAGCTCGCAGGCGCATATGACACGGGCGGTTTACCGGCAGGCCCTCCCCCGCGGACACGCGGTACCGCTATGGTCGCCCTTCAGTGTGCTCGGAGCCGACGGTGGCAACACCGCTCCGGGACGTTGCCCTCGGGGGGAGGGAAGGAATGGTCCGATGTCGCCGATGCCCGCGACCGAACGGCGAACCGACCGGTTCGCCACCGTGCCGGGGCCGCGCCAGGAAGTGCTGCCCGCCGAGGCACGGACCTCCCCTGCCCTGACGCTGCTCGTCATCGGTGAGGACCCCTCCGGCACCTTCACCGTCCCCGACCTCCTGGACGTCTCGGGGACCCGCGTCCGCATCCGCCGCGCCCGCAACCTGACCGAGGCCGAGCGGCTGCTGCTGCGCGACGACGTCAACTGCATCCTGCTGGAGCTCGGCCAGGACACCGCCGCGGGTCTCGACGGCCTGCGGCAGCTGCTGCGGATGGCACCGCGGACCGCCGTGCTCGTTCTGACCGCGGGCACCGACACCGATGCCGAGCGCGCCGCCGAGGCGGTCCGCGTCGGCGCCCAGGACCAGCTCACCCCGGCCGACCTGCAGCCGTCCCACCTCACCCGGGCCATCCGCTACGCGGTGGAACGCAAGCGGGCCGACGTCGCACAGCGCCAGCTCACCGAGACCCGGCTGCTCGCGCAGGAGAACTCACGGCTGGAGCGCGGCCTGCTGCCGACCCCGCTGCTGCAGGGCGCCGACCTGCGCTTCGCGGCCCGCTACCGGCCCGGCCGCAGCCGCGCGCTGCTCGGCGGCGACTTCTACGACACCGTGCGCACCCCCGACGGCACCGTGCACGCCATGATCGGCGACGTCTGCGGTCACGGACCGGACGAGGCCGCTCTCGGCGTGGAACTGCGGATCGCCTGGCGCGCGCTGACCTTCGCCGGGCTCTGCGGCGACCTCCTGCTCTGCACGCTGCAGCAGGTGCTGGAGCACGAGCGGCCCGACGACGAGATCTTCGCGACCCTCTGCCAGGTCGACATCGCCGCGGACGGGCGCTCCGCCGACCTCTATCTGGCCGGCCACCCCGCCCCGCTGGTCTCGCTGTCCGGGATGGCGCCGCAGTTGCTGCCCTACGAGCACGGCGGTCCGGCGCTCGGCCTGCTGCCCGGCACGTCGGGCTGGGAGCGGGCACGCATCGAGCTCGGCGAGTCGTGGAGCCTGATGCTCTACACGGACGGGCTCATCGAGGGCCGGATCGGCCAGGGCCCGCAGCGACTCGGTCAGGAGGGCATGGTCGAACTCATCGGGCGGCAGTTGTCCGCCGGGCTCGCCGGCGAGGAGTTGCTGGACGCGGCCGTCACCGAGGTGCGGGAACTCAACGGCGGGGAGCTGACGGACGACGTCGCGCTGCTGCTGCTGGAGTCGGGCGCCTGATCCGGCGCCGCATCCGGCGTCCGGTCGTGGGGACCGTCAACCGCCCCCACGGGTTCAGCGGTTGAAGGGCTCAGCGGTTGAAGGGTCCGTACGGGCCGTCACTGCTGCTGCCGCCGCGACGCCGCGGCCCGGAGACCTGCTTGAGCGCGGGCCGTACGTCCACCGTGTAGACGATCACCGCGATCAGTCCGATGATCGGCAGGAACGACATGATCGGCAGGATCGCGATCAACGCCGCCGCGATGGCCAGGATGATCAGCCAGAAGGCCTTGCTGTTCTTGGAGGCCGCCCGGTAGGCGTCGTCGCGCCGGATGGCGGCGTCGCCCAGAGCGAAGAGCGCGAAGACCAGCAGGGCGATGGAGATCCAGCCCAGAAAGTTGTAGAAGCCCTGCACCAGCATTGCCGTCCACCTCCGTCGTCGGCTCCCACCGTACCCGTCCGGGCACGGCGGGGGCGCCCCCCTGTGCGAAGCGCCATAGGGGGAGGGCCGGGCACGCGATGCGTGCCCGGCCCGTAGTGCGCGCGCGGGAATGCGCGGGTGTGCGCGACCTCAGGAGGCCGGCTTGCCCGGGGCGCTCTTGCGGGCGGCGGGGGCCGGCTTCTTCGCCACGGGCTTCTTCGCCGAGGCGGACCGGTCGTCGGCCGGGGCCGGGGCCGGGGCGGGCACGGAGTTCTGCGCGGGGGCGGGCGCCTGGGCCGGGGTGGCCTGCGCCGCCGGACGCGGCTCCGGCTCGCCCTCGATCGCGACCGCGATGTCCTCGACCTGGTCGGCGGCCTCGCCGCGCCAGGTCGCGACCGCGTCCTTGCCGCGCTCGGCCAGGCCGTCGTAGGTCTCCTTGGCGCGGACCGCGTACTCGGCGGCGCGGCCCACCTGCTGGAGCGCGAAGTCCTGTGCGGAGTCGCGCAGCTTGCGCAGATCGGTGTCAATGCTGCCGAAGAGCTCGTTGACCTTGGCCTGCGCCCTGTTCTGCGCGCCCTTGGCCTGCGCGGTCACCTTCTCCTGCACGGCCTTGGGGTCGGTGCCGCGGATCTTCTCGATCCGGTCCGGGGCCTCGCTGCGGATCTTCTCGAACAGCGGCGGGACCTCCTTCAGCTTCTCGGCCGCGAGGTCGGCGGTGCCGGCCAGTGCGTAGAGCGGGGTCGGGTCCTTGAGGGTCTTGACGAGGTCGTCGGTGATCGCCATGAGGGTTTCTCCCGTATGAGGATGGTGGCGTGTACGTCTGTTGAGCCCGCCGGTCACTCGGCGGCCGCGGCGTCGTCGCCGCCGCCCCCGTCGTCCGGTCCGGTGGTCGCCTTCGGCTTCAGCACGGCGGCAGCCGCTTGCGCCGCCTTCTTCGCCGCGCGCTCGCGCGGCGCGGCGGACTGCTCGTCCTGAGCTTCCTCCACCGCGGCGCTCTCCCTGCGGAACGACTCGTAGATCTGGAGCAGGACCTGCTTCTGCTTCTCGTTGATCGCCGTGTCGGCCAGGATGGCGGTACGGACCTCCCGGCCGTCGCCCTGGTCCCGCTCGTCGAGGATCCCCGCCTGCACGTACAGGGTCTCGGCGGAGATGCGCAGCGCCTTCGCCAGTTGCTGCAGGATGTCGGCACTGGGCTTGCGCAGCCCGCGCTCGATCTGGCTGAGGTACGGGTTGGACACCCCCGCCGCGTCGGCGAGCTGGCGCAGCGAGAGCTTCGCGTTGCGGCGCTGCTCCCGCAGATACTCACCAAGGTTGCCGACGTTCAGTGAAGCCATGTCTTCGAGCATGCCCCGCGGTGCTAACTTTTGCAAGCAGAGTGCTTGCAAAAGTCTCGTTAAGGGGATGTGACGCCCGCCGCCGCGGGCCCGTGCGGGGCGGGACGGGGTCTGTCCGACGGCACCACGGGCGTGATAGTCATAAAACTGACTGATCAACCCCATGACTGACTGGGGCCTCGGCCCCCGGAAGGCGGCAGGCCCATGTCGACCACCACCACGGACCGTTTCCGCACCGCAGTGGAGACCCGTGACCTCGCCGGCCTCGACGACCTGTTCACCGACGGCATCCGGTTCTACAGCCCGGTCACGTTCACGCCCTTCGAGGGCAAGCCCATGGTGCTCGGCCTCTTCGGCGTCCTGCTCCGCACCTTCGAGGACTTCCGCTACGTCGGCCGCTTCGACGGCACCTCCGCCACCAGCGGCGACGGAAGCGACGCGCCCTCGGAGATCCTGCTCTTCCGCGCCACCGTCGACGGCAAGGACATCCACGGCATCGACCTCCTGCACTTCGACGACGCCGGCCGGATCAAGGAGTTCACGGTCATGGTCCGCCCCCAGTCCGCCGTGCAGACCCTCGGCAAGGCCGTCTTCGCCGGCCTCGTCGCCGCCGGGCTCGCCCCCGCCCCGGTCGACGACCCGATCGCCCCGTGACGGCGGGTCCTCCGCCATTGCGGACCGGAACTGACCGCAATGCTCCGTACCGTCGAAGACGCAAGCCGACGACGTAAAAACGCCGGGACACCGGCGACGACGGACAAGAGGTGCAGGATGCCCACGGTGGTTCGCAACGAGACGGACGAGCGGGACGCGCTGCTGGCCTACCTGGAGTCGCAGCGCGCCGGCGTGCGCCGTGCGGTCATGGGACTGGACGACGCGCAGGCCACGTCGCGGCCGAGCGCGAGCGAGCTGAACCTCGCCGGGCTGGTCAAGCACCTCGCCCGCACCGAGGAGGGCTGGGTGCAGGGCGTGCTCCTCGGCCGCGAGGAGAAGGCCGGCAGCCAGGACGACTACGTCAACGGTTTCCGCCTGCTGGACGGCGAGACCCTCGCCGGCTGGCTGGACCGCTGGGCGGTGATCGCCCGCGAGACCGAGACGGCCCTCCTCGCCCTCCCCGGCCTGGAGGGAACCGTCGCCCTGCCGGACACACCGTGGAACCCGCCGGGCATGAAGGTCAGCGCCCGCTGGATCCTGCTCCACCTCATCGAGGAGACCGCCCGGCACGCCGGGCACGCGGATATCGTCCGCGAGTCCCTGGACGGCCGGACGGCCTTCGAGCTGGTGGACCTCGCGGCGCGCGAGGGCCGGCCGATGGGCTGACCGACCGCGCTCGCCGACGGGGTCACGCCCCCGCGGCCACCGGCTCCTGCAGCTCCGTCACCCACGTGGCGGGATCGCCCTCGCACTCCAGGTACAGCTCGCGGGGGTAGCCGACGGACCGGTGGCCGTGCGCGTCGATCCACCGCGCCAGCGTCTGCTCGCTGCCCAGGACGTCGTCCATGGAGCCGCGGTGCACGATCGTGGCCGCGCTCTCGATCGCCGGCAGGTCGACGATCTCGAAGTCGTGCCCGCCGACCGAATCCGCGACCGGCAGCCCGGCGTGCACGAGGATCGCGCCGTCGCCCTCCGGCGCGTCCTCGTAGTACGCGATCCCGGGCCCCACCGGCCGCACGCCCGCCGCGTCCAGGCGGCGGCACAGCTCGTCGTACAGCGGCTGGATCACCGGGCCGATGTCACCGGGGTCGAACCCCGGCGCGACACCGGAGAGTTCGGCCAGTCGCACCGCGGGCAGCCGCTTGATCACCACATCGTCGGAAGGCATCCGTCCCTCGCTCTCGATCGTCCGGAGCCGCGCCTCCACCCCGGCCAGCCGCGCCGCGTCGGCGGCCATGGCCGCCGCGAGTTCGGCCCGCCGCAGCCGCAGCATGCCGCGCAGCTCCTCCGCGCCGACCTCGTCGTCGAGGATCGACCGCACCTGTTCGAGGGTGAAGCCGAGATCCTTCAGAGCGATGATGCGGTTGAGCCGCGACAACTGCCCGGCCGTGTAATGGCGGTAGCCGCTGGTGGGGTCCACACGGTCGGGACGCAGCAGTCCGACGGCGTCGTAGTGACGCAACATGCGGACCGACACGCGGCCGTGCCTGGCGAAGTCTCCGATGCTGAACATGACGCCTCCCAGTGCAGGGCCTCACACGGTGTGAGAGTCAAGCGCACGCCCGGGAACGCCCGATGCCCCGGCGCATGGCCGGGGCATCGGGCGTGGGGCGTCGGACGACGCGGGGCTCGGGCTCGTCAGCCGCGCAGCTCCGCCGCGACCAGCTCGGCGAGCTGGACGGCGTTGAGCGCGGCGCCCTTGCGGAGGTTGTCGTTGGACAGGAAGAGCGCGAGGCCGTGCTCGACGGTCTCGTCCGCACGGATCCGGCCCACATAGGACGGGTCCTTGCCGGCGGCCTGCTGCGGGGTCGGGATCTCCGACAGCTCCACGCCGGGCGCCTGGGCCAGCAGCTCGTAGGCGCGTTCCACGCTGATCGGGCGCGCGAAGCGGGCGTTGATCTGCAGCGAGTGCCCGGAGAAGACCGGGACGCGCACGCAGGTGCCGGACACCTTCAGTTCCGGGATCTCCAGGATCTTGCGGGACTCGTTGCGGAGCTTCTGCTCCTCGTCGGTCTCGAAACGGCCGTCGTCGACGATCTTCCCGGCCAGGGGGACGACGTTGAAGGCGATGGGCTGCTGGTAGACCGCGGGCTCGGGGAACTCCACGGCCGCGCCGTCGAAGGTCAGCCCCGTCGCCCGGTCGGCGACCTTGCGGATCTGCCCGTCGAGCTCGGCGACACCGGCCAGGCCGGAACCCGAGACCGCCTGGTAGGTGGTGGCGACCAGCGCGGTCAGCCCCGCCTCGTCGTGCAGCGGGCGCAGCACCGGCATCGCGGCCATCGTGGTGCAGTTCGGGTTGGCGATGATGCCCTTGGGGCGGTCGGCGATGGCGTGCGGGTTGACCTCGGACACCACGAGCGGGACCTCGGGGTCCATGCGCCAGGCCGAGGAGTTGTCGATCACGACCGCGCCCGCGGCGGCGACCTTGGGGGCGAGCGCCTTGGACGTGGCACCGCCCGCGGAGAACAGGACGATGTCGAGACCCGCGTAGTCGGCGGTCGCCGCGTCCTCGATGGTGATCTCGCCGTCCTTCCACGGCAGCGTCCGCCCCGCCGAGCGGGCCGACGCGAACAGCCGCAGCCGCTCCACCGGGAAGTCACGCTCGGCCAGCACCTTGAGCATGACGCCGCCGACCTGGCCGGTGGCTCCGACGATTCCGATCCTCATCCGGTCTCTCCGATCAGTGCGTACGTACTGTCCCGAGTATCCCCCGATGCGGCGAGTGCCCGGAGGGCCGTCTCGACTGCCGGCCGCCCGGCCGGCAGCAGGGGCAGCCGGACCGCGGGGGTGGGAATGCGTCCTTGGGCGTGCAGTACCGCCTTGGTCACCGTGGGGTTCGGCTCGGCGAAGCAGGCGGCGGCGAGCCTCGCGAGCGCATGCCCGCGTTCCGGATCGTGGAAACGGGCCAGCTCCGCCCACTGCGCGGTCGCCAGATGCGCGGAGGCCAGGATCGCCCCGGGCGCGCCCAGCGCCAGCAGGGCGGGGGCGAAGACGTCGTCCCCCGCGTACAGCGGCACCTCCCGCACCAGCAGCACGGTGTCCTGGTCGATGCCGCCGACGGCGTGCTTGAAGCCGCTGACCCCGGGGATCGCCGCGATCCGCCGCACGGTGTCCGCGCTCAGGGTGCGTCCGGTCCGGTACGGGATGTTGTAGACGACCAGCGGCACGGCGGAGGCCGCGGCCAGCGCCTCGAAGTGCGCGACCACGCCGTCCTCCGAGGGCCGCACGAACGCGGGTACGGTCACGAGCGCGGCGTCCGCGTCGAGCGCCCGCAGTTCCTCGGCCGCCCGCCGCGTGTCGGGTCCCCCGGCGCCGACCGTGAACCGCACCCCCCGCCCCCGGCACACCCGCCCCACGGTCTCCCGCACGAGCGCCTTCTCGCCCTCGTCGAGCGTCGCCACCTCGGCCGTCGTCCCGAGCGCGACCAGGCCTTCGGCCCCCTCGTCCAGCACGTCATGGGCAAGCCGCTCCAGGGCGACGGCCTCCACACTGCCGTCGGCGTCGAAGGGCGTGATCAGCGGTACGTGAATCCCCATGCAATGAGCCTGGGCCACCGGACCGTCAAGGTCCAGTTAAATGTCCTTCACCCCATGGATGAGCAGTGCTGCACGATCGTTCCGCGCGGCCGCTATGCCAAGCTCGGTTTCGCGCAGCCGCCGAAGTCGGCGCGATGATGCCGCACCAGGTCCACCAGGACGTCCAGGGACTCCACGACATGAACCGCACCGGCATCGCGCAGCGCCCGCATCTTGTGCGGAGCGCGCGCGTAGCCCACGAAGGGCACGCCGGCCTTGTCCGCGGCCTCCAAGTCACTCACGGAGTCGCCGATCATCAGGCACTCGGCAGGCGTCTTGCCCGTGGACTCCATGGCCCGGTTCAAACAGTCCGGATCCGGCTTCAACAACGCCGGATCCGCATCCCGTCCGTGGATGTGCGGGCCGAAGAGCCGCGCAAGGCCCTCCTCCTCAAGGAAGGCGGCCGCTGCCCTGGCGGAATTGTTCGTGGTCACCGCCACCTGCCGGCCACTGGCTACCAGCGACCTCACCAAGACTGCCGCGTGCGGTGTCGGGCGGGCCGATGTCGCCGCTTTCGTCTCCTCGTCGGCAAGGAGTACCTGCAGTTCCCGGATCACCGCGGCACTGCCGTGCCATGCGGCCCTCCGCAGCACCAGCAAGGGATCGCGCACACGGTGGACCGCCTCGGGGGGCACTCCCAGCCGCTGCGCCCTGCGCCTGAGCGTCCCGGCC
The DNA here is from genome assembly GCF_042889545.1 of Streptomyces sp. NPDC002574. NCBI lineage: Bacteria > Bacillati > Actinomycetota > Actinomycetes > Kitasatosporales > Streptomycetaceae > Streptomyces > Streptomyces sp. NPDC002574. The sequence continues at coordinate 94,922 of NZ_JBIARB010000018.1, forward strand.
ACCCGGAATGCCGGGTGGTGGGCGAACAGGTCCGCGAGGGGGCCGTCGAAGTCGAACAGAACGCAGGTCGCCACGCTCAGCGCAGCCCGCAGATCCGGAGCGGGCTCCCGACCCGTTGTGTCAGCGCCCACCCGCCCGGTTACGGGCCGCCCGTGCCGTGAAGATCCACCTCCGGCGGCGCCCCGGATAACGCAGCGTATGCCAGTCGGCCAGCGCTGTCTCGATCTCCTCTTCCGAAGGTACAGCGTCCAGCCCGATCAGTTCCTTCGCCCGATCCAGCGCACGGTGGACCATGCCGACAGACGGCCCGAGAGCGGGGTTGGCCGGCTCCGCGCCGAGGCGGACCGCCGCCCTGACGACATCGGCGAACACCGACTGCGCGTACTCGAAATCCAGGTAGGCCTGCAGGTCGGTGGACATCCCCGCGGTCATCGCCGAGCAGCCGCGTTCCGCGAGCGTTTCCTCCCAGATGACCTTCATACGCTCGCGCTCGTGGTCGGTGTACCGCATCCGCACCAGATGAGTGGCGAGGTCATGCAGGGGGTCGCCGTACGTGGCGAGCTCCCAGTCCAGGATGAAGAGAGCTCCATCCTCCAGCACCACGATGTTGTCCCGATGGAGATCGGTGTGCAGCAGGGCGTACGGCCTGCGTTGCAACTCCCTTGTACGGAGGCGCACTCCCGCACGAAAGTGGTCCAGCGCGTTGAGCGGAACGCCCAGTGCGTCGAACAGCGTCCCGAATTCGGGGCGGTGACGCTGGTGCACCTCGCGCTCAGAATATTGGACCATATGGTCAAGAAACGCATCGCTGCTCTTGGGGTCCGTCGGCCAGTCGGGCGGCAACGGGGGCAGTTGATCCGGGCCGACGACCGCCGTGCGGGCGAAGACCTCCGCCAGTTTGCGCAGCATGTCCTCACCCAGCGGCTCACCCGGCGCCGAGACCTGCGACAGCGCTGTGCCCGGTTCGAACCTGTGCAGCGAGGCACCCTCGAAGGTGACGAGACATCGCGGGGTGACGAAAACGGGCTCAGGGCTCAACCGCTCGAGCGCGGCCAGCACTTCGGCTTCGTCCTGCCATGTGCGCATCACGACCATGGGCGTGTCGAGCGGCACCCTCAGCTTGATACGCGCCGTCCGCTCCAGCGGGGTGGGCATGAACCAGGCGAGACCGCGGCTCAGCGGCATCGCGTGGTTGGAATTGTGATGTCCCGCCAGGATGACCGACTCCGGGTGGTGCTTCCTCCGGGCGTAGTGCCACTTGACGAAGGACTCATGCAGTCGCCCGTACATGGGCGGACGCGCCGGGCTGTCCGCGGCCGAAGACAGGGCGCCCCGGCTCCCCGGCTGATCGCATGGTTCGGAGAGATCGTCATCAAGCGCGTCAACGGCATCGGGCCGCGGTCCGTCATCGGGTCGCGTGCGCATAGCAGCGCCACCCGGGGCATCCGTGGCCACAACCGTATCCGTCAACTTGCACCGACCGTTTGAGCGCTCGCCAATTGGCCATCACGACGTGATGGCGCATGATGTGGCGAGAGCCTACGCGCTTTTCCCCGAAGACGCACATCGAAACCCTTAGCGCGTCAATCGTATTTCGGTGCGCCGACTCACTCACCCACGGGCGCGCCTCTGCGACTGAGCCCCGCGGTGGAGAAAGCTTCCACCAACTCTTGCATGTTCCTGACCAGCAAATCCGCCCCCTCCGTCAGGAGAGCGTCGACACGCTGCTGATAACGGTCACCAATCCCGGCATATGCCAGAAACTTAACCTGTGCGGCACGTGCGGCACGCAGGTCCCGCACCGAATCGCCAATCATGAGGCAATTGCCCGGGGTGGCAACCCGCCCCAGCTCCTCCATCGCCGCGCGTAGATATGCCGGATGGGGTTTCATTTTTCCCGGCGCCTCACCCCGACCGAAGATTCTTCCGCTGAACTCCCGCTCCAGCCCATGTTTCTTCAAGTAGACCTGGACCGAGGCCGGAGAATTGTTGGTAGTGATCGCCATAGGCCGCTCTTTCGCAGCCAACCCCTGTATGAGCTCGGCGGCCCCGTCGACGGGATGCGCCACCATCGCCGCTTGACGCTCCGCATCGACAAGGACACCGTCGAGTCCCTTGACTATCTCCTCGGGAAAGCCGGCCAACGCCACATCCTGCAGGAGCTGGTGCGTGTCCGTGTACGCCTCGAATTGCGGGAGCAACCAGCCCTTGTCCGCGAGGAACCCCTTCATGTGTTCGGCCACCGACTCCGCGCTGTACCCAGCGAACAAGTCACAAAGCGGCCCATCAAAGTCGAACAGGACGACCTTGACTCCTCGCAGTCGGTTCAGGAGCCGCTCAGGATCTGTCGAAGCCATTCAGTGAGTGTCACACCGATCGGGCGATTTTTGTCCAGAGAGACTCGAACCACTCCCGACACTCCGCGAGTTGCTCATCTCCCTGAGCGTAGAGCTTCGCACCCAGGCCGAAAACGTCCCAAATCTTCACCACGGCACCGTCCGCGAGCCGAACCTCGTTGTCCTTGATCGCGTAGTACCCGATGAGCCCTTGCATCTCGTTGATCAGGTACACCTTGACCACAGGGGTGATCGCCACCTGCTTGACTTCGAAGGCCACATCATCGACCAGGTCACGCGCGGCCACGTCAGCAAGCAGGTTCTCCAGCGACCGGGCATGGACATCGATCAGCTCGGCAAGCCGCTCGAGCGGCCGCGGGTCCTCTGGATCATCCACATTTCTGGGGATGGCCAAGGGGGCGTCAGCGCTCGGCCGCAGCAGCCGCACACGGATGGACGAGGGCGTGAGTTCCCCCCGGTGGATACGCCTCACCTGCGGGACGATGGCCGCGTTGAGCGATTCGGCGGTAAGGCAGTACGCGTCGATCGTGATGTGCTCCGCCTCGAAGGCCTCGGCGATCGCGTCATCCAGCTCAACGCTGGCCGAATCCACACCCTGCGCCGCGCCGTTGGCATGTGCCGGTGTCGGCTTGCGCCAGTTTCGGGCGAAGACTCCCTTGCCCTGGATTGACTCTACGTAGCCTTCGTCCTGGAGCTCCTTGAGTGCCCTCTGGACCGTGGCGCGCGCTACGTCGAACTTCTCCACCAGCTCAGCCTGGGTGGGGAGTTGCTCGTCGACCACGATCTCGCCGGCCTCGATCTGGTGACGCAGCGAATCGGCCACGCGCTCCCATTCGCGCCTGGCTCCACCGTTCCCTCGCGAGCCGTTCACGCAAGCAGCCTACATCTTCCGGTCAGGCAAGTGGAGTTGACTGCGACGAGTTTATGGACCTGCAGTCATCGGGAACAACCTAGACATGAGTGCAGTCAACTGCTCCAGCTGACAGACAAGTTGGGGCAGTTGACACCACGGGGACTGCGGCGTCCCGGCCCAACGACGCGCTGGGGACGGCCGCGGGTGACAGTGCAGCGCCACGTCGCATCGCACGCACACATCAGCACCAGGCTTCTTCCGCTCCCGCCACTTGTCGACCTCCGGGTCAATTCTCCCTCTGCCGTGCTCTACGCGCGGAGAGATCGGTCCCACGCGCCTCGAAGGAGTGAAACCCCATGCCCGCACTCGCTCTGTGCGCCTTCGCGTTCGAGCAGCTCGTCCAGTGGCGGTACGGCGCGGCAGGCGCCTTCGCCGTCGGATTGTTCACGGTCGGCCACAAGGCCAGGAACACGACGTTCACCTGTGTCGGACTCGTGGTGATCGCGCTGCTGCTGACCCGTTAGGGCAGCAGCAGCGGGGCCCGCGCCGTTCGGCGGCCGCCTTGGGAAGGGGTGGGTCATGCTGTGGAGTCACGTGATGGCGGCGATCCTCGAGGAGTGCCTCGGCCGGCAGTTCGGCCCGTTGATGGGGCTGGGGATCGTACTGGTCGCGGTCGGGTCGAAGGCAAGGTCGAGCTACGCGATGTGCGTGGGCGGGGTGCTGGTGGTGCTGGTCCTCGTCTCGTACGGCGGGCGCTGACGCGTCAGAAGCCGTCGATCGCCCACGGCCTGCGCGACGTACGGAAGAGCGCGTCCACCCGGGCCGCCGCGCCCGGGTGGGATTCGGTGGCCTGGCCGACGGTGGCGAGGCGGACCGCGGACTCGTCGCCGAGGTAGAGGGTGGCGAGGTCGGCGGCGGTGAGGGTGAGGTCCGGGGCGGCGGAGGGCGCCGCCTCGGCGGTGGCGGTGCCGTCGGGGGCGGCTTCGACGCGGAAGCGGCCGGCGGCGTAGCCGTACGGGTCGACGACGTCGAGGACGACGGAGCCCGGGGCGGCGTAGGTGCGGGCGGCCAGCGCGCGGGGCACGTCGATGAAGCGCAGCCACAGGAAGTCGGAGCTGTTGTCGATCCGGGCGGCGCGGCGGTCCCCGAGCAGCAGCGGCATGACGTCGTCGTGGGCGCGGAAGCCGGTGCGCACGGTGGTGACCCAGTCGATGGACAGCAGGAAGCGCCACAGGGCCCGTTCGGCGGCCGGGGTGGCGGCGATGAGCTGCTTGACCTCGAGGGGAGCCTCCGGGTACATGCCGCGCCACTTGTCCTCGACGGTGTACGCGGCCAGGCCGTCGATGCGGCCCGCGGAGTCCCGGTAGTAGGCGAAGATCGGTTCCTTCCAGGGGTCGTTGCTCATCTGGACCTTGCCGGTGAACATCTCCCACCAGCGGTCGTTGCGGTTGATCGAGCCGGGGGCCTGGACCCTTACCCGCTCGTGCAGTTCCGGGCCTGACTTGAGGACGTCGGCGGGATCGACGAGTTCGACGCGGCCGTCCTCGTCGTCGCCGGGCGGGCGCAGGCCGGCGCGGGCGGTGTCGACGTGCCACTCGGTGACACCGGCGGCCGGGCCGAAGCCGAAGCGGCCGTAGATCGGGAATTCGGCGGCGATGAGGATCGCGAGCGGCTCACCGCGTTCGGCGGTGGCGGCCAGTTCGTTGGCCATCATGCGGGAGGCGACGCCGCGGCGGCGGTGCGTGGCGGAGACGGTGACCTGCGTGATCGCGCTGCTGGGCAGCACCGCCCCGCCGGGCACGGTGAGGTCGCGCGGCATGCTGCGGAACGTCGCCACGCAGCGGCCGTCGTCGAACGCGCCCTGTGCGCGGGCGAGGTCCGTGTAGGGCCGCCGTAGCTCGATCTCCTCGTCGCTGACGGTGGCGGAACGGAGGAAACCGAGGCGCGTGGCGCGCAACCAGCCTGCGTAGTCGGATGCTTCGAGCGTGCGGACCTCAAGGCTCATGTCCCGCACGGTAGGCGCCGGTCAGGCCTTCGCGCATCCCTTTTTCGCGCGGGATTTCCGGCCGCGCCCTCAGTCCCCGGCCAGCAGATCCTCGACCCGCGCCTCGCCCGCCCGGTAGCGCCGGGCGATCTCGGTGCTGCACCCGTCGACGGTGCGCTGCAGCGAGTGCCGGCAGCGCGACACCTGCTGCTCGTGGCGGACCAGCCGCCCCATCGCGTCGTGCAGTTCCTGGTCGGTGCGGGCCTCCAGGTCGGAGAGTTCGACCTCGGCGAGCATCTCCTCGGCGAGCTGCCGGTACCGCTCGCTGCGCGGGGTGCGCAGGGTGACGTGCCGGGCGGAGGTGCGGTGCCGGGACGGGGTGTCGGTGAGGATCTCCGAGAGCCGGTCCAGCACGGGCGCGTCGGGGGCGGTGCGGCGGGCGAGCTCGGCGCGCAGGATGTCGATGCGGCCCTGCAGCAGGCGTCGGAGGTAGGACAGGTCGGCCTCCTCCAGTTGCGCCTCGCGGCGGGCGGTGCGCAGGCCGGCGAGCGTGAGCCCCGCGAAGTCGGGCTGCGGCGCGTCGGGGAACGGGGAGCGCGGGCCCGGTGCCTTGAGCATGCGTTCGCCTTCCGCCGTCCCGGTGGTACTTGTCGTACCGGTGTTCTTCATGTCTGTCCGTCCCCTCGTCCCCCGCGTCGGGCAGACCTCGATCGTGCCACCGAGTACCTGTGTCCCGCAGGCACCTGCACCCGAACGGACGCCCCGGACAGTTGTACGTGAGCCCAAGCGGGCGTACGGCCCCGATGCCGCGCGCCCCTTCACGCCCGGGAGAATGGGGGGCATGCGAGCGGTGGCCCAGCGGGTGAGCGAAGCGAAGGTCGTGGTGGACGGCGAGACGGTCGGCGAAATCGCCGGTCCGGGGTTGTGCGTGCTGGTGGGGGTCACGCACGACGACACCGGGGAGAAGGCGGCGCAGCTCGCCCGCAAGCTGTGGAGCCTGCGCATCCTGCCCGACGAGAAGTCCTGTTCCGACGTCGGCGGGCCGCTGCTGGTGATCTCGCAGTTCACTCTCTACGGTGACGCCCGCAAGGGGCGCCGGCCCACCTGGAACGCCGCCGCGCCGGGCCCTGTCGCCGAGCCGTTGGTGGACGAGGTGGTCGCGCAGCTACGTGCGCTGGGCGCGGAGGTGGCGACGGGCCGCTTCGGAGCGGACATGAAGGTCTCGCTCACGAACGACGGCCCGTTCACCGTGGTCCTCGACATCTGAGGGCCCCGAGCTCCTCAGGGCTCGACGACGGTCTCCTGGTTCGCGGCCGTCCCGTCCGCCAGCAGCGGGGCGTCCACCGGGGTGTTGCGCTTGATCACCGCGAGGGCGATCGGGCCCAGCTCCCAGTGCCGCGCGGAGGAGGTGACGGTGCCGATCTGGCGGCCGTCGGGCCCGTCTGCGGCGATGCGCACGGGCGTGCCGTGGCCGGGCAGTTTGACCTCGCTGCCGTCGAGGTGGAGGAAGACCAGGCGGCGCGGCGGCCGGCCGAGGTTGTGCACCCGGGCGACGGTCTCCTGGCCGCGGTAGCAGCCCTTGTCGAGGTGGACGGCGGTGTCCAGCCAGCCCAGCTCGTGCGGGATGGTGCGGTGGTCGGTCTCCAGGCCCAGCCGCGGGCGGTGGGCCTCGATGCGCAGCGCCTCCAGGGCCAGCACGCCCACCGGCGTGCCCGCCTCCCGGGCGAAGGCCTCCAGCTCGGCGCGCGGCACGAGGACGTCGCGGCCGTGCGCGACCTCGCGCACCGTCCAGTCCTCCGGGACGGCGGCGATGCTGCCCGCCGGGAGGTGGACGACGGCGCGGTCACCGGTCACGTCGGCGACGTCGACCTGGTAGAAGAACTTCATGCTCTCCAGGTACGCCACGAGGTCGCCCTGCGTGCCGGGCTCGACGTGCATCCAGGTGGTCGTGCCGTCGTCGACGAGGTAGAGCGCGTGCTCGACGTGGCCGTGCGCGGAGAGGATCAGCGCCTCGGTGGCCTGCCCGGGCGGCAGGTCGGTGACGTGCTGGGTGAGCAGGAGGTGGAGCCAGGCGAGCCGGTCCTGTCCGGTGACGGCGACGACGCCTCGGTGGGACAGGTCGACGAAGCCCTTGCCGTCCGCGAGGGTCCGTTGCTCGCGGAAGAGGTCCCCGTAGTGCGCGGCGACTCCCTCGTCAGGGCCTTCAGCGGGAACGGCGCCGGGGAGCGACAGCAGGGGGCTGGTCAGTGTTTGTCGCTGCATGGAACCAGCCTACGTCTCGGTAGTTGAACCCTCAGACGTTCGGGCCTTCCGCGCGCAGTCCGCGCACCTGCCGAAGATCGCGAAGTGCTTCATGTCGGTCTCGAAGCCGTAGGTCGCGCGCAGCCGGTCGGTCAGCGGCGCGGCCTCGGAGATGTCGGCCTCGGTGACCGACTCGCAGTCCCGGCACACCAGGTGCATGTGGTGGTGCCGGTCGGCGAGGTGGTACGTGGGGGCGCCGTGGCCCAGGTGGGCGTGGCTGACCAGGCCCAGTTCCTCCAGCAGCTCCAGCGTGCGGTAGACGGTGGAGATGTTCACCCCGGAGGCGGTCCTGCGCACCTCGGTGAGGATGGCGTCCGGAGTGGCGTGCTCCAGGACGTCGACCGCCTCCAGGACAAGCTGGCGCTGCGGCGTCAGCCGGTACCCGCGCTGCCTCAGATCGCTCTTCCAGTCCGTGGTCACCACAGGGACAGTCTAGGCGGAAGGGCGCCGTCGGCGGCCCGGCGCGACATCACGGGGCCGCCCCGGGGCGGACGGCCCCGTGCGCGGACGGCTCAGCGGAAGAAGGCGATGCCGTCGTCGGGCAGGTCCTTGAGGTCCTTGGCCCACTCGCTGGGGTTGACGACCTTCTTCAGGTGCGCCGACATGTACGGGCGCAGCGGCACCTCGGGGGTGGCCTTCTCGCCCACCCACATCAGGTCGCTCTTGACGTAGCCGTACAGGCGCTTGCCGCCGCTGTAGGCCGGCGCGTCGGCCAGCCGGGCCACGGCGTCGGTGACGAGGTCGATCTGGGGCTTGCTCTCGGCGAGTTCGCCGTACCAGATCTCGATGACGCCGTTGTCGCGCGTCATCGTGATCTCGACCTTGCGGTCCTTGTCGATGCGCCAGAAACCGGACTCGCTCTCCAGCGGCGTCGCCGGCTTGCCCTCGGCGTCCAGCACCCAGGTCTTGGAGGTGTACTCCAGGAACGGGCGGCCGTCGTGGGTGAACACCACTTCCTGGCCGAAGTTGCACTTCTCGGCGCCGGGGAAGTCGAAGACGCCCGCACCCTCCCAGGTGCCCAGGAGGAAGGCGAGCGGTACGAGCTCCGGGTGGAGGTCGGAGGGGATTTCGATCATGTTCAGCGCTGTCCCTGGTAGAGCTTCTTCACCGCCAGAACGGAGAACGCGAGGACGCCAAGGCAGACCAGGACAAGCATGACGTCGAAGAAGATCTCAATGGCGCTCACGAGCGTGCTCCTCGGGCAGGCGCGGACGGTCGGCGGCCCGGTGGGGCCGTTAGCGAGTCTAGTCGGCCGGTACGGGCGCGATGCGCTGAGGTCGGCCCCCGCGCATCGCGCCCGTGCCGGGCGCAACCCGGTCAGCCGAGCAGCTGCGCCTGGAGCCGCACGGTCTGGTGGAACGGGACGGCGGGCTGCGTCCCGGCCTTGGTCATCAGGACCACGGCCACGGTGTCGCCTGCCTGGACGAACGCGACGCGGACGTGCTGCGGCCCGCGCGGCGCGCTCTCGTCGAAGACGGAGGCGAACTCGGTCTCCGGCACGTCGCTGCTGCTCCACTCGTCGTCGCGGGTCGTGGCGCCGGCCTGCACCGGGATACCGGAGATCTCGAGGTCGGTCCTGACCTCGTTCGCGTAGGGCCCGCTGGCGAACTGCAGAAGGTAGATCTCCGCGCGCGTGCCGTCCTGCGCGGTCCAGGCGCGCGCCGCGATGTGCCGGAGGGTCTCCTGGCCGAGCGTCTGGGTGAGCGGCGCGCGGTAGGTCTTCTGGAAGACCTTCACGAAGTCCGCGGTCGGCAGCCAGCCGGTGCGGTCCGGGAAGCTCTTGTCGACCTTGGCGCCCGCGGGGGCGGGCAGCAGAAGCGTGCGCGGGTCCGCGTAGTGCCGGCCGCCCGGGTTGTGGTCGGCGTCCAGCGGACGAGGCGCGTCTTCGGGCAGCTTGGGCAGCTTCAGCGCGGGGTAGGTCCAGCGGCCGTCGTCGGGGGTGCGCAGCCCGGGGATCTTCGTCCGCTCCGGCTGGGTCACCCCGTACGTCGTGGCCGCGCCCAGCGCGCCGAAGACGAGCACCACCGCGGTCCAGCGCACGGCAGCGCGCAGCCCGCGCCGGTCCCGCAACCGCCGCCGCGGGGGCGCCGCGGGAACGGGGAGCGCGGCCTCGTCCACGGCCGTGAGCTCCGCAGAGGCCGGCTCCGCGGCCGCGCTCTCCACGGCCGTGAGCTCCGCACGGGCGGCCTCCACGGGCGCCTCCGGGGCGGCCTGGGGCGGGATCGTCGCCTCGTCGGTCCGGGTCTGCTCGGTCATGCCGCCTCCCCCGGGTCCTGCACGCGGTCGAGCTGCTCCTTGAAGAGGTACGCAGCGTTGTCCTTCTGGAGCGGGGCGGTGCCGGTGACCGTCATGCGCACCATCACGTCGCCCTCGGTGGCCTGGCAGGACATGGCGTCCAGCTTGGCCCCGGGATTCTTCGGCGGCAGGACACAGCGGGCCTTGTCGTGACCCGCGATCTTCGGCCCGTTCCGGAACACCCCGAGGGCCTTGGTGAAGGCGCTGTAGAAATCGGTGCCGGCGCGGGCGATGCTCTTGTTCTTCATCTGGACGATCTGCATGTTCACGACGAGCGTGCCGGTCGTGTTGCGGTACGAGCGGAAGCCGACACCCTGGATGTGCATGGCGTCCACGGCCTTGCGCACCTGGGCCCGCTCCTTCTTGGACAGGCCCGCGTAGTCGCCCTGGAACACCGCCACAGCGTCCTTGCCGGTGTACTCCGCGTCGTTTCCGTACTCGGCCATGTCGGGACCCGGCACGTAGCCGGCCGGCATGGGCAGCAGCAGCTTGCCCAGCGCGCCGTAGTGGCTGCCGCCGGACTGGGTGCCGTACTCCCCGGTCTTGCTCGGCTGGGGAGCCTTCCACGGCTGGGCGCTCGCCGGCGTGTCGTCGTTCTTCTGCTGCTGGAGCACGGCGAAGCCGATGCCGCCGCCCGCGGCGATGGCGACCAGCGCCCCGGCGACGCCGATGGCGAGACCGCGGCGGCTCTTGCGGGGCCCGGGTGCGGATTCCGCGGTCGGGGTCTCAGCGGTCGCGGTGTCGCCGGTCACCGGCACGGCCTCGGGCGGGCTCGCGCTCCCGGGCGCTGTGTCCGGTGTGCCGGGAAGGATGGTCTCGTCGTTCACAGCCGCCCCCACTGCCGCTCGGCCACCGACAGGATCGCGGACTTCTTGATCGGCCTGGCCGAGGTCAGCCAGATGTCCATCATGATGTTGCCCTTCCGGGCCAAGGCGCGTGCTTCGTACAGCGGGAGGTAGCCCGCCTTGGTCTCCGGCTTGGAGTAGACCCATGCCTTGCCGTCGAAGGTGCCGGGGATGGAACTGCCCTCGTTGCCCGCGTACTTCTTCTCGGGCATGTAGTTCTGCTGTTCCTCGAGGAACTGCGGGGTGTACCTGTACTCGTCGTCGCGGAACTGGACGAGCCGGATCTCGGTCGTGGCCGACGTGTCGTACGTACCGGTCCGCCAGCTGGCGATGGCGACGCGCCGGAAGCCGTTGCTGTTGAAGTCGGTGAAGGCGTCGCCCGGGCGCTCGAAGGTCTCGGCGTAGTCGTAGAGCGGGTACCACTGGTCCTCACCGAGGGGACCGCTCAGCCAGTCCTTGGCGCCCTTGGGCCGCTTCAGCAGCAGCTTGCGCAGGTCGCCGTCGTACTTCACGAGCGTGTCCTCGGCCGCGGTGAGCGGCTTCGCCTTCGGCGCGGCGCCCTTGGGCTGCACGAGTGCCCGCTGGGTGAGCGGGGGGAGCGGCGTTTCGGGCCGGTTGTACTGGATCGTGTAGCCGGTGCCGGCGCCCGCGGCGACACCGAGAACGGCGGCGGCGAGCACGAGCAGGGTGGTGCGGCCGCGGCGACGGGGTGGCCGGGCCGCGGGGGGTGCTTCCGGAACAGGGGGTACCTGCTCCGGGACAGGGGTGTCCTGGGACAAGGGGTTCTCCACGAAGGTGTCTGAAGGCTCAGCGGCCGGTCGCGAGGCGCTGGTACTGCTGGTCGAGCAGCCGCTTGAGCAGGTCGCGGCCGGGCAGCTTCGCGCCGGTCACGGTGATGCTGATGTGCACGTCGCCCTGGTGGGACAGCGCGGCCACGGCGTCGGTGCTCTCGGCGGAGCCGGAGGACAGGCGGTAGGCCTTGGCGGGGTGGGTGCTGCCGATCGTCAGGGCCGGCGAGTCCAGGTAGAAGTCGTCGTAGTAGCCGGAGGCGCCGGCGGCCGAGCCGAAGCGCAGCAGTTCGACGGAGATCTCGTAGTCCCCGTCGGCGGTCAGGTAGGTGCGCTGGGCGCCCTTCTTGAAGCCGTACCGGCTCAGGGCCCGCTTGATGTCGCCGCTGACGCCGACCTCGTCACGGCTGACGGAGGTGCCCGCCTCGTCGCCGTAGATCTCGGCGTCCTTGGGCGGGGTGAGCAGGAAGAAGCGCAGGTCTCCGCTGTGCGCACCGGCGTGGACGGCACCGGTGACGGTGCTGGACGGGGAGGGGGAGTCGTCGGGCCCGGCGGTCCCCGTGGGGTCCGGCGAGGGCGACGGGGTCGCCGGCGCGGATGCCGTCGGAGCCGCCGTCGACGGCACGGCGGCCGCCGAGGTCTTCGAGGACGACGACCCTATGGCGACCACGGCCCCCGCCGTCAGCGTCCCCAGGACGACGAGTCCGACGACCACGGCGATCATCGCACCGGTCCGTGCGTTCGTACGCGCTTCCACAAGCCCCCCCGGGCAGACACACAGCGCTCGCGCGCGATCTGCGAAGCGAGGCGAACCGCATTATGTCGATCATCAGCAAGCGCTTCACACTTTTTTCGCTGTGAGACCGGCCACCTTAGGGTGTGGACCATGGCGAAGAAGCTGGTGATCAAGGTGACGGCGGGCGCCGACGCGCCCGAACGGTGCTCGCAGGCGTTCACGGTGGCGGCGGTGGCCGTGGCGAGCGGCGTGGAGGTCTCGTTGTGGCTGACCGGTGAGTCGGCGTGGTTCGCGCTGCCCGGGAAGGCGGCCGAGTTCGAGCTGCCGCACTCCGCGCCGCTGCCCGACCTGATCGAGGGGATCATGGCCGGTGGGCGGATCACCTTGTGCACGCAGTGCGCGGCCCGCCGGGACATCGCGGAGAAGGACGTGCTGGAGGGCGTGCGGATCGCGGGGGCGCAGGTCTTCGTGAGCGAGGCGATGGCCGACGGCGTGCAGGCGCTCGTCTACTGATCCACCGATCCGGGCGTCAGCGCTGGTCGCGGTGGTCGTCGCGGCGGTCCAGCTCGCGCCACCACTCGTCGGACTTGGGGTCGCCGGTCTCGTCCCACCAGCGGTCGTCGGGACCCCTGCGGTTGGCCACGATGGCCGCGACCGGGGGGATCAGCATCGCGACGACGCACATGGCGACGGCCGCCGGCACCGACCACAGGCGCACCACGCTCCACGCCAGGACGAAAAGCAGGACGCACCCGCTCATCATGGCGAAGTACCAGCGCCGCCGACGCCTCGTGGACACCCTTCCAAAGTACGTCGCGAAGGGCCGCACCCCCACTCGGGTGGCGGTGCGACCCTTCGCCGGTTCCGGCCGTCGGTCAGACGGCGATGGCCACCTCGGTGAGGTTGCCCTGCTGCGCGACGACCGAGCGGTCCACCGTCGCGCCCGGCACGAGGGCGCGCAGCGTCCACGAGCCCGGGGCCGCGAAGAAGCGGAACTGCCCGGTCGCGGAGGTGGGAACCTCAGCGGTGAACTCGCCGCCGCCGTCCAGCAGGCGCACGTAGCCGGCGACGGGCTCGCCGTCGCGGGTCACGGAACCCTGGATGATCGTCTCCTTCGCCACGTCGACGCCGGCCAGGTCGGGGCCGCCGGCCTTCGCTCCGCACATGGTGTCTTCCTTCGGGTCGGGGGTCGGGCGGGTCGGGTGTCTGGTGCTACTTGGCCGGGCCGAGCTCGATCGGCACGCCCACGAGGGAGCCGTACTCGGTCCAGGAGCCGTCGTAGTTCTTCACGTTCGGCTGGTCGAGCAGCTCGTGCAGGACGAACCAGGTGAGCGAGGAGCGCTCACCGATGCGGCAGAGCGCGATGGTGTCCTTGGCGAGGTCGACGCCCTCGTCCTCGTAGAGGGCCTTGAGCTCGTCGTCGGACTTGAAGGTGCCGTCGTCGTTGGCGTTCTTCGACCACGGGATGTTGCGGGAGCTCGGGATGTGGCCCGGCTTCTGCGACTGCTCCTGCGGGAGGTGGGCCGGGGCGAGGAGCTTGCCGGAGAACTCGTCGGGCGAGCGGACGTCGACCAGGTTGAGGTTGCCGATCGCGGCGACGACCTCGTCGCGGAAGGCGCGGATCGAGCTGTCCTGTGCCTTGGCCTTGTACTGGGTCGCCGGGCGGGCCGGGACCTCGGAGCCGTCGACCAGGTCGCGGGAGTCCAGCTCCCACTTCTTGCGGCCGCCGTCGAGCAGCTTGACGCCCTCGTGGCCGTAGAGCTTGAAGTACCAGTAGGCGTACGCCGCGAACCAGTTGTTGTTGCCGCCGTAGAGGACGACGGTGTCGTCGTTGGCGATGCCCTTGGCCGACAGCAGCTCCTCGAAGCCCGCCTGGTCGACGAAGTCGCGGCGCACCGGGTCCTGGAGGTCCTTCTTCCAGTCGATGCGGACGGCGTTCTTGATGTGGTTCTTGTCGTAGGCCGAGGTGTCCTCGTCGACCTCGACGAGGACCACCTTCGGGTCGTCGATGTGGGCCTGGACCCAGTCGGCGTCCACCAGGACGTCACTGCGGCTCATTGCTGATCTCCTCCGGGGCAGTAGCGGATGTCTCGGCACACGGACGGGTGCGCGCGGGGGCCGGGGTGCGCTGCACGGGCGCGTCGCGGCGATGCGCGGAGCGGGGAAGGTGGGGCCGGGAGTGCGGCGCCGACGACGGCGCGGAAGCCCCTACGGCAGGCGACAGAGCATGGCGGCGACACGGCACAGGTCGACTGCCCGCCGCTTCGTGAGATCCGCCTGTCGCTTCATGTGCTCGATCGTAGGGAAGGGAGTGCGCGGTGTCACCGCCGGTCCGCATCACGAGATGAGATTGTCCACATGATGGAACGATGACGGGGTGCCCGGTCCCGCCGGACGGAGCCGGGACCCGGCACCCCGGGTGAAGGACTGCGGAGCGGACGAAGCGGTCTCAGTTGGCGAGAACGACCTTGGTGCCGGTCGCCTCGACGGTGATGCCCTCGGGCGTCGCGGTCACCGACGTCAGCTCGATGCCCTGCGGCAGCCCGGCCAGCGCGCGCGTGAAATCGATCCGCTCGCGGAGCAGGTCGCCCACCTCGGAGGGCAGGGCGTCCAGGCCGGGGATCTCGCCGGCGGTCAGTTTGATGCTGTTCTTGGCGGTGACGCTGATCTCGCTCACCACGCTGCGCTGAATGTCGCCGATCGGCGTCGAGATGTCCGCGCTGACCTTCACGCGGCCCTTGCCGTCTGCGGCGGTGCCGCCGTAGCCGACCTTCACCCCGGTCGGCGCGGCCTTGCTCAGGTCCTCGTAGCTGAGGGTGGCGGAGCCGGTGGCGGTGTCGGCCACGGCGCTGGAGAAGCCGTTCGACATCCGCACGCCGTGCAGGTCGGCCTGGAAGCGGTCGACCCGCAGCGTCTGGCCGCCGGTGCCGGTCGCCTCGATGCCGTTCGCCGTCACCTCCACGTCGTCCAGCTTCTTGGCGAGCACCTGGGTCAGGAACGGGAATCCCTTGATGTCGATCTCGGGCTTCGAGGTCAGGCCCTGGGTCTGCTGGACCCGGTCGGCGGCCTTGGACTCCGCGAAGTGCACCGCGATGCGGTCGGCGGCGACGAAGAGGGCGCCGAATATCACGACGAGGATGAGCAGAATCCGTAGTGCACGCATGAGGTGTCCCCCGCAGTGATGGTCACGTTTCCGTCGGTGGTCTCCAGCACTGTCCGGCGCTCACTGGTGCTGGTGCCGTCGCCCGACCCTAGCGGGTCAACCCAGCAACGCCCTGGCCACTACGTAGACGGCCGGCGCCGCCGCGGTGAGCGGCAGTGCCACGCCGGCGGTGAAGTGCACGAACCGGGACGGGAAGTCGTAGCTGGCCACCCGCAGGCCGATCAGCGCGCACACCCCGGCGACCAGCGCGATCAGCGCCCCGTCCGCCGTCTCCAGGCGGCCGAGCGCGATCCCGCTGCCCGTGGCGGCGGCGAGCGCGACCAGCACCGACACCACGGCCGGCAGCGGCAGGGCGCGCGCCAGGGTCGCCACGGCCACCGCGACGACGGCGGTCACGACCGCGTCCTTGCCGGCCGGGACGGCCGTGGTCGCCAGGTAGCCGGTGGCCAGGACGGTGATCAGCGTCGAGGCGGCGGTCGCGGTGAGCGAGGAGAGCCGTTCCTCGGGCGTCCCGTGGTGGCGCAGGTGCATGACGAGCACGAACAGCAGCCACACGCCGAGCGTGCCGACGATGACGGCGGGGGCGTTCTCGACCCCGTCGGCCAGCACCGCGACCTCGGCCGTCACACCCGCCAGGAACGCCAGCGCGATGCCCTGCCGGGCGGGCCACATCCCGTTCAGGCGGAACCAGCCGGCCGCGGTCACCGCCTGCAGCAGCACGGCCGCGGCGGCCAGCGCCGGGCGGCCGAGCAGGGCGCCGCCCGCCAGCAGCAGCGCGAGGGCCGCGGTCACGGCGGCGGGCTGCATGCCGGGCGCGATGATCGGGGACCCGGTGCGCTCCACCGGGGTGCGGCCGGCCTGGCGGCGCCGCGCGGCCCGCCCGCCGGGGGCGGGGGCCTCGGCGCCCTCGTCGCCTACGGGCGGGAGGACGGCCGTGCTGTCGTGGGTGTGCGCCGGCATGGGCCCGGGGCCCGGGGCGTACCAGTCGTGGTTGTCGGTCACGCGCTCATCCTCCCGCGAACGGCGGGAGCACCTCGACCGTGCCGCCGTCGGCCAGCTCGATCCCGGAATGATCCCGGGTGCCGACGGGGTTCCCGTCGACAAGGAACGAACAGTTGGACAACACCCGGGCGAACTCGGGGCGCGCCGCGTGGCGTTCGCGCGCGGCGGTCAGCGCCTCGGCGAGCGTGCCCTCACGGTACGGCTCCTCCGCGGCGCCGGCGGCGGCCTTGGCCGCGGCCCAGTACCGGATCGTGCCGTGTGCCGCCATGGCGGCTCCTTCCCCTTGCCCTCACGGGTCCTGCCGCCGTCCATGATGACGCAGCGCCGCGGGGCGGCGGCGCCGCGGGTCTCCCGCTACCGCACGCGGGCCGCCGCCCAGGCCGCGATGCGGCGCAGGAGCTCCTCCGGTGCGGCGTTCTCCGCGTGGCCGAAGCCGGGCTCGATCCACAGTTCGGCCGCGTCGCCGGCGGCCTCGGCCAGCGAGAGGGGGTGGTCGAGCGGGAAGTAGCCGTCGCGGTCGCCGTGGATGACCAGGAGCGGGGTGGGCGGGATGAAGGGCACCGCGTCCACCGGGGGGACGGGGACGGGGTTCCAGTCCCGGTGGTGGATACGGGTGCCGAGCAGGCCGCGGGAGAGCAGCCGTCCGGCGGGCCGGGTGATGGCCCAGTGCACCCGCCGCATGGGCGCCGTACCGCGGTAGTACCAGCGCGCGGGGGAGCTCACGGAGACGACGGCGTCAACGTGCGCCCCTTCGTGCGCCGTTGTGCGCCCCGCGTGTCGCAGCACCACCGAGCCGCCCATGGAGAAGCCGACGGACACGACCCGCCGGTGCCCCGCGCGGCGTGCCCAGCGCACGGCCGCGTCCAGATCGAGCACCTCGCGGTCGCCCACCGTGGAGTGGCCCCCGGAGCGCCCGTGACCCCGGAAGGAGAACGTGACGACGCCGCCGACGCCGTCCACCTGTCCGAAGACCTCCGCCGCGCGCCGCACCGCGGGCCGTTCCAGCGCGCCGGTGAAGCCGTGCGCGACGACGATCGCGAAGCCGTCCGCCGTCCCTCCCGGCGCGTACGCGGCGTCGATGCGCACACCGTCATCGGTCAACAGCACCGCACGCCGACCACCGCCGGCGATCGACGGGACACACGAACGCGCAGCGCGGGACTCACTTACCGACTCCATGTGGGCTATTCTCTTAGGTCAAGAGGATCCGGGCAGCGTCGCCCCCGGGTCCTTTCGTGCTTTCCGGCACCGCCCCAGGCCGTTCCGGACGGCGCGTGTCGGCGCACGCACACGTCCTCGCCGGGACCGAGGAGGGTTCGCAATGGGCAAGCGGAACACGCATGACCGGACGATGAACGACGGGAGCGACCGGTGAGCTCACTCCTCCTGCTGACCAACGCACTCCAGCCGAGCACCGAAGTGCTCCCGGCCCTGGGGCTGCTGCTGCACAGCGTCCGGGTGGCCCCCGCGGAGGGGCCGGCGCTGGTGGACACCCCCGGCGCCGACGTGATCCTGATCGACGGCCGGCGCGACCTGCCGCAGGTCCGCTCGCTGTGCCAGCTGCTGCGCTCCACCGGGCCGGGCTGCCCGCTGGTCCTGGTGGTCACCGAGGGCGGCCTGGCCGCCGTGACCGCCGACTGGGGCATCGACGACGTCCTGCTGGACACCGCGGGCCCCGCCGAGGTCGAGGCCCGGCTGCGGCTGGCGATGGGCCGCCAGCAGATCACCGTCGACGACGGCCCGATGGAGATCCGCAACGGCGACCTGTCGGTCGACGAGGCCACCTACAGCGCCAAGCTCAAGGGCAGGGTCCTGGACCTGACCTTCAAGGAGTTCGAGCTGCTGAAGTACCTGGCGCAGCACCCCGGCCGGGTCTTCACCCGCGCCCAGCTGCTGCAGGAGGTCTGGGGCTACGACTACTTCGGCGGCACGCGCACCGTCGACGTCCACGTCCGGCGGCTGCGCGCCAAGCTCGGCCCCGAGCACGACGCGCTGATCGGCACGGTCCGCAACGTCGGCTACCGCTTCGTCACCCCCGAGAAGGGCGACCGGCCGGTGGACGAGCCCTCCAAGGCCCCCGGGACGCAGGGAGAACGCGAGTCCGCGGAAGCGGCGGCCCTGGCCGCCCGCAACGCCTGATCACACGCGGGTCACGGCTGTGAGCAGACAGTGGGATGCGCGGGTGTACCCGCGTAGACTCCCCCCGTGGCAAAGGTGACGCGGGACGATGTGGCCAGGCTTGCGGGGACGTCGACCGCGGTCGTCAGCTACGTCATCAACAACGGACCACGGCCGGTCGCACCGGCCACGCGCGAGCGTGTGCAGGCGGCGATCAAACAGCTCGGATACCGCCCGGACCGGGTGGCCCAGGCGATGGCCAGCCGCCGGACCGACCTCATAGGCCTCATCGTGCCGGACGCGCGGCAGCCGTTCTTCGCGGAGATGGCGCACGCGGTGGAACGGGCCGCCGCCGAGCGCGGCAAGATGGTGCTGGTCGGCAACTCCGACTACCTGGACGAGCGCGAGGTCCACTACCTGCGGGCCTTCCTCGGGATGCGGGTGTCCGGGCTGATCCTGATCTCGCAGGGGCCGAGCGAGCACGCCGCCATCGAGATAGACGCCTGGGACGCGCGGGTCGTGCTGCTGCACCGGCGGCCGGAGGCGATCGACGACGTCGCGGTCGTGACGGACGACGTCGGCGGGGCGCAGCTGGCGACGCGGCACCTGCTGGAGCACGGGCACGAGTACGTGGCCTGCCTCGGCGGCACCGAGATCACCCCGAAGTCCGGCGACCCGGTCACCGACCACGTCGAGGGCTGGCGGCGCGCGATGCAGGAGGCCGGGCGGAGCGTCGAGGGACGGCTGTTCTCGGCCCCGTACAACCGCTACGACGCCTACAAGGTCGGCCTGGAGCTGCTGGCCCGGCCGGGCAGGCCGACGGCGATCATCTGCGCGACGGACGACCAGGCCATCGGGCTGCTGCGGGCCGCGCGCGAGCTGCGGATCGACGTGCCGGGCGAGCTGGCCGTGGCCGGCTTCGACGACGTCAAGGAGGCCGGGCTGACCGATCCGCCGCTGACCACGGTCGCCTCGGACCGCGAGGCGATGGCGCGGGCGGCGGTGGACCTGGTGCTGGACGACGGGCTGCGGGTCTCCGGATCGCGGCGGGAGCGGCTGCGGCAGTTCCCCTCCCGGCTGGTCGTGCGGCGCAGCTGCGGCTGCCACTGACGCGTTCCCGCAGGTCCGCGCGTGGGTAGCCGGGCCCCTTCCGGCGGACAGCGCTGACCTGCGGGTTCCTTTCTTATATCGGGCATACGGAACTCTGCCCCGGTTCTCAGGGCACGCTCAGGGAGCTCTCATGTTCGGGGCGCACAGTCGTTGTCATGAACGAGAACTCCTCACGCGACAGCGGCGCAGACGAGCACCGGAACGGTCCCGCGGCCTACCCGCCGCCCCCGCCCTATGAGCCGCAGGCGCCCGCGTACGGGACGCACCCGTACGGCGCGCCCGCACCGGTGGAGCCCGCCGCCGGGCGCGGGTCCCGGCGGACGGTACCGCTGGTGGCCACCGTGGCGCTGGTCTCGGCGCTGGTCGGCGGTGGGACGGCGGCCCTGATCGGGAACGCGACGGCCTCGCAGAGCGCCGCGACCTCGACCCGGGTGGTCGGCACCAGCGCGACGGGCACCAGCAGCGTCGCCTCCGTCGCCGCGGCCGTGAGCCCGAGCATCGTGGAGGTCAGCGCCACCTCGTCCGACGGCCAGTCGACCGGCTCGGGCGTGATCGTCACCAGTGGCGGCGAGATCGTCACCAACAACCACGTCATCTCCGGCGCGGACACCGTCAAGGTCCGCTTCAGCTCCGGGAAGACCGCCACCGCGAAGGTGGTCGGCACCGACAGCGCCAAGGATCTGGCCCTGCTCAAGGCGCAGGACGTCAGCGGCCTGACCCCGGCGTCGCTCGGCGACTCCGGCCAGGTCGCGGTCGGCGACGAGGTCGTGGCCATCGGTTCCCCCGAGGGTCTGACCGGCACGGTCACCAGCGGCATCGTCTCCGCGCTCGACCGCGACGTCACGGTCGCCGCCGACGAGGGCCAGGGCCAGGGGCAGCGGCAGGGCCGCGGCTACGGCGGCGGCGACAGCCGGTGGCCGTTCGAGTTCGGCGGCGGCCAGTACAACGGCGACGTCGGCTCGTCCACGACCACGTACAAGGCGATCCAGACCGACGCCTCGCTCAACCCCGGCAACTCCGGTGGCGCCCTGATCAACATGAACGGCGAGATCATCGGCATCAACTCGGCCATGTACTCGGCCAGTTCGTCCTCGGCCGGCGACAGCACCGCCGGCAGCATCGGCCTCGGGTTCGCGATCCCCGTCAACACCGTCAAGGCCGACCTCGACACCCTGCGCAACGGCGGCAGCGACAGCTGACCGCTCCCTCCCGAAGGGACGGACCGTCATGAACGTCATCCTCAGCACCGCCCTCCACCCCGCCGGTGTCCCCGCCGGTCCCGCGGACCTCGCGCTGATCCACTTCCCGGCCCCGGCGCCGCGGGAGCCCGAGATCGCCGCCAACCGCCGGTACGCCCGCCGGTACGCCCGCCGCTCGCGCGCCGCGCACCGTCTGGCCCTCGTGCAAGGCTAGGAAGGCAGCAGCACCGCAGCACCGCACCCCGCAGAGCACCGCCCCCCGTCCCCGACGACTCCCTGCACGAGGTGGAAGACGCATGAGCCCCGGCGAGAACGGCGAGGCCCCGGCCCGCATCCTGATCGTGGACGACGAGCCCGCGGTCCGTGAGGCGCTGAAGCGGAGCCTCGCCTTCGAGGGCTACGAGACCGCCCTCGCCGAGGACGGCCTGGCCGCACTCGACCAGGTGGACGTCTACCGGCCGGACGCGATCGTCCTGGACGTGCTGATGCCGCGCATGGACGGCCTCACCACCGCCCGCCGCCTGCGCTCCAGCGGCACCACCACCCCGATCCTCATGCTCACCGCCCGCGACACGGTCGGCGACCGCGTCACCGGACTCGACGCCGGGGCCGACGACTACCTCGTCAAGCCCTTCGAGCTCGACGAACTCCTCGCCCGCCTGCGGGCACTGCTGCGGCGCAGCTCGTACGCCTCCGGACTGTCCGGCGGCACCGCCGAGGAGAGCGGGCTGACCTTCGGCGACCTGCGCATGGACACCGCCACCCGCGAGGTCACCCGGGCCGGGCAGCCGGTGGAGCTGACCCGTACCGAGTACACGCTGCTGGAGATGTTCCTGACGCACCCGCGCCAGGTGCTCACCCGGGAGCAGATCCTCAAGGCCGTGTGGGGCTTCGACTTCGAGCCGAGCTCCAACTCCCTGGACGTGTACGTCATGTACCTGCGCCGCAAGACCGAGGCCGGCAACCTCCCCCGGCTGGTCCACACCGTCCGGGGTGTCGGCTACGTGCTGCGCAACGCGGAGGGCAAGGGCTGATGCGCCACCTGGTGCGCTTCCGTTCCCTGCCGCTGCGCTCACGGCTGGCGATCCTGACGGCGGTGGCGGTCGCGGCGGCGGTGACCGCGAGTGCGCTGCTGTGCTGGTTCTTCGTGCGCGGGACGCTCATGAACTCGCTGGACAACTCGCTGCGCGACAACCGGATGCCCCCGCAGAGGGTCGTCGACCAGTTGCGCGCGGGACTGTGCACCACCGAGCCGCCCGCCTCCGACGACCAGGCCCCCAACCCCTTCAACTCCACCGTCCAGGTCGTCTCGCGGACCGGCGCCAGCTGCGTGATCCAGGGCTCCCAGACGCTGCACGTCACCTCGGCCGACACCGACGTGGCCAAGGGCACGCTGCGCGAGGCCCTGCACACGGTGACCGGCTCCGACGGCAACCAGTACCGCGCCGTGACACTGCCGCTGCTCAACACGGACGGGGCGTACACCGTGGCCCGTCCGCTGGACGAGGTCACCCAGTCGCTCAACACCCTCGGCCTGATCCTGCTGGCCGTCGGCGGCCTGGGGGTGATCGGCGCCAGCGTCGCCGGCCTCGCGGTGGCCCGCGCGGGCCTGAAGCCGGTGGACCGGCTCACCCGCACCGTCGAGCACATCGCGCGCACCGAGGACCTCAGCGTCCGCATCCCCGTGCACGGCGACGACGAGATCGCCCGCCTGTCGTCCTCCTTCAACGCGATGACGGCCGCGCTGTCCTCCTCGCAGGAGCTGCAGCAGCAGCTGATCGCGGACGCCGGCCACGAGCTGCGCACCCCGCTCACCTCGCTGCGCACCAATATCGAGCTGCTGGAACGCAGTGAGATGACCGGCAGGGCGCTGCCGCCGCAGGACCGGCAGGAGCTGCTGAGCTCGGTGAAGGCCCAGATGGGCGAGCTGGCGGCGCTCATCGGGGACCTCCAGGAGCTGTCCCGTCCGCAGGCGGTGCAGGGGGGCGGGCCGCTGCAGACGGTGGCGTTCCACGAGGCGGTGGAAGCCGCCCTGGAACGGGCCCGGCTGCGCACCGGCCCGGACCTGAAGATCACCGCGGAACTGGCGCCGTGGTACGTACGGGCCGAACCCGGCGCCCTGGAGCGGGCCGTGATCAATCTGCTCGACAACGCGGTGAAGTTCAGCCCGCCGGCCGGGACGGTGGAAGTGGCCCTGCACGGCGGTGAGCTCACCGTCCGCGACCACGGCCCTGGCGTGCCGCCCGAGGACCTGCCGCACGTCTTCGAGCGCTTCTGGCGCTCCACGTCCGCGCGCAGCCTGCCGGGTTCGGGCCTCGGTCTGTCCATCGTGGCCCGCACCGTGCAGCAGGCGGACGGCACCGTGCGCCTGCAGCCCGCGAGCGGCGGCGGCACGACGGCGGTGGTCTACCTGCCGGGCGGGCCGATCCCGCCGACCGGGGACGACGCCTGAGCGGCCCTCGCCGGCGGTCCCCGCCCACGGCCCGTCGCTAACCGGCCTGCCAGCGCTGGTCGGCGGAGTTGCCCACCGGCTCGAACGACAGCGTGGAGCCCGGCGAGTCGCCGTCGGGGGCGGCGGCGACGTCGAGGTCGATCTGCGGGCGGATGCGGCCGAGACCGTCGACGAGGAAGAGCAGGTTCTGGGCGTGCCTGCCGTCGGCGGACGAGCAGCTCCAGACGCCGAGCCCGCGGTCGGTGTCGCCGCGGGAGTCGAGGCAGTAGTCGGAGTCACCGCCGTTGCGCAGCACGCCCTGGGACTCCACCCGCCACCGCTGTGCGGCGGAGTCGGGGTCGCAGCCGGCGAGGATGACGTCCGAGCCGTTGGAGAAGTCCTCGTCGCGCACGTCCAGGCACAGGCCGGAGTCGCCGTTCACGACCTGGGCGAAGCTGCTGCCGGGCGGCTTCGGCGTCGGTGTGGGCGTCGGGCTGGGCACGGCCGGGATGCGGTACGACGCGGCCCCGCTCGGCGTCCTCGACGCGGACGGCGTGGTGGTCCCGGTCGCGCCGGCCGTGGGCGGGCCGGTGACCGTGGCGGTGGCGGTGGCGGTGGCCGTGGTCGTCGCGGTCGTCGTCACGGTGACGGAGGCCGACGGCAGGACCGGCGGCGCCTGGCCCGCCTGGCTGCCCGCCGGGGCGTCGTCGCCGGTGACGTACACCAGGCCGGTGACGGCCGCGACGGCGGCGGAGGCCAGCACCAGCGTGATCAGCGGTGTCGGGTAGCGGCTGCGCAGCCGTACGAGCCGGGCGGCCCCGGCGAACCGGGTGAACCGGCTGAAGGGGCCCGGCCGCGGCTTGCGACGGGAGGCCGGCGCGGGTGCGGCGGGCCGCACGACACGGGTGATCCAGGTGAGGGGCCCCCGCCTCGGTTTGCGACGGGAGACCGGCGCGGGAGCGGCCGGCGGGGCGGGGGGCGGCGCGGGCGCGGCGAGCGCCGCGAGGTAGGCGGGACCCGCCCAGGCCACCAGGGCCGTGCCGAGCAGCGGGCGCGGGTCGCGCTCCAGCACGATCAGGAACTCCAGGGCCTTGGCGCAGTCGGCGCACCCGGCGAGGTGCCGCTCCAGGTCCTCGTTCTGCCGCGCGTCGTCGCGGCGGGCGGCGGCGTCCAGGATGCGGCCGAAGCCCCGGCACGCCGGGTCCTCGCTGCGTTCCAGGTAGGTGCGCAGGTAGGACTCGCGGTACGCGTCCAGCGCCCGGGCCCCGAGGTCGGCCATCTCCGAGCGCCTCTCCCCGGTCCACAGCGCCGCGTCGGCCTCCGGCGTCCGCTCGACGACGGTGTGCCAGAGGATCCCCTGCGTGCTCTGCCGCAGCGCGGCGAAGGCGCCGAACAGGGCGGAGCCCTCGGCCAGTCGGTGCCGCGGGTGGACGGGCAGGCCCGGCAGTCCGGGCGGGGCCGTCACGGCGGTGTCGCGGGCGCGGATCACGTCGATGAAGGCCGCGTACTCCTCGTTCAGCCGGACCCGCCGGCTGCCCGACGCCCAGACGGCACCCGCCTGGTGGACGAGCATGAGCAGCCGGTGCCGCCACGCGCCGCGCGGGTCGACCCCTCGGTGCACCTCCTGCCAGGCCAACGCGAAAGCCTGGGCAGCGAGTTGACCGGCGGACTCCTCGTCACGGGCACACAGCCGGGCGTAGCAGACCACGGCGGGCAGGTGACGCCGGCGCAGTTCCTCGGTCGCCGGGTAGGCGGTCGGCGCGCCGGCCCGCACGCGCTCGGTGAGAGCGGCGTCGGACAACTCGTCGTAGACGGGCGCCTTGTGCGGTTGGGACACGGATGACCACCCGGACGCATTGATGGGCCTGGAGGACGGGGGTGCCCATGGTGCGCCACAAGTTACTGCCGAGGAAAGTGTTTCCGGTGGTAACTACCCGCCGCGGGACGGGTGAACGGGAAATCTCGTACGCACCGCTGCCGCGGTGTCACCCTGTGCTCGACGCGCCGCCCGGCAGCCGCGCGGCGCACGCGGCGACGACGGCCGGCGCCACCTCGTCCATCGCCTCTCCCCAGCCCACGTTGGCGTTGACCTCGCACAGCACGAACTCCCCGTCCGGCGCGAAGAGCAGGTCCACTCCGGCCACGGCGAGCCCGAGCACCTCGGCGGCGCGCACGGCCAGCGCCTCGGCCCGGGGGTGGCGCCCGGGACAGGGCGTCGCGGTGCCGCCCCGGGCGAGGTTGGACGTGAGGCCGGTGCCGCCGCCGGTTCGGGTCTGGGCGGCCACCGCCCGGCCGTCGACGACCACCACGCGCAGGTCGCGGCCGTGGGAGTGGGCGACGTACTCCTGGAAGAGGTACGGCGTCTCGTGGCGCAGGCTGCCCTGGACGTCCCGGAGCATCGCGGTGTCCGGGGCGAGGAAGACCCGCCGTCCGCGGTGCCCGCGCACCGCCTTGACCACGCACGGTTCCGGCACCATGCCCGGGGCGTCGACCACCGCCTCCAGCGGGGCGTCGGCGTAGCTGAGGGTGTCCGGCACCGGCAGCCCGGCGAGGGCGAGTTGCTGCAGCTGCCACACCTTGTTGACGCAGGCCATGACGGAGTCGATGGGGTTGACCAGGACCGCGTCCAGGGCCTCCAGATGGCGCAGCAGCGTGATCTCGCGGTCGGCGCCCAGGCCCGGCGACATCATGCGGGCGAACACGACCCGGGGGGCCGCGACGGGCCGGCCGTCGAGAGCGTGCAGCGACAGCCGGCCCGTGCGGACGCCGAGCAGCAGGTCGGCGGTGCGGACGACGGCGCAGCGCGGCCCGAACTCCTCGGCGAAGGCGGCCCGGAGCCGCCTGACGACCGGGCTCTCCTCGACGCCGTGGCCGAGCAGCAGCCACACGTCGGCACGGGGTGCTCCGGTCACGGTCCCAGCATCCCCGCGCCGTGGCCCTCCCCGCCGGGGGCGCGCCGTCCGGGATACGGGTCAGCGGATGACATGCGGTACGAAGCGGGCGTACTCGTCGGTGACCGGGCCCGCCGACTCGCGGATGCCGAGCCCGGCCGGCTCGCCGTCCACGACCCAGGCGCCCAGCACGACGTGGTTGCCGTCGAAGACGGGCAGCGTCGCCAGTTCCTGGTAGCAGCAGGGCTCGTCGTCCCGTACGGCGACGGGCTCCCCTGCACGGTGGACGGTGACGCCCGCGCCCTCGCGGCCCAGCAGCGGTTTGGCGACCCAGCCGGTCGTGGCGGCCAGCGCGCGCGGGCCGTCGAGGTGGGCGGCGAGCAGGTTGGGGTGACCGGGGTAGAGCTCCCACAGCACGGCCAGGAGCGCCTTGTTGGACAGCAGCATCTTCCAGGCGGGCTCGATCCAGCAGGTGCTGCCGGTGCCGCCGCCGTTGTCGAGGGTGTCCAGGACGTGGCCGCCGAAGGGGTCGTCGGCCAGCCACTCCCAGGGGTAGAGCTTGAAGCAGCTGCGGATGAAGCCCAGCCGGTCGTCGACGAAGCGTCGCGACAGCCCGTCCCAGCCGATCGACTCCACCGACAGGGCGCGGGTCTCGAGGCCCGCCTGCTCGGCGGTCTCGCGCAGGTAGGCGACCGTCATCAGGTCCTCGCCGAGCTCGTCGCCCTCGGAGTGCGCGAAGTGCACGGGCCCGGGCGGCAGCAGCGGGGCCTGCCGCTTCCACGCGGCGACCAGGCGTTCGTGGAGGGAGTTCCACTGGTCGGCGCCGGGGAACCGGTCCTCCATCCAGAACCACTGGGCGCTGGCCGCCTCCACCAGGGAGGTGGGGGTGTCGGCGTTGTACTCCAGCAGCTTGGCCGGGCCTCCGGCGCCGTCGTGGCGCAGGTCGAAACGGCCGTAGAGGCTGGGCAGTTCGGTCCTGCGCCGCCAGGACTCGGCGATCCGGGCGGCCAGCCGGGGGTCGTGGATGCCGAGGTCGGCGAAACGGTCCCGCTCGACGATGTGCGCGGCCGCGGCCAGGCACATCGCGTGCAGGTCCGCGACGGTCCGCTCCAGCTCCTCGACCTCGGGCAGCGAGAACTCGTAGTAGGCGCTCTCGTCCCAGTAGGGGCGCAACGTCCCGTCCGGGTGGCGGGTCAGCGGGTAGACGACGCCCTGGTCCTCGACGATCCGCTGCCAGTCGGGGCGCGGTTCCGCGGTGCGGCGCCGCATCAGCCGCCGCCGGAGCGGTGACCCGAGCCGTGGCCGCCGAAACCGCCGGTCTTCACGGACGACTCGTCGAAGCTGCCGCCCCGGACCTTCCCGCCGCGGACGCTGCCGCCGTAGTAGTAGTGCCCGCTGCCGCCGCTCTCGCAGCTCGACTCCGGCAGGGTCTTGTACGTGTCGGGGTCCACGCAGCGCTTGTCGGGCTCCGAGCCGCAGGCGGCCAGGGCCGCGGCGAGCACACCCATGCCCCCGAGGATCACCGTGCCCGACCTGAACCGCCGTCGCTCCGTCGTCGTCATGCGCACAGGTTAGGGAGATGCGGCGGCCGCCCGGCGACCGGGGTCGGCGTCGCGGCACCGCGTCCGCCGGCGCCCGCGGGGTGCCGGCGAGGGCGTACCCGGTCCTCCCGCGGGGTCCGGGGCCCCGCCCGGTGTCACCCTCACGGTCGAGGCGGTGACGAACGGAAGGGGCGGCCGTCCCGGTGGACGGCCGCCCCTTCGCGGGAACCGGCTGTGGTGCGGTGCCGGTTACTGGACGACGGTGATCCGGTCGGCCGCCGGGGCCGCCAGCGGCGCGGAGGCCGAGGAGTTGGCGGTCAGGTAGGCGTTCAGGGCCGCCAGGTCGTCGCCGCCGACGACCTGGTTGGTGCCGTTCGCGAGCTCGCCGAAGCCGTCACCGCCGCCCGCGAGGAAGTTGTTCATCGCGACGCGGTAGGTGGCCGCGGGGTCGATCGGGACGCCGCCGAGCTTCACCGAACCGGCCACGACGCGGTCGGCGCCGGTCTTGGTGAGGTCCAGCGTGTAGGTGAGGCCGGCGGAGATCTGCAGGATCTTCGGCGCGGCGGCGTTGGCGCCGCTGACCTGCTGCTGCAGCACGGTGATCAGCTGCGCGCCGGTGAGGTCCTTGAGGTTGACCGTGTTGCTGAACGGCTGCACGGCGAAGCCCTCGGCGTAGGTGACCACGCCGTCGCCCTCGGCGCCGGACGCCTTGTGCACCAGGTCGGTGCGGATGCCGCCGGGGTTCATCAGGGCCAGGTCGGTGCCCGGGTCCAGGGTCCTGCCGTAGGCCAGCTGCGCGTCGGCGATGAGATCGCCGAGCGGCGACTCGTTGCCGTTGCGGTTGATGTCCTGGGAGATCCAGCCGACGGTCCGGTTGGCGACCGGGGCGGCCAGCGTCTGCCAGTGGCTGACGAGCTGGGTCAGGTCCGCGGCCTTGTTCTGGGTGCGGTCCACGACGTGGTTGGAGCCGACGACGGAGGCGCGGACGATGTCGTCCGTGCGCTTGTCGAACTTCATGTTCAGCTCGGTGTAGAGCCGGCCGAAGGAGGCGGCGCTGGTGACCAGGCGGTCGTTGCCCTTGGGGTCGGGGATGGTGCACACGTACGCGTTGTGGGTGTGCCCCGTGATCAGCGCGTCGACGTCGGGCGAGGTGTTCTTGGCGATGTCGACGATCGGGCCGGACAGGCCCTTGCCGTCACCGCCCGCGTCGCAGTCGTAGTTGTAGGAGCCGGAGGCCGGGAAGCCGCCCTCGTGGACCAGGGCGACGATCGCGTTGACGCCCTTGGACTTGAGCTCCTTGGAGTACTTGTTGATCGTCTCGACCTCGTCGAGGAACTTCAGGCCCTTGACGCCCTCGGCCGTGACGATGTCCGGCGTGCTCTCCAGCGTGACGCCGATGAAGCCGACCTTGATGCCCTTGATGTGCTCGATGGTGTACGGCGCGAGCAGCGGCTTGCCGGTCTTCTCGTTGACGACGTTCGCCGACAGGATCGGGTAGTCGGCGCCCTTGAACTTGCGGCCCTTCTCGTAGCAGCCGTCCGTCGGGTGGCAGCCGCCCTTCTGCAGGCGGAGCAGCTCGTCCTTGCCCTCGTCGAACTCGTGGTTGCCCACGCCCGTGACGTCCAGGCCCAGCTTGTTCATGGCCTCGATGGTCGGCTCGTCGTGGAACAGGCCCGACAGCAGCGGGCTGGCGCCGACGATGTCACCGGCCGCGACGGTCACGGTGCGCTTGTGGCCCTGCCGGGCGCTGCGCAGGCTGGAGGCCAGGTACTCCACGCCGCCGGCGTCGACGGTCTTGGTGGTGCCGTCCGCCTGGAGCTCGGTGACGCGGCCGGAGGAACCGGCCGGGGGCTCCAGATTGCCGTGGAAGTCGTTGATGGCGAGCATCTGGAGGTCCACGGTGCGGTCGCGCTCCGCACTGTGCCGGGATTCGTGCGCCTGGGCCGTCGGCATCGCGATGGCGAGCGCGCCGAGCGCCGCCAGACCCGTGGCCGCCGCGGCGACCTTGCGGGCGGCGTTGCGCCGGGGGTGGATCGCAGACATGGGTGAGTCCCCTTAGACGTGAGCGAAGGGCGAAGGGTGGAGCGGGGAGGACCTGCCGCAGCCTAGGGTCAACGCGCGTAGTTGTCAGTGGTTTTACGGTTAAGGAGAGGTTGCCACTGTCCGGGACATGCCGGACTCCCGGCCCTGGCGTCTCGCATGTCGAAATCATCCGTCTCGCCATTCAGTCGAGGAGCATAGTTGCGTCCACCACCGACCGAGGAGGTGCACGCCATGCGCCGCCGCTGGCTGATGCTGGCCCTGGGCACCGCGGCACAGACCGCAGCCTGCGCGTTCGTCTACGGAATCCCCTATCTGGCCGCCGAGTTGCGCGACTCCGGGCATCTGTCGCTCCCCCGGATCGGCCTGCTCATCGCCTGTCCCACGGTAGGCCTGGTCGCCGCTCTCGTCGCCTGGGGAGCCCTCGCCGACCGCCACGGCGAGCGGATCGTCATCGCCACCGGACTGGGCGGCGCCGGCGCGCTGTTGGCCGTCACCGCCGCCGTGACGGCCGCCGGGGGCGGCACCGTGGCGCTCGGGGCGCTGCTCTTCCTCGCGGGAGCGGCGGCCGCCTCGGTGTACTCCGCGAGCGGCCGCCTGGTGATGGGCTGGTTCACCGCACGGGAACGCGGGCTGGCCATGGGCATCCGGCAGACGTCCACCCCGCTGGGCATGGGCGTGGCCGCGCTGACCATGCCGCCGCTGGCCGCCGCGTACGGCATCGGCGGCGCCTTCGGCTTCCTGGCCACGGTGTGCGCGCTCATCGCCGCGGCCGTGGCCGTACTGGCCGCCGACCCGGCGCGCCCCGAAGCGGCCGGGGCTGCCGGAGCGGCGGCGGAACCGGCCACCAACCCCTACCGCGGCTCGTCGACGCTGTGGCGGATCCACGGCGCGGGCGCGCTGCTGGTCGTACCGCAGTTCACGGCGGGCGCCTTCGCGCTGGTGCTGCTCGTCGACACCCGCGGCTGGACCGCGGTGGACGCCGGCCGGCTGATCGCCGTCGCACAGGTGCTGGGCGCGGCCTCCCGCATCGCCGCGGGCCGCTGGTCGGACCGGGTCGGCAGCCGGTTGCTCCCGATGCGGCAACTGGCCGTGGTCACCGCCGCCGTGGTCGCCGTCGCCGCGTTCACCGCGGCCTTCCCCTCCCCTTTGACCGCCGCCGCCCTGGTGCTGTCGGTCGGCATCACCGCCAGTACCAACGGCCTGTCCTTCACCGCGACCGCGGAACGCGCCGGGCCCGCCTGGTCCGGCCGCGCCCTCGGCGTCCACAACACCGGCCAGAACTTCACCGCCGCCGTCGTCCCGCCGCTGAGCGCGGCCGCGATCTCCGCCACCGGGTACTGGCCCGCGCTGGCCGCCGCCGCGGCCGTGGCCTGCGGGGCCGCGATGGTGGTTCCGGTGGACTCCCCACGGCGGCGAGCGGTCGTAAGCTCAGTTCCATGACCGACGCAGCAGCGCAGCAGACCGCGGTGGGCCCCCGCCGGATCGAGACGGTGAACGAGCTCACCCCGCAGACCGCCGACGCGGTACTGGCGCTGATCGAGGACGCAGCGGAGGCCGACGGCCAGGCCGCGGTGTCCGAGCAGGGCCGCATCCACCTGCGCGGCGGCGCCCGCGAGGGCGTCCGCCACCTGCTGGTCGAGGCCGACGGCACCCTGGTCGGATACGCCCAGCTGGAGGACACCGACCCCGTCGAGGCGCCGGCCGCCGAGATGGTCATCCACCCCGACCACCGTATCCATGGCCACGGCCGCGCCCTCGGGCACGCGCTGCTCGCCGCCTCCGGCAAGCGGCTGCGGGTGTGGGCGCACGGCGGCCACCCGGCGGCGCGGCACCTGGCCGGGCTGCTCGGACTCGCCCTCTTCCGCGAGCTGCGCCAGATGCGCCGCCCGCTGGACGGAGCGGTGGAGGGAGCGGGCGGGCCGCCGCTGGCCGAGCCGGTGCTGCCGGAGGGCGTCACCGTGCGCCCCTTCGTCCCCGGCCAGGACGACGCGGCGTGGCTCGCGGTGAACGCCGCCGCCTTCGCCCACCACCCCGAGCAGGGCAGCCTCACCCAGCGCGACCTCGACGACCGCATGGCCGAGTCCTGGTTCGACCCCGCCGGTTTCTTCCTGGCCTTCCGCGGCGACCGCCTCGCCGGCTTCCACTGGACCAAGGTCCACGCCCAGCAGGGCCTGGGCGAGGTCTACGTGCTCGGCATCCACCCCGAGGAGCAGGGCGGGGGCCTCGGCCGCGCCCTCACCCTGATCGGGCTGCGCCACCTCGCGCGGGACCGCGCGCTGCCCACCGCGATGCTCTACGTGGACGCCGACAACGCCCCCGCGGTCGCCGTGTACGAACGCCTCGGCTTCACCACCCACGAGGTCGACCTGATGTACCGCACGGAGAGCTGAACGGCCGGGAGACAGAACAGGCGCGGAGGCTCCCCCGCGTCACGCCGCGCGCGACGTGACGGACGGGAATCGGACCCTCCGCGGGGCCCGCGGCCGCCCCTCCGGGGCGGGCACCCGGTCACGGCCGGTACGCGCGGCGCTTTCCTGACCGCCACCTAACCGTTACCGGCGATTCAAACTCGCTTGCGAGCATCACTGAATGCAGCCGCCCGCTACCCCCTGCCCGACCCTCCCCGACCTGCCGGTATCCGCCGGGTCCGGGGACAATGGGGGCATGGCAGGCGGCCGGGTTCCGTGCGCCGCCGTCCACGTGAACGTCGTGCCGGATCCGGAGGAGGGCTCGCACCCATGGCCTCGATGAAACACCCCACCAACGCGGGGACCGACCGGTCGGGTTCCGAGCGCGACAGCCATGCGTCCTCCGAGTCCGACGCCTCTCCCGCGTACGGCCGGCCGCACGTGGTGCCGCCGCTGCACCCCGAGATCACCCGCATGGACGCCCGGCAGCGGACGTCCGACGAGGACGGCACGGCCGTCGCGGTGGGGACCGTCCTGGAGAAGGCCGTGGCGGAGGGCCCCGAGCTGCCCGCCGACCGCTTCCTGGACCGCGAGCAGAGCTGGCTGGCCTTCAACGAGCGGGTGCTGGAGCTCGCCGAGGACCCGGCGACCCCGCTGCTGGAGCGCGCCAACTTCCTCGCGATCTTCGCGAGCAACCTGGACGAGTTCTTCATGGTCCGGGTCGCCGGACTGAAGCGCCGCATCACCACCGGCGTGGCCCAGCGCTCGGCCTCCGGGCTGTCGCCGAGCCGGGTGCTGGACAACATCCTCACCCGCTCCCGCGAGCTCATGGCCCGGCACGCCGCCTGCTTCCAGAACGAGGTGGCCCCGCAACTGGCCGCGGAGGACATCCACATCATCCGGTGGGGCGACCTCACCGAGCAGGAGCAGGCCCGGCTGTTCACGCTGTTCCGCAACAAGATCTTCCCGGTGCTGACCCCGCTGGCCGTGGACCCGGCGCACCCGTTCCCGTACATCTCCGGCCTGTCCCTGAACCTGGCCGTCACCGTGCGGAACCCCGTCTCCGGCCACGACCACTTCGCCCGTGTGAAGGTCCCGCCGATCCTGTCGCGCTTCCTGGAGGCGAGCCCGCAGCGCTTCGTCCCGCTCGAGGACGTCATCGCCGCGCACCTGGAGGAGCTGTTCCCGGGCATGGAGGTGCTCGACCACCACATGTTCCGGGTGACCCGGAACGAGGACCTGGAAGTGGAGGAGGACGACACCGAGAACCTCCTCCAGGCCCTGGAGAAGGAACTGCTGCGCCGCCGCTTCGGCCCGCCGGTCCGCCTGGAGGTCGAGGAGTCGATCTCCACCAAGGCGCTGGACACCCTGGTCCAGGAGCTGAACATCGCGGACGCGGAGGTCTACCCGCTGCCCGGCCCGCTCGACCTGACCGGGCTGTTCGCCGTCGCGGGCCAGGACCGGCCGGAGCTGAAGTACCCCAAGTTCGTCGGCGGCACCCACCCGGACCTCGCCGAGGTCGAGTCCGCGCACGCCACCGACGTCTTCGCGGCGCTGCGCGAGCGCGACGTGCTGCTGCACCACCCGTACAACTCCTTCTCCACCTCCGTGCAGCGCTTCCTGGAGCAGGCCGCCCAGGACCCCGACGTGCTGGCGATCAAGCAGACGCTCTACCGCACCTCCGGCGACTCGCCGATCGTGGACGCGCTGATCGACGCCGCCGAGGCCGGCAAGCAGGTGCTGGTGCTGGTCGAGATCAAGGCGCGCTTCGACGAGCAGGCCAACATCAAGTGGGCCCGCAAGCTGGAGGAGG
This sequence comes from Streptomyces sp. NPDC002574, assembly GCF_042889545.1. Taxonomy (NCBI): domain Bacteria; kingdom Bacillati; phylum Actinomycetota; class Actinomycetes; order Kitasatosporales; family Streptomycetaceae; genus Streptomyces; species Streptomyces sp. NPDC002574. The sequence goes on from NZ_JBIARB010000018.1 coordinate 128,800, forward strand.
CCGGCTGCCACGTCGTCTACGGCCTGGTCGGGCTGAAGACGCACTGCAAGCTGTCGCTGGTGGTCCGCCAGGAGGGCGAGAACCTGCGGCGCTACAGCCACGTCGGCACCGGCAACTACCACCCCAAGACGGCACGGCTGTACGAGGACCTGGGGCTGCTCACCGCCGATCCGCAGGTCGGCGCCGATCTCTCCCACCTGTTCAACCGGCTGTCCGGCTACTCGCGCCGCGAGTCCTACAACCGGCTGCTGGTGGCTCCGCGCAGCCTGCGCGACGGGCTGATAGAGCGCATCCTCGGGGAGATCGCCAAGCACCGCGAGGGCCGCCCGGCCTACATCCGCATCAAGGTCAACTCGATCGTCGACGAGGCGATCATCGACGCTCTCTACCAGGCCTCCATGGCGGGCGTGCCCGTCGACATCTGGGTGCGCGGCATCTGTGCGGTGCGCCCCGGCGTCCCCGGCCTGTCGGAGAACATCCGCGTGCGCAGCGTGCTCGGCCGCTTCCTCGAACACTCCCGGGTCTTCATCTTCGCCAACGGTGGCGACCCGCAAGTGTGGCTCGGCAGCGCCGACATGATGCACCGCAACCTCGACCGCCGGATCGAGGCGCTGGTACGGGTCTCCGACGCCGCCCACTGCGCCTCCCTGAACCGCCTGCTGGAGACCGGCACATCGGACGAGACCTCGTCCTGGTGGCTCGGCTCCGACGGGGACTGGACCCGGCACAGCGCCGACGCCGAAGGGCGTCCGCTGCCCCATATCCAGGAGATGCTCATCGACGCGCGGAGGCGCCGGCGTGGCCCAGCGACACCCTGACACGGCGGCAGAGACGCCCGCCGGCCTCACCGCCGACGGGCTTCCCGGCCGCGATGCCGGCGCCGTGCTCGAACAGTACTTGCGCGACCAGGCCACCGGCTTCCTGCGCGCACTGGCCCCTCGCGAGGGCGAGCCCGGTCGTCCGCAGGACGAGAGCGCCGAGGCGGGCCGCCTCATGCGCCGCTCGGCCCGCCGCATCGCCGGCGCCCTGCACACCTTCGGGTCGCTGACCGACCCGGCCTGGGCGGAGCCCCTGCGGGCCGAACTCGGCTGGCTGTCCGGCACCCTGGGCCGCGAGCACCAGTACGCGGCCCGCCTGACCCGGCTGATCACCGCGCTGCAGCGGCTCGCCTCCGCCGAGGAGGCCGCCGGTACCGCCGCGGTGTCGCAGGCCGACGACGAGCTGTGGCTCCCGGCGCCCGGCGAGGGCGAGGTCCCCGCCGCGGACCGCCCGGCGGCCGCGGCCGAGCCGGTGCCCGCCGAGCGCAGGAACGGCACCGGCACCGCCGAGGCCCTCCGCGAGAGCCCGGCGCGCACCGCCGAGGGCACCGAGGCCCTGATCGGCGCGGCCCGCACGGCCACCGGCCGGCGCACTCCCGCACCCTCCCCCGCAGCCGCCGAGCGCGGGACCGGTACGGGCCCGCTGGCCGTGGGCGCCGCCCGGGCCGGCGCCCTGCTGGAGCGCCAGCTCACCCTGGCCCGGACCCGGGCGCACTCCGCCGCCCTGCAGGCGGTGGGCTCCTCCCGCTTCCACGCCGTGGTCGACGCGGTGGCGCTGCTCGCCTCCGAGGTGCCGCTGACCCCCGCGGCGCACGAGCCCGCCGAGGCCGTGCTGCCGCTGCTGGCCGAGAAGGCGCAGGCCCGGCTGAACGAGGCCGCCGGGCATCTGGCGCTGGCCCGCGCCCGGCACCCGTACAACGCCGACGCGCTCTACGCCGCCCTGGCCACCGAGCTGGTGGCCGAGCGCCAGGACGTGCCGTGGAACCGGGTCCGCGTCCTGCTGCGCCTGCGCCGCTACGCGCAGGAGGTCTTCCCGTACGGCGACGCCGACCCCACCACCCGGCTCGCCGCGGCGGCCCGGGTGCTGGAGCAGCACCGGGAGGCCGCGGAGGCGGCGGCGGCCGTCACGGCCGCGGCCCGCACCCCCCGGATCGCCCCGGCGACGGCGTACGCGCTGGGTGTGCTCCACGCGGACCAGCGCCTGGAGGTGGAGGCCGCCCGCTACGCCTTCGCCCACCTGTGGAGCCGCTAGCGGCGGCCCGCAGCACCGCAGTCCCGCAGCACGAAGGGAGCGCCGCCATCCCCGCCACCGCCGACACCCCGATCCTGGCCGCGGGAGCGGTCCTGTGGCGCCGCTCCCCGTTCGACGGCGGCCTGGAGATCGCGCTGGTGCACCGTCCCAAGTACGACGACTGGTCGCTGCCAAAGGGCAAGCTCAAGCGCGGTGAGACCGCGGTCGACGGCGCCCGCCGCGAGGTCAAGGAGGAGACGGGCCTCGACTGCGTGCTGGGTCTGCCGCTACCGTCGTCGATGTACGTCGTCGCGGGACGCCCCAAAGTCGTCCGCTACTGGGCGGCCAGAGCGGGCCTGGGGGCCTTCGTCCCGAACCGCGAGGTGGACCGGATGGTCTGGCTGCCGCCGGTCGCGGCACGTCATCGCCTCACCCACGAGCGTGATCGACCCGTGGTCGATGCCTTCCTGCGGACCCCCGCCGAGTGACAATGGCCGGGCTTGGACGTGTCCCCGGTCACAGGGGCACACCGCACTGATATGCGAGGTTCACCTTGCGTTCACGCAGCCCCTTCGGCCGTGTCATCTGATCTGCCTAATTTCGGCCGTACCGGTGAGCGAACAGCTGCCGGGTGGATGCAGAAATCCATACCTCTGCTTCGCCGTCCACCGGCGGGCTTCAGGAAGGAATCACCGAAGGTGAAGCTTCAGCGTAAGAGCGGGCTCCGCGCCCTGGCCGTCGGCGCGGTCGCGGTTTCGGGCGCCCTCGTCCTCACTGCGTGCGGCTCGGACAACAACAACGACGCGAGCGGCGACAACAGCGCGGCCCCGTCGTCGTCCTCCTCGAGCAGCATCAAGTGCGCCGACAAGGGCGGCCAGCTCCTCGCTTCCGGCTCCTCGGCCCAGCAGAACGCCATGGACGCCTGGGTCAAGAACTACATGCAGGCCTGCAACGGCGCGCAGATCAACTACAAGGCGTCCTCCTCCGGTGAGGGCATCATCGACTTCAACAACGGCACGGACAGCTTCGCGGGCTCCGACTCGCCGCTGAAGCCGGAAGAGATCGACGCGTCGAAGAAGGTCTGCAAGACCGGCACCGGCATCAGCATCCCGATGGTCGGTGGCCCCATCGCCATCGGTTACAACGTGGCCGGCGTGGACAACCTGGTCCTGGACGCCCCGACCCTGGCGAAGATCTTCGACTCGAAGATCACCACCTGGGACGACAAGGCGATCAAGGCGCTCAACCCCGACGCCAAGCTCCCCAGCACCAAGATCCAGACCTTCCACCGTCAGGACGAGTCCGGCACCACGGACAACCTGACCAAGTACTTCAACGGTGCCGCCAAGGACGCGTGGCCGTACGACCACGCCAAGGCGTGGGCGGGCAAGGGTGGCCAGTCGGCCGCCAAGTCCTCGGGTGTTGCCGCCCAGGTCAAGCAGGTCAACGGCTCGATCGGTTACTTCGAGCTCTCCTACGCGACCGCCAACGACATCAAGACGGTCAAGATCGACACCGGTGCCTCCGCTCCGGTCGAGGCCTCCGCCGCCAACGCCTCCGCCGGCATCGCCCAGGCGAAGGTCGTCGGCACCGGTGCCGACCTGTCCCTGGACATGGGCAACGCGTACATCACCAAGGCCGACAACGCCTACCCGATCGTCCTGGTGACCTACGAGATCGCCTGTGACAAGGGCAACAAGGCCGAGACCCTGCCGCTGGTGAAGTCCTTCCTGGGCTACACCGCCAGCGAGGAGGGCCAGGCCATCCTGTCGGACGCCGGCTACGCGCCGCTGCCCGCCGAGATCGCCACCAAGGTGCGCGCCTCCGTGGCCGCCCTCGCCTGATCCCCGCGCGGACAGGCCCCGTGACCGCGGTCGCGGGGCCTGTCCGCACTTCCGGTGCACCGCCGCCGGGGGAGCCATCCCCCACCCAGACCGGAGAAAACAACCGATGGCCATAACAGCACAGACCCCTACTCCGCCACCGGCAGCCAAGAAGGCCGGGGGCACTGTCACGCGCATGGGTGACAAGATCTTCTCGGGCCTCTCCCGTGGTTCCGGCATCCTGCTGCTGGTGATCATGGCAGCGATCGCGATCTTCCTGACGATTCGCGCGATCAACGCGATCTCCAAGGATCACGGCAACTTCCTGACCACCTTCGAGTGGAACGCCAGCGCGACCCCGCCGGTCTTCGGCATCGCGGTCCTGGCCTACGGCACGATCGTCAGCTCGATCATCGCGATGATCATCGCGGTCCCGGTCGCGGTCGGCATCGCGCTGTTCATCTCGCACTACGCGCCGCGCCGCCTCGCCTCGCCGCTCTCGTACATCATCGACCTGCTCGCCGCGGTGCCCAGCATCATCTACGGCCTGTGGGGCGCCCTGTTCCTGGTGCCCCACCTGACCGGGCTGAACATGTGGCTGGACGACTACCTCGGCTGGACGGTGATCTTCGAGAAGGAGGACCCGCAGGGCGCGGCCCGCTCGATCTTCACCGTCGGCATCCTGCTGGCGATCATGATCCTCCCGATCATCACCAACGTCAGCCGCGAGGTCTTCCGCCAGGTCCCGCGGATGCACGAGGAGGCCGCCCTGGCCCTCGGCGCGACGCGCTGGGAGACCATCCGGATGTCGGTGCTGCCCTTCGCCCGCTCCGGCATCATCAGCGCCTCGATGCTCGGCCTCGGTCGCGCGCTCGGTGAGACCATGGCCGTGGCCACCGTGCTGTCGGCCGCCCCGATCCTGTCGGTGCACATCCTCGACCCGGTCGGTGGCACGTTCTCGCAGAACATCGTCGCCAAGTTCGGTGAGGCCAACGAGTTCGGCCGCGACGCCCTGATCGCCTCCGGTCTCGTGCTCTTCATCATCACCCTGCTGGTCAACGGCGCCGCCCGCGCGATCATCGCCCGGCGCAAGGAATACTCGGGGGCCAACGCATGAGCCACGCAATAACGGACAAGCGGCCGGCCTCCTCCGTGCCGCGCCGCTCGCTGGCCCAGCGTCGGCTGCCCCGTTGGGCCCCGGCGGGCATCGCCGTGGGCGCGCTGGTCCTCGCCGTCCTCATCGGTGTCGTCTTCGGCCTGGACAGCAAGATCCAGTGGGGCCTGATCGCCGTCCTGCTGTTCATCCTGGGCACCTATGCCATCGCCGCGCAGGTCGAGGGCCGCCGCCAGGCCAAGGACCGCGTCGCGACCAGCATGATCTGGGCCTCGTTCATCGTGGCCGCGCTGCCGCTGTACTCGCTGCTGGCCACCACGATCGGCAAGGGCGTCAAGATCCTCGACGGCGACTTCCTGTCGCACTCGATGAACGGCGTCCTGACCATCGGCGCCGGCGGCGGCGTGTACCACGCCATCATCGGCACGCTGGAGCAGGTCGGCATCGCCACCGCGATCGCCGCCCCGATCGGCATGCTGACCGCGATCTACCTGGTGGAGTACGGCAAGGGCCGGCTGGCCACCGCCGTCACCTTCTTCGTCGACGTCATGACGGGTATCCCGTCGATCGTCGCCGGTCTGTTCATCCTCTCGACCTGGAACCTGCTGCTGGGCTTCGGCCCCTCGGGCTTCGCCGGCTCCATGGCGCTCGCCATCCTGATGATGCCCGTCGTCGTCCGGTCCACCGAGGAGATGCTCAAGCTCGTCCCGAACGAGCTGCGCGAGGCCTCCCTCGCCCTCGGTGTGCCGAAGTGGCGCACCATTGTGAAGGTGGTCGTCCCCACCGCGATCGGCGGCATCACGACGGGCGTCATGCTCGCCGTCGCCCGCATCGCCGGTGAGAGCGCCCCCATCGCACTGTTGGTCTTCGGAAACAACCTGATCAACAACGACCCGTTCAACGGCCCGCAGGCCTCGCTCCCGTTCTACATCTTCCAGCAGTACCAGAACGGCAATGAGCCCAGCTACGACCGGGCGTGGGCGGCGGCACTCGTGCTGATCGCCTTCATCATGATCCTGAACATCCTGGCCCGAGGCATCGCCCGCTGGAAGGCCCCGAAGACCGGTCGCTGACGCGGCCAACATCAGCGACCCAAGGATTGAGAGCAACACCACCATGGCCAAGCGAATCGACGTCAGCGGCCTCTCCGCCTACTACGGCGGATTCAAGGCGATCGACGACATCTCGATGAACATCGAGCCGCGCACGGTGACGGCCTTCATCGGCCCCTCCGGCTGCGGCAAGTCCACCTTCCTGCGCACGCTGAACCGCATGCACGAGGTCACCCCCGGCGGCCGCGTCGAGGGCAAGGTGCTGCTGGACGACGAGAACCTCTACGGCGCGGGCGTGGACCCGGTCTCCGTGCGCCGCACGGTCGGCATGGTCTTCCAGCGCCCGAACCCGTTCCCGACGATGTCGGTCTACGACAACGTCGCGGCGGGCCTCAAGCTCAACGGCGTGAAGCGCAAGAGCGACCTCGACACCATCGTCGAGAAGTCGCTGCGCGGCGCCAACCTGTGGAACGAGGTCAAGGACCGCCTGAACAAGCCGGGTTCCGGCCTCTCCGGCGGCCAGCAGCAGCGACTGTGCATCGCCCGCGCGATCGCGGTCGAGCCCGAGGTGCTGCTGATGGACGAGCCGTGCTCCGCGCTGGACCCGATCTCCACCCTCGCCATCGAGGACCTGATCGGTGAGCTCAAGGAGCGCTTCACCATCGTCATCGTCACCCACAACATGCAGCAGGCTGCGCGCGTCTCGGACCGTACCGCCTTCTTCAACCTGTCGGCGGTCGGCCAGCCCGGCAAGCTCATCGAGATCGACGACACCGAGCGCATCTTCTCCAACCCCTCCGTCCAGGCGACCGAGGACTACATCTCCGGCCGCTTCGGCTGAGCCGAACCGTCGCCGCTGAACCGTCCTGCGGTGCTGCATGGCGGTGCCACCGCAAGGCGAAGGGCCCGTCCCCTCCGGGGGGCGGGCCCTGTTGCTTTCGCGGGACGGCTCAGGCGAAGGCGAAGGCGAAGTGCACCACGCCGTAGGTGGCCGCGGCCACCAGCGCCGCGGCCGGCATGGTGATGAACCAGCCGGCGACGATGTTCTTGGCGACGCCCCAGCGGACCGCGTTGACCCGCTTCGTCGCACCGACGCCCATGATGGCCGAGGTGATGACGTGGGTCGTGGAGATCGGCGCCTTGAAGATGTAGGCCGTGGTGTAGAGGATCGACGCCGCCGTGGTCTCGGCGGCGAAGCCCTGCGGCGGGTCGAGCTCGATGATCTTCCGGCCCAGGGTCCGCATGATGCGCCAGCCGCCCGCGTAGGTGCCGAGCGACAGCATGAGCGCGCAGACGATCTTCACCCAGACCGGGATCCCGTCGCCCGACTTCTGCACGTCGGCGATGGTCAGCGCGAGCACCACCACGCCCATGGTCTTCTGGGCGTCCTGCAGGCCGTGGCCGAGCGCCATGCCCGCCGCCGAGACGGTCTGCGCGATCCGGAAGCCGCGCTTGGCCTTGTTCGGATTGGCCTTGCGGAAGATCCACAGGATGGCCAGCATGACCAGGTAGCCGACGATCAGGCCGACGATCGGCGACAGGAACATCGGCAGGACGATCTTGTCGAGCACGCCGGACCAGATGACCCCGGTGCCGCCGGCCAGCGCCGCGCCCACCAGACCGCCGAACAGGGCGTGGCTGCTGGAGGAGGGCAGGCCGTAGTACCAGGTGATCAGGTTCCAGACGATGGCCCCGATCAGCGCGGCGAACAGGATGCCCATTCCGGACCGGCCGGACGGGGTCTCGATGAGGCCCTCACTGACGGTCTTGGCGACCCCCGTGCCGAGGAAGGCGCCCGCGAGGTTCATGACCGCGGCCATGAGCAGCGCGGCCCGCGGGGTCAGCGCCCGGGTGGACACCGAGGTGGCGATGGCGTTCGCCGAGTCGTGGAAGCCGTTGGTGTACGTGAAGAAGAGCGCGACCCCGATGGTCACGACCAGAGCGAAGGTCTCCACCTGGGTCAGGACTCCTTGACCGCGATGGTCTCCACGGTGTTGGCCACGTGCTCGAAGGCGTCCGCCGCCTCTTCCAGGACGTCCACGATCTGCTTGAGCTTGAGCACCTCGATGGCGTCGTACTTGCCGTTGAAGAGGTGGGCCAGCAGCTTGCGGTGGATCTGGTCGGCCTGGTTCTCCAGGCGGTTGACCTCGATCCAGTACTCGGTGAGGTTGTCCATCGTGCGCAGGTGCGGCATCGCCTCGGCGGTCAGTTCGGCGGCCCGGGCCAGCACCTCGATCTGCTGCTCGACCCCGCGCGGCAGCTCCTCGATCTGGTAGAGGACGACCAGGTCGACGGCCTCCTCCATGAAGTCCATGATGTCGTCGAGGGAGGAGGCGAGCGAGTAGATGTCCTCCCGGTCGAACGGCGTGATGAAGGAGGAGTTCAGCTGGTGGAAGATCGCGTGGGTCGCGTCGTCCCCCGCGTGCTCCGCCGCCCGCATCCGCTCGGCGATCTCCGCGCGCGTGGCGGAGTCGGCTCCGAGGAGTTCCATCAGGAGCTTCGATCCTGTGACGATGTTGTCCGCGGACGCGGCGAACATGTCGTAGAAGCTCGTCTCCCTTGGGGTCAGACGAAAGCGCACGTGAAGTCCTCGGAATACATCGGTTTCGGTCGCATTGATGCTAGGCGCATCGCGCGGCCAGGGCTAACCGGCGTCTTACAGTGTCGCTCATGGTCGCAAACGGTCCCCATCGGGGCTCCTCCCGGTGCACGCTCGCACAATGAGGCGAATTCGGTACGATATACCCGGCAGGGGTATATCGGGGGCAGGAGGGACGCCATGACGGTCACCGAGACCGGCGACACGGCTCCGCACGGCGAACAGCCGGGGGCGGGCGGGTCCGCGGAGCATCCGCCGCACCAGCACGGGTACGCCGAACAGAGGGACCAGCACCTGAAGCGGCTGCGCCGTATCGAGGGGCAGATCCGGGGCCTCCAGCGGATGGTCGAGCAGGACGTGTACTGCATCGACATCCTTACCCAGGTGTCCGCCGGCACAAAGGCCCTGCAGTCCTTCGCCCTGCAACTGCTCGAGGAGCACCTGCGGCACTGCGTCGCCGACGCGGCCGCCAAGGGTGGCCCCGAAGCCGACGACAAGGTCGCCGAGGCCACCGCCGCCATAGCCCGGCTGCTGCGGAGCTAGCCGCGCCGGCGGCCCTGCGCGGGGACGCGTGGTTCCACCTTGAGCACCTCATCGATGCGCTCGGAGCTCAGCCGCTCCTCGGCGGTCGCCGAGGCGGCGATCATCAGCTCGCAGCACAACTCGATCTCCGCGAGGGCCACGTGGACCTGATCGTCCTGGTCCAGGAGCCACATCGCCACGTGCACCACCTCCTCCCCGCCCAGCGTAGGGACCGGTGCACGGTCCGTGCATGACACGGACGGGCCATTTCCGCAAGGTTCTAGGGGCCGGCCGCAGAAACGATCTTCCCGGTGTAGATGTCGGTCGCGTGCGGCAGGACGACCCGTACCGGCGCCCCGAAAGAGTACATCCCGGTGGTCGAGACCACGGTGACCGCGGTCGGGGCGCTCTGACCACCCGCGACCCCGGCGTTGGCGAAGGTGAAGCGCTGCCGGACCTTGCGCAGCAGGCCCGCGTCGTCCAGGTAGGCGTCGAAGGGGACCCGGGTCACGGAGAACCCGCCCGCCGCAGCCCGCAACGGGCCGCGGGCCTGCGCCGAGGCGGTCTCCGCGGCCCGCGCGATGTCCGTCACACCCCGGTAGTGCCGCACCCGTGCACCGTCCAGCGTCTCCATGCCCACCAGCCGCACGTCGCGGGCGCCCCGCAGCAGCTCCGCCGCGACCAGCGGGTCGGTGGCACCGCCGGTGACGAGGTTGCCGTCCGGCAGCCGGGTGGTGTCGACCCACACCCACTTGTCGACGGGGACGCCCTCGCCCCGGTTCTTCATGTAGAGGGCCCCGGGGGTCAGCAGCTCCGTGACCGGGGCGTGCTCCGCGGCGCCCGCGGCGTCCGGCGGCAGCAGGAGCCGGAGGCTGCCGCGCCGCGCGGCGTAGTCGAAGCTCCCGGTGCCGGTGATGGTGAGCTTGGTACCGCCGCTGGCGGTCTCCATCGACGTGCGGACCTTCGAGCTGCCGGCCCGGACCAGCGCGTCGGCCGCCTGCCGCAGCGCGCGATCCGCGTCACGGGGAGCACTGCCCGCTTCCACGGCCTCACCGCTGCCGGAGCATCCCGCGAGTGCGGTCGCGCACATCCCGAGTCCCACGGCCGCGGCGGTCGCCCGACTGACCTGCCCCATCTGCGCCTACCCCCTGCACCGTGCCGCCGTCCAGGCCCTCATGCGGCATAACGAGGGTCAGGGCACCGCGTAACGGCCGGTAGCTTTGACGCGTGCGCCCCAGTGATCCCCCTCCCCCGCACCACGCCACCACCAAGGAGAAGGGCTCCTTCTCCTTCGCGACCTGCTCGTGCGGATGGCGCGGACCCTCCCGCCGGGCCCGCGAACGCGCCCGGCGCGACGCCACCGAACACGCCGGGTCCTGAGCGCCGGCGCATTCCCGCCGATGTGTCGTACGCCTCACAACCAACGCGCCCCTCGCGCCGTCATCACCAGAGGAACCACAGGGTTTCCAGAGCGAGAGGGCGCCCACGTTGAACCGACGAGCACTCATCCGCGGGGGCGCCGGCATCACAGCCGCGACCTGGCTGAGCGCGGCCTGCGGCCCGGCAGGGTCCGGGAACCCGGCAGCCACCGGGAGCCGAATACCCAGTGACGCGCCCACCGGGACCGGCACGCCCACCGCCGCGAGCGGACCCCCCGCGAACGCCACCAGCGCCGCCGCGACCGTCCCGCCCGACTGGAAGGCCCTCGCCCACTCCCTCGGCGGCCGGCTCGTCCGCCCCGACGACGCGGACTACGCCACCGCCAGGCTGCTGTACAACACGCACTTCGACGGGCAGCGGCCCGCCGCGGTCGCCTACGTCTCCGGCACCGAGGACATCCGCGAGTGCCTGGACTTCGCCCGTCGCACCGGCGTCCCCGTCTCGATCCGCAACGGCGGCCACTCCTACGCCGGCTACTCGGGCGGCAAGGGCAAGCTCATCCTGGACGTCTCCTCCCTCGCGAAGATCACCCGCTCCGGCTCCTCCGCCACCATCGGGGCCGGCGCCAAGCTGATCGACGTCTACACCCAGCTCGGCGCCGCGGGCCGCACCCTGCCCGCCGGCTCCTGCCCGACGGTCGGCATCTCCGGGCTCACCCTCGGCGGCGGCCACGGCGTGATCAGCCGGGCCTACGGGCTGACCTGCGACAGCCTCACCGCTGCCGAGATCGTCACCGCGGGCGGACGGGTGCTGCGCTGCAGCGCCGACGAGAACCCCGAACTGTTCTGGGCGCTGCGCGGCGCGGGCGGCGGCCAGTTCGGCGTCGTCACGAACCTGACGTTCACCACCCAGGCCGCGCCGCAGGTCGTCACCGGCTACCTGACCTGGTCGTGGAGCAAGGCCGCGGCGGTCATCCGCGCCTGGCAGGAGTGGGGCCCCGCCCAGCCGGACCAGATCTGGTCCGCGCTGCACCTGGACAAGTCCGGCTCCGGCTCCCCGCAGATCAGCATCGCCACCGTCGGCATCACCTCCCGCACGGAACTCGCCAACGCCGTCGACCGGCTCGCCGACACCATCGGCTCCCCGGCGAGCAGCGTCTCCCTGCACCCGCGGTCCTACCTCGACGCGACGCTCGCCTACGCGGGCTGCTCGGACAAGAGCACCGCCGAGTGCCACCTGCCCGGCACGACCCCGGGTCGCAGCCCGTCCGGCCGGCTCGGCCGCGAGACGTACACCGCGCGGTCCGACTTCTACGACCGCTCCCTGTCGGAAGCCGGCATCCAGACCCTGCTCTCCCAGGTCGGCGCGCTGCGCTCGGGCGCCGGCAGCGTCTCGCTCACCGCCCTCGGCGGCGCCGTCAACCGGGTCTCCCCGACCGCCACGGCCTTCGTCCACCGCCGCTCGCGCTTCCTCGCCCAGTACATAGAGACCCCGGGCACCACCCAGTGGCTCGACGGACTGCACACCGCGATGCGCCGGTACGCCTCGGGCGCCGCCTACCAGAACTACACCGACCCGACGTTGAGCGACTGGCGCGCCGCCTACTACGGCTCCGCCGCGGACAAGCTCACCCGCCTGAAGGCCCGCTACGACCCCACCCGGCTGTTCGCCTTCCAGCAGGCCCTGTAGGGGCGCAGGGCAGGCGCGGGGAGCGCCGGGGAGCCCTCAGGCCGCCAGGTCCTTGTCGACGGCCGTGGGTTCCGGGTACGCCTCCCCGCGCCGCGCCGTGGGCGCCCCGGCCGCCCGGGGCGCCCGTACGAGCAGCCCCGCCCGGGAGGCGGCCACCGCGGTCATGAGCGGCGTCAACAGGGCCAGCGCGAAAGGCGCCAGGAGCAGCGCGACGGCCGTGCCGAGCGCGAAGCCGCCCAGTACGTCGGTGGGGTAGTGCACGCCCATGTAGATCCGGCAGAAGCCCTCGGCGAGCGCGATCGCGACAGCGGCCAGCCCCCACTTGCGGCTGACCAGGAAGAGGCCGACGGCCACCGCCATCGTCACGGTCGCGTGGTCGCTGACGAACGAGTAGCGGGCCGTGCTCTTGACCAGCACGTCCAGACCCTGGTGTTCGGCGAACGGCCGCGGCCGGTCCACGAAGTTGCGCAACGGGACGTTCAGCAGCAGCGCGACGCCGCCCGCGAGTCCGGCCCAGACCACGCCCGCGACCGCTGCCGGGGCCTCGGAACCGCCGCGGCGCGCCACACGCCACCAGCACCATCCCGCGAGCAGCACCATGAGCAGGATCAGGCCGTACTCGGCCACACCCTCCACGGCGCGGTCCAGCCAGCGCGGTGCGAGCTTCGCGAGCCCGTTGATGTCACGGAGCAGACTGACATCCGGGTTGGAGCCGTCCAGTGAAAGCGCTGCCACCGGTGCACCCCTAACTGTGTTCGCGGCATCCCCGCGCACGAACGACACGATGCCGGAGGGCCCATTGTCCCCCGTCCAACGAGCCGGACGGTACGCGGCGTTCCGGTCTCCACCGGATGATCACCAGGACGTTATCGAAGGGAGACACGCAGGGTCGCGGCGGCCGGCTCTCAGACCGCCGCCGCGCCCGCCGCCGTCACCCGCGTCGCGCCGATGTAGTCCGGGCTGTCGATCCTGTCGAAGCGGATGACCGCGCCCGTGTAGGGGGCGTTGATCATGTACCCGCCGCCGACGTAGATCCCGACGTGGTGGATCGTGCGCGGGTCGGTCAGGTCGTTGGCGAAGAAGACCAGGTCCCCCGGGAGCAGCTCGTCGCGCTTCGGGTGCGGCCCGGCGTTCCACTGGTCGTTGGCCACGCGCGGCAGCTCGATGCCGACCGACTCGTACGCCGCCTTCGTCAGGCCCGAGCAGTCGAAGCGCCCGTCCTGGTCCGCCGTGCCGTTGCCGCCCCACAGGTACGGCGTGCCCAGCTTCTCCTGCGCGTAGTAGATGGCTCCCGCCGCCTGCCGTGAGGGCGCGACCGCGCCGACCGGCGCCGCGAAGCTCTTCTCCAGCGTGGTGATGATCCGGACGTAGTTCTGCGTCTCGCGGATGCGCGGCACGCCGCCGGCCTGAATCACCCGGTACGCGCCCGCGTTGTACGCGGCGAGCATGTTCTCCGTCGGGTTCCCCGGGACGTCTTTCACGTACTGCGCGAGCTCGCAGTCGTACGACGCCGCCGACGGGATCGCGTCCCGCGGGTCCCAGACGTCGCGGTCGCCGTCACCGTCGCCGTCCACACCGTGCGTGGCCCACGTCCCGGGGATGAACTGCGCGATGCCCTGCGCCTGCGCCTGGCTGCGCGCCTGCGGGTTCCAGCCGCTCTCCTGGTACAGCTGGGCCGCCAGCAGCGCCGGGTTGATGGCGTCGCACAGGTTCCCCCACTTCTGCACGATGCCCTGGTAGGCCGCGGGCACGGCCCCCTTGGCGAGCGCCACCGCGCCACCGCCGCCGCCCGCCAGGCTTGCCGCCACCAGGTACGTGCCGACGACGAGCAGCGTGACGAACGACATGAACAGTCCGCCGACCACCCCCGCCAGCCACCAGGCCTTGCGCGCCGAACGACCCGCCGCCGTCACCCGCCCCACCCTCCTCGTGTGCCCGCCCGCTCACCCTGTCCGGCACGGAACGTGACGGTACGCCAGGGCCCGGGAAGCATCCCCGGCCAGGGCGTCGCCAATCGTTGCCCTCCGCTCACCACCGTGATACACAGAGTAGTCAACTAAGTCCCATCGAACACCGGCTCGCACGCCGCTGCGACCATTTTGACGGCTGCGGCCCGGATCACACGGGGGAATCGGCTGAGAAAGTCGCCGAGTCGACATACGACGGCGACATCCTCCGCCAAGATAGACCTTGGCTCCTTGCGCCCCGGCGAGGATGCCAACTGATCTAGCGTGGTGGTGAGTTCTCATGTTCCTGGCGGCCGACAAGGGCGACATCAACACCATCATTGGTGGTATCGCCCCGGACTGGGGGCCGTTCGGCTCCTTGGGGAACGAAGCGCGCGTGATGATCGAGGTGGTGATGGCAGTAGCGATTCTGCTCTGTCTCGCCATCGCGATCTGGGGCGCCGCGAAACAGCGCATCGGAGCGACGGCGCTCCGCGACACCTTCAGTGCCGAACAGGGCAAGGGCCTGATCATCGCCGGACTGACCGGCGTGTTCATCATCGGCTCCCTCGGCACCCTGTTCACCATCGTCTACGGGATGGCGGTCTAGCGACCGCGCTCCGGGCTCCCCGCCCCATCCCCTGCGCACTGTCCCCAAGGGGCCCGTCCCGGCCCCGTCCCCCACCCGAGGCTGCGTACTGATGCCCACTCAACCGACGATCCCCAAGGGGGCGAGCCCCCGATGAGCCTCGGCCAGGACGGCCCGCCCACGCGCACCACCCGGCTGCCCGAGTCCCCGGGCGGCACCGGTGGTCCGGCGCGCCGGCCCGCGCGCTCCAGTCGCAGCCTCGTCACCGTCGTCGGCGTCGTCGTCCTCCTCGTCGCCGCCATCGCCTTCGTCAACCGCGGCGGCGACCACGGCGGGGGAACCGCGGGCTCCGGCAACGGCGACCGCGCGGCGGGCGGCACCGCCCCCCAGCCGACCGCCGCCACCGGCACCCGCCCGGTCGACGGCAAGTCCGCGGGCATCCCCACGGGGTACTCCCGCACGGACCAGGGCGCGCAGTCCGCCGCGGCCAACTACGCGGTGGCGCTGGGCTCCGACGGCATGTTCGCCCCGGACCGGCGGCACGCGATCGTCGCGGCGATCCACGCCCCGGACGTCGTCGGCCGCCTCCAGACCGACCTGGACCGGGCGTACTCGCCGAACTTCCTCCAGAACGTGGGCCTGAACCAGGACGGCAGCGTCCCGGCCGGCTACACGTTCGTCTCCCGCACCATCCCCGTGGGCTCCAAGGTGACGGAACTCTCCGGCAGCAGCGCCACCGTGGAGGTGTGGTGCACTGGTCTGGTCGGCCTGGCCGGTGAGGGATCGACGAAGCCGGTGACCCAGACGTGGTTCACGATCACCGAGCAACTCACCTGGGCCGGCGGGGACTGGAAGATCGAGTCGTCCGGCCAGAAGGAGGGCCCCGCGCCCGTCAACGGCGACAACCGGGCGGCGAGCGCGGACGAGATCGCCAACGCGGTCGAGGGATACGGAGGCTTCACCTATGCCCGGTAACCGCCTGCGCCGCGCGCTGTCCGTCACGGGCCTGGTGGCGGCCGCCCAGACCACGCTCGTCCTGGCCGCCTCCCGTGCCGCGGCAGCCCCCTCACCGACGCCCAGCCCCAGCGGGACCAAGAGCGCCTGCGACTACATCGTCGGCCAGGCACGCGACTACTGCGAAGGCGGCGACGGCTCCGGCGGTGGCACACCGTCCGTCGTCGATCCCCTCGACCCGCTGTCCTCGCTCGCGAAGGGCTGCGCCGACGCCGCCGCCTGGGTCATCGAAGGCCTGTCGAAGGCGGTCACCAAGACCGCCGCCGTGGACTTCACCAACAAGGCGTTCCTGACCCAGTACGCGGTCGTCTTCGCCGCCTCCACGTTCCTCACGCTGCTCCTGTGGCTGCTGGCGGTCGCCAAGCGCGCCGTGCGCGGCGTGCCGCTGACCGAGGCGCTGACGGAGGCCGTCGGCTTCCTGTGGCTGACCGTCATCGCCTCCGCGTTCACCCCGCTGATCCTCTACACCGTGGTGTCCGCGACCGACAGCATCACCGAGGTCATCGCCTCCGGCACGGCCGCCAACACCGATGTGTTCTTCGGGTCGTTCACGGACGCGCTCACCAAGGGCTCCGACATCGGCGGCGGCCCGATCATGCTGATCGTGGTCTCCCTGGTCTCCGTGCTCGCCGCCGGCGTCCTGTGGCTGGAACTGGTGATCCGGGCCGCGCTGCTGTACGTGGGCGCCCTCCTCGGCACCGCCGTGTACTCGGGCCTGGTCGACAAGAACATGTGGCACCACGTGCGCCGCTGGGCCGGGATCATGATCGCGGTGATCCTGGTGAAGCCGGTCATCGTGATCGTGCTGGGGCTGGCGGGCGCGCTCAGCGGCTCCGACGGGCCCACCGCCTTCGGCGCCGTCGTGTCGGGTCTGGCCATCATCCTGCTGGCCATCTTCGCCAGCGCGATGATCTACCGCTTCGTGCCCGGCTTCGGCGACGACGTGGCCAGCCTGCGCAGCAACCGCAAGGCGAGCTCCGAGTCCCAGGCGGCCGCCGTCATCTCCTCGCCGGCCGCGCTCGTCAAGCAGGGCATCAAGACCCACAGTTCCCGCGGCGGCGGCCCGGAGCAGCCCACGGGCGGCGGCGGGGGCCAGCCCGCCAACGCCGTGCCCAGCGGCATCGCCGCCCACAGCAGCCGGAACGGCGGCTCCAACGCCCCGGCCCCCGCGCCGTCCCCGCGCACCGGTCCCGACCGCGGCAACGGCGGCAAGAGCACCACAGCAGGAGGCGAAAGCCGGTGACGTCCCAGCCCTACGCCGCCCCGCAGCAGCGCCGTACGTATCTGATCGGCAAGGCCCGCCCCAACGCCATCGTGGGCAAGAACCGCGAGACGGGCGAGATCGCCCTGATCATCGCGGGCGCCTTCCTCGGCATGATGTCCGGCCTGCTCATCCCGATCCTGCCGCTGCGCATCCTGGGTCTGACCGGCTGGCCGCTGCTCGCCTTCGCCGCCGTCTACATGCCGTACCGGCGCCGGACCTTCTACCGCTGGTTCGAGATCAACCGCACCTACCGCAGGACGCTGCGCGCCACGCCGACGTACCGCTCCGCGGCCCTCGAGGCCGGCACCCGGCTCGACGGCCGGGAGGTCGAGATCGGGCCGCCGCCGGGCATCGGGCGCATCACCTGGCTGTCGGCGCCCTTCGGGCCGGACGAGATCGCGGTGCTGCTGCACGTCGACCGGCGCACGGTCACCGCGGCCATCGAGATCGAGGGCCCCGGTGTCGGCCTGCGCGACAGCGAGGACCAGGAGGCCCTGGTCGACCGGTTCGGCACCCTGCTCAAGCACGTGGCCAACGGCGACGGCTTCGTGACCCGGCTGCAGATGCTGGCCCGCACGCTCCCCGCGGACCCCGACGCCCACGCCAAGGACGTCGCCCAGCGCGGCGACGACCGCGCCGACCAGTGGCTCAAGGACTCGTACGAACAACTGCAGTCCATGGTGTCGACCTCCTCCGAGCAGCACCGCGCCTACCTCGTCGCCTGCATGCACTACAGCCGCGAACTCGCCGCCGAGGGCAACGCCATCGCCCGCGCGGCCGGCGTCGGCCGCAAGGCCCTCGACAAGGACGCGGGCATCGCCGCGGTCATGGCCCGTGAGCTGACCGACATCTGCGCCCGGCTCACCGAGGCCGACATCCGCGTCCGCCAGCCCCTCGGGCAGGCCCGGCTGGCGTCCCTCATCCACTCGATGTACGACCCGGACCACCCGATCGACCACCTCCAGGCGATGACCCGCCGCAACGCCTGGCCGGCCGAGCTGGACGCCACCGAGCCGACCTACCTCCAGGCCAAGACCCGCGAGTCGTCCACCCGCGCCCCCTGGTGCCACTCCACGGCGTGGGTCAAGGAGTGGCCGCTCACCCCGGTCGGGGTCAACTTCCTGGCGCCGCTGCTCGTCCACACCCCGGACGTGATCCGCACGGTCGCCGTCTGCATGGACCTGGAACCCACCGACGTCGCCATCGAGCGCATGCTCACCGAGAAGACCAACGACGACGCCGACGCCAGCCGGGCCGCCAAGATGAACCGCGTGGTCGACCCCCGCGACATCGCCCACCACAGCCGTATCGACCAGCGCGGCGAAGACCTCGCCTCCGGCGCCGCGGGCGTCAACCTGGTCGGCTACATCACGGTCTCCTCCCGCTCCCCCGAGGCACTCGCCCGCGACAAGCGCACGATCCGCGCCTCCGCGGGCAAGTCGTACCTCAAGCTGGAGTGGTGCGACCGAGAGCACCACCGGGCGTTCGTCAATACGCTCCCGTTCGCGACCGGCATCCGCCGGTAGCCGGGAGGACGAGCATGCGCCCGTGCGCACTTGACGCCCCGCCCGCAGGGGCGGCGCTAATGGGAAGGACGACAGGGACAACGATGCCGAGCCGAGGCCCGCGCCGCAGGCGCGCCGACCGCTGACGCCGAGGAGGCGCTCCACCCATGGCCATGCTGGACCCCCTCGCAGCGCTCACCGACGCCTTCACCGGCTTCCTCTTCGGCAAGGTGGAGAGCACCCGCCTCCCCGTCCGCACCTCCACGGGCCAGGCCCAGGCCGTCTACCTGCCGACCGCGGCCCCCGGCCTCGGCGACTCCGGCGTGATCATCGGCCGTGAGGTCTACTCCGGCAAGGGGTACATCTACGACCCCTTCCAGCTGTACGGGCAGCAGCTGCCGGCGCCGCACTGGCTGGTGCTCGGCGAGTCCGGCAACGGCAAGTCCGCCCTGGAGAAGACCTATGTGCTGCGGCAGCTGCGCTTCCGCGACCGCCAGGTCGTCGTCCTGGACGCCCAGGGCGAGGACGGCGTCGGCGAGTGGAACCTCATCGCCAAGGCCCTCGGAATAACTCCCATCCGGCTCGACCCGATGGCCGCCCTCGACGGCGGCATCAAGCTCAACCCTCTCGACCCCGCGATCACCACGACGGGCCAGCTGGCTCTGCTCCGTACGATCATCGAGGTCGCCATGGGCCGCGGCCTGGACGAGCGCTCCGGCTTCGCGCTCAAGGTCGCCCACGCCTACGTGCACGAGACCGTGACGGAGCGCCAGCCGATCCTGACCGACATCGTGGACCGGCTGCGGCACCCCATGGAGGACTCCGCCGACTCGATGAACGTCGCCCTGGAGGACGTCCGTGCCTGGGGCCTGGACGTGGCCCTCGTGCTGGACCGGCTCGTCGACGGCGACCTGCGCGGCATGTTCGACGGGCCGACCACCGCCGGCATCGACCTGGACGCGCCGCTCATCGTCTTCGACCTGTCCCACATCGACCGCAACTCCATCGCCATGCCGATCCTCATGGCGATCGTCGGCGTCTGGCTGGAGCACACCTGGATCCGCCCCGACCGGAAGAAGCGCATCTTCCTGGTCGAGGAGGCCTGGCACATCATCAACAGCCCCTTCGTGGCCCAGCTCTTCCAGCGCCTGCTGAAGTTCGGCCGCCGCCTCGGCCTCTCCTTCGTCGCCGTCGTCCACCACCTCTCCGACGTCGTGGACGGCGCCGCCGCCAAGGAGGCCGCGGCCATCCTCAAGATGGCCTCCACCCGCACCATCTACGCCCAGAAGGCCGACGAGGCACGCTCCACCGGGCGGGTGCTGGGCCTGCCCCGGTGGGCGGTGGAGATCATCCCCACCCTCACGCCGGGCATCGCCGTCTGGGACGTCAACGGCAACGTCCAGGTCGTCAAGCACCTCATCACCGAGACCGAACGCCCCCTCGTCTACACCGACCGCGCCATGACCGAGGGCTCCGTCAACGACTACGACGAGGACCAGGACCAGGGCGAACCCCGGGTCTCCCTCGACAAACACATGGCCGACGACGCGGTGGCCTGAACGGTGGCCTGACCATGGCGAGACAGCAGCACAGCAGCCAGGAGCGCGAGGGCGGCATCCCCGACGGCCTCATCCTGGGCGTGATCGGCTTCCTGCTCGGCATGACCATCCTGGTGTGGACGGGCACCGGGATAGCCGGGTTCCTCTCCCACGGCGCCTGGCCGGCCGACGTCCACTTCACCCGGACGCCCCTGGCCATGCGCCACCTCATCGCCCAGCCCCACGACATCGCGGGGGCCTGGGCCCCCGCCCCCCTGGCGGGCCTGCCCGGCTCGGGCCTCTTCTGGGGCGTCTTCATCGGGCAGTTGATGGTGCTGTTCGTCCTCACCGTCTTCGTCATGGGGACCATCGCCCGCACCAGGCTGCGCCGAGCCAACCGCCGGGCCGCGGCCAAGGCGGCGGCGGAGACGGCGCCCGGCCAAGGGCCCGCGCCGCTGGTGCCGCGCCCCGCCACGCAGAGCCCCACGGCCACGGCGCCGGTGCCGGCTCCGTCGCCCGCGGCGGATCCCGTCGTGGACGCCGCCCCCGCCCCGGTGCGCGCCGAGCCCCCCGCGGCCGCCGAGGTCTCCGTCGACCGCGAACTCACCCGCACCTACGCGGTCTTCGCCCCGCAGCGCGGCGACAAGGGTAAACGCCTCGTCCAGCCCGCCGTCCTCAACGCCGCGGGCCCGGTCCTCGTCACCACCGCCGACCCCGACACCTTCCACCAGACCGTCGGCAACCGCGCCAAGCTCGGACCGGTCCACGTCTTCGACCCGGCCCACCTCGTCGACACCCCGGCCCGGCTGCGCTGGGCGCCCCACACGGGCTGCGAGGACGTCCCCACGGCCATCACCCGCTCCCGGGCCCTGCTGTTCCCCGTACGGCCCCGTGCGAGCCTCGACGCGGCCCTCTACGACGCCGCCGAGACCCTGCTGCGCTGCTGGCTGCACGCCGCCGCGGTGGACGGCCAGCCGTTCCGCCAGGTGCACCGCTGGGCGGGCGGCAGCAACGGCCAGGACGCCGTACGCGTCCTGCGCACCCACACCCGCGCCGCCCCCGGCTGGAGCGGCGAGCTGGAGTCCGTCCTCCACGCCCACGCCGACCGTCGCGACGCCGCCCAGGCCCTCGTCCACCGGGCCCTGGAATCGCTCAACTCCGTCCACATCAGGGACGCCTGCAACCCCGGCCGTGCCGACTCCCTCGACCTGGAGTCATTCCTGACGGATCTGGGCACGCTTTACGTGGTGGGCGAACCCAACGAGGACCCGCGAACCCACCCGGGTGCGATGCCGCTGCTCACCGCACTCGTCTCGAGCGTGGTCGAGCACGGCCGGCGCATGGCCGCAAGGTCACCCGCCGGTCGGCTCGACCCACCACTCACGCTGGTCCTCGACGACGTCGCGGCCCTGGCCCCGGTCCCGGAACTCCCGGACCTCCTCGCCACGGGCGCCGCCACCGGGCTCCCCACCCTGGCCGTCCTCCGCTCCCCCGAACAGGCCCGCGACCCCTGGCGCTCCCCTGTCTGGCAGCGCGCCGACAGTCGCCTCGTCCTCGGCACCCAGCCTCCGGCCCTCCTCGACGAGATCCCGGACGCGGTCCAGCTGCCCTAAGGACGTTCCAGGGCCATCTCGTACTCGGTCTGCGACTCGTCCAGTGGGAACGCCATCGTCCGGCCCGTCCTGACGAAGCCCAACCGCTTGTAGAACGCCTGGGCACGGTGGTTGTCCTCGTGCACCCACAGCCGCACCCGCCGCACGTTCTCCGGCAGTTGCCAGGACCATTCGACGGCCGCCCCGAGCAACTCCGCGGCCAGCCCGCCGCCGCGGAACTCGGGCCGCACGTACACCCCGACAAGATGCGTCTGCGGCACGTCGTACTCCGCACCGGTCTCGACGAGCACGGCGACATTGGCCACGCGCTCGCCGGCCCCGGTCTCCGCGATGAACGACCGGGTCCGCGCCCGCTCTTGCCACACCTCGTCCGTGAAAGCCGCCTCGGTGTCGTACGTGTTGACGAAGGCCACACCGCTCACGGGGTCCTTGAGGGCTTCCAGTCGCAATGCCCGCTGAGCACGCCACTCGTCCGGACGGGAGGCACGTATCGCATAGGTCGTCATGGCGCGATGGTACGCAAAAAAGCCTCAACCCCCGAGCCGGAGCTCGGGGGTTGAGGCTAATAATTGTTCGGCGGCGTCCTACTCTCCCACAGGGTCCCCCCTGCAG
>NZ_JBIARB010000019.1:0-73715 GCF_042889545.1 Streptomyces sp. NPDC002574
CTGCTCGACGGCCTGCTGAACGGGTCCGCGCACCCCCGCACATGAGAAGAGCGCCCCCGCCGGGGGGGGGGTGTACTGCCCGCCCGGGGGCGGGGGGGGGGGGGTTGGGTGTTGGGGTGCGGGGGGCCGGCCCCGCCCCGGCCCGGCCCCGGCGCCCTATCAGGTCTAGACCATGACAGGGTGACGAGTCCACGTCAACCATCCGAACGAGGGGGCGGGCCGGCGGCCGTACGGCCCCCGGCCCGCCTCCCGGTTCGCCGGTCCGCGCCGGCCCGGCCGAGTCCTAGATCGTCTCCAACTCGATGATCTTGAACTGGAATCCGGTCGGGGTGACGGCCGTCCGCCGCCACCCCGATGCCGCGAAGAGCGCGTCGAACTCGGGAAGGTCGCGCTCCTGCCCCGGCAGCATCGCCAGCATGTGCATGTCGGCAAGGGGCTCGAAGCCGGGCGCCCCGATGTCCCCGATCACGTTCTCCACCACCACGACCCGCGCGCCCGGCCGAGCGGAAGCACGGCAGTTCCGCAGGATCCGGATGCAATCGGCGTCGTTCCAGTCGTGCAACACCATCTTGAGCAGGTACAGGTCGGCCGGCGGGACGGACGCGAAGAAGTCCCCGGTGACCGCGGTGAACCGGTCGGCAAGCCCCTGCTTCTCGGCCGAGGCCTGCGCTCCGGCGGTGGCGTGGGGCAGGTCCAGGCTCTGCCCGTGAAGGTCCGGGTTCGCCAGCAGCAGCCCCTGCACGAGCGCTCCGGTGCCGCCACCGACATCGACCGCGACGTTGTCGCCGGTGGTGTCGAGCGCCTGGGCGAGGTCGCGGTTCAACTGCTCGGACATGCCGGACATGGCGACCGAGAAGAGCTCCGCCTCGGCCGGGTGGTCGCCGAGGTAGCTGAAGAAGTCGGCACCCAGCGCGCTTTCGATCTGGGTGCCTCCCTTGCGGACGGCTTCGGGGAACCGCTCCCAGGCCCGCCAGTGAGAAGGCCCCGCCCAGGTGAGGGCCACCTCCCGCAGGGTGTTCGGCGCGCCGGTGCGCAGCAGGCGGCTCAAGGGGGTGCCCGAGAAACGGCGTTCGCCGTCGTGGGCCACCAGGCCGAGCGAGGCGCAGGCACGCAGCAGTCGGTAGGTGGTCGCGGGGTCGCTGGATTCTCGTTCGGCTATGTCCTCCGCGCTCAGCGGTCCATCGGCCAGATGGTCCGGGAGGGAGAGGTCGACCGCGGCGCGGACGATTTGAGTCACCCAGTAACCGCTGAGCATCTGCAGCAGGACGCCGGCATTCGCGGCCTCGGAAGATGCGTCCTGACGATTCTCGGTCATTGACAAGCACACACCAATCGGAACTGGTTTAATGGTCAACTGACAATAACCCCGGTTCGGACCACCGTGGCCCCTGCATCTAAGTCGTGGAATACCGAATTACCCAGTTCGGCGGGGCGTCTTCGGAATTTTCGCGAGCATTCACCGGACGGGCCCTCGGCATTGCGGTCATGCGAAGAGCCCCCGCCGGCGTCCGGCGGGGGCTCCTGCGCGATCGGGGCTAGTAGGAGAACCGCTCCAGACCGTTCGCCCACGGGTTCACCAGGTACGCGGTGCGGTGGGCGGGGTCGAGGAACAGGCCGCGGCGGCCGGTGAAGTCGAAGTTGGACGTGGAGATGGTGGAGCCGACGAGGTTGGCGACAGGATGCCGGGCGAGGACCTTCCCGGTGTCCGGGTCGAGGACGGTGATCTCGCTCAGGGCGTTGTTGTCCTCCGTGGTGGCCTCCTCGTAGAGGTGCGCCACGAGGGCGACCCCGTGCTCGGTGTCGAGGACCGGCCACATGACGCCCCTCGTCCCGAGGTCGGCGGGCGCAGAGGTGGCCAGCGTGGACTGGGACGCGGAGCGCCAGGTGCTCGTCGGGAACTCGCCGCTGTTGTAGTTGGGCGTGACGGGCCCGGCGGCGACGTACACCTTGTCACCCTTGCCGTCCGGCAGCAGGCCGGCGACGCAGGTGGGCAGCGTGGCCAGGGGAGACACGGTACGCGCGGTGAGGTCGACCGAGACGGCGTAGTACGGGACACGCCCGGACAGGCAGGGCCCCATCGTGCCGGAGGTGGCCACGAAGAAGATGCCCGTCGAGGCGTCCACCGAGACATTGCCCAACGCCCGCCCCGGCTGGGAGGCGTTGAGCGGCAGCGGGTCGGAGACGCGGCCGGTGGCCATGTCGACCGTCCAGAGGCTGTCGACCCCGGACACCCCGTCGTACGTCACCACGGCCGCCCGGTGGCGGACCGTGTCGACGGCCCCGCCCATGAAGGAGACCGACGTGGAGTCGCCCTCCGGGTCCAGCGCGGTCGTGCGCACCTCGGCGCCGGTGGTGGTGTCCCGCAGGGCGACCTCCGGGAACGTGCCGCCGTCGAAGGGCTGGTGGGCGATCAGGGTGTGACCCGTGGTGCGGTCGGCCCCCACGACCTCGGACATCATGCCCTTGCCGGTGTCGTGCGCCACGACGGTCCCGAGGGTGCCGTCGGTCAGGGAGTACGCGGTCGTCGCCGAGTCGCGCAGGTGGATCCAGCCGTCGTCCCCGTCCGCGAAGTCGTCCGTGGACAGCAGCGCGGTGTCGCCGCTGACCTCGAAGTTCTCCAGGGTGCCCGAGATCGTCTCGCCGTCGAGGTACTGGACGAACGAGGTGGGCGAGGACTGCCCGACGGGCTTGCCGTCGTGGGTGGCGATGATCCGGACCGGGTACTGGAGTCCGGTCGGCAGGCCGAGCGCCTTCAGGTCCAGAACCGCCTTGCCCTTCACCGAAGGCAGGGGGCGGAACAGCGTGGACGCGTGGTCGACGCCGTTGTCGTCCCGGCCGCTGCCGTTCTGGTTCGTGGCGGTGTTGAGCGCGCCGTACAGGGTCGGCGCCGGGGTCAGGAACTCGATCGCGGCGCCGTCGGCGTCATCGGCCGCCGAGGCGTCCCAGTTCACCGTCAGCTTGGCGTCGGTGCGGGTGAGTTCGACGGAGTGCGCCTTCTCGGTCGTCCCGTGGCTCAGCAGGGGTGCTTCCGGCCGCTGGTCGGCGCCGGGGCCGACGCGCAGCGCCCGGAAGTCACCGAAGACCTGGCCGTCGTAGAGGGTGATCCCGACGCCGTACAGACCCGCGCCGCCCGCCGCGAAGGCGGAGGCGGGGATCGTCACCGAGCCCTTCGTGCCGGTGAGCGGAGTACGCCACTGGGCACGCCACTTGTCGCTCGTGGTGAACGGCGTCCAGTGGCCGACCGAGGACAGCACCAGCTCCGGGTCCGTGGTGTCGCGCAGACCCGTCAGGTCGTAGTGCACGGTCACCGGCTTCCCGAGCGGGCTCGCGCCGGGCGCGGTGGGTGCCTGCGGCTGAAGGTGGGTGCCGTCGGTCGCGCTCAGGGTGAGCTTGCGGACGGCCGAGGCGACGACCTTGCCGCCGTCGAGCGCCTCGAACGTCACCTGGAGACTGCGTGCCCCGGACGAGACGAGCGGCAGGCCCGCGGCCCCCAGCAGCTCACTCGGCAGGACCCGCAGGCTGGGACCGGAGGAGGGGATCACGCCGTGCTCGCCCACGCGCAGGCGGTACGTCAGGCCCGTGTGCGCACCGGTGAGATCGAGCCCGAAGGTGAGCGGGGCGAACGCGTTCTCGCCCGTCGGCACACCGTCCCAGCCGCCGGCCGGCCCTGCCAGGTCGATGGCGGACGGGTCGGTGGCCTCGACGAACGAGACGCTGGGCGTGACCGACATGACCTGGCGCTGCGCGACGGACAGGCGCACCGCCGACGGGGCGAGGTCGTGGCGCTTGGCGAGCACCTTCTCCACCGCGGCGGTCACGTCGAGCTGCGTGCCCATGTGCAGTTCCCGGTCGGCCTGCGGGGGCTGGGCGATCGGCCGCCCCGTGGCGACCAGCAGGTCGCGCACCTTGCGCGGGGTGAGCGTCTGCCCGGTCGCCTTCGCGGCCGCCAGGACGTCGGCCGCCGCGGCGGCGATCATCGGTGCCGAGGCGGAGGTGCCGCCGTTGAGCACCACCTGCGGGCCGTCCGAGGTGTGGAACAGCGAGGGCAGGTTGTCGCCGGGTGCGGCCAGGTCGATGCGGGTGCCGAAGCCCGACGAGTAGCCGGCCGAACCGTTGTAGCGGGTCGTCGGGTAGACGGCGGTGCGGACGTCGTCCGAGCTGAGGGTGTCGTCGACGGTGGTGCCGCCCGCACCGATCACCCCGGTGTCACGCACCAGCGACGGGGTCGTGGTCGGGGCGACGTCGTCGATGCTCGTCTGCGCGTGCGTGCTCGACGTGAGGTCGGTCGGCGTGCTGCCGCCGTCCGGGCCGACGGACACCGGCAGGCCGAGGCGCGTGCCGTCGTTGGAGGAGACGACCACCACGATGCCCGAGTCCACGATGGAACGCAGCGTGTCCCGGATCGCCGGGTCGTCCTCCAGCCACCGTGACGGGAAGCCGATCGACCCGTCGGTGCCGAAGCCGAGGCTGGCGGTGATGACCGTGGGGCGCGGCTTCTGCGCGGCGGCGGCCCGCAGTGCCGTCGCGATGCCCTCGGCGGAGGGCTCCTCGGGGACGACCAGCCGGTACTGCGCCCCGGGGGCGATGCCCAGCAGGTCGGTGGCCCCGCTCCCGGTGGCCTCCGGGCGCTGCCGGTCGTGCGGCAGCGGCGCCATCATCGAGAAGTCGAGCAGTACTTCGCCGAGGTTGGGGTCCTGGCCCTCGATGGAACCGGTCGGGTCGAGCCGGCCCGCCCCGTCGCTGGTGTACGTCGGGATGAGCGGCAGGGAGGGGTAGTCCAGGTAGCGCTGGCCGTCCTTGACCACCGTGGTGGGCCCGTAGCCGCGCACGTACTCGTCGCCCGCGTCCGCCATGGACTGGTCGGTCAGGTCGCCCAGCGAGACGTTGGTGACGATCTGGCCCGCGCCGGGCAGGGCGTGCAGGAGGTCCGCGGAGTCCTGGAAGGCCCCGACGACGTTCACGCCACCGGAGTTGAGGTAGGACTGGAAGGACGTCGTCAGGCCCTCGTTGGCGGGCACGCCGCCGGAGGCCGCCGGCGCGGCGGAGCGGGCGCCCCGGCGGGACCCGAGACCGTCGATCGCGTCGCGGACGGAGTCCGGGAGCGTGACGGCACCGGAGTTCATGGTCTGCGGCCGGACCGCCGAGCGGGCACCCCCGGAGGCGGCCCCCAGGGTGTAGGGCGTCAACGCGGCGGCGTCCGCGCGGCGTTGGAGGACCGCTGCGGACGGGGCGAGCCGCTCGCCGAGCCCGCTGCGGCCCTGCGGCTGCGGCACCGGGAAGGCCCGGGTGGTGCCGTCCTTCCGGGTCAGGGTTCCCGTCCCGTCGTCGGACCAGTGCACCACCGAGCCGTCGGCGAGGGTCAGGGAGTGCGCGGCCGGGGCGGCGCCCCGTGGGGACGCCGGGGTGTCGGGGGCGGCGTGGGCGAGCGGGGTCGCGGTGAGGGTGAGGAGGACAGCGGTGAGCGCCGTCAACCGGGTGCGTCTGGAGCGTGAGGACATGCAACGCCCTTCTGGGTGTGTGCAGGGCCAGCTGCGTCGTCGGGACTGGCGGGGCGGAGATCACCTTGTCGGTGGTCCGTCAGCGCGGACAAGCGTCCGCGGACGCGGGTTCGCGCAGTTGCACACATGCGCGCTCCGCCGAACCGCGGGGAACGGGCGGGCGACGCGTGGACGACCGGTGGACGATCCGTGGAAACAGGCGGGGCGTACGATCAACGGGCGTTCCCCGATCGACAGATGGGCAGGCCAGATGGATGCGACCTCCGCCGGCCCGTGGGCCGGCACCGGCCTGGACCCGCTCAGCGGCCGCGTCCTGGAATTCCTGGTGGGCCACCCCGCAGCCGACGCCGGCGCGGTGGCGGAGGCGGTCGGCGTACCGGCCGACGAGGCCGGGCGGGCCCTGCGGACGCTGGAGGACGAACTGCTCGCCATCCGCATCGCCGGCCGTCCGACGCGCTGGCGGGCGGGTCCGCCGCGCTCGTCCCTGGGGTCGCTGCTCGCCCGCAGGCGCAGCGAACTCGCCCAGGCGGAGCTGTACATGGAGCAGCTTCACGAGGTCTACCGTTCCGTCTCCGGCCCGCACGCCCCGCACCTCGTCGAGGTCCTGGAGCGGGCCGAGGAGGTCGCGGCGCGCTACGGGCACCTGCTCAAGGCCAGCCGTCGCGAGGTGCTGCACCTGGCGAAGCCGCCGTATGTGACCGGTACGGAGACGGCCTACGGGGACGGCCGGGACCGCCAGGACGGCCGGGAACGGGCCGCGGGGGAGACCGCCGTCCACGACGGCGTGCGGCTGCGCTCCGTCTACGACACCGAGGGCTTCACCGACGAGATGTCGCTCGAGACCGCGCTGCGGGGCACGGCGGGCGGCGGCGAACTCCGGCTCAGCTCCGGCCTCCCGGTCAAGCTGGTGGTCTTCGACCGCACCACCGCCCTGCTGCCGGTCGACAGCGACCAACCCTCCGCCGGGTCGCTGGTCATCCACGCCCCGGCCCTGGTCGCCGTGCTCGTCGCGCTGTTCGAGGGCCTGTGGGAGCGGGCCGTGCCGATGTCGCTGGAGAGCCGTCAGGACTGGCCGGTCCCGCGTCAGGCGCGCGAGGCGGACATCGACGAGCGCACCCGCGAGATCCTGCACCTCATGGCCACCGGGATGAAGGACGACGCCATCGCCCGGGTACTCGGCGTCAGCCGCCGCACCGTCCAGAAGCACGTCAGCGAGGCCGGCACCGCCCTCGGCGCCCGGACCCGCTTCCAGATCGCCCTGCTGGCCGCGGAGCGCGGCTGGCTCGAACAGTGCCCGAGCCCGGCCGAGTCGGTGGCGCGGACCTGAAGCCGGGGGCTCGCTACGGGCACGGAAGTTCGGCCCGGCCGCCGACCGCCGAGGTATGTCAGCGGCCGGGATGCGGCATGGATGCGATCATCTGCGCGGAACGGTGGATCGCCTGGCGGAGGGCGAGTCGCGTTGACGGGGCCACAGCCGGACGACACCGTGGCGGTCCGGTTGATCGCCGTCCTCAACGCCGTCCTCGACGACCCCGACGTCCCTGAGGGGGACCGGCTCGACGCCGCCATGGACCTGGAGTTCCCCTCAGGTGCCCGGTTCGAGGAGGAAATCGTCAAGCTCCTCCGGAGAGAGCGGTTCGCGAGCGTCCTGGCCCAGCTCTGCGCGGAGTCGCTCGCCGGGATCTGGGCCCGGCAGGACAGGATCGACCATGCCTGCTTCCGCGAGCTCCACGGCCCGGCCCCGGACGAGGTCCTCGGCATCCTCGGAGCCCGCGCCCCGCACCTGATCCCGCGCGAGGGCCGGGCGATCGGACCGACCTGACATCTACCCGGGAAGTCGGGACGACTTGTCGCACCCGGCCGGGGAGGACCGGGCCGGCCGGCGGCAGTTGCCAGGTGTGCCTTCGGTTGCGCGTGGGAGCAGGCGAACGGAACAAGCCGCCCACTGGTGCGGGCGGCCCCTTGGCGGATCGGTGCCATCCGGCATGGCCACGCTTGTACGTGACGTGGGCGGCGGATGGCCGCGCACCGGGCGTCAGTTCGGCGCGAGCTCAGTCCTCCTGGCTGACCGCGTGGCGAAGGTCGTAGGCGGCGCGGGCCTCGTGCACGGTGGCGGCGCGCTTCTCGGTCCAGGCGCACAGGGCGCGCGTCTCCTCGGCGATCTCCCTGCCGAGCTCGGTCAGTCCGTACATGACCAGCGGGGGAGACGCCTGGGGGTTGACGCTGCGCAGGACCAGGCCGTCGCGCTCCATGGTCCGCAGGGTCTGGGACAGCATCTTGCGGCTGATGCCGCCCAGGGACCGCTGCAACTCGCTGTAGCGCTGGTCGCCGCCCTCCCGGAGGCTCACCAGCATGAGCAGAACCCACTTGTCCGCCAGATCCACGAAGACGTCGCGGCTCGGACAGCGCGCGTCGAGGAGGTCCATGGGCCGCGGCGAGGAGCTGATCGCCGATCCTTCTGCTTGAGCCATGACCTGTACCTTACACCTTGCCTCCAGGTGAATCTAAGTTTCTCAATGAGGCCAGGTCGCCAATTGGGTCGCCGACCACGATGGGGCCGGCCGGACCCCCGGCGCCGACAGGATTTCCCCCGCCCGTACCGGTGGGGCAGGAATCGCCCCGGCGCCGGAAGCGTTCCGGTCGACAGGGGGGCGGTCCGCCTGAGCGGTACCGTGAGAACGGACTACGGACGATCAAGGCGGAACGTCATGCACGGCGAGTACAAGGTGCCCGGTGGCAAGCTGGTGGTGGTCGACCTCGAGGAGCGGGACGGGGTCCTGAGGGACGTCCGGGTCGCGGGGGACTTCTTCCTCGAGCCCGACGAGGCGATCCTGGCGATCGACCGGGCCCTGGAGGGAACGCCCGTGAGCACCGACGCCGCCGGGATCGCGGCGCGCGTCGAGGAGGCCCTCCCCGAGGGCACGGTGATGTACGGGCTCACGGCCGAGGGCATCGCCGTCGCGGTGCGCCGGGCGGTCGCGCAGGCGACGGACTGGACGGACTACGACTGGCAGCTGATCCGGGAGGCCCCGCAGTCCCCTGAGCTCCACATGGCGCTGGACGAGGTCATCACCGCCGAGGTCGCCGCCGGCCGGCGTCCGCCGACGCTGCGCGTCTGGGAGTGGGGCGCCCCGGCGGTCATCATCGGCAGCTTCCAGTCGCTGCGCAACGAGGTCGACCCGCAGGGCGCGGAGCGCCACGGCATCACCGTGGTGCGGCGCATCTCGGGCGGCGGCGCGATGTTCGTGGAGCCCGGCAACACCATCACGTACTCCCTGTCGGTGCCCGCGTCACTGGTGTCGGGGCTGTCGTTCGCCGACTCCTACGCCTACCTGGACGACTGGGTGCTGGAGGCGCTCGGCGACATGGGCATCAAGGCGTGGTACCAGCCGCTGAACGACATCGCCACGGAGGCCGGCAAGATCGCCGGTGCCGCGCAGAAGCGTGTGGTGGGACCCGACGGCGGCGCCGGCGCGGTGCTGCACCACGTGACGATGTCCTACGACATCGACGCCGACAAGATGCTCGAAGTGCTGCGCATCGGCCGGGAGAAGCTCTCCGACAAGGGCACCGGCAGCGCGAAGAAGCGCGTCGACCCGCTGCGGCGGCAGACCGGCCTGCCCCGCGAGACCGTCATCGACCGCATGGTCGACTCCTTCCGCGCCCGCTACGGACTCACCACCGGTCAGGTCACCGCGGAGGAACTGGCGCGCGCCGAGGCACTCGCCGCGACGAAGTTCGGTACGCCGGAGTGGACCGCGCGCGTGCCGTAACGCTTCCCGCGCCGTTCACGGCACCGTGCGGGAGACCCCGGACGCCCTTGACCCGAACCCTCATAGTTAGACTAGCCTTACCTAAATTGTTGGGTGGCCGGTCGGGGCCGGCCGGGTTTCCGGAGGGGTGCACGGAGTGCGAACGAAGGTGCCGCCGGGGCGCGACGTCCTGCTGCGGACAGTCAGGAGCCGCGGGCGGGACGTCGCCACCGGCGCCGTGCTCGGGGCCGGGCACCAGTTCGGTGAGGCACTGGTCCCGGTCCTCATCGGCCTCGTCATCGACCGGGCCGTGGCCGGGGGCGACGGCGGCGCGCTGCTGTTCTGGCTCGGCGTGCTGGCCGTGGTGTACGTCGGACTCTCCGTCAGCTTCCGCTTCGGCGCCCGCGCCGGGGAACGGGCCGCCGAACAGGCCGCGCACGAGCTTCGCGTCGCCCTCGTACGGCGCGTCCTCGACCCCCGCGGCGGAGCGGAGCGGGGCCGACTGCCCGGCGAACTCGCGAACATCGCCACCGAGGACGCCAAGCGGGTCGGTGCCGTCAACATGGCCGTGATGACGGGTATGTCGGCGCTCACCGGACTCCTCGTGAGCGCCGTGGCCCTGCTGCGCATCTCGGTCCCGCTCGGTCTGCTCGTCCTCCTCGGCACACCGCTGCTGCTCTGGCTCGGACACCTGCTGAGCAAGCCCCTGGAACGGCGCAGCGAGGCCGAACAGGAACAGGCCGCGCACGCCTCCGGAGTCGCCGCGGACCTGGTGTCGGGGCTGCGGGTGCTCAAGGGGATCGGCGCCCAGGCCGCCGCTGTCGAACGGTACCGGCGCACCAGCCGCGCCTCGCTGGGCGCCACGGTGCGGGCGGCACGCGCCGAGGCGTGGCAGAGCGGGGTGGTGCTCACCCTCACCGGCGTCTTCATCGCGGTGGTCGCGCTGATCGGCGGACGGCTCGCCCTGGCCGGTGACATCACGCTGGGTCAGCTCGTCTCCGCCGTCGGTCTCGCGCTGTTCCTGCTCGGGCCGCTGGAGGTGTTCGCCTGGGTCAACGCCGAGTTCGCCCAGGGCCGGGCCTCCGCGGCGCGCGTCGCCGCCGTGCTCGACGCGGAACCCGCGGTGCCGTCCGGCCCGGCGGGCCCGGCGGACCCCGTACGCGGCGGACTGCGGCTGCGCGGCGTCAGCCTCGGCGCACTCCGCGAGGCCGACCTCGACGTCCGGCCCGGCGAACTCCTCGGTGTCGCCAGCACCGACCCCGCCGCCGCCCAGGCACTGCTCGACTGCTTCGGCCGCACCGCGGACCCGGACGCCGGCGTCGTCGAACTGGACGGCGTGCCCTTTCCGGACCTCGACCCGGCGCGCCTGCGCACCGTCGTCCTCGTCGCGGCGCACGACGCCGACCTCTTCGAGGGCACCCTGGACGACAACATCGCCGCGGGCGGTGACGGCTCCCGCGACGCAGGCCGCGCGCTGGCCGCCGCCTGCGCCGACGAGGTCGCCCGGGCCCTTCCGCTGGGCACCGCGACCGGGATCACCGAGGGCGGCCGTTCGCTCTCCGGAGGCCAGCGCCAGCGCGTCGTCCTCGCCCGGGCCCTCGCCGCGGAGCGGCCGGTGCTCGTCGTCCACGACCCCACGACCGCCGTCGACGCCGTCACCGAGGCCCGCATCGCCGCCGGGCTGCGCGAGCACCGGCGCGGCCGCACGACGCTCGTGGTCACCAACAGCCCCGCGCTGCTGTCCGCAACCGACCGCGTCGTGCTCCTCGACGGCGGTCGGGTCACCGCCGACGGCGCGCACGGCGATCTCGTACACGACGACGCGACCTACCGGACGGCGGTACTGGCATGACGACGGCACCGCGGTCCCCGGAGCGCGAACTGCTGCCCACGGCGACGCCGGCCAGGACCCGGGCCGCCCTGCGCGAACTGGTGCGCCCGCACCGGGCACTGGCCGCGGCCGGAGCCCTGGTGATGGTGGCGGCCACGGCGGTCGGCCTGCTGACGCAACCGCTGCTGGGGCACATCGTCGACCTGGGCACCGAGCGGAAGGCCGCGGACGCGCTGACGCTGCCCGTGGTCCTGCTGGTGCTCGTCGCGGTGGCGCAGGGCGTGGCCACCGCCCTCGGCATGTCGCTCGTGTCGCGCCTCGGCGAGACCGTGCTGGCCGAACTGCGGGAACGCTTCGTCGAGCGGGCGCTGTCGCTGCCGCTGGACCGCCTGGAGCGGGCCGGCTCCGGCGACCTCAACGCCCGCGTCACGCGCGACGTGTCAAGGGTGGCCGACGCGATCCGCACGGCGCTGCCCGAACTGGTCCGCTCCGGCCTGTCGATCGTGCTGACCCTGGCCGCGCTGGCCGTGCTCGACCGGCGGTTCCTGTTGGCGGCGCTGCTGGCGGTGCCCGTGCAGGCGTACACCGCGCGTTGGTACGTCCGCAACGCCGGACCGCTGTACGCCACCGAGCGCATCGCCACCGGCGCCCAGCAGCAGCAGTTGCTCGACACCATCGGCGGCGCGGCCACCGTGCGCGCCTACCGGGCCGAGGACGCGCACACCGCGCGCGTCACCGAACGCTCCAAGGCGGCCGTCGACCTGACGCTGCGCGGGGTGCAACTCGTCCTGCGCTTCTACAGCCGGCTGCACGTGGCCGAGTACACCGGGCTCGCCGCCGTGCTGGTGACCGGATTCCTGCTGGTGCGCGGCGGTTCCGTGTCCATCGGCACGGCCACGGCGGCGGCCCTGTACTTCCACAGCCTCTTCGGCCCGGTGAACACCGCGCTCGTGCTGCTGGACGACGCCCAGTCCGCCACCGCGGGCCTCGCCCGGCTGGTCGGTGTCGTCGACGAGCCGGTGCCCGTGGTCGCGGAGCGGGAACGGCCCGCGGACTTCGCGGGAGTCCCCACGGTCACGGTGGAGGGCGTCGGCCACGCGTACGTGCCGGGCCGGTCCGTGCTCAGCGACGTGGACCTGGTCCTGCGGCCCAAGGAGAAGGTCGCCCTCGTCGGTGCCAGCGGCGCGGGCAAGACCACGCTCGCCAAGATCGTGGTCGGCATCCACCGCCCGTCGTCCGGCCGGGTCGACGTCGGCGGCACCGAACCCGCCGAGGGCGCGCGCACCGTGGCCCTGGTCACGCAGGAGGTGCACGTCTTCTCCGGCCCGCTCACCGAGGACCTGCGCCTGGCGCGGCCGGACGCCACCGACGAGGAACTGCGCGACGCCCTGCGCCGGGTCGGAGCCCTCGGCTGGGCGGAGGCGCTGCCCGAAGGCCTGGACACGGTCGTCGGCGAGGGCGGTCACCGGCTGACCGCGGACCGAGCCCAGCAACTCGCCCTGGCCCGGCTGGTACTGGCCGACCCCCCGGTCGCCGTCCTCGACGAGGCCACCGCGGAGGCCGGCAGCGCCGGCGCCGGGCGGCTGGAAGAAGCCGCCGAACGCGCCCTGGAGGGCCGCACCGCCCTGGTCGTCGCACACCGGCTCAGCCAGGCCGCCTCGGCCGACCGGGTCGTGGTGATGGAGGACGGCCGCATCGCCGAGAGCGGCACCCATGACGAACTGCTCGCCGCCGGGGGGCCGTACGCCGCCCTGTGGCGGGCGTGGGCGGAGAACCGCAGCAGCGCCCGGCCGTAGCCGGCCGCGGGCCCCCAGCGACCCGTAGCAGACCCATCCCGTCCAGAACCGAAACGAACAGAAGGATCTCGCGATGTCCCGCGCCCCCAGGGCCACCCGGTTCGCCGGACTGCTCGCCTCCGTGCTGATGCTCGTCGGCGCGGCAGCCGCCTGCGGCTCCACCGACTCGGCCTCCGACGCCCCGAAGTCGGGCTTTTCCGGCCCCGCCAAGGCGTCGGAGAGCACCGCCTTCCCCGTCACCATCGCCCACAAGTACGGCAGCACCACGATCAAGGCCGAGCCCAAGCGCGTGGTCACCGTGGGCCTCACCGACCAGGACGCCGTCCTCGCGCTCGGCACGGTGCCGGTCGGCACCACCGAGTGGATCGGCGGCTACAAGGGCGCCGTCGGCCCCTGGGCGCAGGACAAGCTCGGCTCCGCCGCCGCGCCGACGGTCCTGAAGGACACCGGCACCGGGCCGCAGGTCGAGAAGATCGCCGCCCTGAGGCCCGATCTGATCCTCGCGCTGTACTCCGGGCTGACCAAGGCCCAGTACGACACGCTGTCGAAGTTCGCGCCGGTCGTGGCCCAGCCCAAGGAGTACAACGACTACGGCATTCCGTGGCAGCAGCAGACCGAGACCGTGGGCAAGGCCCTCGGCAAGGCCGACGAGGCCAAGACGCTCGTCGACGGTGTCGAGGCGAACTTCGCCGCGGCCAAGAAGGCCAACCCCGCCTTCACCACGTCCACGGCCGTGATGGCCACCCCGTACGAGGGCACCTTCGTCTACGGCAGCCAGGACGCCCGCTCCCGCCTGCTGGCCGACCTCGGTCTGAAGCTCCCCACCGACCTGGACAAGGTGATCGGCGACCAGTTCGGCGCCAACATCAGCAAGGAG
This sequence comes from Streptomyces sp. NPDC002574, assembly GCF_042889545.1. Taxonomy (NCBI): domain Bacteria; kingdom Bacillati; phylum Actinomycetota; class Actinomycetes; order Kitasatosporales; family Streptomycetaceae; genus Streptomyces; species Streptomyces sp. NPDC002574. The sequence continues at coordinate 13,755 of NZ_JBIARB010000019.1, forward strand.
CGCACCGACCTGCTCGACCAGGGCGTCGCCGTCTGGATCGTGCCCGACACCACCACGGCCGTCACCAAGCTGCACCAGGACAAGCTGTACGCCGACCTGAAGGTCGTCAAGGAGGGCCGCGAGGTCTTCGTCAAGGAGACCGGCGACTACGGCAACGCCGTGTCCCTCTCGACCGTGCTCAGCATCCCCTACGTGCTCGACCGCCTCGTGCCGCAGCTCGCGGCCGCGGTGGACGGCGATCCGGCCACCAAGGTGGGGCAGCCCGCCTCCTGATCGCGTGTCACCAGGGCCTGCCCGGCGCACGCGCCGGACAGGCCCTGGTCGCCGAGAGGCTCAGCGCTTGAGCGTGAAGGTGAAGTCGCCGGAGAGCCGGCCGCTCAGCCGGACCGCCGAGACGAGCTTCCCCTCGGTGATCAGTCGCTCGACCTCGGCCCGCGGGAGACCGCAGCCCTCGGCGATCAGCCGCACCGGCCGGACGGGGATCCGCGCAGCGAAACGGACCGAGACGTCGATCACCTCGTGGTCGAGGTGATCGGAGCCGCCGGTGTCGAGGCGCCAGGCGCCGTCCCAGTCGAGGGCGATGCGATTACGGCGCTGCACGGCCGGATCCTGGAGCAACTCGGCTGCCAGGGAGGGGTCGTTGTCGTGCAGCCGGTCCAGCAGCCCAGGCTTGACGGAGCGCACGTTCACGCGCTCCAGGATCGCCAGCTTCGCCGTGTCCCCGCAGGTGGTGCAGAGCACGAGGAGCCAGGCATCGAGCAGTTTGTGGTTCGCGTTGACCCGAAACTTGCCGTTCGCCTGGAAGCGCTCGGACGTGCACGCGTGGCAACGACGGAGAACGAGCGGCAGGCAGGTGGGCACGACGGCCCAGGTATTGAGCACAGAGGTACACCGGTTCCAGTGAGAAGTCCGCAGCAACAAGCAGCGCGACGCACAGGTGCGGCGCGCGACACATCAGCACTCGGGAGGTCTCACACGGTGTACAACGGGACGTCCTTGCCTCGGCGACTCGGTTCGGCAGCACGGTAACGGCGTGCGGCGGCGTCGTTCCACTGGTTTTCCGCGGGGGGACGGGGTGTCCGGCGCAGCGTCAGCGACGCGTCGCTTCGGCGTCGTACTGATCGGCGTCGAAGTGAAGCGCCGGGGGGTGAACCTGATCGACAGGCACCTGTCGGCCGGACCACTCGACCAGCCCACCATGACGCTGCACGAACACCGACAGGAAGCCGCAGCACCCGCCCGTGCACGCGGGCTCGCCGAGCACCACCCGGCGCCCCTCGGCAGTCGCCCGGAGCGGACCGCGACCGTCGGCAGGCAACGCCTCGTCCGCGAACGGACCGCGGCCCCCTCGCCGGCGGCCCGCGCCACGACATCCTCGCCGTCGACGCGGATCCGCAGCTGAGCGGCCCATCGGCGCCCCGGTGGCAGCACACTCACGTCAAGCCGATTGAGCACCCGGCCGGCCTGCGTCGACGCCCGGCATGGGGGGCGACGGCAGCCGCCGTGCCCTGTCAGCCGGCGTTGGCCGGCGGTTCCGCGACGCCGACGACGAAGCTGTCGCCCACGGGCCGGACATCGGCCGACCACCCCAGCGCGGTCAGCCGGCCGGTGAGCTCGTCCGCGTCGTGGAAGACCTTCACGACGCGGTACGCGCTGCCGTCATCGACCCGGCGCAGCACCGCGGGGGTGGGCTGGTCGGTGAGGACTTCCTCGCGTGCGGCCGCGCGGGGGCCGTCGTCGATGAAGACCGCTGTGCCGTGGGGTGCGAGTGCGGCGCCGACGGTGCTCCAGAAGTCCGGCAGGCGGGACGGCGGAACGTGTGACAGCCAGAAGGCGAAGAACACGGTGTCGTAGCGGCGCGGCGGCTGCCACGCGAACAGGTCGGCCTGGACGAACCCCACGTTGGGGGAGGCCACCCGCGCACGCGCGATGCTCAGCGTCTCCTCCGCGACGTCGACAGCGGTCACCGAGCGCGCCCGGGCGGCCAGCGCGCCGGTCCACTGCCCCGTTCCGCAGGCCAGCTCCAACACGTCGCCCGCGATGGGGAGTTCGCCGACGGCACCCAGCAACTCCCGCAGATCCTCGCGCTCCGCATAGGGCCGGTCGTACCCGCTCGCGTGGGCCCGGTAGTAGGCGATCTGCTCCTTCAGCAGGGCATCGTCATCCATGCTCGCGACCCTAGCGCGTGCGCTTTGCGCTGTTCACACGGTCCGTGGCAATGAGCACGTCCGAGGGGATGCCCCGAGCGGTGAGCCGCGACCCGAGTTCCGCTTCCTGCGCCGGAGTGATGACCATCCACAGCGAGGTGCCGGTGTCCCCGGCACCGAATACCTGCTGCTTCCCACGCCGGGCCTCGGCGTGGATGGTGTACGGAGCCAGGTCCACCAGGATCTCGAACTGAACGTCGTCCTCAACGTCGATGTCGATTCCCATCCCGGGATCGTCACCTCGACTGTGTCACACCGTACGTACGCTCGTCGGAAGGGCGTGGTTGCCGCCCAGGTGCCGGAGCCGGCGCGCGCCCCCGCATCGTCATCAGTGGTCAGGACCCTACGGCGGCCAGGGGTAACCGAGTTCTTCGGCGCGCTTGCGGGTGCCGCCGCACACGCGGCCGTAGGTTTTCGGGTCCTCGTCGGCGAGGCGGCGGAGGGCCGCGGCGGCCTGGGTCTCGGGTGGGGTGCCGTCGTCCGGGATGTCCCAGCGGAACTGGAGGGGGCTGTCGGCTCCGTCCGGGGTGCCGGAGCCGAGTCCGGGCACGTACCAGAAGGTCACCACGGTGGTGTCCGGGTCTTCGAGGCCGCTGCTGATCCAGCCCCGGCTCGCGTCCCATGTGCTCAGCAGATCCGGCGCCTCGATCAGGCCGGCCTTGATCAGTCGGGCCACGGTGCGCGTGCGCCAGGACCAGGAGCGGTCGGTCTCGGCGCGGGCGATCTCCGCGTCGTAGGCGGCGGCGTCGAACCGGTGGGGAGGCAACTGGAGCGGGGCGTCCCGTGGACCGGACATCGACCGGCGCCAGTTCTCCCACACCACCTGGTCGCCGTCCCGCCGGATGGTGACGTACAGCGCGCCGCAGCACCCCTCGGTACAGCGGGCCTCCGCGAGTTGGGCCTCGCGGGGCTCAGGACCGGCCCGCAGCAGGCCGTCCTCCAGGAGGAGTTCGGGGCTGTTGGCCGGACCGCGGGTGAATGCGGCTGGGACGACGGGACGTCCGTCGATGAGGATGCGGGCCTCGACGCGTGGCGTGTCCGCGGGGTCTCCTGCCACCACCTCGATGCGCAGTCCGCCGGCCGTGGCGGGGAGCGCGAACGGCCGCCGTCCCGTGCGACGGATCCACCGCGCTCGCACCTCGTGGTCCGGCTCGCCTCCGGCGATGTCCGCGGTCGAGGACCATCGAGGTTCGGCGAGCAGTCTGCCGAGCGATTCCAGCAGCGCGGTGCGTCGGCCGGGAGGCCAGTCGAGCAGCACGCCGGTGCCGCTGCTCAGGTCCAGCGCGAGCGAGACCAGGGTGGCGTGGTTGTCGAGGCCCGGCGGCAGAAGACCGGCGCGGGTGACGACCTTGTCGTACAGGTCGGGCGCGTCGCGGTAGGCGAGGAAGCCGGCCGGGTCGTCCTGAGAGCACCCCATCCACACGAGCAGTCTGCTCGCCCGGGCCAGCAGGGCCGTGTCGGAGGGATGCCGGTCGAGCAGGTCGGGCAGCCGTACGGCCTCCGCGATCCGGCGCGCGTCCGCCGCGCCGACACGGCGCGACGAGAGGTGGAAGGCGGTCAACTCTTCGTGAACGGCCCGCTGGTCTCCCGCCCACAGGGCGCGCACGAGCGGTCGCAGGCCGTCGTGGGGGCCGGCGGCGAGCGAGACGACGCCGGCGGCTTGCCGGTCGAGTCTGTCCAGGGCATCGACGGCGGGACCGGTGAACACCCGGAGCAAGCCGAGCGTGGACAGACACGGGATGTCCTCGGCCTCACCGAGCCGGATGAGCAGGGCGATTCCGGCGGTGACGGCCGGGACGGTGGTACCGGTCCCGGTCAGTTCCCTGGCCAGGGCGCGAGCCGCGGTCCACTGACCGGCCGGCAGCGGCAGGCCCGCGACCGTCGAGTGGACCAGATGGCTGTGGCGGTTTCGAACGCCGAGCCGGGCAAAGAGGTGATGGAGAGTGGCGGAGTCGCCCGGCAGCGGATCGAGTGCCGCGCGAATGGCTGTCCTCGCCTCGTTCCAGGACAACTCCGGGTCGCCCGGTTCCCGTCTCCCGGCGAGGGAGTAACCGCGCCGGGGCGGGAGGCCGTCGGGGGATTCGCGCAGCATGCGCAGGGCGCGGTCGTACAGGGCGGGCGGGAGGGTGAGCGCGTCGCGCTCCTCCTGGGCGTTCACCGGCTGGGGTGGGACTCGATTCCGTAGGTCATGTGCGCAGCCTGCCAGGCGCGTTCCTGCCCTGTCGAAGGGATTGCGCGCGCGACGACGCGCGTCGGCCCGCCGGGGGCCGGCCCGCACCGCGCGGGACGGCCCCCCGGCGTTCGGGGGTCTGGCGTCAGGCTCCCTCGACGAGGCTCTTCGGGCGGAGGTCCGTCCAGTGGGTCTCGACGTACTCCAGGCACTCCTGACGGCCGGCCGGGCCGTGGGCGACGGTCCAGCCCGCGGGGACGTCGGCGAAGTCGGGCCACAGGCTGTGCTGGCCCTCGGTGTTGACCAGGACGGAGTAGACGCCGTCGGGGTTCTCGAAGGGGTTGCTGCTCATCGGGTGGATTCCTTCCGTGTGACCAGGGCCTGAAGGGCCCGGAACCAGGTCTGTGCCAGATCCCGGACGGCCTCCTCGGTGAGGAGTTCGCCGGCGTAGGCCCAGTGGGCGCCCAGCTCGGGGCCGCCGGGGCGGTCCTCGGTCAGGGCGTTGAGGGTGAGGGCGTGGGACATGGGCATCCCGGGGTCGGCGTCGAGGTCGGCGGCGTCGCCCTCGGGCGCGTACGACCAGTCGGCGGCCTCGGGGACGTCGAAGCGGCCCATGTAGTTGAACTCGATCTGCGGTTCGGCCAGTCGGGCCAGCTCGCGTCCCGTCACCGGGTTGAGCCGGCGGAGCAGGCCGTGGCCGACCCCCGCCGCCGGGAGGGCGGTCAGGTGCTCGCGGACGCGGCCGACGGCCTCCTCCGGGGCGAGCCCTGCCGCGCCCGGGTCGAGCCGCACCGGGACGACGCTGGTGAACCAGCCGATGGTGCGGGACAGGTCGGCGTTGCCGGCCAGTTCCTCCTCCCGGCCGTGGCCCTCCAGGTCGACCAGGACCGCGCCGCCGGGCTCCGCGCCCAGCACGCGGGTCCGCCAGTCGGCGACGGCCCGCGCGAACGCGGTCAGCAGGACGTCGTTGACGCTCGCCCCGTAGGCGGCCGGGACCCGGCCGAGCAGGGGTTCGGTGATCTCGGCGGGCAGGGTCATCGACAGGTAGCGGGTGCTCTCCACGGTGTCGCGCGCCGTGTCCAGCGGCCGGGCCAGGGGCAGGCCCGCGCCGTCCGCGAGGACCGAGGTCCACCAGGGCAGTTCGTCCTCGCGGGACGGGTCCTGGGCGCGGGCGGTCAGCAGCTCCGACCAGCGGCGGAACGAGATGTCCACCGGCGGCAGCGCGGGGGCGCGGCCCGCCGTGACGGCGTCCCACGCCGCCGCGAGGTCGGGCAGCAGGATGCGCCAGGTCACGCCGTCGACCACGAGGTGGTGGACGAGCAGCAGCAGGCGGCCCGGCCGTCCCGGCCCCGCGTCGAACCACACCGCGCGCACCATGTCACCGGTGTCCGGGTCGAGTCCGGCCCGGGCCGTGACCGCGTGGGCGGAGATCGCCTCGCGCAGCTCCGCGTCGCCCGCTCCGGCGACGTCGGCGCGGGCGAGCCAGGACGCCACGTCCACGGTGCCGGGGGCGGGGACGCGCAGCGCCCATTCTTCGCCGACCCCGCCGGTGGAGCACGGCTCGGTCCGTGTGCGCGCCAAGCGGGCGCGCAGCATGTCGTGCCGGTCGGCGACGGCCCGCAGGACGGCCAGCAGCCCCTTCTCGTCCATGTCCGCCGGGGTCCGCAGCAGGGCGGCCTGGTGGTAGCCCCGGATCGGGCCGCCGCGCTCGCGCAGGGCGTGCATGATCGGGGTGAGCGGGACGAGGCCCGTGCCGTCGTCGTGCGTGCGGATCAACTCGTCGCCGGCGAGCGGGACGGCGGCTTCCGCGAGCGAGGCCACGTCACGGAGCTGGAACACCTGGCGCGGGGTGATCCGCAGCCCGGCAGCGCGGGCCCGGCTGACGAACTGCATGGCGACGATGCTGTCGCCGCCCAGGGCGAAGAAGTCGTCGTCGGTGCCGACGGCCCCGGCGGGCAGTCCCAGCACCTCGGCGACGATCCCGCACAGGGTGCGCTCGGTGCCGCTCGCGGGCTTGCGGCCGCCCGTTCCGGTGGTGAAGTCCGGGGCGGGCAGCGCCTTGCGGTTCAGCTTCCCGTTGGACAGCAGGGGCAGCCGGTCGAGGACGACCACGGCGGCCGGGACCATGTACTCGGGCAGCACCGCCGCCACATGGGCCCGCAGGGCGGCCGGGTCGGCCGTGCGGCCTTCGGCGGGGACGACGTAGCCGACCAGCTGCCGGACCCGAGGGCGGTCCTCGCGGGCGGTGACGACGACCTGGGCGACGGACGCGTGTCCGGCCAGAGCGCCCTCGATCTCGGCGAGTTCGACCCGGTAGCCGCGGATCTTGACCTGGTCGTCGGAGCGGCCGGCGTATGCGAGCCGACCCTCCTCGGTCCACCGCGCGAGGTCGCCGGTGCGGTACATCCGGGCGCCCGGCAGGCCGTACGGGTCGGCGACGAAGCGCTCGGCCGTCAGGCCCGGGCGCCCCAGGTAGCCGCGGGCGAGCCCCGCGCCGGACAGGTACAGCTCGCCGGTGACGCCGGGCGGCACCAGGCGCAGCGCGGCGTCCAGGACGTACGCCCGGGTGTTGTGCACCGCGCGGCCGACGACCGGGCGGTCGCTGTCCGCCACCCGGCCGACGAGGGCGTCGACGGTGGCCTCGGTGGGCCCGTAGAGGTTGACCGCCTCCGTGGACTCCAGCGCGGCCAGCCGCGACCAGAGGGCGTCCGGCACGGCCTCGCCACCGACGCCGACCACCGCCAGAGGGCACCGGTCGTCGCGGATCAGGCCCGCGTCGGCCATCTGCGCCAGCAGGGACGGGGTCACCTCGATGAAGTCCAGTCCCTCGTCCCGGATCAGGGCGGCGAGGAGCTCGGCGTCGCGGCGTGTCTCGTCGTCGACGATGTGCAGCGCGTGCCCGTCGAGCAGCCACAGCTGCGGCTGCCAGGAGGCGTCGAAGGAGAACGACCAGGCGTGCCCGACGCGCAGGTGGCGGCGGCCGGTCAGTTCCTTGGCGCGGTCGTGGAGGTCGTGGCGGTGGCTGTGGAAGAGGTTGGCCAGGCCGCGCTGGGTGACGACGACGCCCTTGGGGCGGCCCGTCGAGCCCGAGGTGTAGATGACGTACGCCGGGTGGTCGGGTGCCGGGGCCCGCGGCGCGGCCTCCGGCAGCCCGTCGAGGGCGTCCAGGCGCAGCACCGGGACGTCGGTGTCCGGCAGGGACGCGGCCAGGGCGTCCGTGGTGAGGATCAGCCGCGGACGGGCGTCGGCCAGCATGTCGAGCACGCGGTCGGCGGGCAGGTCGGGGTCGATCGGCAGATAGGCGGCGCCCGCCGTCATCACGGCCAGGATCGCCGTGATGTGGTCGGCGGTGCGCGGCAGGGCCAGCGCCACGATTCCCTCGGGGCCCGCGCCCGCGCCGGCCAGCAGGCGGGCCAGCCGGTCGGTGCGTGCGGCGAGTTCGGCGAACGTCCACGTCACAGCCCTGTCGGTGACGGCGATCGCGTCCGGGGACGCCCCGGCCCGGGCGGCGAACAGGGCGGGGACGGTCGCGTCCGCCGCCTGCCCGAGCAGGTCCGTGTCGTTCCAGGTCTCCAGCAGCGTGTGCCGGTCGGCGTCGCCGAGGATGTCGAGCCGTCCGACGGCGGTGCCCGGGTCGCCGGCCATCGCCTCCAGGACGGTGACCATGGCCGACGCGATGCGCCCGGCCGCGGCGGGGGTGAACAGGTCGGGCCGGAACTCGGCTGTCAGACGCAGGCGTTCGTCGGGTTCGACGGCCCAGGCGAACGGGTAGTGCGTGGAGTCCTCGTGCTCGCGCACCGACAGGCGCAGCGCCGGCTTGTCGGCGTCCGCCGCCGCCTCGTCCGCCACCGGGTAGGACTCGAAGACCATCAGCGTGTCGAACAGGTCGCCGAGCCCGGCACCGCGCTGGATGTCGGCCAGCCCCAGGTACTGGTGGGGGAGGAGCCGTGACTGCTCGTCCTGCAGGCGGTCCAGGAGGGCGCCGACCGGCTCCTGCGGGCGCAGCCGGACGCGGACGGGCACGGTGTTGATGAACAGGCCGATCATCGACTCCACGCCGTCCAGCTCCGGCGGCCGGCCGGCCACCGTCGCGCCGAACACCACGTCGTCGCGTCCGGTCAGCCGGGACAGCACGATCGCCCAGGCCGCCTGCACCAGGGTGTTGACGGTCAGTCCGCGGCGCCGGGCGAGCGTGCCGAGCGCCTCCGTCAGGCGCTCGTCGGCCTCTACGGTGTGCGTGCTCGGCACGACCGGCGCCCGGTGGACGTCGGCGGGCACCAGGTGGGTGGGCTCCTCCAGCCCGTCCAGGGCCCCGGCCCAGGCGGCGGCGGAGGCCGCCGTGTCCTGCCGGGACAGCCAGCGCAGGTGGTCGCGGTAGGGGGCGGTGGCGGCCGGGGCGCTCCCGTCGTGGAGGGCGGTCAGCTCCGCCATCAGACGGGGCACCGACCAGCCGTCCAGCAGCAGGTGCTGGTGCGACAGCACCAGGCGGTGGCCACCGTCGTGGGTCCGGGCCAGCAGCAGCCGCAGCAGGGGCGGTTCCGCCGGGTCGAAGCGGCGCCGCTCCTGGAGCAGCAGGCGCTCCCACTCCGCGTCCCCGTCCGGCACGTCCACCTTGCGCCACGGCAGCGGCACCGAGCGAGGCACCACGGCCACCGGACGGCCCGAGGAGAGGTAGCGGAAGCCGGCGCGCAGGCTCTCGTGCCGGTCGAGCAGCGCCTGCCCGGCGGCGCGCAGCCGCTCGGCGTCGACCGGGCCGTCGAGGTCGTACGAGACCTGGACGGTGTAGACGTCGGGGCCCTGGTCGCCGCTGTCGAAGGAGGCGTGGAAGAGCAGTCCGGCCTGGAGCGGGGAGAGCGGCAGCGCTTCCGCCGCGCCGATGCCCGCCAGTTCGGCCCGTTCGGCGTCCGTGACGTCCGGCAGCAGCGCCGTGTCCTCACCCGCGTCCTGGCGGACGGTGTCCACGGCGGCGGCGGCCAGACCGGCCGGCGTCTTGTGCCGGAAGACGTCGCGCGCGGTGATCGTCAGGCCCGCGGCGCGGACCCGGACGACGAGCTGCATCGCGACGATGCTGTCGCCGCCCAGCCGGAAGAAGTCGTCGTCGGGACCGACCCGTTCGAGGCCGAGGACGGCGGCGACGAGCTCGCACATCCGCGCCTCGCGCGGGGTGCGCGGCGGGGTCGCGGTGACCTCGGCGGCGAAGTCCGGCGCGGGCAGCGCCGCGCGGTCCAGCTTGCCGTTCGGCGTGAGCGGCAGGGCGTCCAGGACCACGAAGGCGGCGGGCACCATGTGCTCCGGCAGCGCGGCGCCGACGTGGGCGCGCAGGGCGGCCGTGTCCGCCTGCTGTCCCGGGGCGGGCACGACGTACGCCACCAGGCGCTCGTCGCGCAGCACGACGGCCGCCCGCGCGATGCCCGGCCGGCGGGCCAGCACGTTCTCGATCTCGCCCGGTTCGACGCGGAAGCCGCGCAGCTTGATCTGGTCGTCGGCCCGGCCCAGGTACTCCAGCTCTCCGTCGCCCGTCCAGCGCGCCAGGTCGCCGGTGCGGTACATGCGGCTCGCGGTCGGACCGTACGGGTCGGCGACGAAGCGCTCGGCGGTCAGCCCGGCCCGGCCGAGGTAGCCGCGCGCCAGCTGGACGCCGGCGAGGTAGAGCTCCCCGGTCACGCCCGGCGGTACCGGGCGCAGCGCCGCGTCGAGCACGTAGGTGCGGGTGTTCCACACCGGCCGGCCGATCGGCACGGCGCCCGCGCCGGCGGGGACCTCGTGGGCGGTGACGTCGACCGACGCCTCCGTGGGCCCGTAGAGGTTGTGCAGGCCGGACGCGCCCAGCACCTCGTGGAAGCGGGCCGCGAGCGGTGCGGGCAGCGCCTCGCCGCTGCACAGCACCCGGTGCAGGCCGGTGCAGCCCGCCGCGGCGGGCTCGTCGAGGAAGACCCGCAGCATCGACGGCACGAAGTGCGCCGTCGTGACGCCGCGCCGCCGGATCAGGTCGGCCAGGTAGGCCGGGTCCTTGTGGCCCTCGGGCCGGGCCACGACCAGCGTCGCGCCGGTGATCAGCGGCCAGAAGAACTCCCAGACGGAGACGTCGAAGCTCGACGGCGTCTTCTGCAGCACGCGGTCGTCCGGGGTGAGCCCGTAGGCGTCCTGCATCCACAGCAGACGGTTGACGATGCCCTCCTGCGGCACGACGACGCCCTTGGGGCGGCCGGTCGAGCCGGAGGTGTAGATGACGTACGCCGGGCGGCGCGCGTCGTAGGCCCGCGGCAGCGGGCCGGTGGCGGCCCGCTGCGAGGGGGTGCCGTCGGCGTCGACCAGCAGGCGCGGCGCATGGGTGTCCGGCAGGGCCGCGCCGTCCGCCGTCACCACGCACACCGGCTCGGCGTCGGACAGCATGAACGCCAGCCGCTCCGCCGGGTAGTCGGTGTCGAGCGGCAGATAGGCGCCGCCCGCGCGGTGCACCGCGAGCAGTGTGACGACGAGGGCAGCCGAACGCGGCAGCGCGACGGCGACCGTCGACTCCGGGCGCACGCCGGCGCCCGCGAGGGCGTGGGCGAGGCGTTCGACCCGGGCGTCGAGCTCGGCGTAGGTCACCGCGGTGTCCTCGACCAGCAGCGCGGTCGCGGACGGGGTGGCCGCGGCCTGGGCGCGGAACAGCTCGGGGAGGGTGAGCTCCGGCACGGCGCGGCCGGTGGCGTTCCACTCCTCCAGCACCCGGACGCGTTCCTCCGCCTCCAGTACGTCGATGCGCCCGACGGGCCGTCCCGGCTGTGCCGCGACCTGTTCCAGCAGCCGTTCCATGCGCCGGGCCAGCAGTTCGGCGGTCGGACGGTCGAAGAGGTCGGCGCTGTACTCGATCCAGCCCTGGATGCCGTTGCCCTCGCCCTGCTCGACGAAGTCGAAGCTGAGGTCGAACTTGGCGGTGTCCTGGCCGGCCGGCTCCTGCCGGACCGTCAGGCCCGGCAGGACGGGCGTGCCGCCGCGCTCGGAGAGGTGGACGACCATGACCTGGAACAGCGGGTGCCGGGCGAGCGAGCGGGCGGGGTTGAGGGCTTCCACGAGACGTTCGAAGGGCAGGTCCTGGTGCTCGTACGCGGCCAGGTCGGTCGCCCGGACGCGGCGCAGCAGCTCCGCGAAGTCCGGGTCGCCTGACAGATCGGTGCGCAGCACAAGGGAGTTGACGAAGAAGCCGACCAGGTCCTCCAGCCGCTCGTCCGCGCGGCCGGAGACGGGCGCGCCGAGCGGGATGTCGTCGCCCGCGCCGAGCCGGTGCAGCAGGGCCGCGACCGCGGCCTGGGAGACCATGAACATGCTGGCGCCCTCGCGGCGGGCGAGTGCGCGAAGGGCCCGTTCCAGCTCGGGATTGATCGTGAAGCCGACGGTGCCGCCGGCGTGCGAGGACTCCTGGGGACGCGGCCGGTCGGTGGGCAGCGCCAGTTCCTCGGGCAGGCCGCGCAGCGCCTCGGTCCAGTGGGCGAGAAGGTCGTCGCCGGACTCCTCCAGCAGCTCCCGCTGCCACAGGGTGTAGTCGGCGTAACCGACCCGCAGCGGCGCCCAGTCGGGGGCCCGGCCGGCGGCGCGCGCGGCGTAGGCGGTGCCGAGGTCGGTGAGCAGGGCCCGGTCCGACCACTCGTCGGTGGCGATGTGGTGGAGGACGAGCAGCAGCACGTGCTCGTCCGATCCGGTCGCGGACAGGGCCGCGCGCAGCGGGAGTTCGCGCTCCAGGTCGAACGGCCGCGCGGCGATGCCGGGCAGCTCGGCCTCCGGGACGGTGCCGGGCGTCACTCGCGCCTGCTCCGGTTCCAGCACGTGCTGGTACGGCACACCGTCGACGGCCGGGAAGACCGTGCGGAGGGTGGTGTGGCGGGCCAAGAGGTCGTTCAGTGCCGCCTCCAGCGCGGCGCGGTCGAGGGCGCCGGTGAGGCGCCAGGCGGTCGGGAGGTTGTAGGAGGCGTCGGCGGAGTGCACCTGGTGCAGCAGCCACAGCCGCCGCTGGGCGGAGGACAGCGGCAGCCGCTCCGGGAGGGCACGCCCGGCGGTCAGGGCCGGACGGGCGGCGGCGCGCGGGCCTTCGAGCAGGGCCGCGAGCCCGGCGACGGTCGGCGCGTCGAAGACGGCGCGCAGCGACACCTCGGCGCCGAAGACCGTACGGATACGGCTGACCAGGCGCATCGCGAGCAGCGAGTGGCCACCGAGGGCGAAGAAGTCGTCGTCGATGCCGACCCGTTCCAGGCCCAGTACGGCGGCGAACTGCTCGCACAGCACCTCTTCGCGCGGGGTGCGGGGCAGTCGCCCGCCCACGGCCGCCGACAGGTCCGGCGCGGGCAGTGCGGCGCGGTCCAGCTTGCCGTTGACGGTGCGCGGCAGGGCCGCGAGCCCGACGAAGGCGGCGGGCACCATGTGCTCGGGCAGTACGGCGGCGACCTGGGCGCGCAGCGCCGCCGGGTCGGCGTCCTGTCCCGGGGCGGGCACGACGTACCCGACGAGGCGCGGCACGCCGGGGGTGTCCTCGCGGACGACGACGGCGGCCGCCGAGACGCGCGGGTCAGCGGTGAGCACGGACTCGATCTCGCCGGGCTCCACACGGAAGCCGCGGATCTTGACCTGGTCGTCGGCGCGGCCCAGGTACTCCAGCGTCCCTCCCCCAGCCTCCGGCCGGGGGGACCCCCAACGGCGGCGTGCGAGGTCGCCGGTGCGGTACATGCGCTCGCCCGGCGCCCCGAAGGGGTCGGCGACGAAGCGCTCTGCCGTCAGGTCCGGGCGTCCCAGGTAGCCGCGGGCCAGGCCCGCGCCGGCGAGGTACAGCTCGCCGGGCACGCCGGCGGGCGTCGGGCGCAGCCGCTCGTCGAGGACGTGGACGCGCACGTTGCCGAGGGGCGCCGCCCACTCCGGAGGCCCGCTGTGCCGGCCGTACGCGTCGACGGAACTCTCGGTGGGGCCGTAGAGGTCGTGCACCTCGGTACCGGGAAGGGCGGCCAGTTGCCGCCAGAGCGCCGCCGGGGTGGCCTCCCCGCCCACGGTGAGGACGGCGGGCGCGTGGCCGCCGCCGTCGAGGAAGCCGTGGTGCATCAGCTCGACCAGGTAGGTCGGGGTGAGGTCCACGTAGTCGGCGGCCTGCCCCTCCAAGTGGGCGAGCAGTGCGGCCGGGTCGGTCATCGTCGTCTCGTCCACGACGTGCAGTTCGTGACCCGCGAGCAGCCAGAGCAGCGGGTCCCAGGAGGCGTCGAAGCTGAACGAGGCGGTGTGTGCGGCCTTGAGGACCTGCCGGCCGGTGGCCAGGACCGCCGGCTCGATCATGTCCCGCAGATGCGCGCCGAAGAGGTTGGACAGGCCCTGGTGGGTGCCGATGACGGCCTTCGGGGTTCCGGTGGAGCCGGAGGTGTAGATCGTGTACGCGGCTCCCAGGGCGGGGTACGCGGACGGGCGGACGAACTCCCGTGCCTCGGGCAGCGGGCCGTCCAGCAGCAGGCGCGGGGCGCCCGGCGCCGCCGGCAGCCGTTCGGCCGGTTCCGCCGTGGTCAGCACGCACACCGGTGCCGCGTCGCGCAGCATGAACTCCAGGCGCTCGGCAGGCAGGGCCGGGTCGAGCGGCAGATAGGCGGCACCCGAGGCGAGTACGCCCAGGATCGCCGGGACCATCGCGTGCCGGGGGAGGGCCAGGCCCACCACGGTGCCCTCGGCCGCGCCGTGCCGGCCCAGCAGGGCGGCGACGGCGTCGACGCGGTCGCCCAGTCCGGCGAAGGTCAGCGTGCCCGCGGAGGTCACCAGCGCGGTGCGGTCGGGGTGTGCCCGCACGGTGTCGGCGAGGATCTCCGGAATCGCGCGGGTCTCCGCCGGGTACGCGGTGGCGTTCCAGACGCGCGCGGCGGCCTCGTGCTCGGCGGCCGTCAGCAGGTCGAACTCCGCCAGCGGGCGGTCCGGGTGCGCGGCGGCCTGCCGCAGCAGCAGGACCAGCCGGCCGGCGAGCAGCGCGGCGGTGTCCTCGTCGGCGAGGTCGGTCGCGTACTCCAGCAGCAGCGCCAGCGGGCGTGCCTCGCCTTGGTCGACGAAGGTGAAGTCGAGGTCGAACTTGGCCGTGCCGGTGTCCATGTCGAACCATTCGGTCGGCAGACCGAACACGTCGGGGTCGCCGTCCGGGCGGTGGTGGTAGCCCAGCATCACCTGGAACAGCGGGTTGCGGCCCGCCGCGCGCGGCGGGTTCACCGCCTCCACGACCCGGTCGAAGGGCACGTCCTGGTGCTCGAACGCCTCGAGCGCTGTTTCGCGCACTCTGCGCAGCAGTTGACGAAACGTCAGGTCATCGCCGGACAGGTCCGTGCGCAGCACGAGCGTGTTGACGAAGAAGCCGACGAGGTCGTCGAGACCGCTGTCGGTGCGGCCCGCGATGGGCGCGCCGAGCGGGATGTCCTCACCCGCGCCGAGGCGGTGCAGCAGCGCGGCGGTGGCCGCCTGGAACAGCATGAACATGCTGGTGCCCGTCGCGGCGGACAGCTCCCGAAGCTCCCGGCCCAGGCGGGCGGGCACCTCGCTCCGCACGACCGCGCCGACGCCGGTGGGCGCGGCGGAACGCGGCCGGTCCAGCGGCAGCGACAGCTCCTCGGGCAGGTCGCGCAGCCGCTCCGTCCAGTACCCGGTCTGCGACGCGCCGGCGCTGTCGAGCAGCCGCTCCTGCCACAGCGTGTAGTCCGCGTACTGCACGGGCAACGGCTGCCAGGCCGGTGCCGAGCCCGCCGTACGGGCGGTGTAGGCGGCCGTCAGATCGGCCATGAACGGGCGGTCGGACCACTCGTCGGTCGTGATGTGGTGCAGGACGACGGCCACCACGTGGTCGTCACCGCCGACGCGGAACACCTCGCAGCGCAACGGCAGTTGCTCCGCCAGGTCGAACGGGCGCCGCTGGGCCGCCTCGATCAGCCCCGGGAGGTCGCCCTCGGCGCATCCGGTGACCGAGAACGCGGGCAGCGCCTCGTCCGCGGGGACGATCCGCTGGTACGGCTCGCCCTCCCGCTCGCCGACGAGGGTGCGCAGTGCCTCGTGCCGCGCCGTCACGTCGTGCAGGGCGTGCCGCAGGGCGTCCGTGTCCAGGGCGCCGCGCAGCCGGAAGACCAGCGGGAAGTTGTACGCGGCACCGCCGCCGGTGAGGCGTTCCACCAGCCACAGGCGCCGCTGCGCCGCGGACAGCGGGACGCGCTCGGGGCGTCGGGGCGCCGCGGCGAGCGCGGGGCGCGCGGGCCGTCCGGCGTCCGCCCGGCCCGCGAGCCGCGCGGGCGTCGGGGCCTCGAAGAGGTCGCGGATGGCCAGTTCGGCGCCGAGCTCCGTGCGGGCCCGGCTCACCAGGCGGGTGGCCAGCAGCGAATGCCCGCCCAGGTCGAAGAAGTTGTCCTCGGCGCCCACCGACGGCAGGCTCAGCACCTCGGCGAACAGCCGGCACAGCACCTCTTCCTGCGGGGTGCGCGGCCCGCGCCCGCCACCGAGGGCCACGGCCGGCTCGGCGACGGGCAGCGCCCGCACGTCCAGCTTGCCGTTGGCGTTCGTCGGCAGCCGGTCGAGCGTGACGAAGGCCGCCGGGACCATGTACTCGGGCAGCTCGCGCTTCAGGTCCTCGCGCAGCACTCTCACCAGGGCGCTCTCGTCGCGGCCCGCCGCCGGGTCGTTGGCGTACGGCGCGGTGCCGCCGCCCGGCCGGTAGAGCCCGGCGGTGGTGCCGGTGGTGTCGCCGGGGACGAACACGGCTTCGTAGGTGCCCGCTTCCTCGGCCCACGTGGTCAGCACGCGGTAGCCGAGCTCGGCGCCCAGCTCGTGCAGCGTCTCGGGGTCCACGCCGCCCGGCCCGACACGGCCGTCCGGGATCGCGGTGACACGCAGCCGCTCGGGGCGCCGTTCGCGCAGGCGCTCGACGAGGTCCCGCGACCACGTCGCAAGGGGCTCGTCGCCCAGCCGCACCGCGGGTTCGCCCCGGTACAGCACCGCGTCGTAGCGGTGCCGGGTGAGCTCGTTGTGGTGCAGGCCGCGCTTGGTGCGCAGGTCGAGACCGTAGCCGAGCCCGGCGAAGAAGTCGGGGTCGACCAGGAGTTCCTTCTCCAGCCGCAGGGCGCGGTCCACGGCCCGCTCGAACTCGGCCTCGGCGGTGCCGCGGGCGTGCTGGATCTCGGTGTGGAAGGTGCGGGCGAGCCGCAGGTTGCGCACGTCGCCGACGAAGAGCGCGCCGCCGGGGGCGATCAGGTCCATGGCGCCGCGGACGACCGACTCCAGGTAGGCCGCGCTCGGGAAGTACTGGATCACCGAGTTGATCACGAGGGTGTCGAAGTACCCGGTGGGCAGCCCCGCGAGGTCGTCGGCGGGCCGGCAGCGCAGCTCCACCTTGGCCGCCAGCTCCGGGTCCCTTCGCAGCTCCTCGCCGATCTTGCGGATGACGGGGGCCGCGAAGTCGGTGGCCCAGTACGCCTCGGCCTCCGGCGCCAGCCGGGACAGCAGCAGGCCGGAGCCGACGCCGATCTCCAGGATCCGGCGCGGCCGCAGTTCGCGGATGCGGGCGAGGGTGGCCTCGCGCCACTCGTGCATGTCCTCGAAGGCGATGGGCCGCCCGTCGTAGGAGCTGTTCCAGCCCGCGTACTCCTCGGTGAAGACGGCGGTGGAGATCTCCTCGTACTCGTCGGAGTAGATCTCCTGCCACTCGCCGACCTGGGCCCGCTCGGTGGACTCCCGCTCGCCCGCGTCCACGGGCGCGGGGACGACGTAGCCGATCAGCCGGTCGTCGCGGACGACGACGGCGGCCTGGGAGACCCGCGGATGGCGGCTGAGGGCGGTCTCGATCTCGCCGGGCTCGACACGGTAGCCGCGGATCTTCACCTGGTCGTCGGTGCGCCCGAGGAAGTCCAGGCCGCCTCCCCCAGCCTCCGGCCGGGGGGACCCGCAGCCCCGGCGCACGAGGTCACCGGTGCGGTACATGCGCTCGCCCGGCTGCCCGAAGGGGTCGGCGACGAAGCGCTCGGCGGTCAGGCCGGGCCGGTCCAGGTAGCCGCGGGCCAGGCCGACGCCCGCGATGTACAGCTCGCCGGGCACGCCGTCCGGCACCGGACGCAGCCAGGCGTCGAGGATGTGCGCGCGGGTGCCCCTGATGGGGCGGCCGACGGTGGGCGTCGCGCTGTCCTGGGTGCCGCCGCCGAGGGCGTTGATGGTGTACTCGGTCGGGCCGTACAGGTTGTAGCCGTACGTGCCCTCGGTGTCGCGCAGCCGCGCCCAGACCGTCTCGGGGACGGCCTCGCCGCCGAGCAGTACCAGCGGCGGGACGTGCCCGTCGAGCAGCCCCTCCTCGATGAGGAGGCGGGCGTAGGTCGGGGTGACGTTGACGACGTCGATGCGGTGCCGGTCGCAGTAGCCGGTGAGGGCGTGCGCGTCACGGCGCAACTCCTCGTCGCAGATGTGCACTTCGTGGCCCTCGACCAGCCACAGCAGCTCCTCCCACGACATGTCGAAGGCGAAGGAGACGGTGTGCGCGACACGCAGCCGCCGCCCGCCCGCCGACGCGATCGCCGGGGCGAAGATCTCCTTCTGGTGGTTGAGCTGCATGTTCGTCAGGCCCCGGTAGGGGGTGACGACGCCCTTGGGGCGGCCGGTGGAGCCCGAGGTGTAGATGACGTACGCGGGGTGCTCCAGGCTGAAGCGCGCGGTCACCGGGGCGTCGGACAGCTCCGCCAGTTCGGCGGCGACGGCGGGGTCGTCGAGGAGCACGCGCGGGGTGTCCGCGTCCAAGGTGGCCGATACCGCGGTGTTGCTGAGCAGCAGGAGCGGCCGGGCGTCCTCCAGCATCAGGGACAGCCGGTCGGTGGGGTGGTCCAGCTCCAGCGGCAGGTAGGCGGCGCCGGTGCGCAGCACCGCGAACAGGGCCACGACCATGTCCAGGGAGCGCGGCAGGCCCAGCGCCACGACCTTCTCCGGGCCCGCGCCGCGGGCGAGCAGCAGACGGGCCGTACGGTTCACGGCGGCGTCCAGTTCGGCGTAGCGAAGCGTGCGCTCGCCGAAGACCAGCGCGGTGTCGTCCGGGGTGCGGGCCGCCTGCGCGGCGAGCAGGTCGGCGATCGTCTCGGTCGGCTCGGGCACCCGGCTGCCGGCCCACTCCCGCTCCAGCGCGGCGTGTTCGGCGGGCAGCAGCGGGTCGAGGCGGCCGACGGGCGCGGTCAGGTCCTCGGCCATGCGCTCCAGCAGCACGGTGAAGCGGTCCAGCAGCGCGCGGGCGGCCTCGTGCGACATGACGTCGGGCCGGTGCGCGAGGGTGACGAGGACGCGCCGCCCCGGGGTGACGATGAGGTTGACGGGGTAGTGGGTGGCGTCGACATTGGCGACGGCGGTGGCGCCGTGCTCGGTGCGCAGCCGTTCCAGCCGCTCCTCGGTGTCGTTGTTGCGCAGCACGAAGAGCGTGTCGAACAGCCGGCGGTGCCCGGTCTCGGACTGGAGCACGCCGAGGCCCAGGTACTCGTACGGCATCAGCTCCAGGCGTTCGTCCTGGATCCGCCGCAGCAGGTCCAGGACGGGCTCCGCCGGGTCGAGGGCGACGCGGGCGGGCACGGTGTTGAGGAACATGCCGATGACGTTTTCGACGTCCGGCACCTCGGTCGGGCGGCCCGCGACGGTGGTGCCGAAGACCACGTCGGTGCGGCCGGTCGCGGAGGCCAGGGTCAGGCCCCAGGCGGCGTTGAGCACCGTGTTGAGGGTGAGCCCGTGGGCCCGGGCCCGCTCGCGCAGCGCGTCGCCGAGCTCCGCCGCGAGCAGCGCGTCCAGCTGCTCGGGGATGACGGGGGCGAGTCCCGCGTCGGCGACGGCAGGGGCCAGCAGGGTGGGCTCCTCCAGGCCCGCCAGCGCGGTGTGCCAGGCGGCGGTGGCCGCGGCGTCGTCCTGGGTGCCCAGCCAGGCGAGGTAGTCGCCGTAGGAGCCGGGGCGCGGCAGGCCGGTGTCGTCGCCGCCCGCCGCGTAGAGGGCGAAGAGCTGGTCGAGGAAGAGCCACGCCGACCAGCCGTCCCACAGGATCAGGTGACGGCCGATGACGAGGCGGTCGCCGAACTCCGCGCCCCGGCGTACGAGCAGCATGCGGAACAGCGGCGGCGCCGACAGGTCGAAGCGGCGGGTGCGCTCCGCGTCCAGGAGCGCGCGCAGCCGCGTCTCCTGCTCGGCCTCCGGCAGCGCGGACAGGTCCACCGTCTCCAGCGGCACCTCGGGTGCCTCGACGATGAACTGCACCGGTTGGCGCAGCCCGTCGCTGGTGAACCCGGCGCGCAGCCCGGGGTTGCGGGCGAGCAGCGTGCGGGCGGCGGCGCGCAGCCGGTCCTCGTCCAGGCGCTCGGCGAAGTCGAAGGACTCGTGGACGGTGTAGACGTCCAGGGCGCCGTCGTCGTACGCGGAGTGGAAGAACAGGCCTTCCTGCAACGGGGCGAGCGGCCAGATCTCGGCCGGTGCCCCGCCGGCGAGCCCGTGCAGGCGCGCGGTCTCCTCGGGCGTCAGGTCGGGGCGGACGGGCCCGGTGCGCTCCGCGGCCACGGCACCGGTGCGCGCGGCCAGGGCGAGCGCCGCGGGGGTGCGGTACTCGAAGACGTCGCGCGGACTGAGCTCCAGGCCGGCCGCGCGGGCCCGGCCGGCCACGCCGATCGAGCTGATGCTGTCGCCGCCGAGGAGGAAGAAGTCGTCGTCCGGACCGGCGTCCTCCAGGCCCAGCACGGCCGCGAAGACCTCGGTCAGCGTCCGCTCCCGGTCGGTGCGCGGCGCGCGAACGGCGGCGCGTTCCACCTCGGGCGCGGGCAGCGCGCCCCGGTCCAGCTTGCCGCTCGGGGTCAGGGGCAGCGCGTCCAGCACCACATAGGCGTCGGGGACCAGGGGCGCGGGCAGCGCCGTGGTCAAGGCGGCGCGCAGGGCGGCGGTGTCCGCGCGGCCGCTGCCGCCCTCGGGCACCACGTACGCCACGAGCCGCTGCTCGCGCACGGTCACCGCGGCCTGGGCGATGCCCGGCAGACGTACGAGGGCGGCCTCGGTCTCGCCGGGCTCGATGCGGTTGCCGCGCAGCTTGACCTGGCGGTCGGTGCGGCCCAGGTACTCCACCACCCCTTCCGCCCGCCGGCGCACGAGGTCGCCGGTGCGGTACATGCGCTCGCCGGGGGCGCCGTAGGGGTCGGCCACGAACCGCTCGGCGGTCAGCGCGAAGCGTCCGTGGTAGCCGCGGGCGAGCTGTACGCCGGTGAGGTACAGCTCACCGGGGACGCCGTCCGGCACCGGGCGCAGACCGGAGTCCAGCACGCGAAGTCCCGTGTTCCACACCGGTCGTCCGATGGGCACGGTGGTGCCGGGGGAGCCGTCGAACCGGTGGTGCGTCACGTCGACGGCGGCCTCGGTGGGCCCGTACAGGTTGTGCAGCGGTACACCGGTCAGCGCGAGCCAGCGCGAGGCGGCACCGCCGGGCAGGGCCTCGCCGCTGCTCAGGACGCGGCGCAGGCCGGCCGCCCACGACGCGTCGGCGGTCACCTCCGGCGCGCTCAGGAACGCCTCCAGCATGGACGGCACGAAGTGCAGGGTGGTGACGCCCTGTTCGCGGACGAGTCCGGCGAGGTAGGCCGGGTCGCGGTGCCCGTCCGGACGGGCGAGGACCACGGCGGCGCCCTCGCACAGCGGCCAGAAGAACTCCCACACGCTGACGTCGAAGCTCGACGGGGTCTTCTGCAGCACGCGGTCGTCGGCCGTCAGTCCGTACTCGCCCTGCATCCAGGCCAGGCGGTTGACGATCGCGCGGTGGGTGACGACGACACCCTTGGGCCGGCCGGTGGAGCCGGAGGTGTAGATCAGGTACGCGGGGTGGTCCGGGCCGGCCGCCGCCCCGCCCGCGGCGGGCGCGGGACCGTCCTCGTCGGGGGCGTCGATCAGCAGCGGCGCCAGGCCGTCCACTACGGGCAGCCGTCCGGCGTCGGCCGCGGTGGTCACGACCGTCGTGGCGCCGGAGTCGGCGAGCATGAGGGCCACACGGTCGGCGGGGTAGGCCAGGTCCACGGGGAGGTAGGCGGCGCCGGACTTCAGGACGCCGAGCAGCGCGACCGTCAGCTCGGCGGACCGCGGGACGGCGACCGCGACGAAGCGCTCCGGCCCGGCGCCGCGGGCGCGCAGCCGCGCGGCCAGCGCCTCGGCGCGCGCGTCGAGTTCGGCGTACGTCAGGGTCGTCGCCTCGTGCACGACGGCGGTGGCGCCGGGGGTGCGGGCGGTCTGCGCCGCGATGGCGGCGGGCAGCGTGGTGGCGGGGACTTCGCGGGCGGCGCCTTCGAGGTGGGCGGCGTCCCGCTCGCGCGGGGTGAGCAGGTCGACGGAGACCACGGGGCGTCCGGGGTCGTCAGCGATGGCCTCCAGCAGCAGGGTGAGCCGGCCGGCGACGGCCCGCACGGCGTCCGCGTCGATGCGCCGCGCGTGGTGCTTGAGCCGCAGGTCCATGCGGCGGCCGGGCTTCACGATGAGCGCGAGCGGATAGTGGACGGTGTCGTGGAAGGCGTGGCCGGTGACGCGCACCGTGCCCGAGGGGTCGGCGAGCCCGGTCCCGGCCGGGTAGTTCTCGAACACGACCAGGGTGTCGAAGAGTTCACCGGCACCCGCGTGCCCGGCGGCCCGCTGGATCTCGGCGAGACCCAGGTGCTGGTGGTCCAGCAGGGCGCTCTGCTCGTCCTGCAGACGGCGCAGCAGTGCGCCGAGGCTCACGGACGGGTCCCAGGCCAGTCGGGTCGGCAGGGTGTTGATGAACAGGCCGACCATGGAGGCGATGCGGTCGACGGCGACGTCGCGTCCCGAGACGGTGGTGCCGAAGACGACGTCCTGCTGCCCGGTCAGCCGGCCCAGCAACAGGCCCCAGGCACCCTGCACGACGGTGCCCAGGGTGACCCCGAGTTCGCGCGCGCGGGCCGAGAGGCGGGCGGTGACCCGCTCGGACAGCTCCACGCGGACCTGCGCGGGCTCCAGGGGGCGGCCGTCGGCGGGGATGTCCACCAAGCGCGTCGGCCCGTCGAGTCCGGCCAGGGCCGCGTGCCAGGCGGCGCGGGCGGCTTCCCCGTCCGCGGCGGCGATGCGGCGCAGGTAGGTCCGGTAGGCGGGGACCTCGGGGAGCGGCGCGGGGTCGGGCGCGTACAGGGCCATGAGCTCGCGGTGCAGTACCGGCAGCGACCAGCCGTCCGCCACGATGTGATGGAAAGTCAGCAGCAGGCGGCTGCGGCCTTCTTCGAGCCGGACCAGCGCGCAGCGCAGCAGCGGCGGCCGGGCGAGGTCGAAGGGACGGGCCCGCTCGTCGGCGGCGACGGCGTGCGCGAGGCCCCGGCGCACACCGTCCTCCTGCGCGGAAAGATCCACCTCGCGCCACGGCAGTTCGGGGTCCCGGACGACGACCTGCACCGGGCGCCCGTCGCCGAGCTGCCGGAAGCAGGCCCGCAGCGGCGCGTGCCGCTCCAGCAGCCGCCGCATGGCGCGCCGCAGTGCCGCGCCGTCGACGTGTCCGGACAGCTCGACGGCCTGCTGGACGACGTAGGCGTCGTGATCGGCGCCGTCGACGAGCGCGTGGAAGAAGAAGCCCTCCTGCAGCGGGCCGAGCGGCAGCACCTCCTCGACGGGTTGCCGCAGGTCGCCCCGCAGGGCGGCGAGTTCGGTCTCCGTCGGCTCCAGCAGAGGGGCGTCGTGCTCGATGCCGTCCTGGTCGGTGTCCTGCGCGACCCGCGCGAGCCCGGCCACCGTACGGTGCCGGAAGACGTCCCGGGGGGTGAGCCGCAGTCCCGCGCCGCGGGCGAGCACGAGCAGCTGGATCGCCACGATGCTGTCGCCGCCCAGGGCGAAGAAGTCGTCGTCGATCGTGACCGAGCGCACGCCGAGGGCCCGTGCGTACAGGGCGCACAGCAGTTCCTCGCGGGCGTCGCGCGGGGCGCGGCCGGAGCTGAGGGCGGCGTAGTCGGGCACGGGCAGGGCCGCGCCGTCCAGCTTGCCGCTCGGCGTCACCGGGAGCCGGTCGAGCGGTACGAGGGCCGCCGGGACCATGTACTCCGGCAGGAACTCCGCCGCGTGCGCGCGCAGCGTCCGCATCAGCGCGGAGACGTCGCGGAAGGGTGCCGGGCGGTTGGCGAGCAGGCGTCCGGCGCCGGGCCGGTACAGCGGTCCCGGGGCCGCGTCGCCGGAGGTGAAGACGGCGTCGAGACTGCCGTCGTCGGCGTCGCCGGTCCAGGTGAGGGCGACGGACAGGCCGTGCCGCGCGGCGAGTTCGTGCAGCGACTCGGGATCGACGCGGCCGACACCGTCGGCGCCGTGGTGGCCGCTGTCGTCCAGGGCGGCGAGCGCGTCGAGGTCCTCGGCCAGCCGGGCGTTGGGCACCGCCGTGACCCGCAGCCGCTCCGGACGCGCGGCGAGCCGGGCGTCCAGCGCGTCGAGCGTGCCCAGCGTGGCCCACGCGATCCCGTCACCCGCGTCCGGGTCCCCGTCCGCGTCCGCGGCCACCGTGCTGCCGGCCGGGCGCAGCACGACGTCGTAGCGGTAGCGGGTCAGCTCGTTGTGGTGCGTGCCCCGCTTGATCCGCACGTCGGCGGCGAAGCCGTCGAGGCCCGCGAACCAGTCCGGATCCACGAGGAGTTCGCCCTCCCACACCACCGACCGGTCCACGGCCGCGCGCCGCGCCTCCTTGTCGTCGGCGCCGGAGGTCCCGTCGCCGGAACCGCGGCGGCTCTCCACCGCGGCGCGCAGCGTGCGCAGCAGCCGCAGGTTGCGGACGTCGCCCACGAAGAGGGTGCCGCCGGGCGCGAGCAGCGCCGCCGCCTTGCGGAGCACGTCCTCCAGGTAGTCCGCGCCAGGGAAGTACTGGGCGACGGAGTTGATGACGACGGTGTCGAACCACCCCTCGGGCAGCCCGGCGGTGTCGTGCGCGGGGCGGGCCGACAGCTCGACGTGCCCGGCGAGTCCCGGCACGCCGCGCACCTGTTCGCGCAGGGCGGCGACCGCCTCCTCGGAGACGTCGGTCCCCCAGTACGTCTCGCAGCCCGGAGCGAGCCGGGAGAGCAGCAGGCCGCTGCCGACACCGATCTCCAGCACGCGCCGCGGCGCGAGCCCGGCGATGCGCTCGGCGGTGGCCGCACGCCACTCGCGCATGTCCGCGAGGGGGATCGGCAGCCCGTCGTACATGCTGTTCCAGCCCGCGAAGTTCTCCTGGAAGCCCTCGGAGCCCGCGGCCGCGTAGAGCAGTTCGTGCAGGTCCTTCCACTCCGCGACCTCGGCGTCGCCGTCGAGCGAGGGCACGACGTAGGCGGCCAGGCGCCGGTCGCCGGGCCGGTCCTCGCGGACGACGACGGCGGCCTGGGCGACGGCGGGGTGGGAGCGCAGCACGGACTCGATCTCGCCGGGCTCGATGCGGAAGCCGCGGATCTTGACCTGGCTGTCGACGCGGCCGAGGAACTCCAGCCGCCCGTCGGCCTTCCACCGCACCAGGTCGCCGGTCCGGTAGAGCCGTTCGCCCGGCGCGCCGAAGGGGTCGGCGACGAAGCGCTCCGCCGTCAGGCCGGGCCGCCCGAGGTAGCCGCGGGCGAGTCCGGCGCCGCCGAGGTGGAGCTCTCCCGCGACACCGGCCGGCACCGGCCGCAGCCGGCCGTCGAGCACGTATGCCCGGGTGCCCGGGTCGGGCACGCCGATGGGCACGATGGTGCCGGGCGGGGTGTCCGGGTCGCACAGTCCCAGCGTGGAGTTGGTGGTCGCCTCGGTCGGGCCGTAGGCGTTGAACATCATCCGGCCGCGCGCGTAGCGGCCCACCAGCTCGGGGGAGACCCGCTCGGTGCCGGCGAGCAGCGTCGCCTCCGCGGGGAGGTGGACGTCCTCCGGCATGGCCGCGAGCAGCGCCGGCGGCAGGATCATGAAGGTGATGCCGTGGGCGTTCGCGTAGTCGGCCAGCGGCGCGCCCGGGACGCGTCGTTCGGACGGCACGACGACCAACTGCCCGCCGGAGAGCAGGCCGAGGCACAGGTCCCAGAAGGCGACGTCGAAGCTGGGGGAGGCGAACTGCAGTACCCGGCTGTGCGGGCCGATGCCGAAGCGCTCGCTCTGGGTGGCGACGAGCTTGGCGACGCCGGCGTGCGAGAGCACGACGCCCTTGGGGCGGCCCGTGGAGCCGGAGGTGTAGATGACGTACGCGGCGCTCGCGACGGTCAGCCGCCCGCCGAGGTCAGGGCCGGTCGCGGGCAGGGCGCCGAGTTCGGCCTCGGTGGCAGGGTCGTCCAGTACCAGTGAGGGGACCTCGTCGGGCAGTTCACCGGTCATCTCGGAGGTGGTGACGAGGCAGACCGGAGCGGCGTCGGCGAGCATGTAGGCGACGCGGTCGGCGGGGTAGTCGGTGTCGACCGGCAGGTAGGCGGCGCCCGACTTGAGCACCGCCACCTCGGCGACGACCAGCTCCGCCGAGCGCGGCACCGCCAGCGCCACCACGGTCTCGGGCCCCGCGCCCCGGGCGATCAGGGCGTGGGCCAGACGGCCGGCGCGCGCGTCGAGTTCGGCGTAGGTCAGGCGGACGTCCTCGAAGACCAGGGCGGTCTCGTCGGGCCGGGCGCGGACCTGCTCGGCGAACATCGCGGGCCAGGTCGCGAGCGGCACGTCGTGGGCGGTGTCGTTCCACTCGTGGAGGACGCGGTGGCGCTCGGCCTCGGCCAGCAGCTCCAGTTCGCCGACGGCGCGGTCCGGGTGCGCGGTGGCGTCCGCGAGCAGCGTCGCGTAGTGGCCGAGGACGCGGTCGACGGTGTCGGTCCCGAAGAGGTCGGGCCGGTACGCGGCGTGGACCTCGCCGGGCGTCACACGCAGTTCCAGGTCGAGCGGGCCGCCGGCCCAGTCGCCCGCGTCGAGGCCGGTGTTGCAGATCCGCCCGCCGCCGCGGGTCGCCGCCGCGCCCAGGGCGTCGGCGAGGGCGGGGACGGGCACCCGGTGGGCGCGGGCCTGCGCCACGGCGCCGGCGACCTGGGCGGTGAGCCCGGCGAAGGTGGTGTCGGTGGTGACGGCGACGCGCAGCGGCAGCCCGTCGTGGGCGAGGACGACATCGCCGGCGCCGCTCCCGTAGTGGTGCAGCAGGGCGGCGTACGCGGCGAGCTGTTCCGCCTCGCCCGGTACGGGGCCGGACAGGGCGTGGGAGCGGACCGGTGCGGGGCCGCAGGGCCGCTGCGGATACGGGAAATCGACGGGGAGAACGGTCTCCTGTGCGAGCGGAATCAGCCGCCCCCGCCAGAATTCCCTTGCCGTCGCCGTCAGTTCTTCGTTACCCGACACAGGTGCCCGTGCCTCCCCTTACATGCGGAACCGACTCGGCCGAGTCGTGACCGGTCGCCATATTAAGGTAAGCATTACCTAACTTGATAGCCCCTCCGGTGTGGCGGAAACCGCACACGTCGCAGGGGTACAGTTAAGGCCTGCCTAACCTAAGGATGGTGGCTGTGGAGCCTGGCCGGTGACCGCGCGCGGGGGACTGCGTCCCGTCCTGCTCGTCGTCCTGCTCGTCGCCGTACTGACCGGGCTCTGCCTGCTGTCGATCGGTCTCGGGGCCGTGGACATCCCGCCGGACCAGGTGGTCCGGTCGCTGTTCGGCCACCCCCCGAGCCGGCTCGTCGACAACATCGTCTGGACGGTCCGCGTCCCGCGCACCGTCCTCGGCCTGACCGCGGGCGCCGCGCTCGGGCTGTCCGGCGCGCTCATGCAGGCCCTCACCCGCAACCCGCTCGCCGACCCCGGCATCCTCGGCGTCAGCGCCGGCGCGTCCTTCGGGATCGTCATCGCCATCGCCCTGTTCGGGGCCGGATCGCTGTACGGCTACATCTGGTTCGCCTTCGCGGGCGCCCTCGCCACCAGCGTCGTGGTCTTCCTGCTCGGCAGGACGGGACGGTCCGGCGCGACCCCGGTGAAGCTGGCGCTTGCCGGAGTGGCGGTCACCTTCCTGCTGTTCTCGCTCACCAACGCGATCGTCCTCACCGACCCCGACGCCCTGGACCGCTACCGCTTCTGGTCCGCCGGCACCCTCGCCGACCAGGACGGGGGCGTCGTCCGCGCCATCCTGCCGTTCCTGGCGATCGGGGCGCTGCTCGCGCTCGCCGCCGCCCCCGCGCTCAACAGCCTGGCGCTCGGCGACGACGTCGCGGCCTCGCTCGGCCGCCGGCTCGGCCTGGTGCGGCTCCAGGGACTCGCCGCCGTCATGCTGCTGACCGGCGCCGCGGTCGCGGTGATCGGCCCCGTGGTCTTCCTCGGCCTGGTGGTGCCGCATGTCGCCCGGTTGCTCGCCCAGTACGCGGGCATCGGCCCCGACCACCGCTGGCTGCTTCCCCTTTCTGCGGCGCTCGCGCCGGTCCTGCTGCTCACCGCCGACATCCTCGGCCGGGTCGTCGCACGGCCCACCGAGATCCAGGCCGGGGTGCTCGTCGCCTTCATCGGCGGCCCGTTCTTCATCGCCCTGGTCCGCCGGCGCAAACTCGCGGAGGTCTGAGCATGACCGCCCTCGCCCCCCTCCGCGGCCGCAGGCCCTACCGGCTCACGACCCCCCCGGTCTCCGGCGTGCTGCGGCCCCGGCTGGTCGTCCTGTGCGCGGCCCTGGCCGTCGCGGTCTTCCTGCTCTTCTGCTGGGGCGTGTCCCTCGGCGACTACCCGATCGGGCTCGGCGACGTGGTCAAGGCCCTCACCGGCTCCGGCGACCCAGGAACGGTCCTGGTGGTCCGGGAGTTGCGGCTGCCGCGCGCGCTGACCGGGCTGCTCGTCGGCATCGCCTTCGGCATCTCCGGCGCGCTGTACCAGACGATGACCCGCAACCCGCTGGCCAGCCCCGACATGATCGGCCTCACCGAGGGCGCCGGCACCGCCGTGGTGGCCGGCATCGTGCTCGGCCGGGACGGCGGACTCGGCACCCAGGGCCTCGGTCTGCTCGGCGCGCTGGTCACCGCGCTGCTGGTGTACGCGCTGGCCTGGAAGGGCGGTGCCACCGGGTACCGCATCATCCTCGTCGGCATCGGCGTCTCCTGGATCTGCACCAGCGCCACCGACTACCTCGTCGCCCGCGGCGAGCGGTTCGAGGCCCAGGCCGCCCTCGGCTGGCTGGTCGGCAACCTCAACGGCCGCACCTGGGACCAGGTCGACCTGCTCGCCGTCGCGATGGCCGTCCTCGTGCCGCTCGCCCTCGGCATGGGCCGCTGGATGCGCACGCTCCAACTCGGCGACGACGTGGCCGCGGGGCTCGGCACCCCCGTGCAGCCGGTGCGGCTCGCCCTGCTGCTCGTCGGCGTCGGGCTGATCGCCTTCGGCACGGCCGCGGCGGGCCCGGTCGCGTTCGTCGCGCTGGCCGCCCCGCAGATCGCCCAGCGGATGGCCGGCACGGCGTGGCCGCCCCTGGTGGCCTCCGGGCTGACCGGGGCCCTGGTGGTGCTGGGCTCCGACCTCATCGCGCGGGAAGCGATCCCCGGCACGGAACTCCCCGTCGGGATCGTCACCGGCGTCATCGGCGCGCCGGTCCTGCTCTGGCTGCTCATCCGCGCCAACCGCGCGGGCTCAGGAGGCTGAACACATGGCGACCACCGCCCCCGCACCCGCTCCGGCCCCGCAGCCCGAACTGCGGGCCCGCGGGCTGCACCTGGCGTACGACCAGCGGCTCGTCGTCGAGGACCTGGACCTCGTCATACCCTCCGGCCGCATCACCGCGATCGTCGGCGCCAACGCCTGCGGCAAGTCCACCCTGCTGCGCGCCCTGGCCCGCCTGCTCGCCCCCCGCCGGGGCGCCGTCGAGCTCGACGGCCGCGCCCTGCGCTCGCTGCCCACCCGCGAACTGGCCCAGCGCCTCGGCATCCTGCCGCAGACCCCGGTCGCGCCCGAGGGGCTGACCGTCTTCGACCTGGTCAGCCGGGGACGTTCACCGCACCAGAACTGGTGGCGGCAGTGGTCGAAGGCGGACGAACTCGCCGTCCACGAGGCCCTGGCGGCGACCGGCATGGCCGACCTGGCCGACCGGGCGGTCGACGAGCTGTCCGGCGGCCAGCGCCAGCGCGCCTGGATCGGCATGGCGGTCGCCCAGGGCACCCCCGTGCTGCTCCTGGACGAGCCCACCACCTATCTCGACCTGGCCCACCAGATCGACGTCCTCGACCTCATCACGGACCTCAACCGCCGTGAGGGCCGCACCGTGGTCATGGTCCTGCACGACCTCAACCAGGCCTGCCGGTACGCCGACCACGTCATCGCGATGAAGGCCGGCCGGATCGCCGCCGAGGGGCCGCCCGCCGAGGTCGTCACCGAGGCCACGGTCGAGGACGTCTTCGATCTGCGCTGCCGGATCACCACCGACCCGGTGAGCGGGACCCCGCTGGTGATCCCCATGGGAAGGCA
The DNA here is from genome assembly GCF_042889545.1 of Streptomyces sp. NPDC002574. Taxonomy (NCBI): domain Bacteria; kingdom Bacillati; phylum Actinomycetota; class Actinomycetes; order Kitasatosporales; family Streptomycetaceae; genus Streptomyces; species Streptomyces sp. NPDC002574. The sequence continues at coordinate 43,500 of NZ_JBIARB010000019.1, forward strand.
CCACGACGCGGTCCCGGTCCCCGTCGACTGACCGACCTGGCTGCCGCCCCACCCTGCCCGTTCAGCCGGGCAGGACGGTCGTCCCGCCGGTCCCTTGGCCGCCGGACAGCGCCCGCAGCAGGGCGTGCGGTCCGCGGCCGTCCAGGACCCGGGCGGAGCGGACGCCCGCGCGCACCGCGCGCAGGCAGCTCTCCATCTTCGGCACCATGCCGCCGCCGAGCGACGGCAGCATCGACTCCAGCTCGGCGGCGGTGAGCCGGTGCAGGACCCGTTCCCGGCGCGGCCAGTCCGCGTACAGGCCCGGCACGTCGGTGAGGACGACCAGCGCCTCGGCGTCGAGCGCGGCGGCCAGCGCCCCGGCCGCCGCGTCCGCGTTGACGTTGTAGACCTGGCCGTCCGCTCCGCGGCCGAGCGAGGACACCACGGGGATGTGGCCGTGGTCCAGCAGCACGTCCACGGCCGCCGTGTTGACCTCCGTCACCTCGCCGACGAGGCCGATGTCGACGACCTCGCCGTCGACCTCGGCATACCGCCGCACCGCGGTCAGCGTGTGCGCGTCCTCGCCGGTGAGCCCGACCGCGTACGGGCCGTGCTCGTTGAGCAGCCCGACGAGGTCGCGCTGCACCTTGCCGGCCAGGACCATCCGCGCGACGTCCAGGACCTCGGGGGTGGTGACCCGCAGGCCGCCCACGAAGCGTGCCTCGATGCCCACCAGGTCCAGTTGGGCGCTGATCTGCGGCCCGCCGCCGTGCACCACCACGACCCGCACCCCGGTCCGCCGCAGGCGGACGACGTCCTGCGCGACGGAGCGCAGCGGGGAGTCCTCGCCCATGGCGTTGCCGCCGACCTTCACGACGACCGTGCGCCCCCGGAGGCCGCGGAGCCCCGGGTACGGCCCGGGGCCCGCGAGAGCCGTGGTCACGGACGGGACGTCAGGTAGCCGCCCATGGAGCGGAACCAGTCGCCGGCCGCGTACTCGGTCCCGTCCTCGGTGCGGATCGTGCGGACCAGCAGTCCCGGGCGGTGCCCGCCGCGCGCGTCCGCGCCGGCGACGACCACGACCCCGTCGCCCTCCCGGATGAAGATCCGGCCGGGCGTCCCGCCGTAGCGGGCCTTCGAGACGGCGGCGGACACGATCCTGATGCGCTCGCCGCGGTGGTGGGTGAAGGCGTTGGGGTACGGGTCCGACTGGGCCCGTACGAGGCGTTCCAGGTCCTCCGCGGGCCAGTTCCAGTCGATGCGGCTGTCCTCGACCGACCGCTTGTGGAAGAAGCTCGCGCGGGAGCGGTCCTGCGGCTGCCAGTGGGCGGTGCCGGACGCGATGAGGTCCAGGGACTCGCGCACGAGCGGGGAGATCATGCCCACGGTGCGGTGGAAGAGGTCGGTCGCGGTGTCCCGCGGGCCCACCGGTGCCGAGCGCTGCAGCAGGATGTCGCCGGCGTCCAGTTCGGCGTCCATCCGGTGCGCGGTGACGCCGACGCGCTCCTCGCCGTTGATGAGCGCCCAGATGATCGGGGAGAAGCCCGCGTAGGCGGGGAGCAGGGAGTCGTGCACATTGAGCGTGCCGTGCGGAGGCAGCTCGAAGATCTCCGGCGGCAGCCAGGTGCGCCAGTTGTTGGCGACGATGATGTCGGGCGCCGCGGCGCGGATCGCCTCCAGCAGTCCGGGGTCGTCGGGGCGGTTGCGGAGCAGCACCGGCACGCCGTGCTTCTCGGCCAGTTCGGCCACCGAGTCGTCCCAGATCTTCTCGTACGCGTGCTCGCTCCTGGGGTGGGTCACGACGAGGACGACCTCGTGATCCGACTCCAGCAGGGCCTGCAGCGTCCGGTGTCCCCAGGTCTGATAGCCGAACATGACGACCCGCATGGTGTCTCCCCTTCGACGGAGCAATATTGCAAGGTAAGCCTTACCTTATCTATTATGTGGCGCGCTGAGGGAGGCGATGCAACGGTGACAGCACCGCGCAGTGAGCCGGACATCATCCACGACGTCCTGGGAATCGGTTTCGGGCCGTCAAATCTGGCTCTGGCCATAGCCATCGAGGAGCACAACGCCCAACGTCCCGCTTCCGAGCGGATCGAGGCCGGTTTCCTGGAACGGCAGCCCCGCTTCGGATGGCACCGCGGCATGCTGATCGACGACGCGACGATGCAGGTGTCCTTCCTCAAGGACCTGGTCACCATGCGGAACCCGACCAGTGACTTCAGTTTCCTGTGCTACCTGCGCGAGCAGGGCAGACTGGTCGACTTCCTGAACCAGAAGACGCTCTTCCCGCTCCGGGTGGAGTTCCACGAGTACTTCGAGTGGGCCGCAGCGCGCCTTGCCCACCTCGTCGACTACTCCTCCGAGGTGTTGTCGATCACACCCGTCCGCGGTGACGACGGCGAGATCGACCACCTCGACGTGGTGTGCCAGGACCCCCGGGACCCCGGGCGCACCGTCACCCACCGGGCCCGCAACATCAGCGTGGCCGTCGGCCTCGAACCGCACCTGCCCCCGGGCACCGAGCTGTCCGAGCGGATCTGGCACAACAGCCAGTTGCTGCCGCGCGTCGCCGAACTCGCGGCGAGCGGCGAGCCGGTGCGGCGCGCCGTCGTCCTCGGCGCCGGCCAGAGCGCCGCCGAGGCGGTCGACTACCTGCACCGCACCTTCCCCGACGCGGAGGTCTGCGCGGTCTTCGCCAAGTACGGCTACACACCCGCCGACGACAGCCCCTTCGCCAACCGGATCTTCGACCCCGAGGCGGTCGACGTCTACTACGACGCCCCCTCCGAGGTGAAGCAGTCGCTCTTCGACTACCACCGCAGCACCAACTACTCGGTGGTCGACATGGACCTCATCGAGGCCCTGTACGCGACCTCCTACCGCGAGAAGGTCCAGGGCCGCGAACGGCTCCGCTTCCTGAACGTCTCCCGCATCCGGGCGGTCGACGTCCTCGACGACCGCCTCGGCATCAGCGTGGAGTTCCTGCCGACGGGGGAGCGCAGCACCCTGCCGGCCGACATCCTCGTCCACGCCACCGGCTACCGCTCCAAGGACATCTCCGTCCTCCTCGGCGAGTCGGCGAAGATCTGCCTGCGCGACGACGGCGACGCCGTCCGGGTCGGCCGGGACCATCGCGTCGAGGTCGCGCCCGAGGTCACCGCGGGGATCTACCTGCAGGGCGGCACCGAGCACACGCACGGGCTGGCCTCGACCCTGCTGTCCACCACGGCCGTTCGGGCCGGAGAGATCCTGGACTCGCTGGTCGCCCGCCGTCGCGGCGCCGTTCCGGCCGGACCGCACCGCGGCTGACCGCACCGTCCGGACAGAGCCCCGGCGCCGGGTCACCGGCCGCCGGGGGCATCGCCGTTCAGCCGTCCCGGTGCGGGTGGATGAGCAGCAGGGCGACGTCGTCACTGCGGGCGGCTGACTGCTCCGCCCGCCGGACGAGGGTGTCCGCGAGCAGCTCGATGCCCCCGCCCGCGGCGTCCCCCGCGTCCGCCAGCCGGTCCCCGAGCCCGGCGATGGCCTGCCCGAGGTCCACGCCGGGCGACTCCACGAGGCCGTCGGTGTACAGGGCGAGCACCGCGCCGGGCGGCAACGGGATCTCGGTGGACGGGTAGTCGGCCGCCGGGTCGATGCCGAGGAGCAGTCCCGGCGGCAGGTCGAGCACCTCGGTCCGGCCGCAGGGATGGCGCAGCAGCGGGGGAGGGTGACCCGCCGTCGCCAGACGCGCCCGGTGCCGTGCCAGGTCCAGGTGGACGTACAGGCAACTGGTGAACAGCCCGGAGTCCAGATCGGTCAGGACCCGGTTGGTACGGGCCAGCACCTCGCCGGGGGGCGCCCCCGCCGTGGCGTGGACGGCGGTGCGGACCTGCCCCATCAGCACCGCGGCGTTCACATTGTGACCCTGGACGTCGCCGATCGCCGCGGCGGCGCAGCGGTCCGTCAGGCGGATGAGGTCGTAGAAGTCGCCGCCGATCCCCATGCCGCGGCCGGCCGGCAGATAGCGTGCGGCGATGTCCAGGCCCGCGATCCGGGGCAGCACCTGCGGCAGCAACCCGGCCTGCAGGGCGTGGGCGAGGCGGTCCTTGGAGTCGTAGAGGCGGGCGCGGTCCAGTGCCTGGGCGACGAGCCCGGCGACGGAGGTCAGCAGGGTCCGCTCCTCCACGGTGAAGGGACGGGGCCGGTCGAAGCCGAGCACCAGCGAGCCCACGGGGCGGCCGGAGGTGATCAGCGGCAGGAAGGCCCATGCGCTCATGCCGTCGTCGATGCCGACCGGAGGATGAGCCCGCTTCAGCTCCGCCCAGTCGCTGAAGAAGGAGGGGATGCCGGTGGCCAGGACCCGCGCGGCGGGCACGGACGAGGCCAGCGGCGCGCCGTCGAAGCGGTCCATCAACGCGGCCGCCCAGCCGCGGTAGCCCATGATCCGGAGCCTGCCCTCCTCCGCCGCCATCAGCGCGAGGGCCTGCGCCCCCAGGGCGGGCAGCAACTGGTCGGCGGCCTGCTCCACCACGTCCTGCACCCCGACGGCCTCGGTCAGCGTGGCGGCCAGGTGCATCAACTGGTAGAGACCGGTGCCCCGTCCGGGCTCGGCGGGGGGCGCGGGCCGCAGCACGCCCGACGGGTCCGTGGCGTCCTCGGCGGGCACGATCCGGACGCTGACGCCCCAGCCGTCCGCGTAGAGGTGGAAGGCCAGCCACCGGTCCGGAGGGCGCAGCGCCGTGAAGGACGTGGCCTGCCGGCTGATCAGCGCGCCGCGGTAGTGGTCCTCGACCGCCGGGGCGTCGAGCCACGGCAGCACCTGCCAGAGGCGGGCGCCCAGCAGTTCGGGGACGCCGGCGCCGAGCAGTTCGGCGGCGGCGGTGGTGACGAAGGCGATGCGCCCGTCCACGTCCAGCGTGCAGCAGCCGCCGGGCAGCCGCTCCGCGAAGTCGGCCGCGGCCTGCGCCTCCGCGGGCCAGACCGTCCGCGGCCGCGAGGGGGGCAGCAGCCGCGGCCGGGCCCCGGCCCGTACCGGGTGGCCGTCTGCCGCGGCCCGGCTCAGCAGTCCGGCCAGAGAGGTGCAGGCGCGGTGGATCGCCTCGGTCTCGTGCGCGCTCAGCCGCGGCGGGTGGGAGCCCGGCCACTGGAGCACCAGCCCGCCCCACGCGGTGGCGCCGGAGGCGACGGGGGCGGCCGCGAGCAGGAAGCGGTGCGGCAGGATCAGCGCGAGCCTCGGGTAATGGCGTGCCAGTTCCTCCGGGCTGCCCAGCCAGACCGCACGCCGCTCGCGCACGGCGTCGGACACCGGGGCTCGGTCCGTCAGCGCGACCCTCGCCCACGGCGCCGCGATCCGCCAGGACAGCCCGGTGAGCGCCGCCAGGCGCAGCACGCACTCACCCTGCTCGAGCAGGTACATCGCGCCCACGGACGCCCGGGTCTCCCGGACGACCCCGATCAGGTCGGGGACGACCGCGTCCGGGCCGCGTTCCGCGGCTCCCCCGCAGCCACCCGCGGCCTCCACGTCGTCACCTGCTCCCGGCGGCGACGGGCGCCGGCACCGGCAGTACGCGGGGCACCGCGCGCGGAGGCGCGGCCCGGCAGCACCGGCGGCCCCGCGAAGCGGAGTCCGGTCCTGAGGCGCCGCACCCCTCGCACCGGCCATGACTCACATTCGGACCTTATGTCCGCCCCGGGGGGACGGCACCCCGACGGCGCACCGTCGCCCCACCGACCGCCCACCGGCGGGGCGCCGCCCCGGCAGGGTGCCCCGACGCGTCGCGGAAGCCGCACATCCGACGGCCCGCGCGTTTCTGCCGTCATCATGCCCGAATGCGTACACGCACCGCGGCCGTCGTCCTGGCCGGCGCCGCACTCCTGACCGTCTCCGCATGCGGCGACGACAGCGCCGGGCCCACGCACCCCACGCACCGGCTGGACGGCCCCGCCCAGCGGGCCTGCGACCTCTTCGCGCACGGCTACAAGGAGACCGGGACGGTCGACGCCCGGGCGAAGCTGGCCGCGCGGGTGCGCGAGGCCGCGAAGACCTCGGCCGTCGACCCGGTCCGGAACATGTCCGGCACCCTCGTCCAGGGCGCCACGAACGACGCCCAGACATGGCAGATGGGCGCCGACGCCTTCGCCAAGGCCTGCCTGGACGCGGGCTGGACGGCCGGCTGACGGCCGCGGCCCGTCCCCGCCGCGAAGTGGCGCCCCCGGTACGACACAGCGGCTCCCGAGCGGTACGGCGGCCCGCCGTGTGGCACGGTGGGCAGACAGACCGGCACATCACCGAAGAGGAGCCCCCGTGTCCAAGCCACCGCTTCCCGAAGCCGCGATCGCCCTGCTGAGGAAGCCCAATCACGCGGTGCTCGCGACGCTGCGCGCCGACGGCCAGCCGGTGTCCACGGCGACCTGGTACCTGTGGGACGACGGCCGGATCCTGCTCAACATGGACGAGGGCCGCAAGCGGCTCGACCACCTCCGCAATGATCCCCGCGTCACGCTGACGGTGCTGGACCGGGACGACTGGTACACCCACGTCACGATCATCGGCCACGTCGCCGAGCTGCGGGAGGACAAGGACCTCGCCGACATCGACCGGCTGGCCCAGCAGTACCTGGGCAAGCCCTACCGGATCCGGGACCGCGCGCGGTACAGCGCCCTGGTCGAGATCGACCGCTGGCACGGCTGGGGCGCCCAGAAGGACAACGACCAGATCGGCTGACCGCCGCCGCCCACCGGGGTCCGCCCTGTCGCGGGCCCCGGCGCGCGGGTGCCGTGGCGGTTCAGAGTACGGAGTCCGCGAGGCGCGCGATCTCGTACGGATCGGCCACGGTGGGGTTGAGGACCAGCTCGTCGGCGCCGATGTCGGCGAAGGCCCGCACGGCCGACCTGACCGCGTCGGCGCCGCAATTGATGCCCGCCGTGATCGCCGAGGCCATCTCCTCGCCCCCGGACCGGTAGTAGTCGTGCACATTGGCGCGCCCCGCCTCGGGGTCCCCGAGGGCGTAGTACGCGAGAGCCACGAGCCGGGGCGAGCCCGCGCGGCCGGCCTCCCGCCAGGCCGTCCGGACCGCCTCGAACGCCGGGGCCACCACCGAGGGCGCCATCGAGGCGCCGATGAAGCCGTCGGCGATCCGCGCGGCACGCCGGTACGCCTTCGGGGTGAGGCCGCCGAGCAGGACCGGGATGTCCCCGCGGGTACCGGCGGGGACGAGGGGGTTCTCGGCCCCTTGCGGCCTCTCGCCGCGCCAGATCCTGCGGTACTCCTCGATGTCGCGCTCCATCCGCGCGGCCCGGCCGCGCGGGCCCGGGCCCTCGGCGAGGAAGTCGTCCAGCCGGCCACCGAGGCCGAGCCCCAGCGTGAACCGGCCGCCCGAGACGCCGTCGATGCCGGCGACCTCCTTGGCCAGCAGGTCCGGGGGCCAGACCGGACCGATCAGGATGGTGCTGATCAGTTCGATCGTGCCGGTCGCCCCGGCGGCCGCGGCCAGGGCGACGGTGTCCATGACGCCGGGATAGCTGATACGGCCCACCGATCCCAGCGAGGCGAAGCCCGCCTGCTCGGCCTGCGCGGCCCAGGCGGGCACCAGGCCGGGCGGCACGTCGCGCACGTGGTTGGGCAGCCCGATGCCGATCTTCATGTGCGATCCCTCCAGGGTGCGGTGCGAGGCCGTACGGCACACTGCGGCACGCCGGACCCCGCCGCGACCCGGGAGCGGCCGGGCGGGTGACGGGCGGGGGCCGCACGGGTGGGGGAGCGGGCGGGTGGGGGAGCGGGCGGAGCGCGGAGGACCGTGCGCTCACCTGCGGATGACGTGGTCCGAGGGATAGGGGGTGGTCGGCGTGACGGGCGGCCCCCCGGCCGCCGCCATCGGCTGGGTGTACAGGAACGGGACCGCGGAGGTGGGAGGGAATCCGGGCCTGGCGGCGTCGAGGTGGGCATCCAGGCTCAGCGCGGCGGTGATGAGGGCCAGATGGGTCAGTGCCTGCGGGAAGTTGCCGAGTTGCTCGCCGGTCAGCCCGATCTCCTCGGAGTACAGGCCGAGATGATTGGCGTAGGTCAGCATCTTCTCGAAGACGAGCCGGGCCTCCCGCAGGTAACCGGCGCGGGCGAGCGCTTCGACGTACCAGAAGGTGCAGGCCGAGAAGGTGCCCTCGGAACCCAGCAGTCCGTCGGGGGAGGCGGCGGGGTCGTACCGGTACACGAGGCCGTCGGACACGAGGTCCTTCCTGATCGCGTCCAGGGTCGAGAGCCACCGCGGGTCCTGCGCGGGGATGAACCCCACCGCCGGCATCCGCAACAGGGCCGAGTCCAGCACGTCGCTGCCCAGGTACTGCGTGAACGCGGCGCGCCCCGGACTCCACCCCCGCCGCAGGATCTGCCCGTAGATGGCGTCCCGTTCCCTCGTCCAGCGCTGCACCTCGGCGGGGCGGCCGCTCCGGCCGGCCATGCGGATGGCACGGTCGAGCGCGATCCAGCTCATGAGCCGCCCGTACGTGAACTCCTTGTCACCGCCGCGTGTTTCCCAGATGCCGGCCTCGGGACGGTCCCAGTTCTCGCACACCCAGTCCACCGTGTTGATCAGCGCCTGCCAGATGCGGCAGGTGGTCGGCAGACCCTGCTGGTCGGCGAAGTGCAGGCATTCCAGCGCCGATCCGTAGATGTCGAGCTGCAACTGGTCTGCGGCGCCGTTGCCGACCCGCACCGGAGCGGAGCCCCGGTGGCCCTTCCAGTGCCCCAGGGTCTGCTCCTCCAGGTCGGAGGAGCCGTCGACGCGGTACATGACCTTCAGGGGGTGCCCGCCCGGTCCGGCGGGCTCCTGGACGCGGTCGCCCAGCCACTCGGTGAACGCCACGGCCTCCTCGGTGAACCCCAGCCCGAGCAGGGCGTGCAGGGACAGGGAGGCATCACGCACCCACGCGTAGCGGTAGTCCCAGTTGCGCTGGCCCCCGACCTGCTCCGGCAGGCTGGTGGTCGGCGCCGCGACCATGGCTCCGGACGGGGCGTACGTCATCAGCTTGAGGGTCATGGCGGAGCGGTTGACCATCTCGCGCCACCGCCCGGTGTAGCGCGAGCGCGCCAGCCAGTTGTGCCAGAAGGCGATGGTGTCCTCCAAGAGCCGCTCGCACTCCTCGGGCGGGACGGTGCGGGGCGGGCCGTCGGCGAACGTCTCCAGCACCAGGCCGCGGGTCATTCCGGCGCGCAGCCCGACGGTCATGCACACATCGCCGGCTCGGATCCTGCGGTCGTCCGTGCACTCGTCCCCGATGGTGTCCACCACGTGCACGGTCACGTCCGTGTCCCGGCCGGCGAAATGCCAGCCGCCCATGTGCGCGCTGACCTCGTGCGGTTGCCGTGCGTAGTCGAACCGGGGGGCGATCTCGATGTCGAAGGAGATCTCGCCGCGTGTGCACCGCATCATGCGGACCAGCCGGTGCGTGCGCGTCGGGTTGCGCGGCGAGGCGGGCGGCATGAAGTCCACGACCGATCCGACGCCCTGCTCGGTCATGAACCGGGTGAGCAGCACACAGGTGTCCGGGTAGTAGAGCTGCCTGGTCGCGTGGGTCGGCGCCTGGGGAGTGATGGTCCAGTGGCCGCCGTTCTCACCGTCGAGCAACGCTCCGAAGATGCTCGGGGAGTCGAATCGGGGGCTGCAGAACCAGTCGATCGTTCCCTCGGTGGAGACCAGCGCGGCCGTCTGCAGGTCACCGACGAGTCCGTGGTCCTCGATCAGCGGATGTTCGTTCATGGGGTCTCTTCCCCTCGTACCCGGCGTCAGCGGTGACGTCCCCGCGGACACACCACGCGCCCCACCTCCAGACTGCCCGGCATGCCCGGGGTCCGCATCCCTCCCGGCGGCGGCGGGCGCACCCGTCCGTTGCGCGTGCAAGCTGTCCGGAAATCGTCTCCACGAGGTGTGAAAAGGCAATCGGATACAGTTTCGAGGTGAATATGTCAGGCATCTCCTGCGTCGACCCGCCGTCTCATTCCAGTTCACCTCGTATGCGCATCGAGGTCGCATTGGCACATGCGCGGCGCGACGAGTTGCTGAGACAGCGGTGGCGGACCCTGAACGACGCCCGGCCTTGGCATGTGCACTCATTGCGCGTTCCCAAGCAGTACACGACAGGCCATTACCGGTGCTGGGTGGAATCCTCCGCGATCGGGGATATCGGGGTCAGCGAACAATACGGCGACGCGGTGGAAGGCGTCATAGGCATGAAGCGGGCCACGGAGCGACGCACGGTGGTTCACATCATGCACAGTGGCGGACTGAGCCTCACCGAGGCGGGCCGTACCGTTCAGGTCCCCCCGGGCACGCTGTGCGTACGGGACGCACAGGTTCCCCTGGAGTTCGCGTACCGGCCCGGCTCACGGGCGCGGGTCCTGCTGCTGCCGTCCGAATCGCTGGCCGACACCGGGCTCGACCAGTTGCCGACACTCACGCTCCTCTCCCAGAACGCTCCCGAGGCGCGACTGCTGATGGGGCAGCTCCGTCTGATCCGTGAGACACGCGGTGACTTGAGTCCGGCGGGCACCCGGGCCGCTCAGCAGTCCGTACTGCAATTGCTGGCCGGCGCACTCATGGCCCGCGGGGTTTCCGCCGACTCCGCCTTCCGGCCCTCGCTCCGTGCAGCTGCCCGTAACTGCGCGGAAGCCCGCCTTCTGGACCCTCACCTGTCTCCCGCCGAGATAGCGAGAACCCTGTCGGTCTCCGTGCGCACATTGCACCGGGCGTTCACCGAAGTCGACGAATCCCTGATGGCCTATGTACGGCGGCGCCGTTTGGAGCGTGCGCGCGAAGAACTCGTCGCCATGGACGGGAGATACACCGTCTCAGCGGTGGCAGCCCGATGGCACTTCGCCGATGCGAGCCACTTCGGCCGCGCCTTCAAGCGGCAGTTCGGCGAGACTCCGAGCTCACTCGCTCATTAGGGGGGCGAAGGAGCGAGCCGTGCCTCCCGTTCCCGGCCGCGGGCAGACGAACGCCACGTCCTGCCGGACGGGTCATCGGCAGGACGTGGCGCGCGGTGGGCCCAGGTGCTTCTAGTGGGCCGACACCGGGGTGGTGACGTTGCTGAAGTTGTTGGCACGGGCGGCGTCGCCCGCCGTGACCGGGCCGTGCGTCCAGATGCCGAGGACGTTGTCGGAGAGGGTGTTTCCGGTGATCCGGAGGGAGATGGGGTCCACGGTGCTCACCAGCAGACCCGTGGTCTGCAGATCGTCGGTGGCGCCGGTTTCGGTGTCGCCGACGGTGTTGTTGGTGCCGATCTGGTTGTTGCTGACGACGTTGCCGCCCAGGTCCGACCCGGACGCGGTGCCGTGCACGGCCACGCCCGCCCAGCCGTTGCCGGTCACGACGTTGCTCTGCACGGTGTTGCCGTAGACCGCGCCGCCCGCCATGGCCGACGCGAGGGTGACCCCGCCTCCGCCCGCGTCGAGTCCGTTGTCGAAGACGTTGTTGCCGGTGATGGTGTTGCCGAAGACACCACCGGCGCCGGGGGCGCGGACGCCGCCGGGAGCCGCCGCGCCGTTGCGGGAGACCAGGGCGAAGCCGGATCCCGAGGCGTTGCCGTGAACGGAGTTCCCGCTGAAGGTGCTGCCGGACGCGGGACCGGTCTCGTCGCTGATGACGATCCCGGCGCCGTTGCCGCTGACGGTGCTGGCCAGCACGGTGGCGTTGGAGCTGCCGAGCAGGTGGATGCCTCCGCCGCAGTCACCGGGCCGGGTCGGCGTCCGCCCGCACGAGGTGTAGGAGTTGGCGACGGCGTTCGGGCCCGTACCGGTGTTGTTGCCCGAGACGATGGTGTTCGCGATGGTCGCGTTCTTCACGCTGTTGACGAGGATCCCCTCGCCGACGGCGTTCTTCACCGTGAACCCGGTCACCGTGACGTCAGGCGCGCTGATCTCGATGCCGTTGATGAGGCCGGAGGCGTCGACGGTGACGTTCGAACGGGCTTCGAGGGCCAGCGGCTTGGTGACCGCGACGTCCTCGTGGAACGTGCCGTTGCAGACGACGACCCGACCGCCGCCGGCCACTGCCTTGACGGCCGCGTTGATCGAGCTGAAGGCCGGAGTGCTGCAACTGGTGTCCGCCGCGGAGGCGACGGCGGCCGGCGAGACGTAGACCGTCTGCGGGAGGGCCCGCGGCAGGGAGAACGCGTAGAGCTTGTTGTTGTCACCCTTGGCCGGGAAGAACGGCCCCATGTTCTGGGTGTGGTAGCCGGAGCCCCAGTACACCGAGCCGTCCACGATCGACGCGCCGCCGAGAACCGCGCCCCCGCTGGGGAAGCCCCACTTGACGGCGCCGGTCGCGGCGTCCAGGGCGTACATGTTGTTGCCGGTCGGATTCGTCGATCCGCCGTAGACGACGCCGTTCGCGCTGGACACGAAGGACATGGGCGACGCCGAGCCGGGTGTCGCGGTCTCCCACAGGATGTTCCCGGTGGCCGGGTCGAGGGCGGCCCAGAAACCGCCTGTGGTCGTCGACTTCTGCCCGGTCGCGGACGTGAGCGTGACGGACAGGTGGTTGGTGTTGGTGTTGGCGACGTAGATGCGCTTGCCGTCCACGGCCGAGCCCCACTGGAGACCGCCGAGGTTGCCGCCGGGGCCGACCGCCGTGGCCCAGACGATCTTCCCCGTGGCCGGGTCGAGCGCCCAGTAGACGCCGCTCTTCTGGCCGATGCCGAGCAGATCCGTGGCCTTGCCGTCGACGGTGGTGGTGAAGAGGTTGGGCGCGGAGCCGAAGTCGAAGTCGTCACCGAACCGCTGGCCGACGGTCCAGGCGTCGGCGGTCAGGGTCTTGGTGGCCCAGACGATCTCGCCGGTGTGCATGTCGAAGGCGACGATGGAGTCCTGGTAGTTGTCGGCCGCCCCGGGATCGCAGCCGGTCTCGTCGGGGGAGGTGCAGACACCCGGCGGTACCGTGTAGTTGTTGCCCGTTCCGACGTACACGAGTCCGGTCTTCGCGTCGACCACCGGGTTGCTGCCCCAGACGGCGCCGCCGGGGTAGCCCTCGGGGACCACGTAGGTCTTCCACAGCTTCTCCCCGGTGACGGCGTCCAGAGCGACGACGCTGCCGCGGAACGTGTACGGCGGAGCGAATCGCTCGGCCTTGGACGACACGCCGACGTAGACGACACCGCCGGCGATGACGGGCGACGACGTCACGATGGCGGCCGGGTCCGCGTCGATCTGCGTCTTCCACAGCCGAGTGCCGCTCAGGGCGTCGATCCCGAAGAGGAACGCGCCGTCCGTGCTGTTGCTGCGCTGCTCGCCCGAGCCCGTGACGATCGTGCCGTTCCCGTACGCGGGGCTGAGCCGCGAGATGTCGCCCGCGATCCCGGTGTAGTCGCTGATCCGGTGGCTCCAGATCTTCTGACCGGTCGTCGCCTGCACCTTGTGGAGGTTGCCTGCCCAGTCCGGCGCGTACACGTAGCCGTCCACCACGGTCGGCGTCGCCGAGACGCTGTCCCCAGTGGTGAACGTCCACTTGGGCTCGAGATCGGCCACGTTGCCCGTGCCGATGGTGCGCTCGGATGCCGCGTTGTGCGTGTCGCCGAGGTCACCACCCGCGTACGGCCAGTCGGCCCCGGCCGCCGCCGGTGCGACCGGGGCCGCGGCGGTCGCGGACGGTGCGGCCGTCGCCGTCGCCGTCGCCGTCACGGCGGTGGCGGGCAGGGCCAGCGTGAGTCCTGCCATCACCATCCCGGCCACACGAGCACGCACCCGCCTTCGCCTTGCGGCGGGTATGCGGGGTATGGACATGAAGAAGCACCTCCCGATCCTTGCTGATCTTGCGACCGAGAGCCTATGGACACCCTGCGGGGCCGCAGGGCCGCCGTCAGGGCGCGGAACACGGCCCGCGGCGTACCGGAGAGTGGGACGAGCGCGGCTCCGTCCCCTGACGGCCGTCGCTGACGGCCCGTCGGTCCGGCGCGGGCACCTCGCTGCTGACCTGGGACTTCTGCGGCAGCGACCCCATCGATCGCGGATCGCGAAGCAGTACGCGGCCGGGGCGCGCGGCGGCATCCAGGGTCTCCCTGGGCCCTTGGCGAGCGTGGCACGGAAGTTCGTGCTTGTGGCACTGGTCTTCCAGTGCCCCGGCCGCGGTTCGTGATCTCCATGCACGGACGTCCGTCGCGGGCGTACCCACCATCGCCTACGCCCCCGCAACACCCCCCTCGCCCCCGTGCGATGGCGCCTGCCCCGGCCCAACCGGCCTCTAGGGTGGCCCGCATGTACTCCACACAGGTCTCGCGGCGCGTCAGGGCGACCCCCGCCGCCGTGTACCGGGCGCTCCTGGACGCGCGGGCGGTGGCGCGGTGGCGCGTCCCGGACGGCATGAGCGGTCACGTGCACGCCTTCGAGGCCCGCGAGGGCGGCCGCTTCCGGGTGTCGCTCTCGTACGACGGGCAACAGGGCGAGGGGAAGTCCGGCGCGCACACGGACACCTACCACGGGCACTTCGCGCGTCTCGTCCCGGACGAACTGGTCGTCGAGGTCGTCGAGTTCGAGACCGACGACGCCGCGTTGCGCGGCACGATGACGATGACGACGTCGCTCACCGCGGTGGACGGCGGGACCGACGTCGTCATCGTGCACGAGGGCATCCCCGACGTCGTGCCCCGGGAGGACAACGAGACGGGAACGCGGATGGCCCTGGACAACCTCGCCCGGCTGGTCGAGGGCGCCGGGGGAGAGTGACGGGGCCGCCGGATCAGGCGCCCGTGCCCGCCTGCAGCGGACCGAGCCGCGGCACCGAGGCCTTGCCGGTGTTGGAGACCTTGCCGCCGTTCCACGGCACGCGCAGGGACGTGCGCTCGTCCGGCGGCGTGACCAGCACGGCCGCCGGGACCACCGTGGTCACCCCGGTGATGTCCGGGTTGCTGAACGACATCGGCGACCAGGCGCTCGCGCCCGGTGCCAGGGTGACCCGCTGCTTCGCCTGGCCGGTGTTCCGCTCGGGGTCCACCGTCACCTGCTGTCCCGCGCTGTTGACGAACGCCAGGCCGGGGAACCCGTAGACGGTGCAGGTGCGGGAGGACCGGTTGGTGAGGACCACCGGGAAGTTCTCCTGGCCCGCGCCCGGGTCGTTCGGGCCGATGGAGGCACGCAGGTCCGCGGTGTGGCAGCGGTCGGTGGCGGCCGCTGTCGCGCCGGTGCCGCCGCTGCCGCCGTTCGCGGTGGTCGTCGTGCCGTTCGCGCCGGTCGTGGTGGCCGCGGTGGCGCCCGGCGTCGCGGCGGAGGACGTGTCCGCGGGGGCGGAGTCCGTCGCGTCGCCGCTCGCCGGGTTCGCCGAGCCGGGGAGCGTCTGCGGGGCGCTGACGTTGCTGCTGCCGCCGTCCTTCCCGCAACCGCTCAGGAGCGCCGTCGCGAGGGCCGCGCCCAGAAGGACGGGGATGCCGGCCCGGCGTGCGCGGCGGCCGGGGAGCGCCGGCCGGCCTCGGTGCTGCTGCGCCGTGGATCCGTCGTGGTACTGGTTCGCCACGTCTGTGCCTCTTTCCGTCCTGTGGTGCGGCCGCGACGCCTCGCGCCGTCGGCGGGCCTCGTGGGGGAGGGCAACCCTCCTCATAGTGGGATGCCACGGGCTCGGCAGAAGTTCACGGTCTTTCCGGGTGACGATCAAGAGCTGATGTCGAGGCCGTCGAGGACAGTGTCGGTCATGTCGGCGCCACCCTCCTGCCTGACCTGGACGTACACCTGGGGCTGGGCGGCGCCGTCACGCCCCAGGCTGATCTCGTCGATCGACCCTCCGGCGGTGCCGCACGCCGTCCAGTGCCGGACCTGGCCGCTCCACTTCGTGCTGCGGTAGCCGCGGGACTGCCGGCGGCGGCAGAGGTCGTGCCGGATGGCGCCGACGCGGCCGGCGAGGTCGCCGTGCTCGCTCAGTCCCACGAAGACGCCGTCGACCCGCGCGTCCAGGTCCGGCCAGCGGGAGGCGTCCCCGGCGATGACGAGCCCGGGCTCCTGGCCGCCGGGCAGCCCCAGCGTCTTCGGGCTCCACCCGCCGGCGACCAGTTCGCGGCTCCACGCCGCGGGCACCGTCACCGTGATCCGCCCGCTGGAGTCGCTCACCGCGACGGTCGCCGGGGTCCGGGGCGGAGCGGTACGGGTGGCGAGCAGTCCGGCGCCGGTCGCCGCTGCCGCCAGCACGGCGCACAGCGCGAGCACCGAAGCGCGCCGGTGCTCCCGGAGCCGCCGCAGTGCCCCGCCGGTGGCGGGACGGTCATGACGTGCGGCCAGCGCCTCCAGTTCGGCGGCGAAGTGCCCGGCGTCCGGCCAGCGCTTCCTGCGATCGGTCCGCAGGGCGCGCAGCACCGCCCGCCGCACGTCGGCCGGCAGGCCCGTGCGGAGCCGGTCGGGCCGGGTGATCCGCCCCGGGGGGCCGGGCACCGTCCCGGTCAGCAGGTGGTAGAGGACGGCCCCGAGCCCGTAGACGTCGGCCCGCACGTCCACGCCCCCGTCGCGGGTCGCCTGCTCGGGCGCCATGTAGCCGGCCGACCCGGCGATCATCGTCAGGCCCGAGGCCTGGGCGAGTGCCTTGGCCAGCCCCAGATCGGCGACCAGGATCCGCTGCGTGCCGTCCCGCGCGGTGCCGATCAGGACGTTGGACGGCTTGATGTCGCGGTGCACCACGCCCGCCTCGTGCAGGGCCGCGACTCCGCGCGCGGCCTCCGCGGTCAGCCGCAGCGCGTCGTGGAGGGGGAGCGGACCGTCGGCGAGCAGATCCTCCAATGTGCCCCGGTCCGCGTACTCCATGACGAAATAAGGGCGTTCATCCGGAAGTTCGCCCATGTCGAAGACCTGCACCAGGCGGCTGCAGGCAGCCCTGCGCAGCAGCCGGGCCTCGGCGAGGAAGCGCTCGCGCAGATCCAGGCGGTACGCCCAGTTCTCGGCCATCACCTTGACCGCGACGGGGGCTTCCAGGGTGTCGTCGTGCGCGAGCCAGACCATCGCGAACGCCCCGGCTCCGAGGGGCCGCACGAGCCGGTAGCGGCCGATCTGCTGAGGTGGGGGCATGGGCATATCATGCACCGGCCGCCCACCGACCCGAGGAGGACCCCCGTGACGTCCGACCAGGGGACAGAGGAACTCGCGGCGCGCGCGGCGGCCGGCGACGCCGCGGCCCTGGACCTGTTGCTGGGGCGGATCCGGCCGGAGGTGCTGCGGCGCTGCGGCCGCTTCCTGGTGCACCGGGAGGACGCCGAGGAGGCGGCACAGGACGTCCTGTTCCAAGTCGCCCGCAAGATAGCTACCTTCGAGGGCCGCAGCCAGTTCCACACCTGGCTGTACACGGTGGTCGCCAACTGCTGCCGGCAGAAGTACCGCGAACTCAAGCGCCGGCGCGGTGAGCAGCCGCTGTCCGTGGCGGACACCGACACCCCCGACCCGCGCCGGACGAGCATGATCGCCGGTACGCGCATCGACCTGCTGGAGGCGCTGGAGCGCCTGGAGGGCGTCAGCCCGGAGCTCGTCGCGCCCCTGGTGTACCGCGACATCTGTCAGATGGAGTACCGGGAGATCGAGGAACAGCTCGGCATCCCCCTGGGCACGGTGAAGTCACGCCTGCACAACGCGCGCCGTCAGGTGCGGCGCTGGCTGGTGGACCCCGACTGAGCGTCCGGGAAAAATCCGGAGAGAAATATCGAGCGTTCCGTGAACTTTTCCGGTCCGCGACGCAACTCATTGATCCAGGGGCGGTGTCTGCCGCCGCACAGGATGTTCACAGGAGTTGTGATTTGTCCATATTGAACTGGATCACGCCGCGACGGGGGAGACGGTCGCCCCTCCGCGCGGGGGTGGCGAGCGCGACGGTGATCGCCGCGCTCACCGCGCTGGGCGCCGCGGCACCGGCTCCGGCGACCGCCGCCGACAGCGCCCTTCCGGCCCCGAAGACGTCCGCCCGCACCCAGCCGGGTCATGTCGAGCCGCTCTGCGGACCGGCAAAACCGCATGAATTCACCTGTTTCGGCCTGCGACGCACCGACGTCCCCGCCCGGAAGGGCTTCCGGACGGCCGGACAGGCCCCGGCCGGCTTCGGGCCCGCCGATCTGCTCAGCGCCTACGCCCTGCCCGCGAACGGCGGCGCGGGACGAACGATTGCCATCGTCGACGCCTACGACAACCCCGACGCCGAGGCCGATCTGGCCGTCTACCGAGCCCAGTACGGCCTGCCCGCCTGCACCACCGCCAACGGCTGCTTCACCAAGGCCGACCAGCGCGGCGGCACCGCCTACCCCGACCCCGACCCGGGCTGGGCCACCGAGATATCCCTCGACCTCGACATGGTCTCCGCGATCGCCCCGAACGCCCGCATCGTCCTGGTCGAGGCCGACACCCCGACCAGCGACGACCTCGGCGCCGCCGTGGACCAGGCCGTGGCGCTCGGCGCGCAGTACGTCTCCAACTCCTACGGCTCCAACTACGCCTTCTACCCGGAGGACCCGGCCGAGTCCGCCCTCGACGTCCACTACGACCACCCGGGCGTCGCGATCATCGCCTCGTCCGGCGACTCCCGCTACGGCGTCGCCTACCCCGCGGCCTCCCCGTACGTCACGGCCGTCGGCGGCACCTCGCTGACCAAGGACGCCGGTACGTCCCGGGGCTGGACCGAGTCCGTGTGGGACCACGACGGCGGCGGCACCGGCTCCGGCTGCTCCCTCCACGAGCCCAAGCCCGCCTTCCAGCAGGACACCGGATGCCCCGGGCGCACCGTCGCCGACGTCTCGGCCGTGGCCGACCCGGCCACGGGCGTCGCGGTGTACGACGGCTACGGTTCCGGCGGCTGGGGCGTGGCCGGCGGCACCAGTGCCTCGGCGCCCATCATCGCCGGTGTGTACGCGAGCGCCGGCGCCCCGGTCGCCGGCACCCACCCCAACGTCTACCCGTACGCCGCCGGCGGCCTGAACGACGTCACCGAGGGCGGCAACGGCCGCTGCGCGCCCGCCTACCTGTGCACCGCGGGCCCCGGCTACGACGGCCCCACCGGCCTCGGCACCCCGCACGGCCTGAACGCCTTCCGCATGGGGCCGCACGGCACGCTCTCCGGAACCGTCACCGACCGGTCCTCGCACGCGCCCGTCGCCGCGGCGACGGTGAGGACGGGCCTGTTCTCCACGACCACGGACAGCGCGGGCCACTACACCCTCGCGCTGCCCGTCGGCCGCCACGAACTCACCGTCACCGCCTACGGCTACGCGCCGGACGCGGCCACGCAGGTCGACGTCGCCGACGGCACCGCGGCGACGCGGGACCTCGCGCTGCGCAAGCTCGCCACCCACCGTGTGTCGGGCACCGTGACCGATGCCTCCGGGCACGGCTGGCCGCTGCACGCGAAGATCACCGTCGACGGCGTTCCGGGTGCCCCCGTGTGGTCCGACGCCGTCACCGGCGCGTACCGCCTCGACCTGCCCGAGGGCCACACGTACACCCTGCACGTGGTCGGCGACGACCCGGACTACCTGTCCCTGACCCGCACGGTGGACGTGCGCCGGACGGACCTGAAGGTGGGGCTGGGACTGCCGGCCGACACCTGGGCCACCGGCAACCCGGCGTACCGGCTGAGCGTGGACACCCTGGGCACCGAGCCCTTCGACTCGACGTCCGGCGCGCCCAAGGGCTGGAGCGTGACCGACCTCGCGGGCACCGGGCACGGCTGGTCGTTCGACGACCCGGGCGGCCGGGGCAACAACACCGGCGGTTCCGGAGGGTTCGCCGTCGCGGACAACGACCACGTCGGCTGGGACGTGGCCATGGACACCGCACTGACCGGCCCGGTCTGGGACTTCGGCCGCGCCGGCGACCCGGAACTGGCCTTCAGCACCGACTACGAGGGTTCCGCGGAGCAGCGCGGTGACGTCGAGGTCACCGCCGACGGCGGCAGGACCTGGACCACGGTGTGGCACCAGGACCAGGGGTGGGGCAGCGGACGGGTGGAGATCCCGCTGACCGACTGGGCCGGCGAGCGGGCGGTGCGGGTGCGCTTCCACTTCACCGGTCCCGGCCTGCTGTGGGCCGTCGACGACGTGACGGTCGCCGAGCGCGTCCTCACCCCGGTCCGCGGCGGGATGCTCACCGGCCTCGTCACCGACGCCAACACCCGGCGCGGGCTGATCGGCGCCCAGGTGCGGTCCGGCTCCGGCAACGGACCGGCGGCGCCCACCCTGGCCACCGCGGGTGACCCGCGGGTCGGCGACGGCCTGTACCGCCTGTTCGTCCCCGGCAACGGCAGCCACAAGGTGGCCGTCGGCAAGCCCTCCTACAGCACGGCCTCCCGCACGGTCGCGGTCCCCGCGGACCGGACGTCGCAGGCCTCGTTCGCGCTGACGGCGGGGCGCCTGTCGACCCACGTCACGGGCATCGACGCGACCACGACGCCCGGCGGCGGGGCCACCCGGCGGGTCACCGTGCGCAACACGGGCACGGCTCCCCTCACCCTGCGGCTCGGCGAGCGCACCGGCGGCGGCCCGGACTCCGCCGCGCCCGGCACCGACTGGCGTTCCCTGCCGGACCTGCCGGCCGCGGTGATGGACAACGCCGTGGAGAGCCACGCGGGACGGCTGTACTCCGTGCTCGGCACCGGGGACGGCGACACACCGACCGGCGACCTGTACGTCCTCGACCCCGGGGCGGCCACCTGGAGCCGCGGCGCGACCGCGCCCGAACCGCGCCAGGCCACCGCGCACGGCTTCGTCGGCGACCGCCTCTACACCGTGGGCGGCTGGGGACCGGGCGAGCAGGTCAGCTCGACCACCCAGGTCTACGACGCGGCGCGGAACACGTGGTCGAAGGGCCCGGACATTCCCGAGGGCCGCTTCGGCGCGGCGGGCGCCGTGCTCGGCGGCCGCCTCTACGTCGTCGGCGGATGCACCAACGCGGACTGCTCGGGCACCGTCTCGGTGCTCGACCCGGCGACCGGCACGTGGTCCCGGGCGGCCGACTACCCGCAGACCATCGGCTGGGAGTCGTGCGGCGCCGTCAACGGCAAGCTGTACTGCGCCGGAGGCATCCACGAGTACGTCGAGACAGGCGACGCCTATGTCTACGACCCCGCCTCCGACAGCTGGCAGCCCGTCGCCGCCATGCCCACGGGCCTGGCGAGCGGCGCCTACGCCGCGGCCAACGGAAGGCTCCTGGTCTCCGGCGGCTTCAAGCGGGTCGGAGTGAACCGCGTCCTCACCCCCGAGGGCTACGCCTACGACCCGGGCACCGACACCTGGACCCGTCTGCCGGACGCCCCCACCGCGCTCTACCGCGGCGGCGGTGCCCCGGGGATGTACCAGGTCGGCGGCAGCAACCAGAGCCGCTTCCCGGTTCCCGTGGCGACCGCCCGCCAGCTGCCGGGCTGGGACCAGACGGAGACCGACGTGTCCTGGCTGTCGGAGAACCCCGGACGCCTGACGCTGCGCCCGGGCACGAGCGCGACGTTCACGGTCACGCTCGACGCCCGCGGCATCCGGACTCCCGGCGACTGGACGGCGTCGGTGGTCCTGCGCACCGACACGCCGTACTGGGTGCCGCCGATCCCGGTCGCCCTGCACGTCCGGAAGTCCGCGACGGGCCACTGACGCGGTCGTCACGCACCACCGGGCCCCTCGGGCAGGTCACCCGACCTGCCCGAGGGGCCCCGCCCTTCAGGGGCGGGCGAATTGGTCCGGACTTCCGCCGTGGAAGTGGCCCGCGGCGGCACGCCGCCGCGCACCTACGGTCGGACCATGACGTCGACCGCGCCCATCGCCCTGAACACCGCTGTCTTCCTCTCCGCCGCCGACCTCGACGAGCGCTGGACCCGTCCGGCCCGGGAGTTCGCCGAACTGCTCGGCAAGGGAGGCCACACGCTGGTGTGGGGAGGGTCCGACACCGGGCTGATGAAGGTCGTGGCCGACGCGGTGCGCGCGTCGGGAGGGCGGCTCGTCGGGATCTCGGTCGGCCTTCTCCGCCAGTG
Organism: Streptomyces sp. NPDC002574; assembly: GCF_042889545.1. NCBI lineage: Bacteria > Bacillati > Actinomycetota > Actinomycetes > Kitasatosporales > Streptomycetaceae > Streptomyces > Streptomyces sp. NPDC002574. The sequence continues at coordinate 65,417 of NZ_JBIARB010000019.1, forward strand.
GGTCAGGAAGGACGCCGGCGACATGGTGATCGCCACGGATCTCGCCGAACGGAAGGCGCTGTTGCTCGCCCGGTCGGACGCGGTGGTGGTGCTCCCCGGCGGACCGGGCACGCTGGACGAGGTGACCGAGGTCCTGGAGCTGAGGAAGCACGGGCTGCACGGCAAGCCGGTGGTCCTGCTGAACACGGGCGGTTTCTACGACGGCTTGACACTCCAGCTGCGGCGCATGGAGGAGGAGGGGTTCCTGCCGATGCCCCTGGCCGACCTGGTCCTCCTCGCCGACGACGCCGCCGGCGCGCTCGCCCACCTGGAGGGGCCCGGGGCCGCGCCCCGGGCCCGGTGACCTGCCGGCCTACGGCAGTACGTCGCAGAGCACGTCCAGCGCGCCCGCCCACGCGCTCTCCGAGGGGGCCGCGTAGTTGACGACCAGGCCGTCCCGCTCCGGCAACGCCCGCGAGGGGTCGGCGACGTCGTAGCGGAACTGCGACAGCCCGCTCACCGCGAGGCCTGCCGTGCCGCCGCCTCGACGACCGGGCGCTCGGTCCCGCGCGGGAGTTCGAGGACCGCCTGCAGCCCGGCGGCCATGCCGGTCACATGGACGGCGGGAGCCCTGCGCGCCAGGGCCGCGACCAGGTCGTCGCGACGGCGGCGGTAGAGCAGCCGCATCGAGCGCACATGGCGGTCGTACCCGCCCGAGGTGATGAACTCCGCGAACGTCAGCTGCTCCAGCGCGCTCGACATGTAGTCGCCGTACCCCTTGGCCGCCACGATCTCCGGGACCAGGTCCGGCGGCGGCACCATCCAGCCGATCCGCACCCCCGGTGCCAGGGACTTGCTCGCCGAGCCGAAGTACACCACCCGCTCAGGATCGAGGCCCTGCAGGGCGCCGACCCGCTGACGGTCGTAGCGGAACTCCCCGTCGTAGTCGTCCTCCAGGATCAGCCCGCCGGTGGCCCGCGCCCAGTCGACGGCCGCCGTGCGCCGGTCCGGGCGCAGGGCGACCCCCGTCGGGTACTGGTGCGCCGGTGTCATCAGCACCGCGCCGATGCCGCGCAGGGCCGCCAAGTCGTCCGTGCACGCGCCGTGTTCGTCGACGTACAACGGCGGGGTGCGCAGTCCGGCGTCGGTCAGCAGGTCGCGATAGAGGTCGAGGCCGTAGCCCTCGACGGCCACCGCCGACACCCGTCGGGCCCGCAGCGCCCGGGCCATCAGCATCAGACCGTGGTGGAAGCCGGCGCAGATGACGACCCGCTCCGGCTGGACGTACACCCCGCGGGCCCGCGCCAGATAGTCCGCCAGGGCGGTGCGCAGTTCCACCCGGCCGAGGGCGTCGCCGTAGCCGAGGGCGTCGTACGGCGCGGCGGACAGGGCGCGGCGGGCCGCGGCGAGCCACTGGGCGCGGGGAAAGTCGGCGAGGTTCGGTGCCCCGGGCAGCAGGCCGTAGCGGGGACGGGTTCGGGGCCGGACCGGCGTCGTGCGGGCGGCGGCGGGCGCCGCCCCGCGCGGCTGCTCGGGCCGGTCGGCCACCCGGGTCCCGGATCCCTGCCGGGCGGTCAGCCAGCCCTCGGCGACCAGCTCGGCGTAGGCCTCGGTCACCGTGTTGCGGGAGACGCCGAGATCCGCGGCGAGCGAACGGGACGCCGGCAACCGGCTTCCGGGCGCCAGCCGCCTTGTGCGCACGGCCTCCCGCAGGGCGTCCGTCAGCCCGGCGCGCAGCCCGGGCCCGCGCAGCTCCAGGTGCAGGTCCGCGCCGACCGCGGACGGCGGGTCGGCCGCGGAATTGGTCCGGTGATCCGTCATGTAAATGGACCGTACTCCAGTACCACTGCGTACGTAGCGTGGCAGGTATGACAACGCACGACGCACACACGACGACCGACGAACGCCTTCCCGAGCACGCACCCCGCCTGGACTGGGCGAAGCTCGCCCCCGAGGCCTACAAGGCCATGCTCCGTCTCGACACCGCGGCGCGGCAGGGCGTCGAACCGGTCCTGCTCAACCTGGTCAAGATCCGCGCGTCGCAGATCAACCACTGCGCCTTCTGCCTCGACATGCACAGCAAGGATGCGCTCGCGGCCGGCGAGTCGGCGGAGCGGGTCATCCAGCTCGACGCGTGGACGGAGTCGAAGCACTTCTACACGGCGCGAGAGATCGCGGCGCTCGAACTGACCGAGGCGATCACCGTGCTCACGGACGGATTCGTCCCGGACGAGGTGTACGCCAGGGCCGCGAACGCCTTCGACGAGACCGAGTTGGCACGCCTCGTCGTCGCGATCACCACGATCAACGCGTGGAACCGCTTCGGGGTCTCCACCCGGCTGGTCCCGGGCCACTACACGCCCGGCGTCTGAGACCCGGTGATCCGGACGGAGGCGGGGCCGGCGACCACCGGGCCCCCTCCGCCGGGCCGACCACAGGAGACCACGGTGAGCACACCGACCCCGTCCACCACACCGACCACCGCCGCTGCCCCGCCGCGCCGGCTGCCCCTGGCGCGTGCCGCCGACGAGTTCGCGCTCACCACCGCCTTGCTGTTCCTCGTGGTGACCGTCGTCCGGTGGCTGCGCGATCCGGGCTCGGCCCTCTACATCGCCGACCTGGACATCGCGCTCGCCGTCATCGGGGCCGTCAGCGGGACCATCCTCACCGGACTGATCCTCAGCCCGCCCGGTCGGCGCAGCGGGGGACACACCAATCCGGCGGTGACGGTCGCCCTGTGGCTGATGGACGCGTTCCCCAGGCGCGGCGTCCTGCCCTATGTGCTCGCCCAGCTCGCCGGCTCCGCGGCGGGTACGGGCCTCGCGCGTCTGGTCTGGGGTCGCGCGGTCGCCCTCCCGTCGATCGCGCACGCCGCGATCAGGCCCGCCCCGGCGTGGCACCCGGCGGAGGTCTTCCTCGCCGAGGCGGGCAGCATGGCCGTCCTGATCCTCGTCGTGGGGTTCTTCATGGCCCGTCCCGGCCGTGTCAGCCGGGTGCCCTGCGCCATCGGGCTGTCCGTCGCGCTGGTGATCGCCCTCCTCGGACCCCGCAGCGGGGGATCGATCAACCCCGCCCGCCAGTTCGGCCCCGCCGCGCTCTCCGGGCAGACCACCGATCTGTGGATCTACCTGGTCGCGCCGGTCCTGGGAGCGGCGCTCGGGGCCCGCGTCCACCACCTGCTCGTCCGGCGGCTCCGCACGCGCCGGACGGTGGGGACCCCGTCCGAGCCGCCCGCGGCCGAGGTGCCGCGCGACCCGCTCGTACGGCAGTGACAACCGACCGCGCCACACGCCGGACGGCAAGCTCATCTGGGCCGACCAGCACCTGGCACCCGGCCTGTGAGGCCGCCCCGCGGTCGGCACGGTCCGCGTGTCCCGCGGCGCCGGCGTCACTGCACCCTATTTGAGGAGGTTTGTACTATGCCCTGCTACCCTCGCCCCTGTCCGTCACGAAGCGGATCCCCCGAACGCGCGAAGGACTGATCCGTCATGCGTGTCTTCGTCGCGGGTGCCACCGGCGCGGTGGGCCGCCTGCTCGTTCCACTGCTGCTGGACGCGGGGCACCAGGTCACGGGAATCTCCCGGACGTCGGAAGGGACCGATCGGATCCGGCGCCAGGGCGCTTCGGCCCTTCGAGCCGATGTGCTCGACCGGGACGCTGTACGGCGGACCGTGGCGGCGGCCGCGCCCGACGCGGTGATCCACCAGCTCACCGACCTGTCCGGCGCGGACGGGGAGGCGACCAATCGGCTCCGCCGGGAGGGCACGCGCCATCTGGTGGACGCGGCCGGGTCCGCGGGCGCCACGAGGATCGTGGCCCAGTCGATCTCCTGGGCGTACGCGCCGGGAGAGGGACCGGCCGACGAATCCGTGCCGCTGGACATCGGGGCGGCGCAGCCGCGCGGCGCGCTGGTCGGTGGACTGCGGGCGCTGGAGGACACGGCGGCCGAGATGGACACGGCGGTGCTGCTGCGGTACGGCGTCCTGTACGGCCCCGGCACCTGGTACGCGCCGGGAGGCGCCGTCGCCGCGGCCCTGGCCGGCGACCCGTCCGCGCGGTTCCTCGGGAGCATCGAGGCCGATCTGTCCGTGAGTTCGTTCCTCCACGTCGCCGATGCCGCGCGGGCCGCCGTCGCCGCCCTCGAATGGCCGGCCGGTCCGGTCAACATCGTGGACGACGAGCCGGCGCAGGCCCGCGAGTGGCTGCCGGTCCTGGCCGGCGCCCTCGGTGTGCCCGCGCCGAAGGCCGCTTCCGGGCGGGAGGGCTGGGCGCGGGGCGCCTCCAACGGGCTGGCCCGCGCCCGCGGATGGCGGCCCGAGTACGCGACATGGCGCACCGGCTTCGCGGCTCAGGACGCCTGACCGTGCGGCCGGTGCCGGGGGATCAGCCGCCGCCGATGACGCTGACGTCCTCGGGGCCGATCAGGTCGCGGGAGAGCCAGCCGTCGAGGTCGTACTCGGCCAGGCAGGCGTCGGCGAAGGAGCGGTAGGCGTCGGTGAGGCCGGTCGCGTCGTGGGCCTCGAGGATGTCCGTCCGGACCGTCTCGTGGTTGCCGCCGTAGCTGCGTTCGTACAGTTCGTGCCGGCCGCCGAACTCGGTCCCGACGGCGTCCCACAGCAGCTTCATGACCTTGGCGCGGTTCACGGCGTCGTAGCCGTTCGAGCCGCGCATGTAGCGGTCGAGGTAGGTGCGGACGTCGGGGTTCTTGAAGTCGGCCGCGTGCGAGGCGAGATAGATCAGCCCGCTGCCGAGGTCCTGTTCGATGATCTCCCTGATCCGCGGATAGCCCTGGGTCATGAACCAGCGGTAGGCCAGGCCCGCGTCGAGGTTGGGCAGCACGCTGCCGCCCACCCACGGGTCCGGGTGGTACGCCATGGAGTCGGTGAGCGCCCACATGAGGTTCCGCCAGGCGAGCACCTCGCCGACCCGGGTCCGCACACCGCGGAAGTCCTTGGTCCCGGTGATGTCCAGTGCCTTGAGCAGCAGTCCGGCCAGGAACTCGATCTTCACGGCCAGCCGGACGCACCCCTGGAAGGTGAAGCGTGGCAGGAAGCCCGACGCGGGGAGGAAGGCGCCCGCCTTGTCCAGGTCGCCGTGCACGAACACGTTCTCCCAGGGCACCAGGACCTGGTCGAGGACCAGGACGGTGTCGTTCTCGTCCAGGCGGCTGGAGAGCGGGTAGTCGAAGGGGCTGCCGGTCACCGCGGCGTTCATCGCGTACGAGGGCCGGCAGATGAGCTTCATCCCCGGCGAGTCCATGGGGATCGCGCAGACCAGCGCGTACTGGCGCTTCTTGAGGGGCATGCCGTAGTGCGCGACGAAGTTCATGTGCGTGGTGGCCGATCCGGTGGCCACGACCTTGGCGCCGCTGACGACCGGTCCGTTGTCCGTCTCCTTCTCGACGTGCACGAACACGTCGGCCACCTCGTCGGGAGGCCGGTCGCGGTCGACGGGCGGGTGGATGATCGCGTGGTTCCAGTAGAGGACCTTCTCCTGCGACTCGCGGTACCAGCGCCGGGCGTTGTCCTGGTACGGCTCGTAGAAGTCCGCGTTGGCGCCGAGCGTTCCGAGGAACGCCGCCTTGTAGTCCGGGCTGCGGCCCATCCACCCGTAGGTGAGCCGGGCCCACGCGGCGATGGCGTCCCGGTCGCCGGCCAGGTCGGCGGCGCTGCGGGCGGCGCGGAAGTACCGCATGGTGACGCCGTCGCTGCCGGTGTCGGTGGGGCAGGTCAGCACGGGCCGGGTGGCGGGGTCGTGCAGCGCGTCGTACAGGCGGGCCGCCATGCGCACGGTGTTGCGGAACGCCGGGTGCGTGGTGACGTCCCGGACGCGGTCCCCGTACAGGTAGATCTCGCGGCCGTCGCGCAGGCTCTCCACGTACTCGTCCCCGGTCAGGGGGCGGGTGGTGCGGGCGACGGCCGGTTCTTCGCCGGGAGCGGTCATGGGTGGTCCCCATGGACAGAGGTTATTTACTGCGCAAACACCTACAAAACCTCCGGACCGTCGGCTCTGTCAAGGCAGGGCCGACGGCACGGGTCCCCGCCGGTCAGACGAGCGTCACGGCGAATGCCACCTCGTCGGGGACCAGGACGCCCTGGTAGACCTGCTCGGTCATCGCCGCCACGCGGGGCCAGGCGAAGCGGGTCAGCGCGCGGCGGCGCCCGTTGATCCCGCAGACCCTGCGGATGCCGGGGGAGGCCAGCAGCCCGCCGACCGCGTGGGCGAGGGCGGCGTGGGAGTGCGGCGCCACCAGGCGCCCCGTGCCGGGGTCGGCCACCGTGTCCAGGTGCCCGCCCACCGCGCTGGCCACCACGGGCCTGCCGCAGGCCATGGCCTCCAACGGCACGCTGCCGAACGGCTCGTAGTCGGCGGGCGCGACCACGACGTCCGCGCTGCGGATCAGCGGCGCCACCGCGCCACCCGGCACCCCTCCGGTGAACCGGACGCGGTCGGCGACTCCCATGTCCCGCGCGAGACCGAGCAGCCGGTGCACTTCGGGGTCGTCCCCGAGCCGGCTCGCGGCGGGACCGCCCACGACGACGAGTTCGGCGTCGGGCAGCCGGGTCAGCGCGGCCACGGAGACCGCGATGCCCTTGCGCGCCGCCATTGGGCCCACCTGGAGCAACCGGTACGGCGCCGGGCCGCGCTGCGCGGCCAGCCCGAGCGGGGTGAACCGCTCGGTGTCCACGCCCCGGGGAACGACGCTGATCTTGTGCACCGGAACGCCCATCAGCGCCAGTTCCCCGACCTCGTCACGGCAGACGGCGATCACCCGGTCGCAGGCCAGGGCCACTTCGGTCTCGCGGACCACGGGGTCGGCCGGGCGGGCGGCGCCGAACGTCGCCTCGTACCGCCGGGTGACCGTGCCGAGGGCGTGGAAGGTGTGCACCAGCGGAATCCCCAGAAGGCCGGCGGCCCGCAGGGAGGCCAGGCCCGTCATCCAGAAGTGCGTGTGCACGATGTCCGGCTGCCGGATGCGCCAGACCCGCGTCAGGTGCCGCCCGAACTCCGCCATGTGGGGCAGCAGTTCCTCGTCGGTCAGCGGGCGCGCCGGCCCGGCGGGGACGTGGTGGACCTCGACGCCCTCGCACAGCGGCACCACGTCCGGCAGGCCGGGTGCGTCGCGCCGGACGTGGACGGTGACCCGGTGGCCCCGTTCGGCCAGGGCGACGGCCAGGCGCAGGACGTGGACGTGGGGTCCGTCGCCGCCGGGTCCGCCCGGCGGCGCCAGGGGGCTCACGTGCTCGGAGACGAGCGCTATCGCCATGGAGTCGGCGGTGCTGCGGCGGTTCATGGGCGCACCTCCCGTCGTCGGGCGCCCCCGGTCGTACGGGAAGCGTTCGGATCCGTGGCGTCCCGGCGTGCTCATCGGGCGGGCTCCGGCAGCACCAGGCGTACCGCCTCCAGCAGGTCGGAGGCGAGGACCTCGGCCTCCCGGACCTCCTCGGGCAGGGTGACCGGGGTGGGGACGAGCACCCCGCGCGCCCCGGCGGCCCGGGCGGCGGCCGTGTCGGCACCGATGTCGCCGATGACGGCGGCCTGCGTGGGGGCCACGCCGAGCCAGTCGCAGGCCGCGAGCAGCAGACCCGGCGCGGGCTTGCGGCAGTCGCAGACCTCGTCCCAGTGCGGACAGACCGCCCACAGCGCGAACGGTCCGAGCAGGTCCTCCACGCGCCGTTGCACCGCGACGACCTGACGCCACGTCAGGACGCCTCGTCCCACCCCCGACTGGTCGCTCACCACGCCCACCGGTATCCCCTGGGCGCGCACGGCCTGCACGGCCTCCCGGGCGGACGGCATGGGGACCACCCGTGCCGGGTCGCCGTTGTAGGGCACGTCCACGACGAGGGTCCCGTCGCGGTCGAAGATCACCGCCTGCGGGAACCCCACCGGCGGTTCCGCGGGCACGACCCCGGGGAACAGCCACGGCCCGGGGCAGGGGAGCGGCGGGCCGTGCGTGTTCCACGTGCCGAAGCGGCTGGTCACGGGCGGACCGTCCGCGGACGGGGAGAGGCGGGACCATCGCCGCCCCGCGCGACGAGGGCGTGGTCGCCGGGGAACGGGGAAGGGCGTGCCATTCGATCTCCTCCCGTCGGGCGGATACCGGTCACACGTGGCGGAAGCCTCTCCACACGATCCGGTTCCTCCCGCCCGGGGGCACCTTCGCGTACGCCGATCGGGTGAACGTCATCGGCGGTGGGGGGGGGGGGCCCCCCGGGGGGGGGCCCCCCCCCCCCCGGGGGCCCCCCCCCCCCCCCCGGGGGCCGGGGGGCCGGGCCGCGCCCCAGGAGCCCCCCCCGCCCGGGGCGCAGTCGCCGGG
>NZ_JBIARB010000019.1:73725-149286 GCF_042889545.1 Streptomyces sp. NPDC002574
GCCGCGGCCCCCCCCCGCGCCCCGCCCCCCGCGCCCGGCCCGGGGGGCCCCCCCCCCCCGGGGGGGGGGGGCCCCCCCCGGGGGGGGCCCCCCCCCCCCACCGCCGGTCGCAGACCGCTCTGCCCGTGGCCCCGGGCAGCGGCTCCGCGCCTCAGGACCGCCCGCGACCGGTGACGAAGTCGCGGACGCGGTCCACGAGGCCCGCGCCAGGGCCAAGGATCTTGTTGGCCGGAGGAGTGTCCGGCGCGCTCGGATGCGGACGCGTCGGCGCGACGTGCTTGGCCCGGCGGACCTTCTCGCCCAGCGCGAACAGCTCGTCGGGGGTGCACGCCTGCGCGAGGGCGGGGAACAACTGCTGCTCCTCCTCCCGCAGGTGCTCGGTGACATCGACGATCAGCTTCCGCGTGAGCTGGTCGAAACGGGGGTCGTCGACCTCGACGTCCTCCAGTTCCTTGAGGTCGCGCTCCATCTCGGCGTGCTCCTGGATCTCCTTGTCGGCCAGCGCGTCCCCGCCGGCCACGTGCTCGCGGACGGCCGGGTACAGGTACATCTCCTCGGCCACCGAGTGCCGGACCAGCTCGATGGTGACCTCGTCCGTCACCTTCCTGCGCTGCTTGTCTCCGACCGGGAGGGCCCGCAGTCGGGCGAAGTACTCCTCGACCTCGCGGTGGTCGGCCGTGAGCTCGGCGATGATGTTGCCGCCGTGTCCCATCACGTTCTCCTTCCGGGTTGAGGATCCGTCTACGGACGGCTGCCCGGTCCTGGGGAACGCACGCCCCCAGCCGGGGACGACGGCCGCCGGAGGGGGAACGGATCGTCTAGCGCGCCGTGGCGGGAGCGGCCGGGGCCGGTGGTTCGACCTCGACGACATCCTGCAGGCCGACGAGCGTCACGATGCGGCGCGGCTGGCCCTGCACCCCGTGGAGGGCCAGGTGGACGCCCTCGGGGCCGAGCCGGTGCCGCAGCCGGAGGACGAGGTTGACGCCGGACGAGTCCATGAAGGTGAGTCCGGCCAGATCCAGGACGACGGACGTGCAGCCGTCGAGGTCGAGTGCTTCGTTGACGCGCGAGACGTTGTCGATGTCCATCTCGCCGGTCAGGCAGAGGGTGAGGCGATCGGCGTGACGCTCGGGTGCCACGGTCAGGGCGGTGGTCATGGTTCCTGCTCCTTCGGGGAGCCGGAGCCCATCGCGGCATCTGTCGGGGTCGACTGCCGCCATCCGCGCGCATACCTGCGCACGCGGAATCCAGTAAGTGGCCCGTACCTTTCCGCCGGCCGTGGACGGCCGGGAGGACGGCGCGGAACGTGTACCAAACCAGGCTGATGTCCACTCACCGTCCCACAACGGGAACGCGCAGGCCAGGGCCTCGATCCTGGGAAATCGTCGGCCCCGGGCCGGGGGGTGGCCCGCCCGCACACCCCCCGCCTGCGGATTCATCCGTACAGGTGGGGCGCCGGACGTCGCGTCTCCTCCGGTCAATGGGCACATTTCCCGCACGTCCCGGCCACACCGTGCCCGCAACTCGGGCTGTTCGCCCGGCGAAGGGCCCCGGACGCCCGGTGCGCGGACGGTCAGGCGCGCCGCATTCCGCGTCGTGTCCTGCGCCGCATTCCGCGCGGCCGGCGCGGCGCACGCGGACGCATCCAGCGGCGCCACCATGCGGTGGCGGGCCACGTCGCACAGAGCAGCGTGGTCCCCCACGCGACGGCGAAGGCCCACAGGAGCGGACCGTCCTTGGTCATGGCGGCCGCCAGCAGCAGGACGAGACTGCACCCGCCCAGGAAGGTCACGAGCAGGGCGCGCGGCCGGCGTGCGAACCGCGCCGCCACGTCCCGCCGCCGGGTGTGCGGCCGCATCGTCCGCATCCGCCGGGCGAGTTCGCGGTCGCTCCGCAGCAGGCTCTCGATCCCGTTCAGTGCACGCACTTCCTCGACGCTGAGCGCGCAGTCCTCCCGCATCGACGCCTCCACGGCGGGTGCAACGGGGTCCGGGCCGTCCGGTCACCCGGCTCGCTCCTACCCCCGGGACGGCCCGGTGAGCGGGCCGGCGGCGCGATTGACCGGATTCCGTCGTCCGGCGCGCGGCCGTCCTCAGCCCGCCGGTGTCACGGTCAGCAGACGGGGCCGGGAGCGCGCGATGAGCAGGGCGACGTCGTCGCGGCACCCGGGCAGGCGCAGTTCGGTCAGCAGACGGTCGCAGGTCTCCTCCACCGAGCGGTCCCGGGCGTGCAGGAGGTCGACCAGCACGGCGAGGCGCTCGTCGATGGGCTGGTCGCGCGTCTCGACGAGCCCGTCGGTGTACAGGACGAGCGCGTCGCCGAGGCCGAGGCGGACCACGGTGTTCTGGAACGGCACACCGCCCACGCCCAGAGGAGTGCCGGTCGGCAGGTCGAGCAGTTCGGGCCGTTCGCCGCCGCGTACGACGATCGGCGGGAGGTGGCCGGCGTTGGCGACGCGGCACTCGCCCCGATCCGGGTCGTAGACCGCCAGGACGCAGGTGGCGATGGAGTGGTCGGCGTGTTCCCGCCCCTGGATGATCTTGTCCAATTCGCCCAGGATCTGCGCCGGTTCGAGGTGGAGGGCGGCGAGGGTCGAGGCGGCGGTCCGCAGCCTGCCCATCGTCGTGGCCGCCGGCACCCCGCTGCCCATGACGTCCCCCACGACGAGGACCGCCTTCCCGTCGTCCAGGGTGATGACGTCGTACCAGTCGCCGCCGACCTCACTGCTGGACTGCGCCGGACGGTAGCGGGCGGCGACCTCCAGACAGGGGTGGCAGGGGCGCAGCTGCGGGAGGAGGCTGCGTTGCAGGGTCTCCGCGGTGCTGCGCAGGCGCTGGTGCAGGCGGGCGTTGTCGATGCACACCGCGGCGCGGGAGGCCAGCTCCCAGGCGACGGTCACGTCGTCCTCGTCGAAGGGCTGGGGGTCGCGCGCACGGCCGAGTCCGAGGACTCCGAGGATGCGGCCGCGGGCGATGAGCGGCACCGCCATCGCCGAGTGCACACCGGCCTCGGCGAGGTCCGCCGCCGCGTCCTCGTCGCGGGCGATGCGCAGCAGGTCCCCGGCGTCGGCGTGCGTGATCAACTGCGGACGGCCGGTGCGCACGCAGAGTGCCGCCAGGTGCCCGGGCGGGTACGCCACGACGACCTCCGGTCCGGTCTCCATACGCGCCGCCCGTGTCGGCTGCGTGGTCTTGGACGCCAGGGCCCGGAAGACGGCGGTGTCCTCGGCGGGCTCGGCGCCCTCCTCCTCCAGCACGTCGTCGAGGATGTCCACCGCGGCCATGTCGGCCGGTTCCGGCACGACGACGTCCGCCAGTTCCCGCGCGGTCCGCTCCACGTCCAGGGAGGTGCCCAGACGGGCCGAGCCGTCCGCGATCAGGGCGAGGCGCCGGCGGGCCCGGTCCGCCTCCATCGAGGCGCTGTGCCGGTCGGTGACGTCGACCACGGAGCACGCCACGCCCAGCACGACCCCGTTCTGGTCCTCCAGCCGGTAGAACGAGACGGCCCAGGCGTGGTCGCTGTCCGGGTCCGCGGCGGTGCGGCCGACGACGTACCGGTCGACGACGGGGACGCCGGTGCCCAGGACCTCCCACAGCGTCTCCTCCGCCTGCCGGAACTCGGGCCGCGGCAGCACCTCGCGGAAGGGGCGGCCGATGTGGTCGTCCTCCGGGAGGCCGTGCATGCGGGCCAGCGCCGGGTTCACGGACAGGTACCGCAGGCCGGTGTCCATGACCGCCAGGCCGATCGGCGACTGCGCGACCAGCTGGTAGGCCAGGGCCAGGCCGCGCTCCATCGTCTGCAGCCGCGACCGGTCGGTGGCCAGCCCAAGGGCGTGACAGTCGCCGAGGCTGTCCGTCAGCCGTACGTTGCGGAACTCCACCAGGCGCGTGCGGCCGTCCTTGCACCGGATCGGGAACGCGCCGGCCCAGCTCCTGCCGGTCTCCATCACGTCCTCGAACAGCCGGACCGCCGCGTCCAGGTGCGCGGAGTCCACAAGGAGCACGGCGGCGTACTTCCCGACGGCCTCGTCGGCCGTGTAGCCGAACAGCTCCTGGGCCTGCGGGCTCCACATGTCGATGCGGCCGTCGGCATCCAGCAGGACGGCCGCGACCCCGAGGATGTCCATGAGCCCGCTGGGCCCCAGCGTCATGCCCTCGGGCCGGCCCGCGTCGAGCGGCTGGTGATCCACTTCGCTCATCGCGGGCTCTCCTTTCACCCCCACCCAGAGCGGCGGCCGCAAGCCGGGGTCAGGCGTCATCCGGCGGGCATGCACCCCGAGCCCGAGCGTGCGGCGGCGTACCTGCCGATGACTTCTCCGGCTCGCCTACCCGCGGGTCGTCCGGCTGAGTCATTTACGCGCCGGAGGCGTTCCGCCCCCGGTGCGTGCCGCGCTCCGGTCCTCAGGAGGGGTGGCGGCCCGCCACGTCACCGTCCGGGTCGTCGGCCAGGACGACGCGGGCGGTGATGCGCTTGCCGACCGGCTGCCGGTGGACCTCGAAGCTCTGGCAGACGGCCATGATGATCTCCAGGCCGTGCTGGCCCACCCGGTCGGCGTCCGCGGCGCGGGCCACCGGAAGCGTCGTGTCGCTGTCCCACACGGTGACCTCCACCGTGCCGTCGCTGATCTGCAGCGTCAGCAGGCACGGTCCGGGGGCGTACTTGCGGGCGTTGGTCACCAGCTCGCTGACCACCAGCTGCACCGTGACCATCACCCGGTCCGACACCGGCAGACCGTGGACCGCCTGCACATCGGCGAGGAAGTCGCGCGCGAGGTCGCGGGCCTCGGCGATCTGCTCGCTGCCCTCGTACGCGGCCGTCACCGCTATCGGTCGCGTGTCCGGATACGTCCGGTCCCCACCTCGTGCAGCCTCGTACATCCAGTCCGCCTTCGCGCCGCTTCCACACCTGCTCCGATGCGTGTGCCCCGACAGGGCAGGATCACACCTCACGATGTCCGGTGCCGCACCGGGACCCCGTCCGGCGGTCACCTGCCCTGGTCGCGGCCGGTTCACGGACCGGTCGGGTCTCAGCGGGCCCGGGTCCGGGCGGCGGTCCGCCCGCCGGTGCGCGCCTCGTCCGCCGCGGCGCGACGGGCCACGGCCTTGCCGCGCCGGAAGAGGGCCATGCTCGCGAGGCCGAGGACCATGAGGGCGACGCCCGTCACGATCTGGCTGAGATACGCGAGCCCGGCCCCCGAGTCCTCGCCGAAGTACCCGAACGCGAAGGGCGAGGCGATCAGGCAGGCGCCGCAGAAGACGGTCAGGATGTCGCTGGCCTCGCTGCGTGTCCTCGTCACGCGGGCACAGCCGTTGAGGATCACGACGGTGGCGAAGACCAGATCCACCATGCGCGCGCCGTTGGCGATGGGTGTGTTGGGGTAGGCCAGGGGCCAGCCCGCCGCGAAGAGCCATCCGCCGATCAGCAGCAGTGGCACGGTGAGCAGCGAGTCGCGGATGTCGATCATCGATGCGTCGTAGTGCGGCTCCACCAGGGGCCGGACCGGGGGACGGTTCGCCACGGACATGGTGCTCCCTCCTGCGCGTCGCCCGGTGGGCGACCGGCGGGGGTATGGGCGTCTGTCCCATTTTCATGCACCGTGACCGGAACGTCCTGTCGGCTGTCAGCGCGCGCCCGCGCCGTCCTCCGCGCTGTCCGCGGCCTCCGGCCCGACGAGGGTGTGGATGAGCGGGACGCGGACGAGAACCAGCGCGCCGCACACCACCAGGAGCGCGCCGAGCAGCATGGGCACGATGTACCAGCCGCCCCGCAGCCGCTCCTCGAAGACGGTGACGCCCAGCGCGAGGCTCACCGTCGCGTCCCCGAGCGTGAGCGCGGGCTGCGAGGCGACCAGGGGTCCCGACTGCATGGCGTTCTCCAGGAGGAAGACGGCGGCGACACCGACCAGGGCGAAGCCGTACGTCTGCCAGGCGGTGAAGAACGCCGCGGCTCCGTCGTCGTTCCAGACCTGCGTGGCGTCCTTCAGCAAGCCCGCGGTCAGCGCGTAGCAGATGGCCGCCCCAGAGCCGAAGCACGTGGCGCGCACCCGCCCCTCCGGGCGGCGGACGGCGACCGCGATGAGGAGCAGGACGGCGGCGCCGCAGGCCGGCAGGGCCGCGGCCCACAGCGCCGCATGCGGCCTGTTCACCCCGCCGCTGGGCGACGCGGCCCACAACCCCATGCCCAGCCCGACGACCATGCAGCCGACGGCGGTCCATCCGCGCGGCGGCAGCCGCCGGTGCAGCACGACTCCGGCGAGGGACAGTGCGAAGGGCAGTTCCAGGACGAAGAGCGGCTGGACGAGGGTCAGCTCGCCGTTGAGCAGGGCCAGCGCCTGGAAGGCCGCCGCCGCGATCACCGCGCCGAAGCCGACGAGCCACACGGGCTTGCGCAGCAGTTCCGCGATCAGGGCGAGCCGCAGTCCCTCCGAGAGCGGCACCGTGCGGGCGGCGTAGCGCTGCAGCACGGTGGCCAGCGCGTTGCTGAGCGCCGCGAGGAGGGCGAACAGCACGGCAAGGATGGTCTGCACCGGGGATCTCCTTTGCCTCACCTCCCACGTCGATCCCAAACTAATCGGTGACTTCCGTTCGGCACGCGCGCGACGCGTCGGCCGCCGCACGCGGATACCCGCGCCCTCAGAGCACGCGCTGACCCTTGCCGAGGGCGATGACGCCGTTGGCCGAGGCGTGGTAGAGCTCGCGGTCGCGGTCGGGGTTGACGCCGATCGTGGCGCCCGGCGGCACCGTGATGTTCTTGTCGAGGATGGCCCGGCGGACCACCGCCCCGCGGCCGATGCGGACGTTGTCGTGCAGGACCGACCCCTGCACCACGGCGCCCTCCTCGACCACGACGCCCGGCGACAGGACGGACTGGGTGACCTGGCCGGAGATGATGCAGCCCGGGCTGACCATGGACTCGCTCGCGATGCCCCCGGCCACGAACTTGGCGGGCGGCAGGCGCAGGGAGTGCGTGTACAGCGGCCACTGGTTGTTGTAGAGGTTGAAGACCGGGTTGATCGAGATCAGGTCCAGGTGGGAGTCGTAGTAGGCGTCCAGGGTCCCGACGTCCCGCCAGTAGCCGTGGTCGCGGGCCGTCTCGCCGGGGACGTGGTTGTCGTCGAAGTCGTAGACCTGGACCTGACCCTTGTCGGTGAGCAGGGGGATGATGCTGCCGCCCATGTCGTGGACCGAGTCGTCGTCCTCGGCGTCCTGGTGGAGGGCGTCCAGCAGCACCTTCGTGGTGAAGATGTAGTTGCCCATGGAGGCGTAGACGTGGTCGGGGTCGCCCGGCAGCCCCGGCGGGTCGGCCGGCTTCTCCAGGAACGCCTCGACCCGGATGCCGCCCGCGGCCGGGGTGATGATGCCGAAGGACGACGCCTGGTCGCGCGGGACGCGTATGCCGGCGACGGTGGCGCCGGCGCCGTTCTCGATGTGCTGGCGCAGCATCTGGCGCGGATCCATGCGGTACACGTGGTCGGCGCCGAAGACGACGATGTAGTCGGGCTGCTCGTCGTACACGAGGTTCAGCGACTGGAAGATGGCGTCCGCGCTGCCGAGGAACCACCGCGGGCCCAGGCGCTGCTGCGCCGGGACCGGGGTGACGTAGTTGCCCAGCAGGTTGGACATCCGCCAGGTGGTGGTGATGTGCCGGTCCAGGGAGTGCGACTTGTACTGCGTCAGCACGCAGATGCGCATGATGTCGCCGTTGACGAGATTGGACAGGACGAAGTCCACCAGCCGGTAGGCGCCGCCGAAGGGCACGGCCGGTTTGGCGCGGTCGGCGGTGAGCGGCATGAGCCGCTTCCCCTCCCCGCCCGCGAGAACGATTCCGAGCACTGAAGGTCCGCCGCGCATCGCTTCCCCCTACCCCTGGTCCGTCACTGTTCCCGGGTCCTTCGCGCACCCGCTCACCCGAGGGTCCGCCGGTACACGTCCACCGTGCGGCGGGCCACCGCGTCCCACCCGAACTCGGCCACCGCGCGCTCCCGGCCCGCCGCGCCCATCCGGGCGGCCGTGGCGGGGTCGCCCACAACGGCGTTGACGGCGGCCGCCAGGCCCTCCTCGAAGGCCGCCGGGTCCTTCTCCTCGTACGGCACGAGTACCCCCGTGACGCCGTCCCTCACCACCTCGGGGATGCCGCCGACGGCCGAGGCGACGACCGCGGTGCCGCAGGCCATCGCCTCCAGGTTGACGATGCCCAGTGGCTCGTACACCGACGGGCACACGAACACGGCCGCATGGGTGAGGAGTTGCACCACGTCCGGGCGCGGCAGCATGCCGGGGATCCAGATCACGCCGCTGCGCGCCTGGCCCA
Source organism: Streptomyces sp. NPDC002574 (assembly GCF_042889545.1). Lineage (NCBI taxonomy): Bacteria > Bacillati > Actinomycetota > Actinomycetes > Kitasatosporales > Streptomycetaceae > Streptomyces > Streptomyces sp. NPDC002574. The sequence goes on from NZ_JBIARB010000019.1 coordinate 82,036, forward strand.
GTTGTTCCACCAGGTCGCGGAACTCCGCGTCGATCGCCGGTGTGTCGGGGGCCCCGGCGGCCAGCACGAGCTGGATGTCCGGGTCCAGGCGGCGGGCGGCGCGCAGCAGATGGGGGACGCCCTTCTGCCGGGTGATGCGCCCGACGAACAGGGCGTACGGGCGCTCGGGGTCGATGCCCTGCGCGTGCAGGACGGTGTCGTCCGGGTCGGGCCGGTACAGGCGCGTGTCGATGCCGTTGTGCACGGCGTGCACGCGGGACGGGTCCAGGGCCGGGTAGGACTCCAGGATGTCCACGCGCATGCCGTGCGAGACCGCGACGACGGCGTCGGCCGCCTCGATCGCGGTGCGCTCCGCCCAGCCGGACAGGGTGTAGCCGCCGCCGAGTTGCTCGGCCTTCCAGGGGCGCAGGGGCTCGAGCGAGTGGGCGGTCATCACGTGCGGGATGCCGTGCAGGAGCTTGCCCAGATGGCCGCCGAGATTGGCGTACCAGGTGTGCGAGTGCACCAGGTCGCGCCCGGTCAGGGCGGCGGCCATGGACAGGTCGACCGACAGGCTGCGCAGCGCCTCGTTGGCCCCGGTGAGGCCGCCGTCCGCGGCGTGCCGGAACACCCCGGCCGGGTCGTCCGCCGCCGCACCGGCCCAGCAGTGGACCTGAAGGTCCGTCAGGGCCCGTAGCTCACGGGCGAGGAACTCGACATGGACGCCGGCACCGCCGTACACGTCCGGCGGGTATTCACGAGTGAGCAGGGCCACCTTCACGGGCGCCTCCCGATTGCGTCGCCGTGTCGGGACATCCCTGCCCCGCGGAACGTCGTTCGATCCGCATTGTGCGCCGCCGCCGTCGATCTGTGGAGGGGCCGCACGCACCTCAACTGCCGTGCGGCCCCGGTCCGGAGGCCCTGACGTGCCGGTTACGCGACGGGCGCCCGGTCGTGGAAGGTGACGAGGACGGCGCGCGCCTCGGCGCCGTCGGGCAGCCGCCAGCGGGCGTCGACGTGCCCGAGCACACCGCCGCCCGGCGATCCGATGCCCGCGCCGGGGCGCAGCGCCCGGACCACCCGCAGGACCAGCCGCTCCTCCGGGTCGCCGTCCAGGACGACGTCCGTGGTGCCGTCGGGACCGTCAGCCACGGCGCCGGAGCCGTGGGACGGGGCCTGCGCGGGCCCGGTCCAGGAGCGGCCGACGGTGGGATCGGGGGTGTCGCTCACGCTCTGCGCCTGCGCCTGCGCCTCACCGCGGACGAAGGCCGCCAACTGGCCCACGAGCACCGGGTCGTGGGTGCCGTCGTACACCCAGCGCGTGCCCAGCACGCCGTGCTCCGTCGTGCCGATCAGGGCTTGCTCGGCCCCGGCCAGCGGGGCGCCGCGGTAGGTGAGCGGCACGTGGTAGGCCGCCTCGTCGCCGCTGCCGTCGGTGACCACCATGAACTCCAGGCCGACCTCGCCCCGGGGGTCGTCCAGGCGGAAGCCGCCCGCCTTGGTCAGTTCCGGGCGTCCGCCCGTGCCCGCGTACCACGGCTGCCGGGGGAGCCACTCGGTGAGCAGTTCCAGTTTGGTGGGCGACAGCGTGGTGCGGTGAATCAAGGACATCGCCTGTGAAGCCTTCCCCTGGGCGGACGCGGTCCGCCCATCGTGCCATCCGCTCCGCGGGCCGGGCGGGGAAGGCCGCCGGTTCAGCCGCCGGTGAGCGCCTTGTCGACCTCGGTGACGAAGGCGTCGAGGTCGTCCGGCGTACGGGAGGTGACGAGGGTCCAGCCGCCCGTCCTGTCGCTGACCACCGGCTCGTCCACCCAGGACGCGGCGCCCGCGTTGCCGATGTCGGTCCGCAGCGAGGCGTACGAGGTGAGGGTCTTGCCCCGTACGGCGTCGGCCTCCACCAGCGCCCAGGGGCCGTGGCAGATCGCGGCGACGGGCCGGCCGGAGGAGACGAACGACCGGACGATGCCGATCGCGTCCTCGCTCTGGCGGAGCGCGTCGGCGTTGATCGTGCCGCCGGGGATGAGGAGCAGGTCGAAGTCGGTCGGGTCCACCTTGTCGAAGGTGGTGGTCGGCCGCACCGTCCTGCCGGGGTCCTTGTCCCCGACGAGGGTCACGATGGGCTCGTCCGCGACGGCGGCGATGGCGACGTCCGCGCCTTCGTCGCGCAGGTGCTCGGTGGGGACGACGAGTTCGTCCTGCTCCACTCCGTAGTTGGTGGCGATCGCCAGGACGCGGTGACCGCTGAGTGGCTTGTCGGCCATGGTGCTGCCTTTCACGAGTGCCGCGGTGCGGCTGTTGGACAGACGGCGCCTGCCCGACCCCCTGTACGGGAAACGTGCATGATGAACCTTTTGTGTTCTGTATGCCAATCATTGGCATATGCCCGAGCGGCCCGGAGGTCCGGTCGGCCGCCGCGATCCGTCGCGGTCCGCCGCGGCGCCCGCGTCGAAATTCGTGACCCTGCGTGACCGCGACGGCGTCCTTCGTGATCGTTGGCCACTACTTCGCCCTGCGCCGCCGTGCCCACGCCAATCCATGTCGATTCGGACGACTCAATTGCCCCAACAGGGGTATTTGATGGTCGAAAAGACCGAAATGAGCGGAGATGGTTTCGATGGCCTACACGCGACCGAGCATCGAGGAGCACCCGGACCTTCTTGAGCTCCGCGCCGAGTACGAGCGGACGACGGCGACCAACCGGGGGCAGGCGATCGAGGCCATGGGCCTGGTCACAGGCACCTACCTGGCCGCGTCTCCATGGATCGTCGGCTTCAACGGCCTGTCGACGATAACGGTCGCCAATCTGATCGCCGGCGTCGCGTACGCCCTGCTGATGGGCGGCATCGGGCGGGGGTTCGAACGTACGCACTCCATGGCGTGGGCGGCGGCGATCATCGGTCTGTGGACGATCATCTCGCCGTGGTGCATCGCGGGGAGCGTCGCCACGACTCGGACGATCACCAACAACGTGGTCGTCGGCGTCATCATGCTCGTTCTCGCACTGGCGGCGGCGACGATGCGCCCCGGCGCCAACCGCATGCGGCGCGAGATGCCCGACCACCCCACGCCGGGTCGGCGCGTCTGAGCGACACCCCGCCGTGAGCCCCACCGGACGGCTCCCTGGACCGCCGGGACGGGGAACGGCGGAGGGCGGCACCGCCTGCCGGTGCCGCCCTCCGCCCTGTTCGGGGACTGACGTAGCACTCGCGCCCTCCCGGCGGTCTACTGGGAAGTGGCCTCGCCGACGTCCGCCCCGCACCGACCGGGCGGGGCGGCGACCTCGGGAGCCACTCATGTGCCACACGCACCCAGCAGGCGACGGGAACGAGGGCGGCATGTCGGTGGAGGAGCCGGAACTGCGGCAACTGCTCGCGGGTCTGACCGCGGTGCGCGACGGCGACTTCGGCACGCGGCTGCCCGACGGCGAGGACGGCCTGCTGGCCGAGATCGCCACCGTGTTCAACGGCATGGTCGACCAGCTGTCGCTCTTCACCTCCGAGGTGACCCGCGTCGCCCGGGAGGTCGGGACCGAGGGCGCTCTCGGCGGTCAGGCGGAGGTGCCCGCCGTCTCGGGGACGTGGGCGGATCTGACGGACTCCGTCAACGCGATGGCCGGCAACCTGACCGCCCAGGTCAGGAACATCGCCCAGGTGACCACCGCGGTCGCGCGCGGTGACCTCTCCCAGAAGATCGACGTCGACGCGCGGGGCGAGATCCTGGAGCTGAAGGAGACCGTCAACACGATGGTCGACCAGCTCTCCTCGTTCGCGGACGAGGTGACGCGGGTGGCCCGGGAGGTCGGCACCGAGGGCAACCTCGGCGGCCAGGCCGACGTACAGGACGTCTCCGGTACCTGGCGGGACCTGACGGACTCCGTGAACTCCATGGCGGGCAATCTGACCGCCCAGGTCAGGAACATCGCCCAGGTCGCCACGGCGGTCGCCGGCGGCGACCTCTCCCAGAAGATCAGGGTGGACGCGCGGGGCGAGATCCTGGAGCTGAAGGAGACCGTGAACACGATGGTCGACCAGCTGTCGGCCTTCGCGGACGAGGTGACCCGCGTGGCCCGGGAGGTCGGCACCGAGGGCAACCTCGGCGGTCAGGCCACCGTGCGCGGTGTCTCCGGCACCTGGAAGGACCTCACCGACAACGTCAACGTGATGGCCTCCAACCTGACCGGCCAGGTGCGCTCCATCGCCCAGGTGGCCACCGCGGTGGCCCGCGGCGACCTCTCGCAGAAGATCACCGTCGAGGCGAAGGGCGAGGTGGCCGCCCTGGCCGGGGTCATCAACACCATGGTCGACACGCTCTCGGCGTTCGCCGACGAGGTGACCCGCGTCGCCCGCGAGGTCGGGACCGAGGGCCGGCTCGGCGGCCAGGCCCGCGTGCCCAACGTGGCCGGCACCTGGAAGGACCTCACCGACAACGTCAACTCCATGGCCAACAACCTGACCGGCCAGGTGCGGAACATCGCGCAGGTCACCACCGCGGTCGCGGGCGGTGACCTGTCACGGAAGATCGACGTCGACGCCCGCGGCGAGATCCTGGAGCTCAAGACCACCATCAACACCATGGTCGACCAGCTGTCCGCCTTCGCCGCCGAGGTCACCCGGGTCGCCCGCGAGGTGGGCAGCGAGGGCCGGCTCGGCGGCCAGGCCGAGGTGGAGGGCGTGTCCGGCACCTGGAAGCGCCTGACGGAGAACGTCAACGAACTCGCCGGCAACCTCACCCGGCAGGTCCGGGCGATCGCCGAGGTCGCCAGCGCGGTCGCCGAGGGCGACCTCACCCGCTCGATCACCGTGGACGCCTCCGGCGAGGTCGCCGAGCTCAAGGACAACATCAACGCCATGGTCGGCTCGCTGCGCGAGAGCACCCGCGCCAACCGCGAGCAGGACTGGCTGAAGTCGAACCTGGCGCGCATCTCCGGTCTGCTCCAGGGCCACCGGGACCTGGACGTGGTGGCGGAACTCGTCATGGACGAGCTGACCCCCCTCGTCGACGCCCAGTACGGCGCCTTCTACCTCGCCGAGGAGACCGCGGACGGCACCGTCCTGCGGCTGGTCGGCTCCTACGGACGGCCCGCCGCGCTCGGCGCGGGGGAGCGCTTCGCGCTCGGCGAGTCCCTGGTCGGGCAGGTCGCGCGCAGCCGCCGCACGATCGCCGTCGACGAGGTGCCCGCGGGCTACGTCATCTCCTCCGGCCTGGGGGCGGCCACCCCCGCCGGGCTCGTCGTGCTGCCGGTCGTGGTCGAGGACCAGGTGCTCAGCGTGATCGAACTGGCCTCCTTCTCTGGCTTCACGGCTGTGCACCGCGACTTCCTGGAGCGGCTGAGGGAGACGATCGGCGTCAACGTCAGCACCATCCTCGCCAACGCCCGCACCGACGAACTGCTGGAGGAGTCCCAGCGCCTGGCCGGGGAACTGCGCGCCCGCTCCGAAGAACTGCAGGTGCAGCAGGACGAGTTGCAGCGCTCCAACGCCGAACTGGAGGAGAAGGCCACGCTCCTGGCCGCCCAGAACCGCGACATCGAGACCAAGAACCTGGAGATCGAGCAGGCCCGCCAGGAACTGGAGACCCGGGCCCGCGAGCTGGACCTCGCCTCGACGTACAAGTCGGAGTTCCTGGCCAACATGAGCCACGAACTGCGCACGCCCCTCAACAGCCTTCTCGTCCTTGCCCAGTTGCTCGCCCAGAACGCGACCCGCAACCTGACGCCCAAGCAGGTCGAGTACGCCGGCATCATCCACTCGGCCGGCTCGGACCTGCTTCAGCTGATCAACGACATCCTCGACCTGTCCAAGATCGAGGCCGGGAAGATGGACGTCAACGTCGAACCGATCCCCCTGCGGCGGATCGTGGAGTACATCGAGGCGACCTTCCGCCCGATGACCACCGAGAAGGGGCTCGCGTTCGACGTCGTCGCCGGGTCCGGCGTCCCGGGCGAGCTCAGTACCGACGAGGCCCGGCTGCGGCAGGTCCTGCGCAACCTGCTCTCCAACGCGGTGAAGTTCACCGAGGAGGGGCAGGTGCGGCTGCGCGTGGAGCAGGCGACGGCCGGCGAACTGCCCGCCGACGTCGACGCGGAGGCCGGGGCGATCGCCTTCCGCGTCACGGACACCGGCATCGGCATCGCGGACCGGCAGCTGGAGACGATCTTCGGCGCCTTCCAGCAGGCCGACGGCACCACCAGCCGCAAGTACGGCGGCACCGGCCTCGGCCTGTCCATCAGCCGTGAGATCGCCCACCTGCTCGGCGGCGCCGTCACGGCCCGGAGCACCCTCGGCAGCGGCAGCACCTTCACCCTGTACCTGCCCGTCGCCCGCACGGCGCGGGCCGCGCGGGAACCGGTACCGGAGCCGGAGCCGGCCCTCGGCCGTGCCGCCGCCATGGAGCCCTGCTGCGACGACGGTGTGACCACCGACGCCACCACAGGCACGGGCACAGAGGACGCCGCGACCCGGCCCGAACGCCTGCTCCTGGTGGTCGAGGCGCGCCCCCGCGGGCTGCTGTCGCTGGTCGCCGAGAGCGCCCTCGCCGACCTGGTGACGGGCCCCGGCACGCCGCGGCCCGGGGAGGCCGTCGACATCGTCACGGCCGTGGGCGCGCCGGAGGCCGCCGCCGTGCTCTCCGCAGAACCCACCGGGCACGTCGAGTGCGTCGTACTCGACCTCGGACTGCCGCACGGCGAGGCCTCCCGCATCGTGCGGGACATGCGGGAGGACGCCGCGCTGGCGTCCGTTCCCGTCCTGGCCTACCGCGCCGGCCCCGGCGACGCCGAGCCGGACGCGGTCGTGCGGGCCCAGGCCGGCGCGCAGCGGGTGGAGCTGCTGACCGGTCTGGACGCGCTGCGCGAACGCATCGCCGCGCACCTGTCCGCCCGTCAGCCGGCGGACGCGGCCCCCGCGCCCCGGCCGCAGGAGTCCCCGATGCGGGCCGAGAGCGACGAACCCGTCCCGCCGTCACTGGCCGGGCGGACGGTCCTGGTGGTGGACGACGACGCCCGCAACATGTTCGCCATCACCGGCATCCTGGAACTGCAGGGCATCCACGTGCTGCGCGCGGACAACGGGCGCAGCGGCATCGAGACGCTCCTCGCGCACCCCGAGGTCGACCTCGTCCTGATGGACGTGATGATGCCCGAGATGGACGGCTACGCGGCGACCGCCGAGATCCGCGGCAGGCCCGAGTACGCCGGACTGCCCATCATCGCGGTCACCGCCAAGGCGATGCCGGGCGACCGCGAGAAGAACCTGGCCGCGGGGGCGAGCGACTACGTCACCAAACCCTTCGACGCCGACGACCTGATCGCCCGGGTGCGCTACTGGCTGACCCCATGACCCCGCCCGCACCGTCCGAGGGACCCCCGCCGCATCGCCCGGGTGCGCTACTGGCTGACCCCATGACCCCGCCCGCACCGTCCGCATCGTCCGAGGGACCCCCGCCGCCGTGACCGCCCCCGACGCCCCGGAGCCGGCCCGGCAGGACCCGCCGGCCACACCGCCGTCCACGCCCTCGGACGGGGCGCCGTCCGCGGCCGTCGCCGCCCGGCTCGCCGTCACCGTGGAGCGCCTGCGGCAGCAACTCCAGGAGGCAGAGGCCGTCGCGGACGGCCGCGCCGTGGTCGAACTGGCCAAAGGAGTGCTCGTGGCACGGCTGGGCTGCGGCCCCGCCGAGGCGGCCCGGCAACTGACGCGACTCGCCGACACGGCAGGCGTCTCACGCCTGGAACTGGCCGCGGAGGTGGTCAACGACGCGGCCCACGACGGCATCACCGGCGCGGTCGGCGACATCACGGCCCGCGGGCCCGGCGCGGCTGCGGCGGACAACGGCGGCTCCCCGCCCGGGGTCCGCCTGCGCACCGCCGAGAGTGGAGCCCTGGCCGCCACGGACAGCCAGACCGTCGCGGTGTCGCTGCTGGGGCACGCCCTGGCCCCCCTGGGCGCCTGCGCGGTGGCGATCTGGGCGGCCGGACCCGACGCCTCCCTCACGCTGGCCGGTCACGCCGGGTACACCGAGGCCGAGGCGAGGCGCTGGCGGTACGTGCCGCCCACCGTGGCGACCGTCGCCCGCCGGGCCCTGGACGAGCGCCGGGCGCGCTCCTTCCCCGCTTCCTCTGCTTCTCCAGCTCCAGAAGGGGACATGCCCTCGATGCGGCCGGAGTGCGGCGCGGGCGGCCGCATCGCGGTGCCCGCGGGCGCGGGCGGGCGAGTCGACGCCGTCCTGGAGATCTGCTGGCCGGAGGAGCCGCCCCCGCTGTCCCAGGCGCTCCTGCGCCAGCTCGACGCCCTGGCCGGGCTCTGCGTCCACACCCTGGTCGCGGTCCCCGCGGCGCAGGGCCCGCTGCCCGTCGACGAACTGATCGACATCTGCGACGCCATCCACGACCCCGCGCTCGTGCTGACGCCGCTCACCGGCGCCGGCGGCCGTGTGACCGACTTCCGTATCCGTCACACCAACGGGCACTTCGTGGACCCCGCCGGACGCCCTCGCGGCGCCGTCACCGGAGCCACCCTCCTGGAGGCCTACCCCTCGGCCGCGGGCGACGGCCACCTCTTCGACAGGGCCGTGCAGGTCCATGCGACCGGCGAGCCCTTCCGCGCCGAGCACATGGCCTTCAGCTCGCTCGTCGAGCACGTCGCGCTGACCGTCGTCGCCGAGGTCGGCATCAGCCGGCACGGCCCGCACCTGCTGCTGATCTGGCGCGTCGAGGACGAGACCGCCCGGCTGGCCGGCCTTCTGCAGCACGCCCAGCGCCTCGGCGGGCTGGGCGGCTTCGAGGAGAACGTCCGCACCGGCGAGATCACCTGGAACAGCGAGCTGTTCGCCCTCTACGGCAGGAACGAGCACTCCACCCCGGTGCCCCTGGAGGACCTGCGGCTGCACGCCCACGCCGACGACTCCGCGGCCATCGGCCGCTTCCTGCGCACCGTCTCGCGCCACCACCGGCCCGCCTCCGTGGCCTTCCGGCTGCGGCGCCCCGACGGCGTCACCCGGCACATCCGCGTCGTCGCCGAACCGGTGCTGGACGCCGGCGGCAGACTGCTCGCCGTACGCGGGGCCTACCAGGACGTCTCCTCCCAGCACTGGACGGAGGTGGCGCTCGCCGCGACGCAGGACCGGCTCGCCCACTCCGAGGAGCAGGCCGCCGAACGCGACCGGCTGGCGCTGCAGTTGCAGCACGCCATCATGCCCCCCACGCGCGGACCGCTGGACGCCCCCGGCCTGGAGGTGGCCGTGCGGTACCGGCCCGCGGAGACGGAGTCCCTGGTCGGAGGGGACTGGTACGACGCGGTCGTGCTCCCGACGGGCGACGTCCTGCTGTGCGTCGGCGACGTGGCGGGGCACGGGATCGAGGCCGCGACGAGCATGGTCGTCCTGCGCAACGCGCTGCGCGGGCTCGCCGTCACCGGCGCGGGCCCGGGGCAACTGCTGTCCTGGCTCAACGTCGTGGCGTACCACCTGACCGACCGCGTCACGGCCACCGTCGTCTGCGGCCTGTACATCCCCGCGACGCGCACGCTGTGCTGGGCGAGGGCCGGGCACCTTCCTCCGGCCCTGCTGCGGGGGGAGGAGGCGACCACGCTGCCGCCGGGACACGGCATGCTGCTCGGCGCCGTTCCCGAGACCGCGTACGAGGAACAGGAGGTCCGCCTGCGGCCGGGGGACACGCTGCTGATGTACACCGACGGCCTGGTCGAGCGCCGGGACAGTTCCATGACCGACTCGGTGGCCCACCTGCTGGCGACCGCCCGCGACGCCGCTCCGTCCTCCCTGGAGCACCGCCTCGACCGGCTCCTCGCCGGGAGCCGCTCCGACACCGACGACGACACCTGTGTCATCGGCATCCGCGTGATCTGACGGTCCGTCCGGCGTGCCATCCGGACGGCATGGAAGCCGTGTCGGACATAACGGCATGGAGACGGACAAGTTAATGTCGCCGCCGGATCGCGGTCCGCCGCCCGGCCGGCGGACGACACCGAGGAGTCAGGAGCCCCCGATGGCCAGCCCGCACCACCCCCACGACAGCCACGAGCACGTCCACGGCGAGAACTGCGGCCACGTCGCCTTCCGGCACGGCGACCACACCGACTACGCCCATGACGGGCACGTCCACCGTTCCCACGAGGGCCACGTCGACGAGTGCGACGCGACGGGCGGTCACCTCGCCCACGGGGAACACGCCCACCAGCACGGCGAAGGCTGCGGCCATGTCGCCGTACGGCACGGCGACCACACGGACTTCGTCCACGACGGCCACCGCCACGCGGCCCACGAGGGGCACTGGGACGACCACTGAGCGGCCGGTGCCGGTCGTGATCGTCGCAGGGTGTACAGATGACGGTGCCGCCCGAGCCGGGCGGCACCCATCACGCAGAGGACACGCGAACACCCGTGCACAGACGCCTCCGACCGGCCGCCACCGCCGTGGCGGCCCTCCTCCTGGCCGCCCTGCTGGGCGCCTGCGCCGGTACTCCTTCGGGGTCCGGCGCGCCGGTCTCCTCCGGTCCGGTGGCCGCCCACGGCGGCTCCCACGGCTCCGGCGGAACCGCGAAGGCCCCGGACGGCACCGTCGTCGGCATGCTCGACACCTATCGCCACGACCCCCGGAAGACGGTCCCCGCGACGCGGCCCCGCATGGCCGACGCGTGCACCGACCGCACACGTCGGGTGCGGCACACGTCCTCCCGTCACTCCGGCAAGCACACGACGACCCGCAGTTGGTACACCACCGAGCACTACCGGGACTGCCACCAGGTCCGGCGCGGCACCGAGACGTACCAGCGCGTCGTGCGCGCCGAGCGCTGGTGCGTACGCCTCGACGACGTCTGGTACCAGGTGGACGCGGCCACCTACGCCACCGCCACGAACACCGACCAGGGCGACCGGCTCACCATCACCCCCATCCGGACCGGGTGTTCATGACGCGCTGACCGGATGACCGGATGACCGGGTGAACGGCTGACGGGCATCCGGGCCGGGGAGCCGCCGCTACCCTGCCCGGATGCCCCGCCCGCTGCTCTTCCTCGACATCGACGGACCCCTGATCCCCTTCGGCTCCCCGGCCGGCCACGCGGCGTTCCCCGTGGTACGCCCGTCCCCGCGGGAGACCGCGAACCCGCTGCTGGACCGGATCGATCCCGCACTCGGCCCGAAGCCGGCGGCGCTGCCCTGCGAACCGGTCTGGGCGACGTCCTGGACGGCCGAGGACGCCAACACGTCGGTGGCACCCCGCCTCGGCCTTCCGGCCCTGCCGGCGGTGACCTGGCCGGAACCGTCCGCCGACGACGCGCGCGACGAACGGGCGGGCCTGCACTGGAAGACGCGGACGCTGCTGCGCCGGGCAGCCGGACGGCCCTTCGCCTGGGCCGACGACGAGATCACCGCCGCCGACCGCGACTGGGTCGCCGCCCAGGGCGCACACGCCCTGCTGCACCGCGTCGACCCGCGGCAGGGCCTCACAGAACGGGACTTCGCCGTGCTGGCCGCCTGGCTGGCACGAGCAGCGCCGTCGGTCACATGACCGCGCCCGGATCGAGCGCACGGGACGGGCTCAGCGGTCATGGACGCAGACCAGGGCCTCGCGCCGACGCCGACAGCCGTGCACACCGTGAGGCGCTACTCCTCGGGCGCGACGACCTCGCCCGTGCCCGCGTTCCGGATCATGATCGCCTCGACCGGGCAGGACTCGGCGGCGTCCACGAGGACGTCCGCCGGTTCGGCCTGCGCGTGCCGGGGGTGCGAGACCCCGTTGCGGAGCTCGAAGTACTCGGGGGCGATGCCGGCGCAGGCGCCGGTGCCCATGCAGGTGTGTTCGTCGACGTTGATCTGCCAGGTCATGGTCGTGTCCTCGGTCGGTACGCGGTGAGGTGAGGTGGAGGTGCGAGTACGGGGCGGAGGTCAGGGACCGTCCCAGGTGACGGGCATGCGCTCCGGACCGCGCAGGGCCACGCCCGACTTCCAGACGACGGACTCCTCCCCGCCCGCGAACCGCAGCCCGGGCAGCCGTCCCAGCAGGGAGGTCAGGGCCACCTGCAGTTCCATCCGCGCCAGCGGGGCGCCGAGGCAGTGGTGCGGTCCGTGCCCGAAGCCGACGTGCGAGGCCTCGTCGCGCCGGAAGTCGAGCGCGTCGGGGTCGGCGTACACCGACGGATCGCGGTTGGCGGATGCGGCGGCGGCCACGACCGCCTCGCCGGCCCGTACGGTGCCGCTGCTCAACTCGACGTCCTCCGTCGCGTAGCGCGGCAGGCCGGCACCGTTGCCCAGGGGGACGAACCGCATCATCTCCTCGACGGCCTGCGGCACCAGACCGAGGTCCGCGCGCAGCGCCTCCAGTTCCCGGGGGTGGGTGAGGAGGGTGTAGACGAAGTTGGGGATCTGCGTGGCTGTCGTCTCGTGGCCCGCGACGAGCAGCGCGACGGCCAGGACCACCAACTCCTGCTCCGAGAGCCGGTCCTCCTCGTCCCGCGCCGCGACGAGCGAACCGAGCAGGTCGTCCCCGGGCGCGGACCCGCTCCGGCGCTGCGCGATCAGACCGGCCATGTACCCCGTGAGCCGCCGCATGTGGTCCTCCACCTGCTCGGCGGTGAACTTCGTGGTGGACAGCAGTGCGTCCGACCACGTGCGGAACGCGGCGCGGTCCTCGTAGGGCACGCCGAGCAGCTCGCAGATGACGGTGACCGGCAGCGGCAGGGCGAAGTCCTCCACGAGGTCGGCCGGAGCGCCCTTGCTGACCATCGCGTCGAGCAGGCCGGCGGCGATCTGCTCGGTGCGGGGCCGCAGCTGTTCGATGCGGCGGGCGGTGAACGCCTTCGCCACGACGCGGCGCACCCGGGTGTGGTCGGGCGGGTCGAGCTCCAGGATGCTGCCGGGCAGACCCCGGCCGGGCCGCAGGCGCGGCTCGTCGCGGCGGGCGGCCTCGGCCCGGCTGAACCGCGGGTCGCCGAGGACGGTCCTGACGTCCTCGTACCGCGTGACGAGCCAGGCGGTCTCGCCGTAGGGAAAGCGGACGCGGCACATCGGCTCGCTGTCGCGCAGCTCGGCGAACACCGGGTCCACGGTCAGCCGGTCGGCTGCGGAGAAGGGAAAGGTCCTCGGTTCGGTGACGGCCATGGAAACTCCTGCGAAGGCGGTACGTGCGGCGGAGGGGTTCGGCGGGCGCTGCGGGGCCCTCACGGCGGCCCGGGGAGCGGGTGCAGCGCGGGCGCGAGCAGGTGGCAGAGATCGTCCGCGAGCAGGTCCAGCGGGTCGGCGGTGCCCAGCGGCAGACCGCCCGCGATCCATGTCGTGAGGAACGACCCCGTCTGGAGGGAGGCCATCAGAGCGCGCTGCCGGGCCTCCTCGGGGGACACGCCCCGCCAGCGCCCGGCGTCGAGCGTCAGCAGGTCCACGTAGCGTTCGTGCGCGGCCACGTAGCGGTCCCGGACGTCGCCGTCGTCACCGGCCGCGGACGGTGTGGCGCCGAAGAGCACCCGGATCGTCGGCGCCAGCGCCCGCCAGTTCGCCGCCGCACGGTCCAGCCACGCGCGGACGGTGTCACGGTTCCACTCCGGGACGGCGGCGAGATCCTCGTAGAGCGCGTCGGCGACCGCGTACACCCGGTCGGACAGCGCGGCGATGATCGCGGCCTTGCCGCCGAAGTGCGCGTAGACCGTGGCCCGGGTGACGCCGCTCGCCGCGGCGATGTCCTCCATCGTGGCGTGCACGAAAGACGTCCTGCTGAAGACGGTGACCGCCCCGTCCAGCACCCGGTTGCGGGTCAGGTCCCGCTGCTGCTCACGCAGGCTCACCCGTGGTTCGCGGCCGGCCGGACGCGCTGCGTCCGGGGCGGTCGTGGAACGGGCGGCGGCCTGCTTGCGGCGCTCCATGGGACAAGCCTACAAAATGCCGCAAGTCTTGACATTTTGTGCAGCGCCGACCGGGGAGGGGCGGGGAGCGCCCCGCGGCACCGCGCTCGGGGACGCAGAAGTGCCGGTGGGGTGACGACCGCCGTTCGCGTCGCCACCGATGACGGTGTGAGCGAGCGGGGTGTGCCCGGCGGGATCCTCCAACTCCGGGTCCGCACCGAAGGCGAGGAGGACTGCCGTCGTGTGCACGGTCAGAGGCTGCCCGCTCTGCAGCGCGGAATCGCCCTCGACGTCGATCGCACGGGTCAGGAGCGTCATGCCTTCATCGATCTCGTCAGGATCGGCCCCTGCTCCGAGAAGGCGGGCCAAGATCTCCGCGTCCTCCGCCCCGACCGCCTGATGAGCGGGCGTCGAGGTGTCCTCCGGCTGCGTCACGAGGGGATCGAACCCGCACCTGTCCGGCGACGCGATCGGGTTGGTCCGCGCCGCAACCAGCAGGCAGCAGCCGGAGCGGGCTCACTTCGAACCGGCGTCCCGCCCCGTGTCCCGGCCCTGGTGAGCGTCGGGACACGGGGCGGCCCGCTCACTCCCCGGAGTCGATGGCGGGCCGGCGCAACTGCACCTCGGCGCCGTTCTGCTTGAACGACTCCGCCGACACCGGAACGATCACCGCGTCGCGGTGGAAGTCCCGCAGGTTCGTCGACCCGCAGCTGATCATCGTGGAGATGAGCTTCGCCCGGGTCCGCTCCACGTTGTCGTACAGGCTCCCGGCGTAGGGCACGTAGCCGTCGACGCCCTCCTCGAAGGCCATCCGGCCGCGCTGACCGTAGCGCGCCTCGTTCTGCGCGCGCCGCGAACCCTCACCCCAGTACTCCTTGTACCACTGGCCCCCGATCTGCAGTTTCCGCGAAGGGCTCTCGTCGAGCCGGGCGAAGTAGCGGCCGAGCATGATGAAGTCCGCGCCCATCGCCAGCGCCATGGCCATGTGCGAGTCGTTGAGCAGGCCCCCGTCGCAGCACAGCGGCACGTACACGCCGGTCTCCTGGGCATAGGCGTCGCGTGCCTCGACCACATCGAGCAGCGCGGAGGCCTGCCCTCGGCCGATGCCCTTCTGCGCCCGGGTGGTGCAGATGGCCCCGCCGCCGATCCCGATCTTCACGAACGCCGCGCCCGCGTCGGCCAGATAGCGGAAGGCCCGGCCGTCGACGACATTCCCCGCACCGACGAGAACGTCGTCACCGTACGCGTCCCTGGCGAATTCGAGGGTCCGCGCCTGGTACACGGAATAGCCGTCGGAGGAGTCCAGGCACAGCACGTCCGCACCGGCCTCCACCAGAGCCGGGATACGGTCCTTGAAGTCACGGGAGTTGAGGCCCGCGCCCACACGCAGACGCTTGTCACCGTCGACGCTCGCGCGGTGATAGGTCTTGTGGGCCTGATAGTCCCTCTTGAGGACCAAGGAGACGACCCGCCCGTCCTCCAGCACCGGCAGAACGTCCAAGTGGTGGTGCCAGATCAGCTCGTTCGCCTCGGACAGGGACACCGAGGCCGGCGCGGTGACCAGCCCGTCCCGGCCCCGCATCCGGGTGCGGGCCGCCTCCGAAGCCCCGTGACGCTCCAGATGGAAGTCGTCGAGGCTGATGACCCCCAGGAACTCGGCGTCCGGGTCCCCGCTCTCCGTGACCACGGCCACGCCCTGCTCGGTGCCGGCCAGCAGCCGGGCGACCTCACCGAGCGGCGTCTGCGGAGCCACGGTGACGTCACCGGTCCGGAAGCCCGCCTTGTGCCGCTTGACCGTCAGGACGTCCGCGGCTTGGTCCTCGATCCGCTGATTCTGGTGGATGAACGCCAGCCCGCCGACCTGCGCCAGCGCCACCGCCAGCGTCGGTGACGACACCGCCTGCATGATGGCGCTCACCATCGGGGTGGCGACCCGGATCGCCGGCTCCTCGCCGACCCGGTGGCGCACCAGGGGCGCCCCGAGATCGACCGTGTCCGGGGTGCAGTCTTCCGTGGTCAGGCCCGGGATGAGCAGGTACTCACTCAGCGTGCGGGAGATCTCGGGGAGGATTTTCATGTCGTCTCCAAGAAGAGGCCTGCGCCCGGTCGACGACCGATCGGCGAGGCTCGTGCGGGCAGTGCGGATCGACGCCGGCCGGTCGCGCACTGTCGGAAGAACACGCTCTGGACATCCTGAGAGCGGGCGCGCCCGGCGGAGCGGTGCTCGCACGCGCGGCCGGATCGGCAACGAAGGCACGGCAGACCCGAACCACACGGTGCTGCACAGGCGCTGACTTCCATCACGCCATGAGGCACCGTACCGCACTGCCCGTCAGGCATTTCCCACCTCGGCCTGGCGCGTTGAGGTGGAGCACGGACATCGCCGGGGCGGAATCCGGGCCGCGGGGGCAAGCTGCGCGAGCGCACGGGCCGTGGCCGGCGAACCCCCACCTTCTTCTCCGGCGGCCCGTCATCATCGGTCCCTGAGTGCCGGACCGAGGTCAGTACCAGCGGCTGAAAGCGGCAACACCGCATCCGGCCTCCGCGGCGTGCCGAACAACCCGTAGGGGTGCGTCGATGAGTTCCGCCGCGACGCAATCGGGTGCGTCGCCCATCGCGTTCATCCATGCGGTGATCCGGGAAAGGGCGGTGCTCCGCTGCGCGTCCGACAGGAGCAGGGCCTCCTCAACCCGGGGCAGAGAGGCCCGCACCTCGTCGGCGGACAGCAGGAAGTCCCCGAACCAGCCGGGCAGCAGCGCCGATCGGCGAGCGCCGAGGCCGTAGTACAGGGCCGCGACCGGATTCGCCTTCCGGGCGGTCGCGACGAAGAGAGCGGCGCCGATCGCCTCGGGCATCAACGCCATACTCTCGTCCTGCACGGCGTCCGTGGCCGCCGTCGACGGGTTGGCGACCTCGATGAGGTCCGCGAATCGATGGGCGACCGACGTGGGTACCAAGGGTCCGGAAGGACCCGTGGAACGCTCGAAAAAGGTCTCGTCCTCGCCGCCGTTCGACCACCAGGCCAGCGCCCGGCCGAACGCCGCCGGCTTGTCCCGGTCGCCGGGCCGGCTGAGATGGGCGTGTCGGTCCAGAAGTTCCCTGGCCTCGGCGTCGGGGATGACGCCGACCACCCACGCCCCTGTCGCGCTCACCGGCACCCTCTCCACTACAGAGCCGCATTGCGGACGACCGGCAGCAGCGAAGCCGCTGTACGGCGGCTGGTTCAGCAGGCGATCGGCACACCTCGGCGACCTGTCAGGCTCCGGCCAGGGACCAGGAGGCCACCCGGATCCTAGCGAGAGTGGCCTGCATGGAGGTCCCCGAGGCCTTGATCGCTCCGCGGTGCGCCGTGTACGGCGCGGGGCAGGCACTCACGCAGCACGTCCGCGCGAACGGGCGCGGCCTTGCCCCGGATGGAAGCCGAGGAAGCCCGTCCCGCATCCGGGCCCAAAAGAGCGGATCCCGGCGGTCGGGAGCCGCGCCGGGGCTGACCGTCAGCCCCCTCGCGTGGCGCGCAGGCCCCGGTCGGCGAAGGCGATCAGCCACTCGAAGCTCTCGTCGATGTCGGCGCTCCACTGGAAGCTGTTGGCCGCCTGCAACGTCGCGAAACCGTGGAAGAGGCTGCGGAGCATGCGCAGGGCGTGGTCCACGTCGGGGTCCGCGATGTCGTAGCCGCGCAGGACCGCTCTGAACGGGCCGAGCGACCGCTGACTCGCGGTGGCCAGTGGATCGTCCGGGCCGGACGGTTCCAGGCCGATCGTCGCGCCGTACCGGCCGGGATGTTCCAGGACGAAGGTGCGGAAGGAACGCGCCGCGGCCGCCAGGGCGTCGCGGCCCGCGTACCCCTGGACCGCGCTGCCGATGGCGTCGCCGACCTCGCTCAACGCCAGGGCCGCGATGCGCCGGATGAGGTCCTCCTGGCCGCCTACGTGCTTGTACAGGGACGGGGTGCGCACGCCCAGCCGCTCCGCCAGCAGTCCCATCGTCAGGCCGGCGAGGCCCACCTCGTCGGCGAGGGCGGCGCCCGCCGCGACCACGGCCGCCTGGTCCAGGCCCGCCCTAGGCACGGGCGGCGACCGATCGGAGGAAGGCGAGCACGAGGGAGACCACCTCGTCGGGTACCTGGTCGTGGGGGTAGTGCCCGGCGCCCTCGATCATCTCCAGCCGGCCGAGGCCGGACGGCAGGGCGTCGACGATCGCGGAACCCTCGGCGTTCGGGTCGGCCCAGTCGGGGTCGAGCGTGGCCATCACGACCAGGACGGGGCTCTGCACGTTGCCGAGCTGCGCGCCCGCGTCGGTCGGGGCGCTGCGGCCCATACCCTGCAGGGCCTTCATCCGGCCCGGCTCGCGCAGCAGGGAGTCGATGCGGTCGAGCCGTTCGGCCCAGTGGGCCGGCTTCGCGCCGGGGTACGCCACGTCGAGGTACGACCGCCACATCGGCACGCTGCCGAACAGGCCCGTGCCGAGCAGTCGCAGCATGCCCTTCCGGAAGCGCTTGACCCGCAGGTCGCCGAGGTGGAGGGACTGCTTGCGGGTGAACGGCGCCAACTCGACCACGGCGGTGACGAGCGAAGGTTCCTGCGCCGCGGCGACGGTGGCGGCCCCGCCGGAGATCGAGTGCCCGACGAGCACGGCCGGGCCGCCCAGGTGCCGGATCACGGCGAGCAGGTCGCCGGCGATGGCGGTGCGGCTCCATGCGGGCCAGTCGGCGCTGGATTCGCCGCAGCCGCGCAGGTCGACCGCGGCGACCCGGTAGCCGGCCGCCACCAGCGGCGGTATCACGGCACTGTATGCGGCGCGGCTGTCGCCCATGCCGTGCGCGAGAACGATCAGCGGGCCCGATCCCGCCACCTCGTACGCGATCGTGCCACCGTCGACGGCAAGGTACTCGGTCATGACATCCCTCCGGTCTGGCTAACTTTGTTAGCTAAAAGCTAATGGAGTTAGCCAATACTGTCAACGGCGCCCTCAGGGCACGGCCAGGGGGAGACGACGACGCGTGGGTGGGTCCGCGCCGGACGAGCAGCTGCTCGCGACGGCGGCCGCCGGGCCCTGGGAGCGACCAACCCTGTCGAGTCGACCGGACCAGCCCGCGGCCGCGTCGCGCCCGGCCCGAATGCCGTCGACGGTCCGGCGCGGGACGAGGCGGGGAGGCGCAGCAGTCCGGCCCAGGATCTCCAGGAAGCAATGAGTTCCGCGATGAGTTCCAGCGCTCTCCCGGGTCTTCAGGTTCATCCACCTTCGCTCACGAATTTGGAGGCACCTTGAAGCTCTTGCTCACGTCAGGCGGCGTCACGAACCCCAGCATCCACTCGGCGCTCGTACAGCTTCTCGGCAAGCCGATCGCCGAGTGCCACGCCCTCTGCATCCCGACAGCGCAATGGGGTCACCCGATGTGCGGTCCGGCATCGGTGCGGGGCCTCGTAGCCGCCCAACCCACCTGGCAGCACCTGACCGGCCTGGGCTGGGCGTCGCTCGGCGTCCTTGAACTCACCGCACTGCCCACCATCGGCGCGGAGCGATGGGTCCCCTGGGTCCGGGAGGCCGACGTGCTCCTGGTCGACGGCGGCGACGCGACGTACCTGTGCCACTGGATGCGGGAGTCCGGGCTGGCCGGTCTCCTTCCTTCGCTGGCCGAGACGGTCTGGGTGGGAGTGAGTGCCGGAAGCATGGTGATGACGCCGCGGATCGGAGCGTACTTCGTCGAGTGGCCCTCCGCGCCCGACGACGGCGCTCTGGGACTCGTCGACTTCTCGATCTTCCCGCACCTGGACGCTTTCCCGACGAACACCCTGGCTGACGCGGAGCGGTGGGCCGCCGGCATCGGCGTCCCGGCTTACGCCATCGACGAGCAGACGGCCATCAAGGTCGTCGACGGCTCCGTCGAGGTGGTCTCCGAAGGGCAATGGACAAAGTTCGGGTCATAGCCGCCCGGCATTCGTGACGTCGGCCCTCCGAGCCGCTCGGGTGCGCCCGGAACGTCAAGGTGCCAAGGTGCCGCGCGCCGTCGACCGGGTGGAACCCTGTGCCCCGCAATCGTGGGGCGTGGCCGATGTGTCGCGTAGCCCTGATGAGTCGATCGAGGTGCGGTAGAACCGTCGCCGGCTCCCATGGTGGACGACACGGTCAGTCGCCGGTTCTTCGGCTTCGCTCCGCCGCCTCGGCGGGAGTGTCGTAGTAGCCGGGCTTCGCCAGGAGCACGGAGCTGAAGTAGTAGCCCTGCTCCTCTTCTGGCTCGTCGTCGGCGGCAAAGGGGCGCCAGAATCCTAGAAGCAGGTCGGGAGCCGAGAAAGACGCGGGATCGTCCGGATCCGGGTCGACAACGGCGTACTCGCGCATGCGCCCGATCACCTCCCGTGCCGGGAGTGTGAAGAGGTCCAGATCCCGCAACATCACACGGTCGGTCGGCGTCGACGGCCTCCCCAACTCGATGGCCTGCAGGGCGCCCCGCATGCAGTCAACGCTGACCATCAAGCCGCTGGGACGAAAGATGTGTTGCCCTGGGCGGTCGGACTCCGAGAGTGCAGAGTGATCGCGAAGGGAGTCCAGCGCCGCGTCGGCTGCTTCCCTGGACATGCCGATCTGCAGCGGACCCACACCGCGCGGTGGGACGAGTTCAAAGTCCATACGGGGATGATGCCCAGCAAGTCCCGCGGGCCGCCGGGCGAGGTTCCCCTGGTCGCCGTCGTGGGGGCCGCACCCGCAGCCCGCGGCTCGTTGCGCGGACGTCAGTCATCATCGCCGGGGCGATAGCGGCTGCGCGGCGGCGGAGTGCCGGGCAGTGCGTCCTTGCGCCGTGGGGCGATCGCGCGTTCGGCGAGGTGCCGGGTGACGACTTGGGCCAGGATCCCCATGGCGGCTTGCGCCTCCAGATGGTCAAGGGCGTCCACGCCATCGCCCACCAGCGGGCTGTCGGTGGACATGGTGGTCCAGCCCGTTCCGTCGACACCGAGGTTCACCGTGACGGTCTCGCCCGTCGGCACGGTCACCGTGAGGGTCACAGCGTCGGTCACGGCGTTCCGGCCGGAGTGCAGGATTGCGCGGCGTCGGAAGTCGGCGGAGGCCGCGAGGTCTTGAGACGTGGCGATCTCGGCCAGCGCACGGTGGGCCTGATAGGACACCTTCTGCCCTTGCCCGGCCAGGTCGGGCAGGGTGTCCTGGGGGCCCCAGCCCGGCCCTTGATCCGCCGGCGGGTCCATCGCGTCGGCGACGCCCTGCAAGGCGTGGGATGCGGCTCGGGCGGCCCGCGTGAGCGGGTCGTCCGGGGCGTGAGCCCAGGCGGGCAGAGTGACGGCGTCCGCCACGCGCGCGACCGCGCGGACCGATTCCGCATTGAGCGGCATGCCTTGACCGGCCAACGGCCCGGGGATGCCCTCATCTCGTTTGCTCACCTCGATACCCCGCGCGGCGAGATCGGCGTAGACGGTGTCGCGTGAGACACGGGCCGCCCGGGACAACTCGGCAACGCTCCTGGTGCCGGTACGCCAAGCGCCGGCCATCAGATCGGCCCGGTCGGACGACAACCGTTCCCGGCGGTCGGCCCAGCCGATGAGCGCGGACAGTGCGGTGATGCGTGCGGCCTCGGTGTACGTGGTCATTCACCCAGACTATGTCGACTGACTCGACATGTCGAGTCAGTCGACACTCTTCAGGGCGTGGGCCACCGCTTGCCTGCGAATCCGGCCGCGTGGCCGCCCATCCGGCGCCTGGACGCGCTTGACGAAAGCCCCCCGTCCGGAGCCAGGACGGCGAGCACTTGATCGCCGTTCAGGCGCTACGCCGTCTCTCCCGGATGACATGGGCCCGTCGCCAGTGGGCTGCTTCTCGCGACCGACCCAGCTACTGTCCGTGCGGGGCAAGCGTGGCCGGCCCCGGCCCCGGCGTCGTGCTCGGTGACCGCGGCTACGACCACGACGAGTACCGGCAACTCGTCCGCGGGCTCGGCGTGAAGCCGTTGATCGCGTGACGTGGCACCGAACACGGTTCCGGACGTGGAACTCAACGTCGGGTTGTCGAGCGCGCCTTCGCCCACCTGCCTTGGTTCCGCGGCCTGCGGATCCGTTGGAAGAACGACATCCACGAAGCCTTCCTCACCCTGGGACGCGCCTTCATCTGCTGGCGGAAGCTCTGCTCACTCCCGTGACAAGTGGTCATCCCAAGCACTGAGTACGGCGCCGAGCAGGCGCCGGTGGGTGGAGATCCAGTCGGCCGGTAGGTCGATCGGCACCCGAACGGTCACCATGGAGACGAGATCGTCTTCAACCACCACCTCAGGACAGTCACGCTCGCCGCTGAGACGGATGAAGATGGACGGTCCACGCTGGACGTGCAACCAGGCGACGTCCTCGCCGACCTCAAGGCGATCCAGGGCCTCGCCCCACGAAGTCAGCCGTGACCGCCACAGCGAGAGATTCATGCGTCCGGCGACGAACGGCGTGTCAACGACGATCTCCGCGGCGAGCCCTCCAGCCACACCCTGCAGAGCGCCGAGCACGGTGATGCGAACGCTGTTGCCCTCGTCATCACGGAACAGGGCCAGATTCAGCTGCGTTGCCGTCTTCAAGTCGCCTCCTCAGCATGAAGCGATCTTGGCGCACGTCCGGTCAGCTGACCGGCGACTCGGACCTGCGCCAACTCGGTGAGCAGGTCAGGGCGGCTGCCAGGCCGAGGGAGGTGAGGAAGTGCGAGCCCTTTCATCCGTATCGAACGGTGAGGCGGCAGTAGCCGAAGAGCCAGGCGATCGACCGTTCGACCTTCCGGCGGTGCCCACCGAGGTGTTCGCCGGACTCGATGCCGGGCCGCGGGACGCGCGCGACGAGCCCGCGCTCGCGCAGCCGGGCCAGGCGTTCGGCGGAGAAGTGCGACGTGTCCGCGCGGAGTTTCAGGGGTCGGCGCCGCCGCGGTGCCCGGTCCTCTAAGCCTCGATTGGTGCGGCCGACCTGGCGGCCCGCTCGATCTTCGCGCAGTAGGCTGCACGGGCCTGCTCGTCGATCTCCTTCTCGTGTTCGGCGCGCAACCCGGTCCGGCCGTCGAGGCCCTCGCGCAGGATGTCGGCGTGCCCGGCGTGCCGGATGGACTCGCCGAGGACATGGACCATGATGCCGAACAGGTTCGTGTCGGCATGAGGCTTCGGCCACCACGGGACGTGGCCGGGTGCGTCGAGGGGAAGCTCGTTGATCGTCGCGTCCGAGTGTTCCCACGTGCGCCGGTAGAACCCGACGATCTGATCGCGGGTCTCGTCCTCGGTCGCCCACAGATCGCTGCCGTTGGAGTCCTGCCACCGGGGCAGCGGTTCCGGGGAAGGGCGGTCGAAGACCTCGCCGAAGTACCTGGCCTCGACGGTGGCCACGTGTTTGACCAGGCCGAGGAGGTTGGTCCCGGTCGCTGTCAAAGGTCGGCGGGCGTCGTATTCGGACAAGCCGTCGAGTTTCCAGAGCAGCGCCTTGCGGTCCCGCCGGAGTCTCCCGTGCAGGTTGTCCTTCGCGAAGTCATCGATCATGCGGCATGAGCCTGCCATGGGCTGCTCGTGGTCTCAAGATCCCGTACGTGGTCCGCAACGACTGGCAGAATCGAGGGCCCGGCCGTGGCTGCCGCCCTCACCTGCTCCAAGAAGCCCGCGGAAGTTGCCACGTGAGAGAACCTCCTGGAGTCGGTCCACCGCAGGTCGATGCGGCGAGGAGGAAGGAGATCCCCGCCGCGACGACCCAGTTCCGGGGTTTCACCGTTTCCTCCGTACCGCCTGCCGCGAGTGCTCGGCCCCTGACCCTTCCGCGAGCCGGTACGGGTGGACAACCACGGTCGGACTGGTCCCGCTGCCTCAGGCGTCGTGCCCGAGACCGCGATCGGGGGCGCCCATGTCCCCTGTGCCGGGCGTGCCGTCGGCGAGCCCGTAGCGCAGGTACACGGTGCCCTTCGCGCTGGCCACGGGCGGTTCGAGGAGCGTGAGGTTCGCGGGCACCGTGCCACCGTCGAACACCTTCTTCCCGACGCCGAGCATGATCGGGTGCACCCACAGGTCGATCCGGTCGAAGAGCTTCTCGCGCAGGAGGGTCTGCACCAGGTTCAGGCTGCCGACGACCTTCACATGCTCGTGACGCTCGCGGATCGCGCGCACGGCGGCGGCCAGATCCGGGCCGATCTGCGTGGACCCGGCCCACGACAGGTCGGGCCTGCCGCGGGACGCCACGTACTTCGGGACGCTGTTGAAGAGCGTGGCGATCGCGCCGTCCTCGCCGCCCTTCTGGTGCGGCCAGTACGCGGCGAAGATGTCGTACGTCCGCCGACCGAGCAGGAGGGCGTCCGTACCCTCGTACGCGGCACCGACCTGCGCCCCGGCGGCCTCGTCCATCAGGGGCGCCTGCCAGCCGCCGAACGGGAAGCCGGCCGGGTCCTCGTCGGGGCCGCCGGGCGCCTGCCCGACGAGGTCGAGGGTCGCGAACAGTTCGATGTGGATGAGTCCCATGCCGTGCTCCCGATGCTCCCGATGAATTGGATGTCCCGCTCGGCAGGTAGACCAGTGGGCGCGGACGGACTCATCGCCGCGACGGCGTCGGCGTCGGCGTCGGCGTCATCGCACCGGACCCGGCTGCACGCCGGTGCCCGCCTTGCGGCGCGGCTCCGGAAGGCACCCGCCCTACATCAGGTCGCTGATCACCGGATGCTCCGGCGAGGCAGGACAGGTGAAGATGCGCAGCGTCTCGGAATCGCCGAGTCGCACACCCGTGGGCGATTGACGCCGCATCCGTTCGTTGATGGGGCCGTCGAGTGATCCGGGCGGGGCCCAGCTCTCCGTGCCGCCGTCCCACTCGGTGCCGGCCACCGCCGCGACGAACCGCATGTCGCTGCCGCACGCGTGGCACCGCACCGGCCCGGAATAGCCCTGGTAGTTCCACGGCTCGTGACCGCCCAGCTTCCAGCCCGGAGCGGTGGTGAGCTCCCAGCGGAATCGGGGTTCGTGGTCCTCCGGGTCGTCGATGACGTCGCTGAAGGCGACCAGCTCCCACTCCTCGACCCGCTCCTCGAACTCCTCGCCCAGGGCGCCAGGGTGCGGATACTCGGTGACCGGCTCCGGACGAAGCAGACAGGGTGACAGCAGGAAGCCGGGCTCCCCGACACCGAGTGGCTCCGGCGGCGCCGACAGGTTCCCGGAAAGACTGCTGCTGCTGCGGTAGGTGACCTGGACGAACGGACCGGCGATGCCGTTGTAGGGCACCGACGCGCCGTCGTAGCGGTGCTGGAACGGACACCACAGGATCTGCAGGACATCCGTCCCCTGCGGAAAGGCGTCGTACCAGGGCACATCGCGCGCGTACACCTGCATGACCGGATGCATGGGCCGGGCGGCGTCGGCGGCGACCTCTTCCCACCTGATCCCGTCGTGATGGACGAGCGCCGTTGTCGACCGCTCGCCACGGTCGGTGCCGAGGCGACGCGGCGGGCGGGGCATGCGGTGCCGGCCCCCGGGGCAGCTCGGCCGGGGCTCGTCGGCCGGCCAGGCCAGCGGGCCGCCGATCGAACTGTGCTGTGGGCCCGGCTGAGCCGGTTCGGGGTGCAACCGGACCGCCGTCCTCGCATGACCGGCGAGCTCGGGGAAGACCGAGAGGACGTCGAAGGGGCGAGGTGGAGTTGCCGGGACGTTCATCGATGCCTCCCCTGCCGCTGAGCAGTCGTCCGGTCGGCCGGATCGGCCCACTGAGCGATGGATCCTTCGGTCACGTAGGGGCATCGTACGATCCTCGCCCTGCTCACGACGGGCCGGGCCGATCGGCCCGTGCGGCCACCGGCCGGCGACAGGCGCGCGCAACGGCCCCCTCACCCCAGGGCGTTTTCCCTCCGTTCACACGTGCGTGGCCGCCGAAATCGCCCCGTGATGCCTCGGCCACGCCGCCCGTAACAGCCTGCCTCGAAGATCGGCGTGCACACCGGCAGATCGAGAGAGGGCGACTCATGACGCAGGGGCAGCCAACAGGGCTCGACCGCAGGGGATTTCTGCGTGCCGTCGGCATCACCGGCGGGGCGGGCGCGATGTTCGCCACCATGGGAGCGATGGGGCTGGCGCCCACCGCGGAGGCGGCGGGCCGCGGCACGGACTTCCGGGCGCCGAGCGCGTCCGACTTCCATCTCACCGGACGGGCCGCGGGCAAGGTCGTCGTCCTGGGCGGGGGACTGGCCGGTCTGACGACCGCGTACGAGTTGGGCAAGGCCGGGTACGACTGCACGATCCTCGAGCCGCGCGACCGGCCCGGCGGCCGCAACTACACCGTGCGCGGCGGGGACTCCCACACCGACCTCGACGGCCGTACGCAGACGGCCCGGTTCTCCGAGGGCCAGTACCTCAACGCCGGCCCGGCCCGGCTGGCCCAGTGGATGGTCACCCTCGACTACTGCCGTGAACTCGGCGTGCCCATCGAGGTCTTCACCAACGCCAACGCCGACGCGTACATCTACCACGAGTCCGCCGGCATGCAGCCGGGCCGGCCCGTGCGCTACCGGACCGCCAAGGCCGACACCTACGGCTACGTCAGCGAACTGCTCGCCAAGGCCACCGACCAGGGCGCGCTCGACAAGGAGCTGACCGCCGACGACAAGGAGCGGCTGCTGTCCTTCCTGGAGGGTTTCGGCGAGATCGGCGGCCGGAGCGAGGACTGGGGGTACACCGGGGGAGCCAACCGCGGCTACACCGCCTGGCCCGGCGCCGCCGGCAGTCCCGGTGCCCTGCTCGGCGACCTGCCCAGCGCCTCGGAGGTCTTCGCCTCCGGCGTCGGACGGCACTTCGCCTTCGAGTTCGAGTTCGACCAGGCGATGCTGATGTTCCAGCCGGTCGGCGGCATGGACCGGATACCCAGGGCCTTCGCCCGGGCCATCGGTTCCCACCGGTTCCGGTACGGGTGCCAGGCCACCTCGCTCGTGCAGTCGGCGAAGGGCGTGACCGTCGGGTACACCGACCCGCACGGCCGCCCGCGGCAACTGGAGGCGGACTACTGCGTCGCGGCCATGCCGCCGCACCTGCTCGCCAAGCTGCCGCACAACCTCGGCCCCGACGTGCAGACCGCGCTGACGACGATCCGCCCCTCCTCGGCCGGCAAGATCGGTCTGGAGTACCGCAGTCGCTGGTGGGAGACCGACCACCGGATCTACGGCGGCATCACCGAGACCGACCTGGACCTCTCCCACATCTGGTACCCGTCCTACGGCCACCACGGCAGACGCGGTGTCATCGTCGGCTACTACAACACCGGGGCCAACGCCGACGCCTACGCGGCCCTCGCCCCCGCCGAGCGCGAGGCCCGCGCCGTCCTGCAGGGGGTGAAGATCCACGGCGAGAAGTACCGTACGGAGCTCGCCCATTCCTTCTCCATCGCCTGGAAGCGGGTACGCCATCTCGAGGGTGCCTGGCACAGCATCCCCGGCGGCCCCGACGCCGCCGTGTACAAGCCGCTCAACGAGCCGGCCGGGCGGGTGCTGTTCGCCGGCGACTGGCTGTCCTACATGGACGCCTGGCAGCACGGCGCCATCCTCTCGGCCCGCAAGGCCGTCACGGCCCTGCACAGCCGGGCGCTGAAGGCCTGACGGTACGACGCCGCGGTGCGGGGAGGCATCCGGTCGCCTCCCGTACCGCGGCGGCTCATCCGGCCGCGTCGGGTGTGCGCAGCGCCAGGAAGGCGACGTCGTCGTCGTTGTCCGGGGGACGGACCTGTTCGAGGAGCGTGTCGCTGAAGGAGTCCAGAGGACGGCGGGCCAGCGCGGCGGCGTGTTTGGCGAGCAGGTCCAAACCGTGGTCCAGCGAGTGGCTGGGGGATTCGATGAGTCCGTCGGTGTAGAGCATCAACGTGGACCGGGGCGGCAGCGTGACGACGGCGTCCTGGCGCGGCTTGGTGCTGCCGGTGCCGAGGAGGATGCCGTGCCCGTCGGTGAGGTAGCGGGTCCGGCCGTCGTGGGTGATCAGCAGGGGCGGCGGGTGGCCCGCATTCGTCCAGTGCAGCCGCCACAGTCCGTCCTCGCAGGTCAGCCGGGCGAGCAGCATCGTGGCCATGGGGACCTCGGCGATGTGCATGACCGCCTGGTCGAGCTGGGTGACGACGGCGCCGGGGCTCTCCGGTCGCGACCAGGCGAACGCGCGCAGCATGTTGCGCAGCTGCGCCATGCCGGCGGCGGCCTCCAGGTCGTGACCGACGACGTCGCCGATGGCCAGGGCCGTCGCCCCGTCGGCGAGCGGGAACGCGTCGTACCAGTCGCCACCGACCTGCGAGGCGTCGGGGGCGGGCACGTAGCGCGCCTTCATCTCCAGCCCCGGCACGGTCGGCATCTGCGGCAGCAGATGGCGCTGCATCGTCTCGGCGACCTTGCGCTGTCGCTGGTACAGGCGCGCGTTGTCCAGGGCCAGACCGGCCCGGCGGGTCAGGTCCTCCAGCAGGGGGAGGTCGGCAGCGGTGAAGGCGTCGGGTCGCAGTGAGCGCCCCAGTGTCAGGGCGCCGAGCACGTCCCGGAGGCCGCGGACGGGCGCGATGGCCGCCGAGTGCATGCCCGTCGCGGCGAACAGCCGGTGCTGCTCGACGGCGATCCCGGAATCGGGCGGCCCCTGGTAGGTCGAGGGGCCGGCCAGGGCGGACGCGGCGCCGCGCAGCGCGCGCGACAGCGGCATCGGGGATTCCTGCGGGACCGGTGGCATGGGGCCCTGCAGATCGGTGCGCTCGATCAGCACGCCGTTCTCGTGCTGCACGACCAGTGCGCGCCGCACCTCGTCGCCCTCCGTCAGCAGGTCCACGACGGCCCAGTCCGCGAGCCGGGGCACGGTGAGCGCGGCCAGCCGTCGCAGGGCCTCGTCCACGTCGAGGGTGGAAGTGAGCCCGGTGGTCGTCTCCGCCAGCAGTGCGAGGCGCTCGAGTTCGGACAGCGGCGGGGGCGCCGTCCCTGCGCCTGGCGGCGTGCCGGCCTGCTGCCGCACCTCGTGCAGCAGGACCAGCGCCCCCGTCGTCCCCCGCGCGAGCGTGTACGGCGTGATGAGCCAGGACAGTCCGAGCAGCGTCCCGTCGCCGCAGGCGAACCACCCCAGGTCGCTCTGCGTGGTGCTCTCGGTGAGGAGCGCCTCCCTCATCCGGCAGCGGGAGCGGGGCATGGGGTGCCCGTCGCTGTCCCGGTGCAGCAGGTCGTGGGCGTCCTGGCCGGCGAGTTCCTCCGCGGACTTCCGGAACAACCGCCGGGCCCCGGCGTTGGCCGCGACGATCCGCCCCTCGTCGTCGACCACGAGGGCGGACGCCCGGACGCCCTCCAGATCGAGGGCGGGGACCGGGGCAGGCGGCGGGGTGTCGTCCGGCCCCTGCGGCCCGATCACGGGCGGGGAATCTGCCGGGGATGCTGCGGCTTCCATGCCCTTCCTCGGTCCGGTCGAAGATCCGTGTCGTACCTGCCTCACCAGGATCACACGCGCCCGCACCGCGGGCCCACCGCGAACGGCGGTTTCCCGCCACGCGCGAGGTCCGGGAAGCCCGGTAGGGGGACCGACTCCGTACGACCCGGCGCCCGCCGGCCCGGTCCGTGCCCGTTCGGATCACGACCCGCCGACGGGCGTTAGGCTTCCGCGAATGGCGATCCCCACCCTCGCGCAGATCCGTGCGCTGCACGAGAAGCACGCGCCCAGTGCGAAGGCCTTCGACCTGGTGTTCACGCACTGCGAGATCGTGTGGAGCATCGCCGAACAGCTGATGCCCGCGTCGGGTTGCGGCGGCGTCGACGCGGAGTTGGTGCGCGCGGGCTGCCTCCTGCACG
Source organism: Streptomyces sp. NPDC002574 (assembly GCF_042889545.1). Lineage (NCBI taxonomy): Bacteria > Bacillati > Actinomycetota > Actinomycetes > Kitasatosporales > Streptomycetaceae > Streptomyces > Streptomyces sp. NPDC002574. The sequence continues at coordinate 111,624 of NZ_JBIARB010000019.1, forward strand.
ACATCGGCGTCTACCGGCTCTTCGACGACGCAGGCCGCCTGGACCACGCGGGATACGTGCGCCACGGCCTCCTCGGCCACGACCTGCTCGCCGCGGAGGGCTTCCCCGAGCCCCTGTGCCGGTTCTGCTCCTGCCACACCGGCGTCGGCCTCACCGCGGCCGACGTGCTGCGACAGGGGCTGCCCCTGCCCCCGGCGGACTACGTGCCGGTGACGCGTGAGGAGAGGCTGGTGATGTACGCGGACAAGTTCCACACCAAGGCGTCGCCGCCGCGCTTCCTCTCCTTCCCCGCCTACGCGGAACAGGCCCGCCGGTTCGGTGAGGACAAGGTCGCCGCCTTCCACGCGCTGCGCGCCGAGTTCGGCGAACCCGACCTCGGCGCGCTCGCGTCCGCTCACGGGCACGCGCTGACGGAAAAGAATTGACGTTCCGTCAGTTCTGCGCCGTGGGACGTACGACGATCTCGTTGACGTCGACCCCGGACGGCTGGGCGATCGCGTAACCGACGGCCTCCGCGACGGCGGACGCCGGGAGGCCGATCATCTCCGTGGCGGCCCGGGCCGCGCCCTGCGCCTCGGGGTCGCCACCGGCGAGGGTGAGTTCGGAACAGGTGAAGCCGGGGCTGACGACCGTGACCCGGATGTCGGAGTTCTCCTGTCGCAGCCCCTCCGACAGGGCCCGCACGGCGTACTTCGTCGCGCAGTACACGGCCGCGGTCGCGTCGACGCGGAGCGCGGCGGTCGAGGCGACGGTGACGACGTGCCCGGACCCGGCCTCGCGCATCGAGGGCAGGACGGCGGCGATGCCGTGCAGGACGCCGCGCAGGTTCACGTCGATCATCCGGTCCCACTCGTCGACGCGCAGGGCCGCGACGGGGGAGAGGGCCATCACGCCCGCGTTGTTCACGAGGACGTCGACGCGTCCGTGCCGGGTGAGCGCGCCGGTGACGAAGGCGTCGACGCTGCCCGCGTCGGTGACGTCCAGTTCCGCGTACTCGGCGCTGTGGCCGGCGGCGGCCAGCTCCGCGACGAGGCGGGCCAGACGGTCCACGCGCCGGGCACCGAGGACGACGTGGTGGCCGGCGGCGGCCAGATGGCGGGCGGTGGCCTCGCCGATGCCGCTGGAAGCGCCGGTCACCAGGACGGTCTTGCGGCGGGGGGAAGGGGTGGGGTGCTGCACGACGATCTCCGAACGGATGGGAGGAATGAAGAAACGGAAGGGTGCGGGGGCCGCGGTCGGTCGACCGGCCGACGCTCAGGCCGTGTGCGCGACGCGGGCCACCTGCCAGTCGACGGTCCGCTGGTCGATGGTGGCGTGGACGGGGGAGCCGCCCGTCTCGGTGGTGATCCCACGGGCGGCGGCCATCGCCTGCCCGGCGGTGTCCCAGGCCACGATGTCGACGACGGTGCCGTCCTCGCGCACCGCGACGGTCCGCCCCCGGAACCCCGGCTGACGGGCCAGGTAGGCGTCGACGTCCTGGCCGGCGGCCACGAAGTCGGCGGCCGTGCGGCCGGGTGCCGGGGCGAAGGTGGTGATCTCCAGTACGTGGTCCAAGGCGGAGGTCCTTTCCGGGGAGGCGGAGGGGGCGCGGCGGTCCGGACGCGCCGTCGCCGCCCCGTCATGCTCGGTCCGCCGGACCGGCGCGGGAAGGCCGTGCCGTGCCCGGTGCGGGGTGCCTGGGTGCGGCACACCCAGGACCACCGCGGCCTGCACCGGACGGCGCCGCCCCGGCATGCTGGGACAGCGCGAGCGCCCCCCGCCCCGCCCGTCCGCCGAGGAGAGCCATGGACCCGTGCGCCCCGGCCCGTCTTGCGCCGGCCGGTGAACGCGGCGGCAGTAGCATGAGCCGTATGCCCGATCCGTCCGACAACGACCTGGGCGCCTTTCTGCAGGCCGCGCGGTCCCGTCTGGAGCCGTCCGACGTGGGCCTGCCGGCCGGCGGCGGACGTCGCCGGGTCTCCGGACTGCGCCGCGAGGAGGTCGCCGTCCTGACGGGCGTGAGCGCGGACTACTACACCCGTCTGGAACAGGGCCGTGAACGCCGTCCCTCCGCCCAGGTGATCGAGGCCCTCGGGCGCGCCCTGCGGCTGGGCCCGGACGCCCGGGGCCACCTCTTCCTGCTCGCCGGGCTTGTTCCGGGTCAGCCCGCCGACCGCACCCGGCACCGGGTCCACCCGGACCTGCTGCGGCTGCTCGACTCCTTCCCCTCGGCCGCCGCGTACGTGCTGGGACCCGCCTTCGACGTCCTGGCCACGAACACGCCCGCCCGCGCGCTCCTGGCGCCCTTCGGGGCGGAGACCAACATGCCCAGGATCCTGTTCACGCACCCCGCGGCCCGTTCGGTGTTCGTGGAATGGCCGCTGGTCACCAGCGCCACGGTGCACGCGCTGCGCCTGAACGCCGCCCGCTTCCCGCACGACGCCGACATCGGCGACCTCGTCTCGGAACTCCTCGTCCGTTCCGAGGAGTTCGCGGCGCTGTGGAACGACCAGATGGTCGCCGGCCTCACCCGTGCCTACAAGGTGTTCGTCCATCCCTACGCGGGCCGCGTGGAACTCACCTACCAGACCTTCGACGTCCACGACGCCCCGGGCCAGCAACTGCTGGTCGGCACCCCCGAACCCGGCAGCCGCAGCGAGCAGGCCCTCACCTACCTCGCCTCCATGACCGGCGCCGACTGACCGGGACGGCGGCGCGGGAACGGCAGACTGGTGCGATGACCACCTCGGATCCCAAGGCCGACCTCCGCCTGTATCTGCAACTCGCCCGTGACGCCCTGCTGTGGAAGCTGGAAGGGCTCTCCGAGTACGACATCCGCCGGCCGCTGACACCGACCGGGACCAATCTCCTGGGCCTGGTCAAGCACGTGACCGGCATCGAGCGGGGCTATCTCGGCGACACCTTCGGGCGGCCGTCCGGCGAACCCGCGCCATGGCTGGAGGAGGAAGCCGAGCCCAACGCGGACATGTGGGCCGGCGCCGACGAGTCCCGTGAGCGGATCGTCGAGGGATACCGCCGGGCGTGGGCGCACGCCGACGCCACCCTTGACGCGCTGCCCCTGGACGCGACCGGCAGGGTGCCCTGGTGGCCGGCGGGCCGCGACGAGGTGACGCTGCTCCATGTCCTGGTGCGGGTGATCGCCGACACCCACCGGCACGCCGGGCACGCCGACATCGTCCGGGAACTCATCGACGGCGCCGTGGGTATGAACGACGGCAACGACAGCATGGCGCGGGGCGACGAGCAGTGGTGGCGGGACCACCGCAGCCGGCTGGAGCGGGTCGCCCGGGAGGCATCGGGCACGGCGTAGCCCGGCACATCGGCGCACGCTGTCGACCGTCTCCTTACGGCGCCCGTGGCGGCGTGGTCGCCGTACGCCGCGCACCACCCTGCCCGGCACGGCGATGTTCGTGCACCTGACCTCGGCCGCGAACGCGCCCCGCATCCCGCGGTCCGGGATCCGCGCGGCCGGCGGCGGGCGGGACGGTGGGCGGGGGGTCCGCTGCTTCCCGGTGCTGACCTCGTACACCCTCACCCACCCATGGCTGCGCGAACCGGCCCGGTTCGGGACCCGGGGAGGACTGGTGGCCGTCCGCGTCCGCCTGCCCGACGACCGGCTGCCCGACCCGCGGAGGTGGGAGGTGTTCGTGCCCCGGGCGATCCGCCCGCGCGCAGTGCACCGCACGCGCACCGCGCCGCAGGTGACGGGCCGGCGTTACCGGCCCGGCGCACACGGCACGCGCCCCTGCACCTGCTTCGGTTGCCGGGTGCGCGGCGAGTACGGGTCGCGGCGCCTGCGGGAACGGCTGCCACCTCCGCTGGACGGCCCGGCGGCGGATACCCCCGTGACCCGGTGGTCCTCCGGGAGGCGCTGCACTGGTTCGGGATGAGCCGGCGGGGTCCGCTCGGGCATGTGCGCCGCCTTGCCGCGCATCCCGGCCCCGGGGCGCGCGGCAGGACCTGGTGCGGGCGGTCGCCCGCTGGACCACCCCGGGGGTGGCCGAGGTGCCGGGCCGTCTCGCGGACGACCCGGACCCGGACGTCCGCGGGGCAGAGGCGGTCACGGACGACTGCGCCGCGGACGGCTCTCGTCCCGACCGCGGGCCGGGCGGGGACCGCCCACGGCCCGCGCCAGGGTCCGGTGGCGTGCCCCACCGTTCGGTGCCTTACTGGATGACATGCGTGTCACCTGCCCCCTGTTCCTCGTCCGCCGCACGTACGGATCGTGCGGCCGGCAGGGCGCGGCCGCGGCCCCGGCCGCCGTAAGGCTCCTGCGCGGCATGCTGCGGGGAGCGGCCGCGGGGGCCGCCGGGTGCACGACCCTGGACGCGGTCGGCTACCTGGACATGGTCCTCAGGGGCCGCGGCCCCAGCAGCACCCCGAAGGCCACGGTCGAGCGGCTCTCGCAGGTCGTGCACGTGCCCGTCCCGGGTCCGCCCGACGTCCGGGAGAACCGCATCGCCGCCCTCGGCGCACTCACCGGCATGACCACCGGCGCCGCCATGGGCGCCACGCTGGGACTGGCCACCGCGGCCGGCTGGCGGCCGCGCACCGCCGTGCTCACCGCGACGGCGGGCGTCCTGGCCCTGATCGGCACCAACGGCCCGATGACCGTGCTGCGCGTGACCGATCCCCGCACCTGGTCCGCGTCGGACTGGGTCGCCGACATCGTCCCGCACGTCGCGTACGCGCTGGTCACCACCGCGGTCCTCAAGGGCCTTGCCCCCGAAGCCCGTTCCGCTGGCGCAGCGGCGCGCGGCCCGCAGTGGTGGTGCGAAGCGGTACGCCTGCGGCTCACGCCTTGAGGATGTTCACCGATCGGGCGACCACCAGGGCCAGGGTCAGCAGCGAGACCATGGCCTGAAAGGTCATCAGCAGCTTGGCCCAACGGGACATCGGCATCGTGTCGGTGGGGCTGAAGGCGGTCGCGTCGGTGAACGACACGTACAGGTAGTCGGCGAAGGCCGGCTCCCACTCGTGGTGCACCGGATCCGGGCTCTGCATCTGGGGGAAGAGGAAGTCAGGGGTGTCCTGCGTGCCTGCGGCGCGGGCGACGGGGCCGCCGCGGTCCCACTCCCAGTACCACAGGGCGAACACGATGATGTTGGTGAGCCAGATGGACGCCGCGCCCAGCAGCAGCGCCTGCGCGTCGCTCTCCTCGGTCCCGCGCACCAGGCCCTCGATCAGCCGGACCGCCGACCAGCCGTTGGCCACGCTGACGGCGCAGGCCAGCGTGAGCCCCCCGGCGCGCAGGAGCGGACCCATCCGTCCGGCGCGCGAGGGGGTGGCCGGGAGCAGGGCGACCAGCAGCAGGAACTCCAGCGCCGGCAGCAGCCATTGCGGATGGACGGCCAGGTGCGCCGGCAGCAGCAACTGCAGGGCGATGGCGACCAGTACCGCCAGCGACACCGCCCATCGCCCCTCGACCCGCGTCGGGCGGCGCCAGGCCGGCTCGCCGGCGGGCCCCTCCGCGGAATTCGTGAGCAGTCCCTCGATCCGCGCCAGCCGCTCGTGGACGGCCCTCAACTCATCGTTCACGGAGCCAGTGTGGGCCCGCCGCGAAGGAAAGCCGCGACGGACACCCCTTCGGGCCGCCGGACGCCGGTGACGTCCGGGGACCCGGTACCGCGGTCAGCGCGCCTGCCGGGCCCGCTCCAGGTAGCCGACCAGCCCGGCCATCCGCTCCGCGGACCAGGGCAGGCCCCGGCTGAGGTCGGTGCCGTGGTCCTGCCACATCCGCCGCGCGGCCTCTTCCGTGCCCCGCTCGCCGGCGTGGAAGGCCGACCCGAGCTCTTCCCCGTCCCGGACGAGCCGCTGCACCCCGGGGTCGTCCACCGCGGTGCCGGCGTCGACGTGGCCGAGGAGTTCCTCGACGAGGCCGGTCCACCGGGTCCGCGCGGCGTCGACGGCCTCCGGGCCGAGCTCGGCCCGGCGCCGGGCCAGTTGGTCCTGCTGCTCCTGCGTGAAGTACCCGTCCAGCACAGAGATCATCTCCAAGGTCGTCATGAACTCGTCGGGATCGGGAGTCGATTCCGCGTCGAACTGCCGCAGGAGTCCGCGGACCTGCTGGGTGATCCGGCCGATCCGCTCGCCCTGCCGTTGCAGCTCCTCCAACTGGGCGCCCAGCACCGCGCGCATCGCCGGGAGGTCGTCCGGCGCGCCGTCCACCACGTCCCCGATCTCCTCCAGGGACAGGCCCAGGGTCCGCAGCGCCCGTACGCGGTACAGGCGGTGCAGATCGCGCCCGGTGTAGCGGCGGTGCCCCGAGGCGGTGCGCTCGCTCGCCCGCACCAGGCCGATCGCGTCGTAGTGGTACAGCGTCCGTACGGTGACGCCGCCGGCCCTGGCCAGCTCGCCGATGCTCCACCGGAGTCCGGTGGTGTCGTTCCCGATCACGTCCGCCACGCTACGACCTCCCGTCACGGGAGGAGCAAGCCCTTCGGACGCGGGCAGGGGGCCGGCGACGGCAGCGGACACACGACCGCGGGGCCCTCCCGGAGGAGGGCCCCGCCGGGTGGACGTGGGATCAGCCGCGGGACAGCTGCCCGTCGGTCAGCCGCCACAGGCCCAGGGGGTTGTCGGCGCCCAGCGCGTCGGGCAGCAGCGCGTCCGGGAAGCCCTGGTACGTGACCGGCCGCAGGAAGCGGTCGATCGCGGTCATGCCGACCGAGGTGAAGCGGCTGTCGGTCGTGGCCGGGAACGGGCCGCCGTGGATGGTGGCGTGCGCGACCTCCTGGGGGTGGGCGAAGGCGTTCACGACGATGCGTCCGGTGCGCCGCTCCAGGATCGGCAGCAGGCGCGCGGCGTCCGCGTGGTCCGGCTCGTCGATGTGCATCGCGGCCGAGAGCTGGCCGCGCAGGCTCCGGGCCACCTCCAGCAGCTGGTCCATGCCCGTCAGCCGGACCACCAGCGCGGAAGGCCCGAAGACCTCCTCGGCCAGATCGGGTTCGGCCAGGAAGCGGTCGCCGTCCACCTCGAGCAGCTGGGCGCGGCCCTCCCAGGTGCCCTGCGGCTCGGGGCCCTCCACCAGCGTCGTGGCACCGGCGTCGCGCAGCCGCCGGCCGCCCCGCTCGTAGGCGTCGTGGATGCCGGGCGTCAGCATGGTGCGCGCGTTCATGGCGCCCACGCGTTCCACGGCGGCGTCGCGCATCCCGGCGAAGCCCGGGCCGTCGATCGCGAGCAGGAGGGCCGGCTTCAGGCAGGCCTGGCCGACGTTGACGAGCATGCGCTCGGCGAAGCCGTCGCCGACCTCGGCGCCTCGGGCGGCGAGTGCCGACGGCAGGACGAAGGTCGGGTTGACGCTGGTCATCTCCGCGAAGACCGGGATCGGTTCGGGGCGCAGCTGGGCCCGCCGGTACAGCGCCATGCCGCCGGCCTCGGAGCCGGTGAAGGTGACCGCCTTGATCAGCGGATGGTCCACCAGGGCCTCGCCGATCTCGTTGCCCGCGCCGCGGACCACGGAGAACACGCCTTCGTGCAGGCCGCTGTCGGCGACGGCGGAGCGGATGGCGCGGGCCTGGATCTCGGAGGAGCCCGGGTGCGCGTTGTGGGCCTTGAGGATCACCGGGGCGCCCGCGGCCAGCGCGGAGGCGGTGTCACCGCCGGCGACGGAGTACGAGATCGGGAAGTTGCTCGCGCCGAAGACGGCGACCGGGCCGATCGCGATCTTCTGCATCCGGTGGTCCGTGCGCGGCCGCGGCTGCCGGTCGGGCTGCGCCAGATCGACGGTGGCGTGCCGGAAGCGGCCCTGCCGGACCACTTCGGCGAACTGCCGGAACTGGCCCGCGGCCTTGGCCGCCTCCGCCGAGAGCTGGGCGGCGGGCAGGCCGGTCTCCAGCGCCGTCCGCTCGGCCAGTTCGCCGTTGACGGCGTCCAGGCGGTCCGCGATCAGCTCCAGGAAGGCGGCGCGCTCGTACAGTCCGGTGCGGTTGTAGCTGTCGAAGGCCTCGTCGGCCAGGCGCGCGGCACGGTCCACCTCGGCGGCGCCGCCGAGCGCGAAGGGCGGCTCGATCTCACGGCCCGTCGCGGGGTTCAGCGCCCGCATGGTCGCGCCGGTCGCGGGCACGGACGACGAGCCGATCAGCATGTCTCCGGTCAGTGCCATGTCAGCCATGTCGGTGGGCTCCGTCCTCGAGGGCCAGGACCAGGTCCTGGGTGGTGGTGATGGCGTGGGCGAACGTGGGGCCGTTCAGCTCGTGGGCGGCGTGCATCATCTCCGGCAGGAAGGCGGCGGTGGCGTCGCGGACGAGGGTGACGTGGTAGCCGAGCTCCATGGCGTAGCGGCCCGTGGACTCGATGCAGGTGTTGGCGAGCAGGCCGATCACGATGACGTGGGTGATGCCGCGCTGCTTGAGCCGGAAGTCCAGATCGGTGTTGGCGAAGCCGCTCTGCGCCCAGTGCTCCTCGACGACGACGTCACCTTCCGCGGGTCGGAAGTCCGGGTGGAACTCACCGCCCCAGGTGCCCAGCGCGAAGGTGTGGCGCTCCTGCACGATCCGCTGGGTGGGGTTGGGGTGGTCCCAGTCCTCGTAGTCGCCCTCCCGCCAGCGGCGGTGCGGGACGAAGAAGACCGGCAGGTCCGCCCGGCGGCCCGCGGCGACGACGGCGCGCAGGTTGTCCAGCAGGCCGACCTCGGTGGCCACGGGCTCCAGGAGGGGCCAGACCTTCCCGCCGTCGGAGAGGAAGTCGTTGTAGGGGTCGACGAGGAGGACGGCGGTGCGGGTGGGGACGTACGGGGTGGTCATGCGTGCTGCTCCAATAATGTGGAGGATCTCTGTCATCCACATTCAGGATTACTCACATCATCCACATCGTCAAGGTCCGGCGTGCGGGGAGGGTGATTCTGTATGATTGACATCATCCAGATTGCGCCCGAGGCGCCCGAGGCGCCCGAGGCGCCCGAGGCGCCCGAGGCGCCCGAGGCGCCCGAGGCGCCCGACGGGCCAAGCGGGTCCGACGACCGAGGAGGAACGGCATGAATCCCGAGGAACTGCGCAGGGCGCTGATCGGCGCATGGCGGCTGGTGTCCTACAAGGCGACCGCGGTCGAGGGCGGCGGCGTCGTCGAGCCCTTCGGGCCCCGGCCCGAAGGGCTGATCGTCTACACCGCCGGCGGCCACATGTCCGCCCAGATCATGCGCCCGGGCCGCCCCGCCTTCCGTGAGGGGCGGCTGGAGAAGGGCCGGCCGGAGGAACTGTCGGCGGCCGCCCTCGGTTACCTGGCCTACGGGGGGACCTATGAGGTGCCCGAGGACGATCTCGTGGTCCACCATGTGGAGCTCAGCCTCTTCCCCAACTGGGTGGGCGTCCCCCAGGTGAGGGCCGTCGGCTGGGAGGGTCCGAGGCTCCGTCTGTCGCTGCGCGAGCCCGCTCCCATCTGGGGTGCGCGGCGCGACGGCGTCCTCGTCTGGGAACGTGTGCCGGGCGACGACGGCGCCCTGTCTGAGGCCCGCGGTCGGGGTGTATGATGCGCATCATCCACACTTGACCGGTGCAGCCTGAACGACATCCGGGAGGTCTTCAGATGGGTCACTCCCAGGCAGCCAAGGCGGAATCGCGCGAACGCGTCCTCCGGATCGCCGCCCGTCGCATCCGCGAGGAGGGCATGACCGCCCCGGGTGTCGCGGACCTGATGAAAGAGGCGGGTCTCACCCACGGCGGGTTCTACAAGCACTTCGCGTCCCGCGAGGAACTGATGGTCCAGGCCGCGACCCTGGCCCTGGAGGACGGCGAGGCCAAGATGGCCGAGGCCGCGCGCCACGACCCCGAGGAGCCGCGCACCGGCCTGATCGACGCCTACCTCAGCACCCGCCACCGCGACGCCCCCGGAACGGGCTGCGCCCTGGTGACCCTCGGCGCCGCGGCGGGCCGCGGCGTGGGGGAGATGAAGGAGGCGTACGAGAAGCAGGTGCGCGGCTACCTGGAGCTGATCGGCGAGGCCGCGCAGGGCGACGACCCCGAGGAGACCCGGGCCGACGCCATGCTCACGCTGAGCGCCATGGTCGGCGCCATCCTGATGTCGCGGGCCGTCGCGGACCAGCGGTTCTCCGACGAACTCCTGAAGACGGTCGCCGAGCGGCTCAAGCACCCGGCCGCAACGACGGTCTGACCGTCCCGGCCGTCCCACCCGTGCCGGGCCGCACGGTCAGCCGGCGCCGCCCGCGCAGGTGTGCTCACGGGCACGCGCCAGGCCCAGCCGGTGCAGCGCGTCCAGCCGGTCCGCTGCCGCCCGGGCCGTCGCGGCCCGGGCCATCAGGGCCGTGCACCGCTCACCGGCAGGGCCGCGCCCGGCGGCCGCGAGCGCGCTCAACAGCTCGGCGTCGACACGGTCGAGCCGCGGCCTGACCGTCCGGGCCAGATCGGGCCGGGTGCGCGGACGCTGCGCGGAATGGCGTTCCCAGGACCGGTACAGACCGCGCTGCACCAGCTTGCCCGCCTCGATCTGATCGGTGAGGACCCGCGTGGCGAGTGCCGGGCTCACGCCGAGCGCCCCGGCCCGCTCCGCCGCCCCGGCGAGGATCCGGCGCTCGCGGGCCGGATCGTCGATGGGCCGGTCCGTGCCCCACTTGGCCGCCGCCACGGTGTCCGCCGTCGCCAGCCGCTCGGCGTAGAGCCGGACGAGCGTCGTGGCCCACGCGGGCGCGGGCGCGCGGGCGGCCCAGGACGAGGCGGGGGAGACGGGCGCGACGAGGGCCAGCACCAGTCCCGCCACCACGGCCGGGGCCAGGGTGGTGGAACGCGCGCTCACGGACGGACTCATGACCCGGCGGCCCCTCCTTCGTGCGGTCGCGGGTTCCTGATCAGGTTGGCCGCCCGTTCCGCGACGGCCAGCACGGTCGCATTGGGGTTGGCGGACACGATGGACGGCATGACGGAGGCGTCGGCGACGCGCAGACCGTCGACGCCGCGGACCCGCAACTGGGGGTCGGTGACCGCGTCGTCGTCGGAGCCCATACGGCAGGTGCCCACCGGGTGGTAGTAGCTGCCGACGCCGTGCCGCACGTACGCGCGCCGCCCGGCCTCGTCCCGCACGTCGCCGCCGGGCAGGGCCTCCTCCCCGCGCCAGGCGTCCAGGGCCCGCTGCCGCCCGATGTCCCGCGCGAGCTCGACGCCCTCGGCCAGCCGGTCGACGTCCGACCGCTCGGTCAGGAGGCCGGGGTCGACGACGGGGGCGTCCCGGGGGTCGGGGCCAGAGAGCCGGACCGATCCGCGGCTGTCGGGTGCCATCAGGCCCACGACGAAGCTGAAGCCGCCCTCCACGGCGGCCAGCGGGGGCGGCGCGTACGACAGGCTGAAGAAGAGGACCTGCAGGTCGGGGACGGTCGACGAACGGGTGCTGCACAGCGTCGCGGCCGCGTCGAAAGCGGGGCCGGTCGGCGCGGAGAGCGCCCGTGCCGCACGGAAGTTGACGACGCTGATGGGGTGGTCGTGCAGGTTCGCCCCCACCCCCGGGGCGTCCGCCGTGACGTCGATGCCCAGACGCCGCAGGTCGTCGGCCGGTCCGATCCCGGACAGCATCAGCAACTGGGGGGAGCCGATGGCCCCCGCGGCGAGCACGACCTCGTCGGCGGACGCCCGTTGGGTGCGGCCCTCCCGGTCGTACTCGACACCCGTGCAGCACCCCCGGTCGAACAGAAGCCTGCGGACGAGAGCGTCGGCGCGCACGGTCAGGTTGGCCCGGTCCAGCACGGGCCGCAGATAGCCGTCGGCGGCACTCTGCCGTACGCCGTCCACGATGTTGAGGTCCAGCCATCCGCCGCCCAGTTGATGACGGCCGTTGATGTCGGTCGTGAGGAGGTGACCCGCGGCCTGGACCGCGCCGAGGCAGGCGGAGGAGACGGGGTGCGCGATGGGTGCCGGGGCCACGCGCATGGGGCCCTGGGTGCCCCGGTACTCCGGATCGCGGCCCTCGGTGCGCTCGCTGCGCCGCAGGTACGGAAGCAGGCTCCGGTGATTCCAGCCGGTGGCGCCCGCTTCCTCCCAGGCGTCGTAGCCCGCCGGGTGCCCGCGCAGATGGATCATCCCGTTGATGCTGCTCGACCCGCCGAGCGCCTTCCCGCGGGGGTAGCGGATCACGGTCCGTTCGCCGCCGTGGCCTGCGAGGGTGGCGGAGCATCCCCAGTCCGTCTCGCCGCCGATCAGGTGCATCCACTGCGTGGGGTCGGCGACGGCGTCGGGCCCGTGGGCCGGGCCGGCCTCCAGGAGCAGCACGTGGGCGTGGGGGTTCTCGGACAACCGGGCCGCCAGGACGCATCCGGCGGTTCCCCCGCCGACGACGATGTGGTCGTATTCCGTCATCGCAGACCTCCCACGTCACCGTATATGTGTCGGAACCAGGACGAAACCCGGACCGCCGGACCTGCACTTGCCCTCCCGTTACCTTTCGTGCGCGGGGCGCAACATGAAGTCACCTCTCGTGGGACGCGCAGCATGGGAAACGCGGACGAACCGGCTGCGGCGCCAAGCGGCGAGGGCGGGCAGTGAGGAGCAGGGGTGACAGTCGCGGACAGGGACCGACTCCAGGGCAGGGACCAGCGCGCCCGCCGGATGGTGGCCGGCCTGCTGGCCGACAGCCACCTGATGACCCTCGAGCAACTGCCCGCCAAGGCCGCCGAGTACGCGGATGCCGCGGGTGACCTCGCCGCCGCAGCGGCCGTTGTCCCTGTCCCCGGTGACACCCGTGCGGCCCCGCCCCTCGAAGGCATGGACTAGTTGCCGTATCAGGCGGTGTTGGCGGGGCGCGGGAAATCAGTACCGTCGCGCGGCCGGTACTGCCACGATCGTCGAATGGGTGCATTGGACGCGGTTGCGGGCGCGGTCGCCGGCGGGTCCACCGTGGAGTTCCGGCCCAGCGGCTCCTCGATGGTCCCGTTGATCCGCAGTCGTCAGCAGGTGGTCGTGGCCCCGGTCGACCCGACGAAGCTGGAGGTCGGGGACGTCGTTCTCGCCCGGGTCGCCGGGACGGTGTACCTGCACCGCGTGTCGTCCGTGGACCCGGCCGGGAAGCGTGTGCAGATCAGCAACAATCGGGGCCACGTCAACGGGTGGACCGGCCACGACCGGGTCTTCGGCATCTGTGTGGCGGTCGACGGCGTTCCGCGCGCGAGCGCGGCCGGCAAGACCCTCGCGGCCGATCCCCCGGCCCGTCCCTGACCGGCGAGGACACCGGGCACCACCCGCCGTGGCGGAGACCGCGGCAGCCGCCTCAGAGGACCTCCAGCGGGACGGGCCCGCTCGGCGGCGGGAACGCCTCGTCCAGCAGGGCGAGTACGTCCTCGGGCAGCCGCAGATCCGCGGCGGCCCGGTTGTCCCGGACGTGCGCCGGCCGGCCCGTACGGGGGATGACGGCCACGTCCTGTTCCAGCAGCCACGCCAGCGCCACCTGGGCCGGTGTGGCGCCCAGGTCACGGGCGACGGCGCGCAGCGGCGCGGACCGCAGCAACCGGCCCTGCTCGATGGGGGAGTAGGCCATGACGGCCACCCCGCCGCGCCGGCACCAGGGCAGCAGGTCCGCCTCGATGCCGCGGCGCGTGAGGTTGTAGAGCACCTGGTCGGCCGAGACCGCGTCGCCGCCCGGCAGTTCGGCCAGCTCGGTCATGTCGTCGACGTCGAGGTTGCTGACACCCCAGGAGCGGATCTTCCCCGCGGACATCAGGTCGGCGAAGCCGGCGACGGTCTCGGCCAGGGGATGTCGGCCGCGCCAGTGCAGCAGGTACAGGTCCAGGACGTCCGTGCCGAGCCGGCGCAGACTCGCCTCGCAGGCCGCGACGGTGCCGCGGCGGTCGGCGTGCGAGGGCAGCACCTTGCCGACCAGGAAGACCTCTTCGCGGCGTCCGGCGATGGCCTGCCCGACCAGTTCCTCGGCGGCGCCGTCGCCGTACATCTCCGCCGTGTCCACCAGCGCCATGCCCAGGTCCAGGCCCAGTCGCAGTGCGGCGATCTCCTCGTCCCGGCGGTCCGGGTCGTCACCCAGGTACCAGGTGCCCTGGCCGAGCGCCGGGACGTCCCGGCAGGGGAACCGAACGGTCCGCATGTCCCTGCCCCCGTTCCCGCGTCGAGTACGGCACACCGGCCGCCGGCGCCCCGCCCGTGCGCGCCGTGCCACCCTCAGGCCACCACCGCCGCCGGGCGGATGCAACTCGACGCCCGGGCGCATGCGGCGGCATCGCGATCGGCGGCCCATGCTGGGAAGAGGGAAGACCGGCCGAGGAGGACGTCCATGTCGGAAGCGCGAGCGAACCACCCGGGGCTCATCGTCCCGGTCGGACACGTGGAGCCGGTCCCGCGGCGCATCCGCGGCACGGTCGACGGCCGGACGGTCCTGGACACCACGAGTGCCCTGTACGTGTGGGAGTGGCCCGGCTATCCGCAGTACAGCATCCCGTTGGGGGACGTCGCCGAGGGCGCCCTCACCGACGAGGGCCGCACCGGAAAGCTCAGCCCGGGGCCCGCGCGACGGCACGCGCTGCGCGTCGGGGCACAGGTCCGCGAAGGCGCCGCCTGGGTGTGGGAGGAGGGAGCCCCCGAGCGGCTGCTCGGCACGGCCCGCTTCCGCTGGGACGCCATCGACGCCTGGTACGAGGAGGACGAGCAGGTCTTCGTGCATCCGCGCAGCCCCTACACCCGCGTCGACGCCCTGCGGTCCTCCAGCAGCGTGCGCGTGGAGGTCGACGGCGCGGTCCTGGCGGACGCGCCGCACGCGGTGCTGCTCTTCGAGACCGGCCTGCCGACCCGCTACTACGTGGAACGCCCCTACGTCGACTGGACCGGGCTGCGTCCCACGGCCACCGTGACGGCCTGCCCGTACAAGGGCAGGACCACCGGCTACTGGTCGTTCACCTCGCGGACCGCCACCCACACCGACCTCGCCTGGGCCTACGACTTCCCCACGCCGCAGGTCGCCGCGATCGCCGGGATGGTCGCCTTCTACAACGAGCACGTCGACCTCTACGTCGACGGCTCCCTCGTGCCGCGCCCCGCCCCGGTCTCGCGCGACGCCTGGAAGCGCGCGCACGAGGCCTGAGCGGACGGGCGCCTCACAGGGTCCGGAGCACGGCGACGACCTTGCCCAGGATCGTCGCGTTCTCGCCGGGGATGGGCTCGTAGGCGGGATTCTCCGGGAGCAGCCAGACGTGGCCGGTCTCCTGCTTGAGGCGTTTGACGGTCGCCTCGCCGTCGAGCATGGCGGCGACGATGTCGCCGTTCTCCGCGGTCGGCTGCCGTCGCACGGTCACCCAGTCGCCGTCGCAGATCGCGGCTCCGAGCATCGAGTCGCCGGCCACCTCCAGCGCGAACAGCTCGCCCTCGCCGACCACTTCCCGTGGCAGGGCGAAGACGTCCTCGACGAGCTCCTCGGCCAGGATCGGCGCGCCCGCGGCGATCCGCCCGACGACCGGAACGTACGCTGCCTCGGGCAACCGCGCGGGTTCCGCGCCGTCGCGCACCCCGGGGGAGGCGGACCGCACCCGGTACGCCCGCGGCCGGTGCGGGTCCTGCTCCAGCACGCCCTTGCGCTGCAGCGCGCCCACCTGGTGGGCCACGGACGAGGTGCTGGCGAGCCCCACGGCCTGCCCGATCTCCCGCATCGACGGCGGGTAGCCGCGCTGGGCCACCGACTGAAGGACGGCCTCGACGATGCGGGCCTGGCGGGTGGTCAGGCCGTCCGGGCGCACTCTGTCGCCGGGCGGGCGGCCAGGCCCCGCTCCGCTGGTCGCGTCCATGCCGGTTCCTCCACGTGTGCCGATCTTGACCGTTGTGCCACCGTACCCCGCTGACCTGCCGGGACGGAACGGGGTGCGGGGATTTGCCCCCGGGCGGCGGCACGGTACGCCACGGCACGGCACGCAATGGCTACGACAGCGGCTCGCTCAGTTCGATGCAGCGCAGGGCGGCCGCCATGGCCCGCTCGTCGACGACGTCCATCGCGGTGTCGGTGAGCTTGATGACGTGTTCGTCCCCGTGGGCCAGGGCCAGCTGCACGATCTCCCGCGGTGCGATGCCGCCGGGCGGGGACCACGGGACGGGCGCGTCGGGCGCGTACATCGCGGTCACCGCCGCCGAGGCCACCCAGGCGGCGCGCAGGCTCGGCAGCCACAGGGCCTCGGGCAGTGCGGGCAGGGTCCGCAAGACGGCGTTGGGCGCGGTGGCCGCGTGGACGAGCATCGTCTCCTCGCCGTGCCCGTGGGTGGCGTACCGGTGGGTGGCGGCGCGGACGAGGTCCGCGAGCCGCTGCCGTGCGGCCTGCGGGTCGCGGACGTCGTCGGCCCACACGGGCACGGCCGTCACGCGGGCCAGCCGGTCGGGGAAGCCTCCCGTGCGCTCCGCCAGGGGCGGCACCGCGTCCAGGGCCGCGTCGGCGGTGTCCGCCCGGACGGGCAGCACTCCGAGACCGGTGACGGGCCGGTGGCGTGCGGCCCAGTAGCCGAGGCCCTGGGCGAGTTCGCCGAGCCGCGGCGCGGTCTCCTCCCCGGCGAGCAGGGTCCGCACGGCGTGCCCGACCCGGATCACCGGATGCGTCGACCCGCCGTACATCCCGGGCAGCAGGCGCGGCCACCACTGGCCGAGCACGTCCCGCCACGGCCGCTCGGCGACCTCCCGGCCGAAGAAGGCGATCCAGTCGGCCAGCCGGCGCAGGTCGCCCAGGGCGTCCCGCCAGTCGGCCGCCGTCACGGGCGCGGTCCCCGAGGGGAATTCCTCCAACTTCGCGGAGTACCGGTCGAGCCAGCGGTGCACACCGCCCGCCTGTCCGTGCGAGGCCAGCGCCTCGACCGCCATCGGCGCGTGGTTGCTGAGCCGTCCCAGGCGCTCGGGCCCGGTCCGGTGCAGCCGTTCGAGTGCTTCGTCGAGTATTCCTGTCCCGTCCACGGGCGTGGACCCTACGGCGTGCGCCCGCGCGGCGTAACCGGCGGAGGTCCTAGGTCCGAGGACCCCGCCCGTCACCGCCGTACAAGCAGGCGTTGGCCGGGCGGTGTTGCGGCCTCGTCAGCCGGTCCGTGCGGGCCTGCGCAGCAGGAAGACGCCCACGGTGGCCGACATCAGGACCACGTACAGCGAGAAGAGCATGCCCGCGTCCCGCAGACCCAGAGCGAGGGCGAGGGCGCCGACCCCGACGACGGGCACGGAGATCCCGACGTAGGCCACGACGAAGAACGCCGAGATCGTCGCGCCCCGGTGCTCTTCCGGAGCGGCCGCGCCCACCCCGGCGAGGCCGGCCCGGAAGGACATGCCCTGGCCGAGGCCGGCCACCATGGCGCCGACCACGAGCACCGGCAGGGACTCCGTCCACAGCGAGGACGCCACGACGACCATCCCCCCGGTCAGCACGAGGCAGCCGGCGGGCAGCGCGCGCCGCGCGCCCAGGGGGCCCGTCAGCAGTTGCCCGACCGTGGAGGAGCCGAACGCGGAGAAGACGACCGCGGCGATGACGGCCAGGTTGTGCTCCCCCAGCGTCTGTTCGAGGAAGCTCGGCGCCACCGCGGTGAACAGTCCGAGCATCGAGAAGCCCCCGAACGCGGCCAGCGCGGCCGGTACGAATGCCGCGCGCGTCTGCGGCGGAACGACCATGCCCTGCGGGCGCAGCGGCGGCCGGGGAGTGCGGCGCGCCACCGTCTCGGGCAGCGCGCTGGTGACGGCCAAGGCGGCCACCAGCAGGACGATGTGCGCGAGGAAGGGCAGCCGGAGCGGCCACGGCGCGTACTGGGCCAGGAAGCCCGACAGGAGCGGCCCGCACCCCAGGCCGCCCATGTTCGCGGCGGTGGCCGCGAAGGCCGCGCGGGCGTGCCGGGCGGGAGGCGCCAGCTCCAGGACGGCGGCCGTGGCGCAGCCACTGAGCAGGCCGGCGGAGAACCCCGAGAGCAGCCGTCCGACGAACAGCAGCGGCAGCCCGTCCTGGAACAGGAAGCACACCGCGCTCAGCAGTGACAGCCCGAGCGCGGACAGCAGCACCGGCCGCCGGCCCAGGATGTCCGAGAAGTCGCCGGCGATCAGCAGCGCGGCGATGACACCGATCGCGTAGACCGCGAAGACCACCGTGACGATCAGCTCGGAGAACCCGATCTGCTCCCGGTAGAGCCCGTACAGCGGCGTGGGCAGCGTGGTCCCCGCCATACCGACGGCGAACACCCCCGCGGCCGCGACGTACGAGCCCCGCCCACGACGTGCCCCGGCGACTTGCGTGATCACGCCGCCAATGTAGCCGCGCGCCCCGCCCGTCCGGCCGCTCGCGAAGTGCACGGGCGCGCCGGGCGTCGTGGCGGGCGGGTCGGCGGCGACGTCCCGGCGCACCGCGGTGGCGAGCGCGGTCAGGCGGCCGGCGCCAGCTCGGTCCTGCCGAACAGCAAGGCGTAGCCGTCGGGAAGTTGTTCGAGGATGCGGGTGACCAGGGCGGCCCCGGCCAGCCGGGCGACGACGGCGAGCACGGTGCAGGCGTTCCAGCGCGCGGTCGTGGGCGTACCACCGGCGCGCGCCGCGAGGTCGCGGACGAAGCCGTCCCCGGGGAGCGGCACGGTGGCGGGGATCTCGGCGGTGAGGACCAGGGCGGCCTCGACGGGCAGGCAGGCGGCCAGGTCGACCCGCTCGTCACCGGTCACCTGCCGGCCGAGCGCGGCGAGCACGGTGCGTACGGCGTCCTCGGCCCGCTCCAGCGTGGGGTGCGCGCCGTCGTAGCGCACCCGTTCCAGCATCTGGTGGAACGTCATGGCCACAGCGGGCCGTCCCGTTTGAGGCTGGGGGAACATCAGGAACCTCCGCGGCGGTCGATCGTGGGCCGGTGTCCGGCCGTCCGGCGCGCGTCTACCCCCGATCCCGGCGAGTATGACGGCCTTGCCGCATTCGGTGGAAAAACGTCACGCGACGGCCTCGTCCCCCCATCCTTCCCCGCACACGGCACGTGCGGGTAACGCCGCGTTACAAGCCGGTGTCGAACGGCGGGATGTCAGCCGACACGGGCGGCTCCGGCGTCCGAGCCCTTGGCCGACGCCGTACCGACCGGTGCCTCCAAGCCCCCGGCACAGTTCACCCGGACGGGCTATGGCGGTCGGCGCCGCCCACCCACCGGACGTCCGGGGGCCGGGCGCGCATACTGAGAAAACGGGGCCGGGAAGGATCCCCCGGTCACCTCGTCGTGTGCGGGAAGCCGGGTGAGTGCCGTGGACACCGACTACGCGGCCGTCTTCGAGGCGTCGCCCAGCGCGCTGCTGCTGCTCACCCCCGGGCTCGTGATCCTGGACGCGAACGCCGCGTACCGGGACCTGTTCGGCCGCGGCCGGGACCGGCTCGTCGGCAGGGACGTCTTCGACGCCTTCCCCGACAACCCCGGCGATCCCGAAGGGGGCGGACTCAAGGCCTTGCGCGCGTCCCTGCGGCGGGTACTGGAGACCGGCGCGCAGGACGTCGCCGGCCCGTTCCGCCACGACGTCGAGGAACCCGACCGCCCGGGGGTGTACACGCAGCGCTACTGGAGCCCGGTCAACGCGCCCGTTCTGGACGCGGACGGCGAGGTGGCGCTGATCGTGCACCGCCTGGCGGAGATCACCGAGCTGATCCGGGACGGCGGCCTCGCCGCGGACGAGCGCCACCGGCAGATCGAGCTGGAGCTGTACTCCCGTTCCCGCCAGTTGCAGCAGGTCAACGAACGGCTGCGCCGCGCCAACGCCGAGGAGCGGCACGTGGCGCTCGCCCTCCAGCAGGCGATGATGCCGCCACCTCAGTCGCTCGGCCGCCAGGCCTTCGCCGTGCGCTACCGCCCCGCTGTGAACAGCCTCAACGTCTGCGGCGACTGGTACGACGTTACCCGGCTGCCGAACGGGAAGTACGCCGTCGCGGTGGGCGACGTCGTCGGCCACGGCCTGACGGCGGCCGGTGTCATGGGCCAGCTGCGCAGCGCCCTGAGCGCCTCGGTCCGTGTCGTCGACGGGCCCGCGGCCGCGCTCGACGGCCTCGACCTGTACGCGCGCTGCGTCGAGGGCGCCCTGTCCACGACCGCGGTGCAGATCGTCGTCGACCGGGCCGAGCGCCGCCTCGTCTACAGCAGCGCCGGCCATCCGCCTCCGGTGCTGGTCGATCCGGACGGGACCGTGGACTTCCTGGACCGTGCCACCGACCCGCCCCTGGGCGCCTCGCCCGAGCACACGCCCCGCCTCCAGGCGACGCGCGCGTATCCCGAGGGCGCCGTTCTCGTCCTCTACACCGACGGACTCGTCGAGCGCCGGGGTGAGGACATCGACCAGGGCCTCGGCCGGCTCTGCGAGCGCCTGGCCCGCCACCGCGACGACGGCGTCGAGGAACTCGCGGACGGGCTCATGACCCTCAGCGCCTCCACCGACGACACCGCCGTGGTCGTCGTCCGTCTCTGACCGCGTCCCGCGAGGTGGGCGGCCGGCCCGGCGGCCCGGCGGCCCGGTGCCGGACCGCCGGCCGACGCGAGGTCGGCCGGCGGTCCCGCGGTGGTGGACTACCCGCTCACCCCCGCGTCAGTTCCGTCCCGCCGGACCGGTCCGGACGGCTGCCCGTCACCTGGACCCGCACGGTCCGCCCGTGGCCGGACGGGACCCGTACGAAGGCGTGGACGAAGCCCGCGGCGGTGGCCCGGCCGGTCCCGACGACCCGGCCGTCGATCCGCACGACGTAGGCCTCGTGCGCGGCCGGCCCGGCCGCCGTCACCGACACGGTCGTGCCCTCCGCCGCCTGCCGGGGTGAGACGCCGACGACGAACGGCGTGCCGGAGTGCCGCGCGGGCACCGGCTGGAGGTCGGCCACGCTCATCGGCGTCATCAGCAGGTACCGGTCCGCGACGTACGCGACGATCGGGCCGTGGACCTCGAAGCCCGCCGTCGCCCACAACGGCCGGCCGGACGGCACGGAGAGGGTCCGGGAGACCGGCGTCCCCTCCTGCGGACTGCGGGGAACGGGGATCTTCTCGTTGTGGAAGAAGCTCGTCCCCGCGTAGACCTCGGTGCCCTCACCGGCCGTCAGGATGAACTCGGCGCTGTATCCCGCCGGCCGGTTGGTGAGGGTCATCGCCACCGGATCGCCCTCGCGCCGCGCCTTGCCGCGCTGGAACGTCGCGTAGAAGGGCTCGGCCATGACCGGCCGGCCGGTGGACCTGTTCTGCTGCGTGTTCCGGTAGGTCGCCACGGCCGCGCCGTCGAGCACCAGATCGAGGTGGTCGACGCCGGTCATGTCGTAGGAGCGGGTGGTGGCGCTGCCGGGGTCGATCATCAGGGTCGTGAAGATCACGTCTCCGCCGGTCAGCTTGTAGCGCAGGGTCGGGAAGGCGCTGCGGTCCGTGCTGTTGGTGTAGGTCAGCCTGGCGGCGTGCGCGGCCTTCGGGTCCTTGGTGAGCGACGCGGAGCTCGGGGTCGACGCGGACGGCGTCCAGGTCACGGACCTGCTCTGCCCCGTGCGGCCGTGGTCCTGGACCACGGAGAGGGTCGCCGTCAGCTTCTCCGCCCTGGTCTCGACCAGGTCCGACTTCCAGCTGAGCCAGGTCCAGCCGGTGGAGTCGACCGGGACGGTCCGGTCCAGGTAGACGCCCGAGGCCCCCCGGATGGTGACGTTCACCTTGCCCTTGCCCTGCACCCCGCCCTCCAGCGCCACCAACGGGTTCCCGTCGAAGGCCTGCTGGTCGACATGGTCGATGTCGCGCAGCACCAGGGGGCTGACGGTGAAGGAGTCACCGGCGGTCCGCCCGGCGTACCGGACCTCCATCGTCCGCTGCCCGGCGGCGAGATCGACCGGCAGGGTGACCGAGCGGGCCACGCCGCCGTCGTCGCCGGTGCGTCCGCTCGCGAGCACCTGCCCCGAGCCCTTGAGGCGGATCTGGAAGTCCACGGCCGGGGTCAGACCGGTCGCCAGGACGATCACGGACCGGCCCGGCACCGCGTAGTCGGGCGTGACGGTGACCACCGGCCGCGCGCCGGGTGTGCCGGTCGGCGGGCCGCTACGGGGATCGCTGGTGACCGTCACATAGGTGCTCCGGCCGGTGTCGCCGTACGTGACCCGGCCGAGGTAGACCCCGCCGTCGCGCAGGCCGTTCCAGGCCAGGGTGACGGCGGTCGTGCTGCCGATCGTCAGACTCGCCGTGGTGGGCCGCGCGGTGAACGTGCCCTCGGCCCCCTTGTCGTTCAGGACGAAGCTGGTCACGGTGAACCCGAGGGGTCCGGTCCCGGCGAAGAAGTCGACCTCGACCTGGTAGAGCCCGGCGGGCAGGTCGTCCACGTCGAGGTGTTCGTCGGCGGAGTCGGTGGCCGCACGCGCGAACAGCGATTTGTCGCCATAGTTGTTCAGGCGGTAGACCGACAAGTCGAGGTCGGCGGAGTTGTCGGAGGCGTCGAGATCGAACCGCGCGTGGGTCGTGCCGGCCGGGACCTGCACGATGTGGGTCTGCGCCGGGCCGCCGACGGCCCCGGAGCCCTGGACCCGCAGGCCCCGGGACAGGCCGGTCACCGTCACCGGCACGTCGCGGACGTCGCCGCCGCGCAGGGTCGCGGCGGTACGGCCCGAACTGCCCGAGGCCGTCAGCTCGGCGGGGGCGACCAGGGCCACCGGGCGCACCGCGAGCGCGCTGCGCACGCTCTGGTCGCCGTTGCGCCAGGTCAGGTAGCCGGTGGCGAACTCGTCCAGCGGCGCGGTGGTCCGGGTGAAGGTCACCCGGAAGCTCCTGGACTGGCCCGGCGCGGTGAACGTCAGGGCCGGCGGCTCGACGACGGTCTCCACGCCGGGGATGCGCACCGCGTCGGCGGTGAAGGTTCCGGCCGCCGTCGAGGTCACCGTCCGTGTCACGGCCTGCCGCCCGGCGAGCGAACCGACACCGATCGAGGCCAGGTTGAGGTCGGAGGGGGCGGGCGCGGAGGGGTCGCCGCCGAGGCCCGCGACGTACTGGGCCCAGTCGGCCGGACCGTTGAGGTAGAGCAGCCCGGGGTGCAGGTACCGGGTCGGGTCGACCTGGCCGTTGCCCTGCGCGAACACGTCCCCGGACGGCTTGCCGTCAGCCGTGACGGTGGGGGAAGTGGTCGTCATCAGGGCGGACTTGATCTCGGCCGGGGTCGCCTGCGGGTGGACTCCCAGGTACAGCGCGGCGAGACCGGCCACGTGCGGGGACGCCATCGAGGTGCCCGACATGAAGGTGAACCCGGGCCGCCCGCCCGCCGCGTTGGCGCCGTCGGCCAGAATGCCCACGCCGGGTGCCGCGAGGTCGGGCTTGATCAGGTCGCCGCCGTCGGCCGTCAGCGGTCCCCGCGAGGAGAAGCCGGCGACCTGCGGTGCCGCCGCGGACGTCAGGTGGTGCGGATTGCCGTCCACCAGCGTGGCGGTCGGCGCCTCGGTCGCGGCGTAGGCGACGAGCGTGTCGTAGCCGTCTGCGTCGATGTGCAGGGTCGGGACGGTGTGCGCGTCGAGGTCCACCGAGTCCGGCGACGGGTTCACCAGGATCATCCCGATCCCGCCCGCGCGCTTCACCTCGGCGGACTTGGCCAGCCGGTCGACCGTCCCCCGCTCGCACAGCACGATCGCGCCGGTCACCTTGGCGGGGTCCAGGCTCTGCGGGCCGCAGAGCTTCGACTGCGTGGCGACGTCGGTCCCGGCGGCGGACGCCGCCACCAGCGGACCGGTGACGGCGCGGCCGCCGGCCGGCACCGTCACCGAGGCGCCGAGCAGGTTCGCACCGTCGCCCAGCTCGGCCGTGGCCTCGCGGGCCGGGATGGTGCTCGCCGCGGCGGTCGTGATCCAGGGCGAGGCGTTGTCGACCGTGCCGGCGTCGGGGCCCGCGTTGCCGCCGGCGGTGGCGACGAAGATGCCGCTTGCGGCGGCGTTGCGGAACGCCTCGTCGATGACCGAGTCGGTGCTCTGGGCGCCGCCCGCCGAGCCGATCGAGTAGTTGATCACGTCGACGTTGTCGGCCACGGCCGCGTCGATCGCGGCGAGCAGGTCGCCGGTGGCACACCCGTCGTCTTCGGGGCTGCCGGCGTCGGGCCCGCTCCAGCAGGCCTTGTAGGCGGCTATCTTGGCGGCCGGCGAGACACCGGAGATCTTGCCCATCGCGACACCGCCCAGGTCCGCGTCGACACCGTTGTCGCCCGCCGCCGTACTGGCCGTGTGAGAACCGTGCGCCTCGCCGTCCCGCGGCGACAGGTACTCGCCGATCGCGGTGCCGCCGGTGTGGCCGGCGCCGAAGTTGTCGACGAAGTACCGCGCGGACACGAGCTTGGTGGTGCAGTCCGCAGCGGTGAACTGCACGCCGGGCGTGCACGTGCCGCTGAACGTACCGCCGTCGGCCTTGCGGTATCTGATGGTGGTGCCGTCGAGGTAGGGCTCGGGCCCCGGCTCCCTGCCGAGCGGCGCGCCGGCGAACGACGGGTTCTCGGGGGCGATGCCCGTGTCGACGACGCCGACCACGATGCCCTGGCCGGCCTTCCCGACGCCGCCGTTGGCGGCCCACACGCCGTGGTCGCCGCTCAGGCCGAGGTAGTCCGTCGAGGTCGTGGCGGCCAGCGGCTTGCGCAGGTCGTCCTTGACCACCGACACCACCGTCGGATCGGTGCGCAGACGCTCGACCTGCTCCGGCTTCAGCTCGGCCGTGAAGCCGTTGAGCGCGGCGGAGTACGACGAGATGACCCGCGCGCCGACCCCGGCTGCCGCGTCCCGCTGGCCGTCTCGCAGATGGTCGCGGTAGGCACGGACCGGAGCGGAGTCGGTCTTCAGGCCCTCGCCGGCCCGCGGCGCGGTGCGCTCCCTGCCCGCCACACCGCCGGTGTACGTCGCGGCGGCGGGCTCCCGCAGGGTGACGATGTACCGCCCGGCGACGGGTGGTTGGACGGTCGCGGACGGCGCGCCGGCGGGCGACGGGGCCGGGGGCGGTGCCGCGACGGCGGGGGACTGGGCCATGGCCAGGGGGAAGAGCAGGCCGACGACCGCGACGGCGGCGGCGACGGACCGCCGCTTCACCGGGGGACGGGCAGGCGGAGGTGCAGGGGCCACCAGGACTCCTTCTTCGGGGGATGGCCGGGCAACCCGGCGGAGTGAACGCCGTGCGGGCGCACACAAGTTCTAGCCGGGTGATCCTCCGATGACCAAGAGCTGGTGTTTCCGATACCGGACAGTGGCCACAAGGGGCCAACGCGGATGCAGGATTCAGGGGCGGCGGGCAGCCTCCCGTGCCGTGCGCTCCAGCCGGTCCCGGTGGCTCTCCCACCACGACCGGTCGCCCTCGGGCATGTTGTCGTTGCCCTTGCTCATCCCGACGGCACCGTCGACAAGTTCCCGGACGATGTCGGCATGCCCCGCGTGCCGGTGCGTCTCGGCGGTCACGTGCACCAGGATCTGATGAAGCGTCACTTCTTGGCGTCCTTCCCCCCACCAGGGCACCCGGCCTGAAGCGTCCAGGGCCAGGTCGGCGATCGTGGTGTCCGCGTGCCGCCACACCCGCCGGTACAGGGCGACGATCTGCTCGCACGATTCGTCCGCGGTCGCCCACAGGTCCGCGTTGGGTTCGGCGTCCTCGGCGAGCCACGGCAGTGCCTCGCCCAGGGGGCGCCCGAACGTGTCGCCGAAGTACCCCGCCTCCACGCCGGCGGCGTGCTTCACCAGGCCGAGGAGATTGGTGCCGGTCGGTGTCAGCGGGCGGCGTACGTCGTACTCGGAGAGCCCGTCCAGCTTCCAGAGGAGGGCGTCGCGCGCCGACTGGAGGTAACGGGCGAGGTCGGCCTTCTGCTTCGATTCGATCATTCCGGGAGTTTGCCATCCGGCCCGCGGGCCGGGTCAACCCTCCCGCCGGCCGTGACGCACCGGGGCCGCTTCAGGCCGCTGTCACCAACCGCGAGGACGGCTTCGCCGGACCGAGCACATGCGTTTGAGGGCGTCCTCCGGAGCGCATGCCGGCAACCGTTTCGAGGCGCCGGACGAAAACCTTCCACTTTTTTCGCGGAGCGGGAAGCAATCCCGGCCCGCCATGGTTGGACAGACCGGTCTACTCAATACGGAGAACGACCGATCCACTCACCCACAGGACTGGTGGCATGCCCGAGCAGTGCACCTCACACGACCACAGCGCGACCGCCACGCTGACGGCCGAGGCCGGCGTCGCGGCAGACGCAGCCGTGACGGCTCCCGTCGTCTCCTCCGCGTCGCGGAAGCGATCCGCCGCAGGGGTGCTGCCCCAGCGGGCGGCGCTCTACCTGCTGGCCTCGATCATCGTGTCGTTCCTGGCAGCATCCAGCGCGCCGACCCCGCTCTACGCGGTCTACCAGCAGGAATGGGGATTCTCCCCGGTCACGACCACCCTGGTCTTCGGTGTGTACGCGATCGCGGTACTCGTGTCGCTCCTCACCCTCGGACGTCTGTCGGACCACCTCGGCCGACGGCCGGTCCTCCTGGTGGCGCTCGCCGCGCAGGCGGCCGCGATGGTCGTGTTCGCGACCGCGCACGGCGTGCCGGAGCTGATGATCGGCCGGGTGATCCAGGGCCTGTCCACCGGTGCCGCGCTCGGTGCCGTCGGCGCCGGAATGCTGGACATCGACAAGCGGCGGGGCACCGTCGCCAACTCCTTCGCCCCCGGACTCGGCACCGCGAGCGGTTCCCTGATCTCCGCCTTCCTCGTCCAGTTCCTGCCCGCGCCGACGCACCTGGTCTACCTGGTGCTGGTGGCGGTCTTCGCCGTGCAGGCCGTGGGCGTGTTCCTCATGCGGGAGACGCTGACCCCCACCCCCGGGGCGCTGGGCACCCTGGTCCCCGACATCAAGCTGCCGCGGACGGTGCGACGCGCCGTGCTCAATGCCGCACCGGTCCTGATAGCCGTCTGGGCGCTCGCGGGCTTCTACGGTTCGCTGGGCCCGGCCCTGGTGCGGACGCTCACCCACTCCACGTCCATGGTCTACGGCGGACTGGCCCTCTTCGTCCTGGCGGGAGTGGCCGCCGTGGCGACCCTCGTCCTGCGCACCGCCCCGCCGCGCGGCGTCATGTTCACCGGGATCGGCACCCTCGTCGCCGGCGTCGCCCTGACGCTGGTCGCCATCCAGGCCGGCTCGCCCGCCCTCTTCTTCATCGGCAGCGCCATCGCCGGTGTCGGCTTCGGCAGCGGCTTCCAGGGCGGCATCCGCAGCGTGATGCCGCTGACCGCGGCGCACGAGCGGTCCGGTGTGCTGTCCCTGCTGTATGTCGTGTCGTACCTGGGCATGGGTCTGCCGGCGGTCATCGCCGGATACCTGGTGGTGCACGCGGGCGGCCTGATCACCACGGCGAAGGAGTACGGGGCCGCGATCATCGTCCTCGCCCTGCTGGCGCTGATCGGACTCGTGACGGAGAAGCGCGATGTCGGCACCGCTGTCCGGCACTAGGGTGGATTCGGGCCGGCAGCCCGCGGAAGACACGGAAGGGGAGGGAGCTCCGATGGCAGCCAAGACCACCGGTTCACCCGCTGAGCGCCGCGCTGCGGCCAGGCCCTCCGCGCGCGAACGCCTGCTGACCGCCGCCAACGAGCTCTTCTACGCCGAGGGCGTGCAGACCGTCGGCATCGACCGGGTCATCGAACGGGCCGGTGTGGCGAAGGCGTCCCTCTACAACACTTTCGGCAGCAAGGACGAGTTGGTCCACGCCTACCTGCAGGCGAGGCACGCCGCCACCGCCGGTCGGGTCCGTGCCGCCGTCGACCGTCACGAGACCCCGCGCGACCGGCTGCTCGGCGTCTTCGACGCCCAGTCGGAAGCGTTCGCGGGTCCCGGCTACCGCGGCTGCGCGTTCATCGCGGCGGGCGCGGAGGCCAAGTCCGGCAGCAGCACGGAACAGGCGTCGGACGACTACCGGGCGTGGGTGCGCGGCGTGTTGACCGACCTCGCCCGGCAGGCGGGCGTCGCGGACGCCGAGGCGCTCGCGCGCAGGCTGCAGATGCTCTACGACGGGGCCGCGGTGTCCGCCCGGATGGACGGTGACATCGACGCTGCCGCCGTGGCCAAGGCGGCCGCCGCCGCACTCCTCGACGCGGCCCTCGCCGCGCAGGACCCGCCGGAGTCCGGGAGCCGTTCCGCGTAGGGCCCGCGCGGGGGGCGGGGACGGCGCGCCGGGTCAGCGCTGGAGGATCTCGACCAGGCGAGGGACCTCGGATGTCATGCCCTGGCGCACGAAGTCCGTGAGGTCCGCGAGGGACTCCGCGCGGTGGGTCTCCAGACCGTAGCCGCGGGCGAGGTCCAGGACGTCGATACCCGAGATGTCGAGGTAGTCGCCCTTGGGCACGTGCAGGACCTCGGAGAACTCCTCCAGGGCACGGTACGTGTGGTTGTTGCAGACCACGTACGTCACCGGCACCCGGTAGCGGGCGGCACTCCACAGGGCGGAGGTGGTGTACTGCATCGCGCCGTCCCCGATCAGGGCGACGACGGGCCGCTCGGGGCGGCCGAGTCGCAGCCCGATCGCGGCGGGCAGGCCCCAGCCGAGGCCGCCGGCGGCCGGGTAGAACAGCGACTTGGGCCGGGTGAGGGTGAGGCGGTCGCGGATCATGTCCGCCGAGGTCCACTCCAGCGCGATGACGGCGTCGTCGTTCAAGCCGGCGTCGATCGCGTCGAGGATGGCCTCGGCGGTGAACGCCGGCCCGGTGGTGTCCGCCTCGGGGAGGGTCCGCTCAGGGGGCCAGGGCCGGTCGCTCGGCGCGACGGCATCGGCGAGGCGGACCAGCGCGTCGGACGGATCGCCGACGCCGATGCGCCCGAACGGGGCACGCGCGGCTTCGTCGGGGTCGTCGGTGACCCCGTACAGGCGGACCCCGGGCGGCAGGAAGTCACTGCTGCTGGGCGCGTGGTAGCGGAAGACCGGTGCTCCGACGCAGACGACCACGTCGTACCCGGCGAGGGTGTCGGCGACCGCGCCGACGGCTGACGGCAGCTGGCCCTGGTAGCAGCGGTGGCGGGTCGGGAACGGCGTTCGCGGCGGGCTGGGTGCCACCCACACCGGCAGGCGGGCCCGCTCGGCCAGGGTCACCGCCGCCCGGAATCCCGCCTCGGTGTCGGCGCCGGGCCCCAGCACCAGCGCCGGTGACGCGGCCCGGTCCAGGGCCTCGACCAGCGTGGTCAGCCCTCGCGATGCCAGCACCGGGGCGCCGTCCACCACCCGCTCCAGGAGGTGGGCCAGGGCGCTCTGCTCCGCGGGCTCGGTCCAGTCGTCCAGCGGGACCGACAGGTAGGTCACACCGCGGGGCGCGGAGTCGGCGAGCATCAGGGCCTTGGAGAGCAGGGCCGGCCCGTCCTGCGGGCGCAGCGGCTCACCGGACCACTTCACCAGCGGGTCGCACAGCTTGGTCGGGTCGACGTTGGTGAGCATCGCGCCCGCGGGGACGTAGCGGCGCGCCTGCTGGCCTGCCATGACGACCATCGGCGTGTGGCAGCCGGCGGTATTGGTCATGCAGCCCATCGCGTTGCCGGTGCCGGACGCGGCGTGCAGGTTCAAGAACCCCGTTGTGTCCGTGGCCTGGGCGTAGCCGTCCGCCATGGCGATGGCGGCGCCCTCCTGGAGGACCAGGTAGTAGGGGATGTCCTCGGGCAGCCCGGTGAGGAAGGACAGCTCGTTGGACCCGGGATTGCCGAAGACCGCGCTCACACCGTGATGGCGCAGGACGCGGTAGAAGGCATCGCTGACGGTCGCCATGAGCGGCCCCTCGCACGGAGTGATCGAGTCTGTCCCACGACCGTAGGAGCGGCGTGTGGCGGGGGCAAATCGACGCATGTCCCCCCTCCGCTGTCCGATGCGACGGACGGGCGCGGCGTGGGCGGGGCAGTCCCGGCTCCGTACGGATGCGGACCGATCCAGGAGTTGCGGACGTCCGTCGACACGCCCGGCCACCGAGCCGGCAGTGACCTGGTTGAACTGAGTTGAACTGAACGGACTGATGAGGGAGATCGGGCTCGGTCCCGCGAACCGTCACACACCCGGCGTCGATCGCGAGGCGGATCGCGGACGGGTCGGAGGACGCGGAGTGTGATCGTCGACATCGTGGACGCACGCGGTCGCCGGACCTGGAGCCGGGTGGATCGCGAGCGGATCTGACGCACCGTCCGCGTCCGTGGCCCGTGGTGTTCCGCCGACCGGAAGGGTCTCTTCGCGGCGAATTCATGTATTTGCGCATGCATCTTTCTAGCGTCGTGAGTGCACTGCCCCTCCTCGGGACAGTGGACGAAAGGCGGTTGTCCCGATGCATGCCACGACACAACCAGGCGGCCCGAACCAGCCGGTGAGCGGCCACCTGCCCCGAAGGAAGCTGCTGGTCGCGGCAGGCGCTGCCGTCGCCGCCGCGACCATAGGCGCGGGCGTCGCCGACGCCGCGACAGTCACCGGCCGCCCCGGGCGGCCCGCGCCCGGCCTGCCCGCCAGGAGAGCGAAGGCCCCTAAGGGCCAGTGGCTGGCGGGCGACACCCATGTCCACGACGACCACTCCTCCGACGGCAGTGGTCCCCGCCAGGCCTCGAAGCAGACCCTCCCGGGCAACCTCCCGGTCGGCGACCAGATCGCCCAGGGCGAGAAGGTCGGCCTGGACTTCATGCCGCTGACCGACCACCGCACCTACGACCAGGTGTGGGACCCGCAGTGGGCATCCTCGAAGCTGCTCCTCCTGCCCGGTGAGGAGGCCAACGGCTCCCCGCACGCCATCGTGCTCGGCAACGTCGACGTCGTGGTGGACGGCGCCAACCCGCCCGGCTCGGCGGCCTACCGGCACGTGCAGCAGTCTGTGTGGGACGTCCACGCCCAGAACGCCGTGTGGTCGCAGGCCCACCCCGACGACGGCGAGTACACCCGGGAAGGCGGTGTCAACGCCAACGCCAGCGTTCAGGGCAGCGACCTGGTCGAGGTGCTCAACGTCGCGAGCGACCCCGACGTGGAGATGGAGTACGCCGAGAACCGCTGGAACCACGGCTTCCGCTTCGGTGTGGCCGCCGCCAGCGACTGCCACTTCCGCGAGCTGTGGGACATCGACAGCCCCGGTGAGCCCACCACCCGGGTGTTCGCCGCGCAGCGTTCGGTCCGTGGCATCCTCGACGGCTTCCGGGCCGGCCGCACCACCGTCTCGCAGAACATCACCGGTCCCTTCGTCACGCTGGAGGCCGACGCCGACGGCGACGGCGTGTACGAGGCGATCGGCGGCGACGAGGTCGTGGTCACTGGGCGCAAGCTGCCCCGCAAGGCGAGCCTGCGGGTGAAGGTGAGGTCCGGCAAGGGCACCACCGTGCACGTGTACGCCGCACCGGGCCGCTCGGCCGGGCCGGTCGCGACGTTCAACCCGCGTACGGCGAACGAGACGTACGAGCTGCCGCTCGACATGAAGGGCGGCGACCACACCTGGTACCGGGTCGAGGTCCGCTCGCCCGGCGGCGCCTCGGGCTCGGAGGCCGACCCGACGCTGCCGGACCAGCTGCGCGCCGCGACCTCGCCGGTCTTCCTGTCCGTCGGCGCGCCCGCGGAACCGGCACCGGAGATCCCGCTGCCGGCCGCGGACACCGCCGCCGACCGGGCGGCCCTGGCCATCGGCGAGCAGGGCGCCTTCACCGGTTTCGCCGACGTGGCGGTGGCCGGGGACGTCACCCACGTCGTCGCCGAGGTGCACGAGGACCAGGCGACCCGGGTCGTCCACGTCAGGCTCGACCGCAAGGGCAGGCCCGGCAAGGTCCGCACCCTGTCCGGCGATTCGCCCACCGCGCGCTTCCCGCGCATAGCCGCACACGGCGACGACGTGTGGGTGGTGTGGCAGGACGAACGCGGCAAGGAGCAGCCGCACCAGCCGGTGGTCCTCATGGCGACCAGCGGCAACGGCGGAGACTCGTTCAAGGCCCCGCAGAAGATCAGCAAGGGCAAGGGCCGGGCGGTGCAGCCCGCGCTGGCCCTGGTCGACGACAAGCACCCGCTGGTCGTCTGGTCCGACAACAGCGGCGGCGCCTTCGACGTGTACGCCCAGATCGTCGGTGTCGACAAGGCCGCGGTGAACGTGTCCGCGGCGGGCAAGACCACCAGCCCCGGCACCCCCGCCGACGCACGGTCACCGCGCTACCCCGCCTCGCTGTTCCCGGCCGTCACCGTCGTCGGCGGCAAGCGCGCCGTGGTGACCTGGCAGGACGACCGGTACGACCCGGACCCGCTGTGGACGGGGCACACCCCGCCGGCCGGTCAGCCGGCGAGCGGCGGCACCGACCCCGACAACTGGCAGATCCTTGCCACGGTCCGCACCGCACCGGGCCGCCCCTGGGGCACACCCGTCGCGGTGAGCGCGGTCACCGACCGCGCGGACCGGCATCCGAGCGTCGCCGCCGACGCGCACGGCACGCTCGTGGCGATCTGGGAGTCCGGCGCCCTGCAGAGCTCCGGCGCCAACCTCCAGTTGCGGTCGAGCACTTCCACGGACGGCGGCGCCACCTGGAGCCCGTACCGGCAGGTCGCCCTCGACCCGGACGCGATGAGCCGGCGCGCCCGGCTCGCCCAGGACCCCGACGGCCGCATACGCGCGGTCTGGTACGACTCCCGGTCCGCCGACTGGCGTTGGAAGGTCCTCACCGCCACCCTCGACACGGTCGGCACCTGGTCGGACGCGGAACAGGTCAGCACGCGCGGCAACAACACCTGGCCCGCCCTGCACGGCGGCACCGTGGTGTTCACCAGCGACCGCGGTGCGACCCGCACCCAACGGGACGTCACCCAGCAGATCTACCGGACCCGGCTGGCCTGAGCCCGTTCCCGTCCGGCTCCGGATCCGTACGGCGACCGCCGTCACCGGGGCCGGACGGCCGCGGGGTGCTCTCCTGCGTCCGGCTGTGTCGAGTCACACCGTGGTACTCGACGTTCCGCACGTCGTGGTACGGGCGATAGGTGCGCCGGCGCCAGAGATACCAGTACGCGTACCCCACCGTCTTGAGCACACCGAGGACGGAGCGGACGACGAGATCGCGGAGCACGGGGATTCCTGAGGTTGTCCGAGACGGCCGGCTGATGCCGTATCCGCATCGAAACGGACGTCGGAGGCGCGGGGGTTGCCGTACGGCGTCGGACCGGCGAACGCGGGCGTGCGCGCAGGTGAGGGCACCCGGCGGGACGTGCCGCGCGGGTGTGCGCGCCGCGCGCGGAGCCGGTTATCGAAACGTGTCTTGACCTGCGCAGCACAACACTCATAACTTCCGCGTGCTCGATCATTTCAAGACGAGCCACACACCATGGCCTTGGGGGCAATCGCATGAACTGGTACCTCGACGTGCTCAAGAAGTACGCGGTCTTCAACGGTCGCGCGCGCCGCACCGAGTACTGGATGTTCACGCTGTTCAACGTGATCATCTACATCGTGCTGCTCTTCGTGGGTCGCGCGATCGGCTTCTCCCTGCTGCCGGCCCTGTACGGGATCGCGGTGCTCCTGCCCACGATCGCCGTCGGCGTCCGCCGGCTGCACGACACCGGCCGCACCGGCTGGCTGTACCTGCTCGGCCTGATCCCCTGCGTCGGCGGCATCATCCTGCTGGTCTTCTTCTGCGGCGACAGCAAGCCCGAGCACAACGAGTACGGCCCGAACCCGAAGCTCGTCGACGGCCCGGCCGCCGTCTGACGTCCGGCAGCGGACAGCGGGGCGGTCCCGGACGACGATGTCCGGGACCGCCCCGCTGTCCGCGACCTCGCGCGCGGTTCCGCTGACGGGTCAGGCGGCGATCACGGCCGCGGTCGTGCGGCCGCCGTCCACGTCCAGGGTGATCCCGTGCACGAACCGCGCCTCGTCCGAGGCGAGGTACACCGCGGCCTGGGCGATGTCCTCGGGGGAACCGACGGTTCCCGCGGGGGTGCCCGCCATCATGACCTCGGAAGCGTGGCCGGGGGCCAGGACCACTCCGGGGGAGATGGCGTTGACCCGCACCCCGTCCGGCCCGAACTCGGCGGCCCAGGCCCGCGTGAACGTCTCCACCGCGCCCTTGGTGGAGCTGTAGAGCGCGCCGCGGGATATGCCGAGCCGGGCGATCCACGACCCGAGGTTGATGATCGCGCCGCCGCCGGACGCGGCCATGGCCGGTGCGACGGCCGCGGTGAGGAAGAAGGGCGCCTTCATGTTGACGGCGATCACACGGTCGAAGGTCTCCTCGTCCGTGTCGGGAGTCGTGGGACTCGGGTAGATGCCCGCGTTGTTCACCAGGATGTCGATGCGCCCTCCCAGCGCGCGGCCGGCCTCCTCCGCCAGCCGCCGGGAGGCGGCGGCGCTGCCGTCGAGGTCCGCGGGAACGAACGCGGCGGTCCCGCCCAGGGCGCGGATCTCCGCCACGACCTCTTCCCCGCGCTCCTTGCTGCGTCCCGAGACGGCCACGTGCGCCCCCTCCGTACCGAAAGCCACGGCGATGGCCCGGCCGATGTTGCTGGTGGCCCCGGTGACCAGGGCGGTCTTGTGCTGCAGACGTGCGGTCATGATCGTGCTGCCCCTCTGGGTGCGGTCGGAACGGGGTCCACCTTGCGTCGCAAAAATTGGACCCGCAAGTCCAACTCCGGAGAGGGTGTCCGGACCGGCGACACGGCACCGGGGACGCCGGCGCACTCATGGCCGAGGACCCTCAGCCCACGCCCGCGGCCCATTCCGCGAGCGTGGCGAAGTCGTCATCGGTGAGTCCGATCCGCGGGTCGATCCGGTGCAGCAGAGCGGGCCCGTCGTGGTGGACGGCCACCCAGTCGCGGTCCGCATCGGTGATCTCGTCGTCGACCCACGCGAACGCACGGCCCTTCACCCACGCGACGATCTCCGGGGTCTTCCAGAACACACCGCCGCCCGGATCGAGCCGTGGCGAGGGCCAGGGGACGAAGGGGAGAGCGGGCAGTCCCAGCACCGGCGCGATGAAGTCGTTCGCCTCGTCCTCCCACGTGGTGGCCCAGGCCAGATCGAAGGGCAGGGCGCGCAACGCCGGTCCGTGCCCGGGATCGAGCCACACGCGAAGCGGCCTGATCCGCCCGTCCGGCAGCCCCCACGCGGTCAGCCGGGCCTGTTCCGCGGCCTTCCAGCGGGGCGTCACCATCCGGTGCGTCCCGTAGCCACGCGGCCGCCGAGAGCGCTTCGCGGCGTACGGATTCAGCGGGCCGTCCACGTCCACCAGCAGCATCGGGCGCATCCCGTACCCCCCTTCACCCCTATCCGAAAGGTACCGTCCCGGCGCCTTGCTTCCCCGGTCCGCGCAGAGAATCCGGGTCGCTCCTGCAACGTCCTCGGGTGCCGCACGTCTGTCAGCACGAAGGGACCGTCGCATCGGCGCTCCCAGGCACCCACACACAAGGACGAACGTGAGAACAATCCGCTGGGCGATCCCGGTCGCCCTGCTGTGCCTCTGCGGAGTGTCGGCCTGCTCCTCCGCACCCGAGGCGGCCGGCACACCGGAGCCCACCAAGGCGTCGGTGCGGCCGCCGTCGGCCGGCACGCCCGCGCAGCGGCCCAGCACGACCCCGCCCAGCCCGAAGCGGCCCAGCGCGCATCCGCCCGTCACCTACACCCCCAGCTGGCCCGAGCGGACGGCCCGCACCGAGGCCGGGTACCTCGTCAACACATGTGTCCCCGCGTCGCTCCGTGACAGTGTCACGACGCTGACCACCAGCGACGGCGTCCATCTGTCCGCCCTCGAACTGGGGGACGGCCCCGACGGTGTGCTCCTCGATCACGAACAGGGTTACAACATCTGCTCGTTCGTCGACATCGGGAAACAACTCGCCTCGCGCGGCTACCACGTGGTGATCCCGGAGTACCGCAACCACGGTGCCTCGGAACACGTAGCCGACAACGAGCACATCGACCGCGACGCGCGGGCCGGGCTCGCCGAGCTCAAGCGCCTCGGCGCCGAGCGGGTCTTCCTCGGCGGGGCCTCCTGCGGCGGCACGACGGCGGCCGTCGCCGGGGCCGACGGCGAACTCCCCGTGGTGGGGCTGCTCATGATGTCCTCGCCCGCCCGCTGCGGCGGTGTGGACGCGGTCGCGGCGGTGCGGAAGATCGACGCCCCGTCCCTGTTCGCGGTGTCACCGGGGGACATGGAGGGCGCGGTGGAGAAGCAGGTCCGTGAGGTCTACGCGGCGTCCGCGGCGACGCAGAAGCGGCTCATCATCGATCAGAGCGGTTACCACGGTACGGACATGATCCGGCGTGGGCCCCGCGGTGCCGCGTTGGAGCGCGACGTCGTCTCTTTCGTCGTGGCCGCCTACGACAAGGCACGATGAGGTCCCTGTCCGGGACCCTGGGTGAGCCTGCCGGAACGTGGTGGTTTAGGGTGTAAAGCACCACCGGGGCACAGGGTTTCGGTGGAGGCGCGGGTGGATGTTGTGATCTCCCTAGGGTAATTCCGCCCGCGCCGCGCATCCTTGCTCATGCCCTGCCCCTGCCCCTGCCCCTGCCCCACGGCACGCCGCCACCGCACGCCCGCGCGGCGCGCGCCCCCGTGGCCGCCAGGGCCGGGGACGCGCGCCGCGCTTCGGTCGGTCAGCTCTCCTGCGTCGTGCGGTCCCGCAGCGCCTGCTCGACGGCGCTCTGCACGCGGGCGTCCTCACGGACCTTGCGGCGTGCGCGGGTGCGGCGGGCGAGGATCAGTCCGCCGACGGCGGCCGCGATCACCACGAGCACCAGCGCGAGCAGCGTCCAGGGGACGGCCCAACCGTGGGCCGTGGCCCGCACCGGCTGGAGCGGGGTGGTGGTGCCCGAGGCGTCGGTGAGGAGCGGGGTCAGGGTCACGTTCGCGGCCAGGTTCACGGCGGGGGCGACGCCGTGGACGGGCACCTTCACCTTCCAGCTCTCTCCGGGGAGCAGCTGCGGCGGCGCGGCGATGCGGCCGGCCTCGGTGCGCAGCCAGCCGAACGGGCCCGTGACGGAAGCCGCCTGGCTGCCCGACAGAGTGGCGTTGCCGGTGTTGTGCACCGTGTAGGTGACGGTGGCGTCGCCCTTGGCGAACGGGTTGACCGAACCGGAGTAGTCGACCTTCAGGTCCTCGATCGCGAACCGCGGCTTGAGCGCGCCGCTGACCCGCAGCGAGACGCGGATGCCGAGGCGCCGGTCCACATTGATGCCCGCGGCGTCGTCCGACTGCTTCAGGGACGTGAGGATGCCGCCCACGTGGTCGCCGGGCGTCGCGTTGGACGGGACGGAGACGGTGAAGGGGATCTGCGCGGTCTTGCCGGGCCCGATCACGACGCTGTCGCGGTCGGCGTGAACCCAGGCGCCGATCCCGACGGACTTCCGGTCCCTGGTGAGCAGGTCGAGCTGGCCGGTCCCGGTGGTGTAGCCGTCTGCGGCGTACAGCGCCAGCCGGAGCGGGGACTTGCCGTGGTTGGCCACGACCATGGCGTCCTTGACCTGGTTGCCGGGGTTCACGTCGTAGCTGTAGCTGGAGCGGTCGTCGCCGTACCCGTTCGCGGCCGTCCTGACCGTCCACGTGACGTCGCCGTCGGCTGCCCGCGCGGGGCCGCCGCTCAGGCCGGTGATCGCGAAGGCCAGGAGCAGGGCCAGGGCGGCGGGGCGGACGAGCGCGCGGACGGTGGTCGTCAGGCGCGTGACGGGTGCGTGCATCTCTGGATTCTCCTGGAACGGGGAGGCGGGGGGGGGGCCCCCCCCGGGCCCCCCCCCCCCCCGCGGGGGCGAAAATCAGTGGGGCGGGGTTGTCAGAGGGGGGGGGGGGGTTCACAAAGCAGCACCAAGGGCGGGTGTATAAAAAAAAAAA
>NZ_JBIARB010000020.1:0-143472 GCF_042889545.1 Streptomyces sp. NPDC002574
CCGGTGGCCGTTTGTCTATGCGGGCACCAACCCGTACGCCGGAGCAAACCCCCGGATCAGGTCCACCCCGCTACACCACTTCCAAGGACGCAACCCCAGGTTTGTAGGCTGAATCGCGCTGCGCCGTAAATATTTTTCATCGGTAGGTGTGGCACCCAACTGTTGTCGTGGGTCAAGGGACGGTGCGGGCGTGCTGGTGGCGGAGCGGTATCGACTGGACGAGCCGCTGGGCCGTGGGGGTATGGGCGAGGTGTGGCGCGCTGCCGACCAGGTGCTCGGCAGAGCGGTGGCGGTCAAACTGATGCTGCCGGGTGAGGCGGATGCCGAGGCCGCCGGCCGGTTTCGCCTGGAGGCCCAGACAGCGGCCCGTCTCAACCATCCCCACGTCGTCGGCGTGTATGACTTCGGCGCGCATGCCGGCCAGTTTTACCTGGTGATGGAGCTGGTCAACGGGCACAGTCTGGCTCAGGAACTGGCTACGCATGGTTCTGTGGACTCTTTGCGGGCGTCGGAGATCGGTGCTCAGGCCGCGGCTGGTCTGGCTGCGGCGCACCGGCAGGGTGTCATCCACCGTGACATCAAGCCGGCCAATGTGATGCTGACCACCGATGGCAGCGTGAAGATCGCCGACTTCGGGATCGCTCGCTTCACCGATGAGGCCTCCAGGGCGCTCACCGCCACCGGCCGGGTGATGGGCTCCAGCGGCTACCTGGCACCGGAGCGGGCGCTGGGTCGCCCGGCCGAACCCGCCTCGGATGTGTATGCCCTCGGCTGCGTCCTGTACGAGCTGCTCACCGGCCGCCCCCCGTTCGTCGGAGAGTCCGCGCTGGCAGTGATCCACCAGCACGTCGACGCGGCACCGGTTCCCGTCAGACAGCTCAACCCGGCGGTGCCGGGCGCTCTCGCGGACTACATCCTGTCGCTGCTGGCCAAGGAGCCGGGCCAACGTCCCACCGCCGAACAGATAGCCGGCTGGCTCGCCGTCTCGGCAGGCCAGAACGACAAGCCGCAGGCGGCCATGCCCGCTGGCACCGAGCCGACGCCTACGGCAGTCCTGCCCGACGCCGCTCCGTCCCGCCTGTACGGGCGCGGTGCCGCGCAGCAGCGGCGCATTCGAATCCTTATCGGTGTTGCCGTGGTCGCCGTGTTCGGGACTGCGGCCGCCGTCGGTGCGGCCTGGAGCTCCGATGACGGCGGCTCATCGTCACCCGGGCCGGCATCCTCTCCCTCCTCTGTTGTCACTGCGCCCTCCGTACCCTCTGGCGAAGTCTCCACGCCGGTAACTGTCTCGTCGCCGTCATCGCAGACCCCGTCGGGCCCTCGCGGCAAGGGTGAAGATCACAAAGGCAAGGATCACAAGAAGCACGGTCACGACGACTGACGAGCATCACTCAGTAGCGCGGCGCGGCACGGGATTCCTGGCGGACTACACTGATCGTCGGCGCGGGGGCGCTGCTGCTGGAGGACTGGATCCCGCATGGACAGGCTTCTGCCCGACCCCCGTACGCTCGTCGGTCGCCGGCGTGACGGCCGCCCCATCTTTCCGATCCTGGGCGCTGACCCCACCGATCCGTCCAACCAGCAGCTGCCGCCCGGCCCGGTCACGGACCTGGCTGGACCGCCGACGGTCGGGCATCCGCTCGACCAGGAGGCGCTGAACCGACTGCTGGCCCGCGAGAAGCAGCAGGGCGAACGTGCTGCGGTCCGCAAGCTCGTCGAGCAGCTGGGATTCGCCAAGACCGACGAACTGACGGCGTTCGTGCAGTCGCAGCGTGACGCGCAGGCCGCGCAGCTCTCCGAGATCGAGCGCCGTGAGCAGGCCGCCGCCGCGGCGACGACC
Organism: Streptomyces sp. NPDC002574; assembly: GCF_042889545.1. Lineage (NCBI taxonomy): Bacteria > Bacillati > Actinomycetota > Actinomycetes > Kitasatosporales > Streptomycetaceae > Streptomyces > Streptomyces sp. NPDC002574. The sequence goes on from NZ_JBIARB010000020.1 coordinate 1,841, forward strand.
GCCGCAGAGCAGCGCGAGGCGCAGGCCATCGTCCGTGAGCGTGCCGCGATCCGCCGCGCCGCACTCGTGGCGCTCGGAGCGACCGGTGACGACCTGCTGGACGCCGAACGGCTCCTGGTCGTCGAGGACGACGCCGACGAGGACGCCATCGCCGAGGCCGCTGCCGCCCTGCAGACGCGCAGGCCCGAGCTGTTCTCCGCGCCCGCCCCGGATCTGGTGCCGCCTGCCGCGCCCGGTGGTTCCCCCGCGGGTGATCCGCCGGCGCGCGGCGCCAACATGCCCAAGCCCGGCCAGCAGGGCGAGGCGATGGCGCGCCGGCGCGGCTACATCACCAGCGGCTGAACTTCCCACCGGCGGGTCAAGGCCGGACCTACGGGGACCACGCCCCTCCCACGTGGACGACGCCACCGGTCGGTGAGCGGACGGACTGCCCCACTCGTCTGATCGTCCACGGGAGGACTCATGACCGTTCAGCCGGTCACCACCACCCAGAGCCTGACGGCCGACCGGTCCTGGCTTGCCAGCCTTCACGGAACGCGCGACGTCGACTCCATCACCCTCGACCTGTCCACGTTCGTATCCGGCACCCACTACATGCCGTCGGCCGACACGAACGTCCCCTACAGCCGTCTCCTGTCGGGCCTGCCGGTCGGCAAGATCACCGCCAGTGGCCTGTACGGGCTGTACGCCACCGGGGCCGCCGACGGCCGGCAGAACCTGGCCGGCTTCATCTTCGCCGAGGTGCTGTTCGCGCCCGCCCAGACGAAGGTCGGGGCCGCGCTGCTGTGGCACGGCTCGGTGAAGACCGCCAAGCTCCCCGTCGCCGTTGCGGCGGTCGCCCCGTCCGCCCTCTGCCAGATCCGCTTCGTGTAGAGAAGGAGGCCCGCACTCATGACCATCCAGGACCTGATCAAGGGCGTCACCGTCAAGGACCTGACGACGTTCGCCCGTGCCATCCCCACCCCGGCTGACTTCCTGCTCACGCAGACGATCTTCCCGAAGGTGAAGGTTGCCGACGTGATGTGGCGGATCAAGAACCAGGGCCGGTACGTCAACGCGGCGAAGTACCGCAGCTACGACTCCAGCGTGCCGTTCGCGGACCGCCAGGCGTGGACGACCAGCACCCAGGGCATGCTGCCCGCCCTGGGCCAGAAGCTTCTCGTCGGCGAGATGGAGATCCTGCTGCAGGAGGCATCTCGCGGCGCCGACCAGGACCGCCTGATCGAGCTGCTGTACGACGACGTCGAGCGGCACGTCGAGGCGGTCAACTCCCGCCTGGAGCTGGCCGCCGGCGATGTCCTCACCGACGGCAAGTTCTCCCTCTCGGGGGAGAACGGGCTGACGATGGACCTCGACTTCCAGGTGCCGGCGTCGAACATGCCGACCGCTCCGGTGGCGTGGTCCGACTCGACTTCGGACCCCATCAAGGACGAGCTGGGGTGGCTGGACTACCTCGACTCCATCAGCGCTCCGTTCCCGGAGCTGGTCCTGACCAGCCGCCGCGCGAGCTCGTACCTGGGGAGGAACGATGCCTACCGGGCTGCGTACTACGGCTCGGTGAACCCGTCGAACGCGCCGACGGCGACGCTGACGCCGCAGCAGGTCAACGTGGTGCGCGGCAACTACAACCTGCCGCCGATCGAGCTGTACAAGGGGCAGGTGCGGGTCGACGGCGCCAACGTGCGGCCGCTGCCCGACGACCGGTGGGTGATGGTGCCGCCGGACCGCACCAAGTGGGGCCAGACCATGTACGGCACCACGGCGGAGTCCCTGGTGCTGTCCCGCGGCTCCAACCCGGAGATCACCCGCGCGAGGACGCGCCGTGCCTGATCATCACCAAGGGCACGCAGGACGACCCGCCGCAGGTGTGGAGCAAGGGCGCGGCCGTGGCCATGCCCGTGCTGTTCACGCCGGACTGCCACATCGTGGCGAAGGTGCTGTGACATGGGACGGCGACTGGCGACAGCGGTGCACCTGGAGCCCCCCGAGACGCACGAACTGCTGATCCTGCAGCCCGGCGACGAGCCGGATGAGGTGGTGGCCGCGGCCATCACCAACCCGGACGCGTGGGAGGAGGACCCGGAGGCGCTGACGCTCGACGACCCGGCACTGATCGGGGAGCAGCCGCCCACGCCGGCGTTCGACGATCCGGAACCGGAGCCCACACCCGCGGCCGAGGCGAAGCCCCGGACCCGGACGCGCAAGCAGGCCGACGAGAAGTAGTCCGGCCTGGCCCGGCATCCCTGTCCCACGCGCAGGGGTGCCGGGCCGCGCCACTCCCTGAAAGGACCCCGCCCGTGGACCCCGCAGTCCTGGCCTGGCTACTGTCGCAGCTGGGCCCCGCCACCGACCAGAGCGACCTGCAGACCCGCTACGGCCGGCTGGGCAGCGCGCGACCTGTCGCCCTGGAAGTGCTGTCCGAACGGCGCGCCAGACTCCTGGCCGAGCCACTGCAGCTGACCGTCAACGGCATCGTCACCCTCGACAACAGCAACTACCTCACCGGCCTGGAACGACAGATCACCGACGTGCAGGGCGCCCAGGCCCCCGACGACATCGCAGACGGCTCCGAGCTGGTCGTCGCCCCGCTGCGGCGCCGCACCTACCGCTGGGAACGGCTGTAGCCGTGGCATACGAGTTCGCTCCGCTCGAGCCCGGCGACGCCGACGTGGTCGCCCGCCGGGTCGCCGCAGTACTGCAGGACGCCTGGCAGCGCCTCGCCGACCAGCAGGCCGCCGTCCTTGCCACGCTGGTCGAGCACGGCAGGGCCCCGCACATCGTCGCCCGCACAGCAGAGTTCCAGGCAGCCATCACCGACTTCCAGCAGCGCGTCGACGCTGAGGCCCGTGCGTTCGTCGGCCTCCAGTTGCCCCACCTGTACGAGCAGGGCGCCCAGGCCGCTGCCAAGGCGGTGGGCGGCCGGTTCACGTGGACCCTCATCCACACCGAGGCCCTGCAGGCGCTCGCCGCGGACTCCTACGCCGACTTCCTGGTCCGCTCCCAGGAGGAGCAGCGCATTGCCGGCGCGTTCTACCGGGCCGTGCGGGAGGCCTCACGCCGCGAAATACCGATGCTGGCCGCAGGGAACACCACGGCGCTGCAGGCCGCAAGGTCGTTCGCCGATCGGCTGGCGCCGAGCACCAGCTGACCTACGTCGTCTACCGCAACGGCGCCCGGTACCCGGTGCAGGCGTGGGCGGAGTCGGCGACGCTCACCAAGAGCGCGGTGGCCTACAACGCGGGCACCCTGAACCGGGCGCGGGAAGCCGGCGTGCTGCACATGGAGGTCTTTGACGGCGCCGACTGCGGGTGGACCAGCCACCAGGACCCGGACAAGGCCACAGGCACGCTGCGTACGGTCGAGGAGGCTGCGGCGTGGCCGATCTCCCACCCACGATGCGGGCGGGCGCTCGGGCCACTCCCGCGGCCCGACGTCACCGTTGAAGCGTGAGCGTCGGACGGCCCGAAGCGGCACGGTGTGCGTCGGGGTCATATGCGGCGCCGGCCGATGGTCCTTCCATAGCACTGCCCCGCCGCCCGAGCGAGTGAGGCGGCGGGGCAGTGCTATGGAAGGACCTGATCACGCCAGTCGCGAGCCCCGCTGCGAGGTGTGGAGACCCGGCAAGCGCGAGCGGGGCCGCACTTCCAGGATGCGCCTCTACCGGGTTGCGGTCATCCTGGCCAGCTGCGTGATGGTCTACTCTCCGTCGGACACCAGACTGGGCCGTCATGTTCCCGACGCGGTAGAGAAGACATTGGCCGCCAGTCTGGGCGCACGTGCTACGGGTTCCGTTCCCGATGCTGGTTCTGCGGGTCGACGCTTGTGTATTCCGAGGCGTCCTCACTTCCGCTGGGGCGTGCGGAGCGGCCACGGCGCCCGGTGTCCTCCACCCCCTTCTTGCCGGATTTCCCGGCCCGCTCCTCGCCGCTACGGGAGACGTCCTTCACCGGTGTGCCTTCCAGCGACTCCTCGATCTCCTGCTGACTCGGCTCGCGGTTCCCTCCTCCGGGCGCGTAGGTGTCCGGATGGAAGGAGCGGTGCGCGCTCGGGTTCTCCTCCTGCCGTGTGGCGTCCACGTCGGGAGACCATCCGTGCTGGTCATCGCCCTTGAATCGGCTCGGACCCTCGCCGTGCGGAGGCTCACTCTTCTTCTTCGACATCCCGGGTTCCTTCCCTCCGGAAGCGATAGACATATTTGAACCCTATGCCGTATATGACCCCGCTGCGCTTCCTGCGGGTCGACGGGGTCGGCAGGCACCGGGCCTGCGAGCCGCACATCGTCCGCCCTCTGGGCCGCGCCCAGCGGACGGGCAGGTCCCTGCTCGCCGCCCGGCAGGGGATCGGCTCGTTCGTACCAGCCGCGATGGCGGCGGCAGCCGCATTGGGTCACGGTGAGAAACGTCGGCGGTCGCCGTCGGCAGACAGTGAGATCGCCATCCAAGGAGCCGGGAGCATGTCCGAACGCAATACGGTGTTGCGCAGTTTGCATGATGTGGGACTGGCTGCGTGGTTCGGCGGCTCCCTGATGGGCGCGGTCGGCCTGAACGGCGCTGCCCAGGCCGAAGGCGGGAGCGAGAGAAGAACCGCTCGGATGGCCGCTTCGGGATGGGAGAGGTGGAGCCCGGTCAATGCCGCAGCCATCGGATGCCACCTGATCGGCGCCAGCGGCTTGCTCGCGGTGAACGCATCCCGCGTCGCCGCTCAGCAAGGCGTGGCAGCATCCACCCTGGCCAAGACGGTCCTCACCGGGGCCGCTCTGGCCGCCACCGCCTACAGCGGCCTGCTGGGAAGGAAGATCAAGCTCGCCTCCTCCGACCGCCCAGAAGACGTGCAGAAGGCGACTGAGCATCCCGTCGACATCACCACAGCGCAGCGCCATCTGGCGTGCATGCAATGGCTGGTGCCGGCGCTGACCGGCGGCCTGGTGATCCTCAACGCGCTGCACGGAGAACAGCAGCGCCCCGCACAGCAGGTCCACGGCATGTGGCAGCGCGCCCGCTTCCTCGCCGAGCACACCCCCTCACTGCCCACCCATGCGCCCACCGTCCCCAACTGGCACCTGACGCACTGACGATGGGACGAAGCGGGCCCGCCGAGGGGAATAGAGCCCTCAGAGTCAGGGTGAGGACGGGATGTGCGGGGCTGCGCCCCTTCCAACGGACACACAGCGCTGAATGAGGTGAATGGAAATGCCAGCAGGATCGAACCGCAAGCGCGAGCGGCAGTACGAGCACATCAAAGAGAGCGCTCAGGAACGCGGCGAGAGCGAGAAGCGTGCCGAGGAAATCGCCGCTCGTACCGTCAACAAGGAGCGCGCCCGCGCCGGCGAGTCCAGGACCGCCAGCCGCAGTTCCACCGACGACATGTCCTCTGGACGCCGCGGTGGGCAGCGGTCGGGCAATGGCTCGCAGGGGCCGACCCGAGACCAGCTGTACGCGGAGGCCAAGCGCCGGAAGATCGACGGCCGGTCCCACATGAACAAGGCCGAACTCAAGCGCGCGCTCGACAACTAGGCGATCGAGCGGCTCGGCGCACACGCGAACCCGGGGCCAGGAGGAAATAGTACGCAGGCGCACCACCGCGCATGGGGGGCTGATCTACGGAGGGCACCATGCTTGTCTTGGGCATCATTCTGCTGATCGTCGGCTTCCTCACAGGAATCTCGATCCTGTGGACCATCGGGATCATCCTGGTGGTCATCGGCCTCGTGCTGTGGGTCATGGGAGCCTTGGGTCACGCAGTTGGCGGCCGGCGGCACTACTGGTAGGCGCGGCTGAGCTCACTTCGTCCACAATCTTCACAGGTCGCCGCCCGCGTCAGGAGCAGGCCTGGCACGTTGCTGGGCGCCGCGCTTCAGTGTGCCAGCATCGACGGGGCAGTCGCCATATCACTGACGGGCTCTAGGCCTCGGCGCAGGAATTGGGCTGGCACGTGTGCGCCGGGTCTGCTGTCTTCCTCGTTGTCGGCGGCGGTGAGCTGCGCGGCGAGTCCGGTGAGACCTCGTGCCAGCGCACGAAGTTCACTCGCCGGCATGCGGTGGATGGCTTGGTAGAGCATGGCCTCGCGCTGATCGCGGATGCCCTGAAGGTATTTCTTTCCGGCTGGGCTGAGTCGGAGGGTGATTTCGCGGCCGCTCTCCGGGTGCGGGAGGCGTTCGAGGAAGCCGACGGCCTGGAGGCGGTCGCACATGCGGCTGACGTTCGGCGGCGACGAGGCCAGCAGGTCACAGACAGCGCGCATCCTTATACCGTCCTGCCGGTCGACGACATACATCAGCCGCAGCTGTGAGGTGGAAGCGGGTGCGGTGGCGCCCCTTGAGCGTTCCCACATGACGTCGAGGAGCTCGGTAATGCTGCTGACGGACTGGGAGGCCTCACAGCAGATCCTGCTGGGGGCGGCTTCGCGTGCGGGCATGACTCCCCGTCGTAGTGTGCTCTGCCCGATGAGAGGCCGGGCAGTCGCTCAGGTGGTGCCGTCCGGTCCGGTGAAGCGGGCCGCTTGCGTTTTCCCCCGGGTCATCGGGGGTTTTGCCATGTTCTGCTGCGAGCTCGTGGAGCGGGTGGGGGTCGTCGTCGTGAGGTATTCGAGCGTACCGGTGATGGCGAGGAGCCGGTCCAGCTTGGCGGACCGGTCGTCCAGGTGGAGACGTGCCCTGGCCGCCCTGGTGCGGCGGCCGATCATCAGCAGGACGGATAGCCCCATGGAGTCGACGGTGCCGATCCCCGCGCAGTGCAGGTGCAGGTCTTTCAGATGTGGGCGGGCATCGAGTTGGGCGGTGACCTCGTCCGACAGAAGTTCGACGTTGTCGCAGTCGAGGTCCCCGGTGATCTCTATGTGGACCGTGTCCTCGGTGTAGACCGTGGCCAGTTGGAGTGCCGGGGGCCGCGTGGTCATGCGGGTGTTCCGGCGGGGGTGGAATGGTCGGTCGTGAGGGCGCCGACTCCGCGCTGGAGGGTGCGGGTGGCCCGGGGGAAGTCCTTGAGCTCACGCGCGAAGATGTTCAGGGCAGGCGGCAGTGACTGCGCGGGCACACCTCGCGCTTGGAGGATCTTGGCGGTCCAGGTGATGAACTCGGTGAAGATGTCCTCGTCGCCGAGGTACAGGGCGGTGGCGAGAAACTCCGCGATATGTGCGAGGTCTTCTGCCGTGCGCTCCCGCTGCAGGTCGTCGTAGGTGCGCATGGCGGGGAACGCGTCTTCCATGGCGAGGAAGACGGTCCGCACCAGGGAGTCGCTGCTGCGGACCACCATCGTGTATTCGTGGTCGGCCAGATGCGGCAGATCGTCCATCTGCTGGTGGTCGACCTGCGGCCGCGGCAGGGGCCCCTCGGCGAGCCGGTCGGCGGCGGTACGAGCATCGGGAGCCCATGCTTCGGCGCCCAGCAACTGCGCGTACCGGCCGTCCGGCCCGAACGCGGCGCCGCCGACCAGGACAGGGACTCCGATGGCCTGGCATGCGGTGATCGCCGCATGCGCGGTGGGGAGCCGTGTGGCGATCGAGCTGGACAAGGCGACCGCGTCGGCCTTCGTGGTGTGCAGGTGGGAGATGAGATGCGGCGCGGGGACCTGCGCTCCGAGGTAGTCGACCTGCCAGCCGCGCAACTTCAGCACCTCGGCCACCAACCGGGCGGGCAGAGCGTGCCATTCACCGTCCACGCACGCCACCGTGATCCGGCTCCGGTGGGGAGTCCTCCGGGCGGCGGGGTGCAGGGCGAGCGCGGCGACGGCGCGTTCGTTGATGGAGGTCGCGGCGTGCTCCTGCGCGACGCTGATGCGGTTCGCTGCCCATTCTTCACCGACTTTGCCCTGGACCGCCGCGATCACGTCCAAGAGGACGGATTCCGGGTCGATGTCGTCGTCGAGGGCACGCACGACGACCTCGATGGCGGAGTACTCGTCTCTGGCCGTCACGGACTTCCACAACTGGTCCGACAGCTCACGCAGGCGGGCACTGTCCGAGAGGCGAGGCGGGGTGCTCGTGCTCATGCGGTGTACCTGCCCCGGGTGTTGCCGTTCACCGCGCTCAGGTGATGGGTGCGGGGGGCGGAGATGGCGACGACGGCCATGTCGTCGTGACGGCGGTTGCCGAGCCACTGGGAGGCGAGCATCTGGACGTGCTCCACGATGCCCTCCGACGGCATTCCGGCGCATCCGGCGAGGGCGCGCTTGAGTCGTTCTTCACCGAAGAGGGCGTCCCCCATGGGGCCGCCCTCGGCCTCGGTGATTCCGTCGGTGTACAGGATGCAGGCCTCCCCGGGGGCGAGTGTGACGGTCGTGGTGCGGGCGGGCACGTCCGGCAGGGCCCCGACAAGGGTGCCGCGGGTGTCGGCTTCCTCGACGGTGCAGTTCGCGCGGATGATCAGCGGCTGCGGGTGGCCGGCGCTGGTCAGCCGCACGTGCACATCGCTGCCCTTACGGACGGCGGAAGCCAGGACCAGTGTCGCGAACCGGGCGTGGTGGGAGGTGAGCAGTGCTGTGTTGAGCAAGGTGAGCATCCGCTGGTGGTCGTCCGCCAGGGGCAGCAGCGCATGCAGGGTGCTGCGGATCTTGCCCGTGAGGACGGCGGCCTCCAGGCCCTTCCCGCACACGTCGCCCAAAGTCACCAGCGAGGGCTCGCCCTCAACGGTGGCGGGGTAGACGTCGTAGAAATCCCCGCCGATCCGCTCATGGTCCGCCGATGGGCGGTAACTGCCGGCGTAGTCCACTCCGGAGATCTGGCGCAGTGTCGGGGGCAGCAGCTCCCGCATCAGCGCCTCGGTAATGGCCGTCTGCTCCGCATACAGGCGGGCAGCCGACATCGCTGCCCCGGAACGTGCGGCGAAAAGGCGTGCGAAGACTTCTTCCTCTTCGGTGAAGGCGGCGCTGCCCTCCTTGCGCAGCAGGACCAGCGCACCGGCCGGGACGCCGTGCCCGGGCAGCGGAGTGATCACCAGTGCTCCGATGGGGCCGAAGCCGTCGGGGATCATCCATTGCGGCGCCACCGACGGGTCGATCCACCGGGAGGGCACCGGCGGGAACCCGCGCAGGGCTTCGCCGAGTCCGGGCACGTCGTCGGGGTCGACCGCCTCCTGCGACGTGGTGGGGACACCGCCGCGCAAACAGGTCACCACGGGCAGCCGGTGACCGCGGGCCGGTGCGATGGCCAGAGCCGCGTCGGCAAGGTTCTCGGCGGCCAATTGCGCAGTCACGTCCATGCAGCGCCCCAGGTTGAGTGAGGAGAGCAGGATGGTGGATGCCTTCACGAGGAACGCGGTCCGCTGCCGCTCCGTGCGCAGGGCTTCACGGGCGAGTTGGTGCTCGGTGTCGTCCACCAGCCACCACGCCACCGTGCCGTCGTCCCGCACGCTGGGGTACGCCTCGAAACGGCGCGCTTCGATGGCACCGGACACCGGCGCGCCCGACTCCTGCACGGCGCGAGGGCCGGCCGGCCGCATCGCCTGGTGGGCGGCGGCCAACCAGGCCGGGACCACGTCGGCCAGGCGTCTCCCGGGGCGGGCCACGGGCAGAAGCGCTTGTGCGGCGCCGTTGTGCTGTAGGAGAGTGCCCGCCGCGTCAGCGACCAGGACCGGGTAGGGGGCGCGGTCCCACGGGAAGTCCGGCTCCATGTCTGTGACGGTCTGCGATCGGGTGGAGACCAAATATCGAGGACCCGCTGGGCGAATCCCTCACCTCACCAACTCGAAAGGAATCATTTCCTTCCGGCAACAATCCCCCATGGGTCGTACGCCTGACAACCCGCCCCCGTCCCCACCCCACCATCTGCACACATATGAAGGCGATGTGCGGGTCGGGGGCCGGGCGGACGACACCTCCGGTGGTCTGGCTCCGGCGCTGTTCACGCCGCGAGCCGGCCCGCCCCCTCTGGACAGCGGGCCCGCAGCCCTTGGAAAGCCGCTTCCAAGCCCTTGGCGTTCAGGCAGAGCCGAGGACGCGACGGCCTTCTTTGAGGAGCACCGCGGTGTGGGCCGAACCCCACGCCCGTGCGAGCGGCGGCAGTTGAGCGACATTAAATGAATGTGCGTCAGCTTGCTGAATGCTCAGCGGGCGGCCGCGAGCTGAAATCACTGTGACGCCAGCGGCGGCTCCGTCCCCGCCTCCACTGGGGACGGAGCCGCGCGTCTTGGGTGTCGGCTACGGAAGGGCCAGTGCTTGGGTGCGGAGGCGGGTGAGGATCCTGGTCAGGAGACGGGAAACCTGCATCTGGGAGATGCCAAGGCGTTCGCCGATCTGCGCCTGGGTCATGTCGTGGCCGAACCTGAGGGACAGGATCAGCCGGTCCCGTTCCGGCAGCGCCTGGATCAGCGGCTTGACCGCCTCAATCTCCTCCACCTTCCCGAAGGCGTTGTCGTCGTAGCCCAGCCGCTCTGCCCAGCCGTTCCCGCTGTCGCTCTCCTCGGCGGGCGGCGCGTCCAGGGATGCGGCGGAGTAGGCGTTGGCGGCCGTCATCGCCTCCACGACCTCGTCCTCGCCGATCTCCAGGCGGGCCGCGAGTTCGGCCACCGTCGGCGCCCGGTCCAGCTCGACAGCCAAGAAGTCGGTCGCCTTGGCCAGGTCCAGGCGCAGCTCCTGCAGCCGCCGCGGCACGTGGACCGACCAGCTCGTGTCGCGGAAGAACCGCTTCATCTCGCCCACGATGGTCGGGAGCGCGAAGGTCACGAACTCCACCCCGTAGTCGGGGTCGAACCGGTCGACCGCCTTGATCAGACCGATCGTGCCGACCTGCAGGATGTCCTCCATCTGATCCGCGCGCTGGGAGAAGCGGCGGGCCGCGAAGTGCACCAGCGCCGTATTCATCTCGATCAGCGTGTTACGGACGTACTGGTAGTCGGCAGTGCCCTCTTCCAGCGTCTGCAGGCGGGCGAACATCACCTTGGAGACCTGCCGGACCTCCGGGGTCGTCATCGCCCCGGACGCCTCCGCAAGCGCCTCCGGCGCACCGAAGACCTGCGCCGTCTCAACCGCGTCACCGGCCAATACCTGCATCCCCGCACCCTCCTTAGCCCGCGCTACGTTGCTTCTGCCCTGAGCTCCCATGGCATCACCCACCTGCCCCGGATCACGCCCGACATTCGAACCCCTCAGCGAAGTGCGGCGGCCCGGCGACCGCTACCCAAAACCAGCACGGAAAGCCAGCGGCCCGGTGGCAGCGGCGCTACTGCCGCGGCAGCTTGGTGACGGTGTCGAGGTAGAAGGCGTCGATGCTCTGCACGGCCCGCTCGAAGTCGTCGAGGTTGACGGGCTTGGTGACGTAGGCGTTCGCGTGCTGCCGGTAGGCGCCGGAGACGTCGTCGGGCGCGGAGGAGGTGGTCAGGACCACGACCGGGATCATCCGCAGGTCCTCGTCGGTCTTGATGACGGCCAGCAGCTCGCGGCCGTTCATGCGCGGCATGTTCAGGTCCAGCACGATCAGGTGCGGTCGCGGGTTGGCCGGATCACGAAGGTAGTCGAGGGCCGCCATGCCGTCCTCGACCTGCGTGATGTTGCGGGTGCCGTGTGCGGTGAGGGCGTCCTCGATGAGCATGGCGTCAGCGGCGTCGTCCTCGACCAGCAGCACGTCGTAGGGGCGGGCGGGGGCGATCATCATCGGGAGCTCCGGGGAGTGGCGTGGGGGGTGGGGTCGTGGGTGATCAGTCCCGGCCATCGGCGGCGGGCGCCCTGCCGGGTCATGTTGGAGGCTCTGCCGATCTGCGGATAACCGGCACCGGCCTCGGCCGCCTCATGGGCAGCGTTCTCTTCCAGGCGCTCGATGGCCTGCCGGAGATGGACCAGCATGTGCAGATGTGCCAGGGCCTCCGCCTGGGCGGGCGACTGCTCGCCCCACGGCAAGCGCTCGAAGGCGCGAGCGACCAGGTCCCGGACAAGGTCATCGACCGCGCCGGCGGTGAGCGCGGCGATTTCCTCCTCGCTCATCCGCAAGGAAAAGTGGATGCCAGGCATGTTCACACTGTAGGCGCACACCCCCGAAGACGACAACAAAGGTTGTCGCCCCACCGGGTTGCGGGCGAGTGCGGTCGCGCGAGTCGCTGTGCGTCTCCGCCTCCCTCACACCAAGCGTGCGGTGGCGAGCGTGACCGTGCATGCGCCCCGGAGGGCGTCACGGCACGGTGAGCTGAGCAGAGACTCGACCCCCGCCGCAGCCGTGCGGCGGGGGTCGACTCATGGTGGAGGGTCCGCCTGGGGGTGAGCGGAGGCCTCTACTCCCACACAATTTGGTGCCGATCTTGAAGGCGCGCACGCCGGGCGCGGCCGGTTGGGTGAGGGGCGGCTCCGTACTGAGGAGGCTGTGGTTCGGCTAGGCGGGACCGCATCACCAGGCTGCACACCTCCGGCAGTCGGCCCCGGGTGACGGCGACAGAGCCCCTGCCGCTACCCGGCAGCAGGGGCTCTGTCATGGCTGGCGACCGGAGGGGGCCCAGCATGCCTGCCGCTCCCACGCTGCCCAGCCTCCCCGGCGCGCGCCCGTCGACTGCCGCCTCTCGGGTGACGGCTTCCGGCGCAGCCCTGTGCGGAGACCCGGGACTACGCCGGACCGCTTATCGCGCGACACTCGGCCAGGCAGAAGCCCAGCTGCGACGAAGGTACCTCTCTTCCGGAATGCGCCTCATTCCCGCCGAGGTCAGCCTCGCCAGGTGGCCGTATTAGTCCCTACGACGCTGTTGGTGGCTGCTTCGGCGCAGCCGATCGGTGTGGCGGGTGAGGCTGCCGACAGCAGCGGCGAGCTCGGGGTAGCCGGACTCCAAAAAGGGATGCGTGGCGGCGAGGGGAGCCAGCAGACCGGCCGCGTCATCGTGGGCCAGGGCGCGGTCCACGGCTGCGACAGCGGGGCGTGCCGATTCGGGCAGGTCGGTCAATGCAGTGACCTGTGCGGCGAGCCGGCGCAAGTCGGCGGCTTTGTCCCGGGCCCACACATTGACCGAGCGATCAGCGGCCCGGCCGTCGCGGGTGGCTTTCACGCGCTGCTCCCCTGTGGTGCCGGCCGCTCCTGGCCGCAGGCGCAGATAGCGGCGCTCGGCCGCCTGCCGGCTCGCGACGCCGAGCGGATCGGCCAGATCGGCCCAGCTCGCACCAGCGGCGCGGGCGGTCTCGATCAGGCCACTCTCCCAGCGGGCGAGTTGCTCGCGCACCTCACGCAGAAGAAACAGTGAGGCCAGCGCCTCCTGCGGTCCGTCGTCAGGGCTGGGTTGTGGCGCGGTGCCGTCGGTGGCGCGGGCCACACGAAGGGCCTCCTCGATGGCGGCCAGAGCGGTCGTGGCGGCGAGGAACGAAACGGCTGTGTCGTCGGGCGTTCGGGCGGCTGGGTCGGTCGTCAATGAAGTACTCCCCGCTTGTCATCCTTTCGACGACACATCATTTGTCATCGCTTGGATGACATGCTACAACGGAAGGCAGGTGAAGCGCATTGGCAGCTACTGCCCGAACGCTTGGAGGTGTTTCACGATGTTGATGCGCACCGACCCGTTCCGTGAACTGGACCGTCTGGCCCAGCAGATGCTGGGAGGGACCGGCACCTGGTCCCGGCCCACCGCTATGCCCATGGACGCCTACCGCGAGGGCGACCAGTACGTGATTGTCTTCGACCTGCCCGGCATTTCGCCTGAGGCGATCGACATCGACGTGGAACGGAACATGCTCACCGTCAAGGCCGAGCGACGACCCGTGGCCAAGGCCGAGGACGTGCAGATGGAGCTGTCCGAGCGGCCGCTGGGTGTCTTCTCCCGGCAGTTGGTGCTCGCCGACACCCTCGACACCGATCACATCCAGGCCGACTACGACGCCGGCGTCCTCACGCTGCGCATCCCTGTCGCGGAACGGGCCAAGCCCCGCAAGATCTCCATCACCTCGGCCGACGACCGCAAGCAGATCAGCGGCTGACCGGGCCCCGGGCCCACCCCTCACCGGGCAGCGGAGGACGGGCGGCCATTCCTTCGCCGTCGCCTGCCCGTCCTCCGCACCAGATACAAGCAAGGGGGAACATCCGTGGTCATGCGATCCGAATCGTTCCTGGCGCGGGTCCAGGAACGCGGCGAGTACCCCACACCGCATGAGGCGGACCGGGCGGCCCGCGTGGTGCTCGCCCTGCTGGGCGCACACGTGGTCGGCCGGGAACGCGCCGAACTCGCCGCACGGCTCCCGGAGACGTACGCGCTCATCCTGCTCAACCCCATGCAGGCCACCGAACCGCTGGACGCGGAGCGGTTCGTGCGGGCCACGGCCGCCTGGATCGAGGGCGCCACCGACCAGACCGCACGGTGGGACGTGGGCGCCGTGCTCAGCGTGGCCGCCGAGGAGGCCGGACCAGACCTTCTACGACGCCTCCTGCTGCAATTGCCCCCAGCCTACGACCTGCTGTTCGGCCACCTCGAACCCGGCTGACCCGGCCCGCAAGGGCGGGACGCATCCCCCCGCCCCCTCCCCTCGCATCCAGCACACAAAAACGAAAGGACACCCGCCGATGTCCCAGCAGCCTCAGACAACGCGCCCTGCAGCGGCGATGTCGTTCGAGCACATGGTCGAGCACGTGCGGAATGAGGGCGCCTACGCCACGAGTGAACGGGCCGAGCGGGCCGTACGCGACGTGCTCGCCGCTCTCGGCCGGCAGCTCACCAGCGAAGAGCGTGTCGCCCTGGCCGCCCGGCTGCCCTTCGAGGCCGCCCTTGAACTCACCGCCCAAATCCCTGCCACCCCCCGGACCGGCTTCGGCTTCGTCAGCGACCTGGCCACACGCACCGGTGGTACCCCGGCCACAGCACGCTGGGACGCGGGAACCGTCTTTGCCGTCCTTGCCCAACTCGCCGGGGACGACCTCATTACCCGCATCCTGAACCAGCTGCCCAACGGCTACGCCCTCCTGTTCGGCCGCGCCGAGCTCACGCTCTCTGCCTGACTGCCGCTCCGCAGGGCCTTCTCGGCTCGGCAGCCTTGAGTTCCCCTCCCAGGACGCGGACAGCCTGCTGGTGCGACCAGCCCGGGACGGGCGCAGAAGGCGCGCCCGCAGCCCGGGGGCAAGCCCACTGCTTTGATGCTGGCCCAGCGAAGCCGATGCACTGAACGTGCCGGCCTGCGTCGGTCCGCCATGCGCGAGCGGCGTCTGCCCTGAGGGGACCGAGCCCTGTCGTGGGCAGCTGATCATCGCGGGTCATTGGCCCGTTGCGGCGCCGACGGCCGTTCTGGCTGGTGCTCGCAGGTTGATCGGGCTGGTCAGAAGATTGAAGGACTGGTTGTGTTCCGTGCCGACCGCCGGCACTGACCCGGCTCAGGCGCCGCCAAACAACAGCAGAAGCGGCACTGGGAGGCAGACGGCTGCGGTGACCAGGGCGAGTGCGGCCACCGTGCTCAGCAGTCGGGTGCGCACGTCGTTGAAGCGCCGGGCGTACTCGAGGTGCAGTTGTTGGTCGCGGTCCCAGAAGCGGGTCAGCATCCCGCGGGCCACGTCGAGGCGGTCGACGGTATATAGCCGGACGACCTCGTCTCGCTGGGCGGTGGTCAGCCAAGGCATCCGGTCGGCGAACGCGGCCGCCGCGCTGTAGGCGTCGCCGATCTCGGCTTGCCAGGAGAGGAAGTCCTCACACCGGGCAATGCCGTCGGCGACAGCCGGACGCCAGGCCGCAGAGTCGGGCTTCATCCCTGCTCTCCCTCACCGAGGGGCTTCGCGGTGCCCTTGCCGGGTTCGATGACATCACGGCGGCCGGCATTGAGTTCTCCGCACACTGGCTCTGTCCTGGCCGGTGGTAGTTACGTCGTGCGGCGGTGTGCACAGCTGCCGCTCTCAGTCCCCGGACCAGGCATGACACCGCGGACCGCATTTTCCTTGCCCGAGGCCTTCCGCGTGCGGCGACCAGCATCCAGGGGTGAAATCCGCCGCGAACGGCGGACGTCCCATCCGGCCCTGTTTGCCCGCTTCCGGCAGTGGTTACCCGGAGGCGACGAGGTTTCCGAGGACGAGTGGAGGACGCCATGGCCAACGAGCCGGGGCCAGTCAAGAAGATCGTCGACAAGGTCATGGAAGTGGGCGCGGAGCTCACACCCGCAGCGCGGGCGGACCTTCCCGGCGTGCCCGCGAGCATGCCCCCCACGGTGGAGGAACCGGTCGAGCCGCACGCTCCGCTGCCGTCCAAGCCTGACCAGGGGGTTCCCACCCCGCTCAGCGCGACGGGACGCCCGGACGGCCCGTCCAGGACCGTGCGGGCGCAGGACGGGCCGTTCCTCACTACCGCGCAGGGGGCACGGCTGCCGGATTCCGACCATTCGCTCAAGGCCGGGCCGCGGGGCCCGGTTCTGCTGCAGGACCATCATCTGCGCGAGAAGGTCATGCACTTCGACCACGAGCGGATCCCGGAGCGGGTGGTGCACGCCCGTGGCGCTGCGGCGCACGGCGTCTTCCGGGGCTACGGCACGGCCGCGGAGGTGTGCGAGGCGGCCTTCCTCGCCAAGGACGTCGACACACCGGTCTTCGTGCGGTTCTCCACCGTGCTCGGCTCGCGGGGCTCTGCCGATACCGTGCGTGACACTCGGGGGTTCGCGACCAAGTTCTACACGTCCGAGGGTGTATTCGACCTCGTCGGCAACAACATCCCGGTATTCTTCATCCAGGACGCGATCAAGTTCCCGGACGTCATCCACGCCGGCAAGCCGCACCCGGACCGGGAAATCCCGCAGGCGCAGAGTGCTCATGACACCTTCTGGGACTTCGTGTCGCTGCACACCGAGGCCACCCACCACACCCTGTGGAACATGTCGGACCGCGGCATCCCGCGCTCGTTCCGCACCATGGAGGGCTTCGGCGTCCACACCTTCCGCCTCGTGAACTCAGCCGGCGCCACGACGCTGGTGAAGTTCCACTGGAAGCCGAAGCTCGGCGTGCACTCCCTGGTGTGGGAGGAGGCGCAGATGATCAGCGGTATGGACCCGGACTTCCACCGCCGTGATCTGGCCGACGCGATCGAGGCGGGCGCCTACCCGCAGTGGGAGCTGGGCATCCAGACGTTCCCCGACAGGCCGGAGCAGACGTTCCAGGGGATCGATCTGCTGGACCCGACGAAGATCGTCCCGGAGGAGCTGGCACCGGTGCAACCGGTGGGGCTGCTGACCCTCAACGCCAATCCCACCAACTTCTTCGCCGAGACCGAACAGGTCGCTTTCCACGTCGGCCACCTGGTCCCCGGCGTCGACATCACCGACGACCCGCTGCTGGCCGGGCGGCTCTTCTCCTACCTCGACACCCAGATCACCCGGCTGGGCGGGCCCAACTTCCCGCAGATCCCGATCAACCGTCCCCACGCGCCCGTGAACGACATGCTGCGTGACGGCTTCCACCAGGACGCGGTGCACACCGGTGTCGCCCCGTACAAGCCCAACTCCCTGGACGGCGGCTGCCCGTTCTTCGCCGGCGCCGAAGACCACGCGTACATCGAGTACCCCACGCCCATCGTCCCCTCGGTCAAGGTGCGCGAGGCACCGGCGTCCTTCGCGGACCATTACAGCCAGCCCCGGTTGTTCTGGCTGAGCCTGAGCCCGGTGGAACGCGAGCACACGATCGCCGCGTACACCTTCGAGCTCGGCAAGTGCTACGAGCAGGCGATCAAGGAACGCGCTCTGCGCGCCCTCGCCCACATTGACCCCTACCTTTGCCGGCAGGTCGCCCAGGGCCTGGGTCTGCCCGCCCCTGAGCCTTCCGAGCCCCTCGCCGACGTACAACCGAGTCCCGCACTGTCGCAGCTCGGCCAGACCTGGCCGACCGCCGGACGCGTCATCGGCATCGTCACCAATGGCACCGGCGACCTGGGCCCCGTCGACACCGTCCGCCGTTCCGTGCTGGCCAACGACATGGTCCCGCTGATCATCGCCCCTACCGGCGGCTCCCTCACGGGTGAGGGCACTGGCCCCGTCACCGTGCAGCGCACCTTTGCGACCGCGCGCTCCGTGGAATTCGACGCCCTGCTGCTGGCGGGGACTCCGGGACCGGCCGCCGACGCCCAGGGCGGGCGCGACGCCAAGGCAGGCGCCCCGGGGCTGGCCACCTCACCCGTGGACCCGCGCATCGTGCTGATGCTGCAGGAGGCCTACCGGCACGCGAAGCCGATCGGGGGCTGGGACGACGCGGACCTGGCCCTGCAGGCGGCCGGCATTGCTGCCGACGCAGTCGGCGTCATCACCGGCCCCGACGGTGAGGCCGCCCTCCGTGAGATCACCTCGCTGCTGGGCGCCCACCGCGTGTGGGAGCGGTTCCCGGCTCCGTCGGAGAGCGGCACCGCCTGAGCGGCCGCTCCCGCCTTGCCGGCGGTCTCCTCCGCCGAGCCCCCAGCCGGGCCCCCGAGGCCGCCGGCAAGGCGGGTCCCCTGCGTCGCGCTGCTCTCCGGCGGAAATCCACCGATCGGCGCTGGAAGAAGCGGGCGGTCGCCGTTCACCGCGATCATTCGACGGCGGCGCCGCGTGCCGCTGACCCGGGGCACGGGGCGTCACAGTTACTCTTCACAGCCCCTGTTGTGAACTTGCCGGGGACGGCCAGCGCATGCTCTGGGCACGGCCTGGACGCCGGGGACACGCCCGTACAGCTTGGTGTAGCCGAACAGCTCCGCTCCGCTGCCGTACTCGGTGACTTGAGTCGTCTCGCACTGCGTCGGCAGTCCTTCGCGGCACATGTAGCAGGTTCCGCACGCAATCTGGAACGGCACCACCACACGGTCGCCGGGAGAGAGGTTGCCTACCTCCGACCCGGTCTCCTCGACGATGCCCATCGGTTCGTGACCGAGGATGTCGCCGGGCGTCATCAACGGGGCCAGGACCTCGTAGAGATGTAGATCACCCGCACAAGCCGGTGGACGTCATGCGCACCACCGCGTCGGTGGGCTCTTCGATCCGGGGGTCGGGCACGGTCTCGACCCGAACGTCGTGCTTGCCGTGCCACACGATCGCCCTCATGACCGATCACTTCCTCGGGACGCTGACTGTGGACTGTCGCCGAACACGGCTTGGAACTGGGCGTGACGCGGAGCAGTGATCACCGGTACTGCCCTTCGTCCTCCTCTTCTTCCTCTTCTTCTCCGTCCTCATCCTCACCTTCGTCTTCCTCGTATTCGTCCTCGGGGAATTCGTCCTCAGCCTCTTCCTCTTCGGCGTCTTCCTCGACTTCCTCGTCCTGGTCGTCGGCTGCCTGCTCTTCTTCCTCAATGGCCTCTTCGTGGCTGCGGACCACCTCACCCTCACGGATTTCCCCGCGCCACCCTTCTGGTTCCTCGTCGGTCAACGTTACGTAGCGTTGGAAATGCTTGAAGTCCAGCCGTAGGCGCCGCCCCTGAACGCGCCAGATGTTGCCGGTCTTCTCGAAGAATCCGGAGGGGTAATACTCGACGACCAGCACGATGCGCGTCAGGGTGGGCGTCAGTTCATGGAAGCTGACGCAACCGCGCGTGGTGCCCTTGGCTCCCTCCGAGCTCCACGCGATGCGTTCGTCCGGGATCTGTTCCTGGACCGTGGCCTTCCAGCCGCGAGTGGAGGGACCGACCTTCACTTTCCAGTCGCTGTCGGCGTCCTTTCCCTTGGAGACGCTGCGGACGCCCTTGGTGAAGCTGCTGAACTTTTCGTACTGGGTCCAGTGGTCGTAGGCGTCGCGTATGGGTATGCCGACGTCAAGCACTTCGATGATGTTCATCACCTTCGTGGTGCCGGACCTGCGGCCTTTGCCACCGCCCCCGCCACCAAACGTCTCCTTGACCTTGCCGACCACACTGTCCTTGACGCTCTTCGCCTTCTCGCCGACCAAAGCCTTGACCGGTGAGTCACCTTGAAGCATCCGCAGGCCTGCCTTGGGGAGCACGCCGCCGTTCTCCGCCACACCCGTGAGTCCGCTGGTGATGTCACCCAGTTTGTCGCCGGCCTTGCCTGCCAGGTTCTCTGCCTGTGCTCCAATGAAATCCTTGAGGGCGCCACGTACTTGGTCCAGTCCCGAACCCTGCCCGTTTCCGGTGTCACGTGCCGTGTCGGCCATGGGTCTACCTCCGGCGTCCCGGGGATGCCTTCTTCGCCGCGGTCTTCTTCGCGGCACCCTTCTCCGGCTGAGCTGACGACTTCCTCGCTGCGGTGGTCTTCTTCGCGGGCGCTGACTTTTTGGCCACCGCCTTCTTCGCAGGAGCCGACTTCTTAGCAGGTGTCTTGCTGGTGGCGGCCCTCTCGGGATGCCGCTCACGACCGTGACCGCGTCGGGTACCGCGGTCGTCGTCCTCATCCGGCCGCCGGGCTGCGGGGCGACGCCGGGGCGCGGGCTTTTCCGGCTCTTCGTCTTCCTCCTTCGGTTCTTCTTCCTCGTTCTCTTCGTACTCGTCCTCAGCTTCCTCGTCCCCCTCTTCTTCGGGTTCTTCGTCCTCAGGCTCCTCCTCTTCCTCGTACTCGTCCCCCAACTCTTCGTCGTCGTCTTGCGGCTGATCCTTGCCCTTGCTGCCTATACGCTCGGTGCGCTGGTGCAAAGAGTCGGCGAAATCAGCGAGTTTGCGGTCGGCGACCGCCCTCAGCGCCTTGCGTCCTGCGTCGAGGGCCTCACCGCGGAGCTGCTCGTTGAGGTCGGCGAACTGGGGGAGCTCGCGAATCCTCTTGGCGCCCTCGGTCAGCAGTTGCTGTGGTTGCAGCCCGAACCGACGGCCGGCCAGGTAGGTGGCCATCCCGAACGCGACCCGTCCCTTTTTCGTCCGGCCCAGGACGTACCCGCCGAGAACCGCGGCGGCTAGGGCGACCTTAGGTACATCAGCCATCAGTGTTTTCCCTTCAAGGCGCTGCCGAGCAGACGCTCCGGCTGGCGAGTGACCCTGTGCAAGGGGCCCGCACCTCGCAGATGGAGGATCCGAATGGAGCAGCAGCCAGTGGCCGCGCTCATCGCTCCGCCCTCCCCAGTCTGGGCGGTGATTCCAGCGGTCGCACGCGGAGACCAAATCCACCCGCACGGAGTAGCCGCCGGCTCGTCTCGCTGATGCAGGTGACGGTCATGTCTGATCGACTGGCAACTTTGCGAATACGCGGGGACGGAGGGCGTGCCCGCCTGGATGCAACCGGTCCTTAAGACTCTCGCCCAGCTCACGGCCGCCATTGCGTGATGGCCAGAGACGGTGCCGGGAGCAGTTTCCGAAAGGCACCGTCTGGCTCCTTGGAGCAGTGAAGGACACTGCGGCCGGGAGCCGAGAGCGCGCAGCGGCCCAGGGCACCGCATACATCAGGACCCGTGTGTGCGGACGGTGCCAGCGCCGACCTCGCCCTGTGACGGGCACAGCGAGAGTCGGGAGGAGCGCCGGCCGGCAGTAGGGGAAGGTCATTCAGCCAGGTCCGTGGACCCGGATGGTGGCGTTAGCCGGTTGCGTATTTCGGGAACGGATCTGGGCTGAAGCTCGGGGACAGCCTGAACCGGGAGACGGTGAGCTGCATGGGACACGGCGGGAACGTCATTGAGGAACTGGTCGCCGATCATCGCGAGGTAGACAGCCTCCTCGGCAAGATCAGTGCGCTGCCCAAAGGTGACAAGGAGCGCAGGCGTCTGGCCGACGAGGTGACCACGGAACTGGTCCGTCACGCGGTGGCGGAGGAGATGTACCTCTACCCTGCGGTGCGGGAACACGTGCCCGGCGGCGATGCACTGGCGGACCAGGAACTCGAGGACCACGCCGGGATCGAACGGACCCTCAAGGATCTCGAAGGGCGCGACAGCGACGACCCGCAGTTCGACGAGCTGATCCAGCACCTGACCTCCGAGGTCAGCGAGCACGTCAGGGACGAGGAAAACCGCCTGTTCCCGATGCTCGCCCAGGCGTGCTCTGGAAAGCAGCTTGACGACCTCGGCGACAAGATCCGCACCGCCAAGAAGATGGCCCCCACTCGTCCTCACCCCAGCGCCCCCGACACCCCGCCGGGCAACAAGCTGCTCGCCCCCGGTGCGGGCCTGGTGGACCGAGTCCGCGACTTCGTCAGCGGCCGCGGCCGCTCCTGACCCTGGCCCCCAAGCTGGTGTACCGGTCAGCCCTGCCGTGACGACTGGTACGACGTGGTCCGCACCGGCTTGCGGGGCTTTGGGAGTAACTGGCGCTGGAGCGAGGTAGATGTATTGTGCGGCTCTGTCCAGCTCCACCTCGGATGGGGCCGCGCCGCTACGGCCACACTTCGGGGCCGCCGCCGCGCCACTCAACTACCTCTGGGTCGGTCAGGCTGAACCGATCGGGATTTAGCCCGGCGCGCCGCAAGACGTCCAGGAGCTCCGCCATTCGACGGGCGGATCCGGCGTAGCAGCCACGGACCGCGACCCGGCGATGGTGGTCGATGGGCGGATAGACGATGACGAGGGGCGGCTCAGCAGCAAGCATCTGCACAGGATGCCCATCGGTGGGGGGAAGCGCACTCTGGAATTGCGGCTTCGTTCGCGTTCGCCGAGAACCTGCCCAAGCGGATGGGGTCGCTCAGGTGGTGAGGGGGCCCCCGCCGCGTGTGCCGCGGCAGGGGTCACACCCAAACCCTCGGTCCGCCACCGCGCCAGTCGAAGAGGTCGGCGTCGGTGAGGTCGATGTCGTCCGGGTGAAGGCCCCGCTGCAGGAATTCAAGCAAGGTCGATCGGGCTGTGGGCGATGCCGAGAATCGTGCCGTCGATGCGGACGCCGCGGCCCCCGGTGTCCGAAGGCGGGCACGCGATCACGCGGCATTGCACCTGGCAAGCATGCCCCCGCCCGGTTGGAGGCGCATCCTGGATGTGCGACCCCGCTCGCGCACCCGGCAGGCCAGTGCCCGCGCAGCGGGGTCGCCCCCAGAAGCGGTCTGGCGCGCCTCTCATCCTCCATGACGGTGCCGCGCCGGACGCCATCACCCATTGGGCGTGCTTCGCGCGCGCCTGCGTGCAAGGGGGGGCAGGCTGGGGGTGCGAGCCCGAGGACACGGTCCGGAACCCGCCAAGTCCTCGCGCATGGGTGACCCCCACCGCCACGTAGGGGTGGTGGGGGTCAGCGCTGTCGGCGGATCCGTTGCCTGTGATGGCGGATCCCAACGCCGTGCCCATACCCCAGAGTGCTGCGGAACGGGATCGAGCGCACGGTGGAGGTGCGGCGCCGCCATCTTTGAATCGAAGGCTTCCGCTGCTGCGCCCAGGCGCCTGGTGAGTTTCAGCAGCCGACTACTCGGCGGTGGACCCGCGGCCGTAGTCGGCCCAGGTGCGGGACAACAAGAGGGGGAGTGTGAAACCCCTCCACCCCGCTCCGTCATTGCCAGGGGAGGGCCTTGTCCAGAGGCGATCCGATGCGACTGGCGGTGTCCTTGCCGGCAACGAAGGTGAGGGCACCGGTGACGATCAAGCTCCATCGCAGGCTGCTGGCGATGCCGGGTTGGGCGTCGATGGAGGGGATTAGCGGCAGGAGGGCACCGGCCGTAATGAGTGCCGCTGCAGGTCCAGCGCGTGTGACGACGCGACGGACGATGTTCCGTTCCATGACATGTTCGGGGGCGTTGGCCAGCAGAGCCACGTAATCGCCCCTTGCGAGGGCTTCGGTTGCCGCCATCAGCGAAGCCACGATGCGCTCTACGTCTTGCGGAGTCGCTGCCGTGACAATGGGCAGTCGGTGCCGGCGGTAGACCGCCGCGGCCCGAAGAGCGGGTTGCCGAAGCTCTCGTCGTACTGTGCGGGGACCTCGGAGCGGCAATGTCAAGTCGTGTTCGGCTAGTACGGCCAAGCGGTCAAGTCGGCGGCAGAGTAGGTAGATCGTTCCCGGCCTGCGTCGGCGGCGGCTTTCTGTGCAGAGTTCTGCTGCCAGGGCCGTTGTTTCCAACAACAGGCGGTCGGTGGGGCGGCATCGAGCAGCTATATGCCAGGGCATGTTCAGTCCGAAAGCAACCGTCAGTACGCGGTACGCCAACAGAACTACCCAGACCCCGTACCAGCCGTTCCAGAAGTGCCACGCCGTGGTGTGCTCTCTGACGTGAACCGTGACTGGCGAGACGGATACCTCCGCCAGGGCCGGAAGGGCGCATTGCACGGCCCAGGCACGTGAGGGCAAGGCGGTGATGCGCGGGTGTCGCCTGAGGACGGCATGAAACACCTTGGCACATAGGGCGGCGGCAAGGATCCCGCATGCCAGCGCGCCAACAGGGCCGGAGGACTGCAGTGTCGGGTCCGGAGGGGGAGGCATGGCACGGTAGTCCTCGATCGCCCCACGCGTAGCGCCTATGAGACCGCCAATGCTGATCCAGCTCAGAAGGATCATCAGGTTGTACCGAATGCGGGCGAGCTTGATCTCTTCCCTACCGCGTAATCGGAGGGAGGCGTACAGAACTGCTGCCCGCTGGCGACCCTGGTCTTGTGGGTCGCCGTAGGGCAGGCGGTCAAAGTTGGCCAAGTCCGCACGAACCGCTTTGTACAGCACGGTCCTGCCGCCGAAGATCGATGCGGCTGCCCTTCGGTCGAACCAGTCTGAGAAGGACTCGGTCCTAGCCGCCCCTGATGTGGCATGCCCCGTCACGCACACAGCATAGGTGCCCTCGAAGCCGTGCGGAGGAGGTTGAGGCTGCGCAGCCGCATTCCCCTGCTGGTTATGCGCCTGAGGACCCGATGTCGTCCTCCTGCGGGCGACGACGGGGCGGGATGAGTGGGGGCGTTCGATCAGTCGGGCCGGCGGCGTGGGCGTCGGAGACGCAAGATCCGAAGCAGCGGCATTGTCCATGAGGACGCCGACCCGTGAATATGAGTTGGTTCATCTCTTCACTGGGGACCGTCGGTGTTCCCGACTTCGACGAAGAGGATCACCTCGTTCCCGCGTTCTCATGCTCCCGTTGCGGGGCGACGGTGTACTTCGGGTCGTTGGCGGAGGCTGTCCCGGCGTAGAAGACGCCGAATCGTGTGCAGGCGGATGCGGCCAGCAGGGCTGCGCCGCTGAGGACGGCGGCCGTTCGGCTGCGGCGTGCGAAGAGGGTGGCGCCGGTTGCGCCGGCGAGGGATAGGGCCTGGGCGGCGCGCATGAACCGTCCGCCGCGGCCGCTGCGGTAGGGCTCGGCGATCATGCCGAGGCGGTGTTCCATGGCCTTTACGGCGGTGGTCTCCAGTGCGGTGCCGAGCACGGCGGCGCCGACGGCGGGGCCGTTCTCCACCACGGGCGCGGTGATCAGAGCCATGCCCGCTGCGGCGATCGTCGCCGAGCCGGTGAAGACGTAGGGCATCTCGCGGTATCCGTCGTGCCATGCGGGCACGGCGGTGTTGGTGGCGAGCACGGCGGTGTATGCGGCGACGGCCGGTCCGAGCAGTGCGGCTCCGGCGGTGGCGGCGCGTCCGATCCGGGGCATCCGGCGGGTCAGGTCCAGGGCGGCGGCCGCGCCGGCGGCGGGGGCATATGCCGACAGCAGCCACGAGCCGACGCTCATCGGTGAGGTGGGCCGGAAGACCCGCAGCATGTTGTAGAACCGCTCGGGCCGGCCGAGGTCGTGAACGAGCGCCACACCTGAGCCGCTGATGGCCGCGATCGAAGAGACCTTCAGGGCGCGTGCCATGCCCGGGCGTCCGGTCAGTTCGGCTCCTGCCGCCAGGGCGGATCCTGCACCTGCCAGCCCGCCGAGGAAGAAGTAGCCCGCGATGTCCAGCGGCGCCCAGGTGGGCGCTTTGATGACGGGCCTGCCGTAGTAGGAGCCGAACTCGGCATCGGGGACCATGAGTTGCTCGCCCCGGCGTCCACGCCGTTTGCCGCGCCGCCGGGGCGCACCAGCTGCCGGTGCCGGCGCAGTGCTCTTCTCGGGATCTCCTCCCACGGTCTGGCCGACCCGCGCCTCGCGCCCCGGTCGCTCGCCGTGGAGACCGCCCTTGCCGACGTCGGAGCTGCTCATCGACGGTCCTTTCGCGTTGCGTCGCATGCGGCGAAAACGGCGGCCAGCCCTCCGAGGACGGTGCCCGCGGCGACCGCCGCGTGGCGCCACATCGAGGGGAGGTCACGGGTGGTGACGACCGGGGCCGGCGGGAGACCGTAGACCTCGGGCTGGTCGAGGAGCAGGAAGAAGGCGCCGTTGCCGCCGACTCCGTCGTTGGGGTTCTCGCCGTACAGCCGGGCGTCGGTGACTCCGGTGGCGTGCAGTTGCTCGACCCGGGCTGCTGCCCGTTCCCTCAGTTCGTCCAGGGGGCCGAACTGGATGGAGTCCGTCGGGCAGGCTTTGGCGCAGGCCGGCTCTTGGCCGGCGCCCAGCCGGTCGTAGCACATCGTGCACTTGAAGACCCGGCCGTCGTCCTTGCGCTGGTCGATGACGCCGTAGGGGCAGGCGGGTACGCAGTAGCCGCAGCCGTTGCAGATGTCGTCCTGCACCACCACCGTGCCGAACTTGGTTCGGAACAGGGCGCCGGTCGGGCACACGTCGAGGCAGGCCGCGTGGGTGCAGTGCTTGCATACGTCGGAGGACATCAGCCAGCGCAGTTCGGTGCGGCCGTCGGGCGAGGGCGGGCCGGGGGTCGTCGGGGTGGCGGCTGCTTCTTGGGGCGGCGTGCCGGAGCCCTGGGCCGCGAGCGCGAAGACATCAACGCCGGTGTGGTCGACGCCGGACTGCGCGTGGCCGAGCGGTTTGCTCTGCTCGATGAAGGCGACGTGCCGCCAGGTGTCGGCGCTGAGGCCCTGGGTGTTGTCGTAGGACATGCCGGTGAGTTCGAGGCCGTCCTCCGGGATGGCGTTCCATTCCTTGCAGGCCACTTCGCACGCCTTGCAGCCGATGCAGACCGAGGTGTCGGTGAAGAAGCCCACCCGTTCGGGGTGGTCGGCGCCGTAGCCGGCGTCCCGGGCGGGGTCCGGCTCGGCGCCCGCCAGCAGATTGCGGCCGATGATTGTCATCCGGTGACCTCCGTTCCGGTGTGCTCGGTGATGCCGGCTCGCTGCTTGTATTCGGTGATCAGGTCGAGCAAGGCCGGGCCTCGTGGGCGGCGACCGGGCCGGATGTCCGCGGTCAGCGCCTTGACCTCCTGGATGTGCACGTTGGGGTCGAGGGCGATGGCGGACAGTTCGTTGGCCGCGTCACCGGTGGTGTACCCGTTGGGCCCCCAGTGGTATGGCAGCCCGATCTGGTGGAGGGTGCGCCCGCCGACGCGCAGGGGGGTCATCCGCTCCGTGACCAGCACGCGCGCCTCGATGGCGCCGCGGGCCGTGACCAGCGTGGCCCAGCCGGTGTGCTCAAGGCCGCGCTCGCGCGCGAGTTCCGGCGAGACCTCGCAGAACATCTCCGGCTGCAGTTCGGCCAGGTACGGCGACCAGCGGGTCATGCCGCCCGCGGTGAAGTGCTCGGTCAGCCGGTATGTCGTCACGACGTACGGGAAGACGTCCGCGCCGCGTTCGTGGCCGCTGGGGTGGAAGCGGTTGCCCTCGCGGGAGGAGATCTGGCGGACGGGGCTGCGCTGCTGCTTGCTGTAGAGGGGATTGCTGACCGGTGAGTCCTGCGGCTCGTAGTGGGTGGGCAGGGGGCCGTCCACCAGGCCGGCGGGCGCGTACAGCCAGCCCTTGCCGTCGGCCTGCATGATGAACGGGTCGACGCCGCTGAGCGCGTCGGGACCGGTGGCGTCCTCCGGCGGCCGGTAGGACGGCGGCCGGTCGGGGACGAAGTCCGGCACGTCGTGCCCGGTCCATTTCCGCTCCTCGGCGTTCCACCAGATCAGCGCCTTGCGGTCGCTCCACGGCTTGCCGTCCGGGTCGGCGGAGCAGCGGTTGTACAGGATGCGGCGGTTGGCGGGCCAGGCCCACGCCCATTCCAGGGCCATCCAGTCCTGCTCGGTGTGGGGCTTGCGGCGGGCGGCCTGGTTGACCCCGTCGGCGTACACGCCGCAGTAGATCCAGCAGCCGCAGGAGGTCGAGCCGTCGTCCTTGAGCTGGGTGTAGGCGCTCAGCGGTTCGCCGGAGGCGTCGTGGCCGTTGATCTCCGCGAGCACCGACTCCGCGTCGGGCTCGGCGAGTGGGCCCGTGGTGGGATAGTCCCAGGCCAGGTCTCGTACCGGCTGGTCCATCGGGTCGGCGGATTCGGCCAGGCGCTCCTTGATGCGCCTGCCCAGGTGGTACATGAACCACAGGTCGCTGCGGGCCTCGCCGTCGGGTTCCTTGGCGGCGAAGTGCCACTGCAGCATGCGGTTGGTGTTGGTGAAGGAGCCGGCCTTCTCGACGTGCGCGGCGGCGGGGAAGAAGAACACCTCGGTGGCGATGTCCTCGGTCCGCAGCTCGCCGGTCTCGATCTCGGGGCCGTCCTTCCACCAGGTCGCCGACTCGATGAGCGAGAAGTCCCGGACCACCAGCCAGTCCAGTTCGGCCATTCCCAGCCGCTGCATCTTGGCGTTGGCGGAGCCGACCGCGGGGTTCTCGCCCATCAGGAAGTAGCCCTTGCACGTGCCGTCGAGCTGGGCCTGGACCGTGTCGTAGGTGCTGTGCGAGCCGGTGATGCGCGGTAGGTGGTCGAAGCAGAAGTCCTTGTCCTCGGTGGCCGCTTCGCCGTAGTAGGCCTTGAGCAGGCTGACCATGTAGGACCGCATGTTGCCCCAGAAGCCCTTGTCGGCCTTGGTCGCCTCGACGAATGCGTCCAGGTCCTCGTGGGCGTGGGCGTGCGGCATGGGCAGATAGCCGGGCAGCAGATTGAACAGGGTGGGGATGTCGCTGGACCCTTGGATGCTGGCGTGGCCGCGCAGCGCCTGGATGCCGCCTCCGGGGCGTCCTATGTTGCCCAGCAGCAGCTGCAGGATGCACGCGGTGCGGATGTACTGGGCGCCGACGGTGTGCTGGGTCCAGCCCACCGCGTAGACGAATTCACTCGTGCGGTCGCGGCCGGAGTTGTCGATCAGTGCCTGGCAGACCTTCAGGAACGTGTCGTGGGGAATGCCGCAGACGTCCTCGACCATCTCCGGGGTGTAGCGGGCGTAGTGCCGTTTGAGGACCTGGTACACGCAGCGGGGGTGCTTGAGCGTGGGGTCCTGCCGTGTTTCACCGGAGACGGGTGCTCCCCCGGAGCCGTGGGATTCGGCGTGCCCGGAGGAAGCGATCGACGCTCCGCCGTTGGTGCGCTCGTCGTAGAGCTCGTCCCGCTCGCCCGCGACTCCCTGCACGTCGCCGCCGTCGTACTGCCAGCTCTCCACGTCGTAGTGGCCGGTCTCCTCGTTCAGGCCGGAGAACACGCCGTCGAGGTCCTCGGTGTCCTGGAAGTCCTCCCGGACGAGGGTGGCGGCGTTGGTGTACGCCAGGACGTACTCGCGGAAGTCGGCCTCGTTCTGCAGGACGTGGTTGATGATTCCGCCGAGGAAGGCGATGTCGGACCCGGCCCGGATGGGGACGTGCAGATCGGCCAGCGCGCTGGTGCGGGTGAACCGGGGGTCGACGTGGATGACTTTCGCACCGCGGGCCTTGGCCTCCATCACCCACTGGAAGCCGACCGGATGCGCCTCGGCGAAGTTGGAGCCCTCGATGACGATGCAGTCGGAGTTCTGCAGATCCTGCAGGAAGGTCGTGGCGCCGCCGCGCCCGAAGGACGTGCCCAGGCCCGCGACGGTCGAGCTGTGGCACACCCGGGCCTGGTTCTCGACCTGCACGATGCCCAGCCCGGTGAGGAGCTTCTTGATCAGGTAGTTCTCCTCGTTGTCCAGCGTCGCGCCGCCGAGGCTGGCGATCCCCATGGTCCGGTTCACCCGGATGCCCTCGTGCTCCCACTGCCACGTCTCACGACGGGTCTGGATCACCCGGTCCACGACCATGTCCATCGCGGTGTCGAGATCCAGCCGCTCCCAGTCGGCGGCGTGCGGCCGTCGGTACAAGACCTCGTGGCGTCTGGCGTCGCCGGTCGTGAGTTGCAGGGTCGACGCGCCCTTGGGGCAGAGGCGGCCCCGGCTAACCGGGGAGTCCGGGTCGCCCTCGATCTGCACGATCCGGTCGTCCTTCACGTACACGTTCTGCGCGCAGCCCACCGCGCAGTACGGGCAGACGGACTTGACGACCTTGTCCGCCGTCTCCGTGCGGGGCCGCTGGTCACGGCGGCCGCGGGACGCGGCGGCAGCCCCCCGGCCGAGGGGATCCTCACCGGTGAGCTGCCGGTACACCGGCCAGTCCTGGATCCACGTACGCACGCCCATGGAACAGTCCCTTCGCCCGTGCGATGGAGCCGCGAAGCGGCCACACGGCCCACGGGTTCCCCTGCGCGGACGTCTTACACCTGCCCTCAACCGGCACGCCAGCCGCCGTCCCTGCCGGCCGAGGTCCGGGCGGCCCTGCAACGCCACCGCGACACGTCCCGCCGGCCGATACCGAGAGTCGTTCTGAGCGACCCGATCCGTGCAGGTCGTCGTCAGGGTCCCGACAGCAGGACACGGTCGGGGCGGCAGACGGCGCAGGCGGCAGCGTCCTCCTGCTGGAGTGTGGTGCGGGCGTCATCGCCGTCGACGGGGAGGCGTTGGCCGGTGCCGGAGGAGCAATCGCCGCGATGGACGACGTACTCGGCGGCGGAGAGCGGGGCAGGGCGGCGTTCGATGACCCACGCCGGAGTACGGGCGGCGCGTTCGGTCGGCACCTCGCCGTAATCCTGTCCGTCGATAGGGGTACAGGAGGAAGCCGGCACCCAGAACGTCACCGGTTCCGGCAGCGCCACCGTCACCCCGCGCACGTCTGCCAAGGAGGGGAGGCTGATCTCCAGTTGATAGGCCCAGGTCCGGTCCGATTCCTGTCGGCGGCTTCGTACGACGGCGAACAGAGTCTGCGCGTCCGGCAGGGTGAGCCGGACGAGCGGGCCGTCGGCGACCGGCAGGCTTTCCTCACCACACATTGTTCGATTCTAGTTCGAATTCTGGTGCACGGGTGTCGACCGGCGGCGGCGAGCGGAAGCCGTGCTCACCGCCGCCGGCTGCGCGTACCGTCCCAGCTTCGGGAAGCGGTTGAGGGCGGAGGGCCCCGCCTGGATTGTGACGGCCTGGCGGGACCCTGCGGTGCACACCGACATCGACCCTGGTGCCGGGCGCGTTCTTCACTGAAGCCGACAAAGGACCCCACGGCGGTGATGGCGCGGCCCTGCAGGACGGTCGTCCACTCCAATGGAGGTGCGCCGAGTGAGGACGGGGTGCTCGACGCGCGAAGCAGGGGCGGTGGGCGCCGCTCAGTGGCCGAACGAGGGGGCCGGTGACGCTGGAATTCGACCCTTCGACGACAACCGATGTTGTCTTCCGATGTTGGCGTCGCTTACACAGGGGCAGGCCGAAGCCCTCGCGTACCTGCACATGCTTGTCCACCTGCGGCAAGCCGTCGAGCGCCTGGAAGAGACAGCTGCCCACGAGGCGGCTGACGCGGGTGTCGGCTATCCGCAGATCGGCAGGGGCGTCCAACATGACGCGGCAGGGCGCCCGGCGCCTATGGCCTGGCCTGAACACCTCGTCCCATTCGGCGTCGCCCAAGTCTCGGAGTTCGCGATGATGATCGCCCCCGCTCGTCCGTACGAGGTGCTGCTGGTGGAGGACGACCCCGCCGACGCCATGCTCATTGAGGATGCCCTCACCACGCGCGGCACCCGCAAAACACAGATTGGCGCCGAACTCGGTGTGACCCAGATGCACGTCTCCCGGTGACCAGAATCCTGACTCGACTGCGCACCCAGGCATTCAGCTAGCCAACGGCATGCCCGAAGCCTGCTCGCCGCCCGCGTGCGGACGGGCTGGCACATGTCCCCGTGCCGCCGCTGTGGTCGCCGCCGGCGCTGCTTGTGCGTCCCGGGCCTGCAACGGCTCCGATTGAGGTCAAGGGGGGTCGGAGAACTGGCTTCGGTATGGGTGAGCCGGCAGGGCCGATGCCGCCAAAGCTGCACCTCCGGGTGACCCGTCAGCCGGAAACCTGCTGGCCCGGGCACGCGGGCGAGGACCTGGGAGGGACTCTACGACGGCCTGGCGAGCGACGTGGACGGCCACGTCCCCACCGCCGCATGTCATTGCCGCCAACCGAGCGCCCTCGCGGGGCTACGTCAAAGGACGCGTCCCCCTCACCGCTGCCCGTCCCGCTCAGCGCGGTCCTGTTCCGGCAGTTTCAGCAGGCCACGTGCACACAGCTCGTCGAGCACCTGCAGCAGCAGGGGCCGGGGGCCCGCGCAGGCCTCCCGCGCAGCGGGCTGCGCCTCGTCTTTCGGGGACGTGCCGCGAGGCCGCGGGAGACCGTGCGGCGCGGGCTCCTCAGGGCGGTGAATGCACTTTCGGACCATCGGCAGAGGTGCACCCGCCGGAGATACGCCGAATGGGTGGCCCCACCACCGGCGGACTTCAACGAGTCAGTCCTCGGAGAACCGGATCCGTGCCCAGACGGGAAGCACGAACCAGCACAGCAGGTACCAGGCGAGGACCGCTGCCACCAGGTAGGGCACGTACGCGTCGTGGGTGGCCACCCGCAGGACCAGCAGCAGCGCTGAGGTCATGGTGGCCAGCAGGAGGACGAGCCCCACGAAGGTGAGCCGGGAGGCCCAGCGCACCGCCTGGGGCTTGATCCGTTGTCCCGACACCAGGCGGTGGAAGGACACAGGGCCGATCAGTGCCCCGGTGGCCGATGCGCCGAGGACGACCGTCACGATGTAGATGACCTGCTCGGTGTCGCCGAGTTGCGGGTAGTGCGGGGTGAAGACGACCGTCAGCAGGAAGCCGAAGAGGATTTGCACGCCGGTCTGCGCGACGCGCACCTCCTGGATGAGTTCGCCCCACTGACGGTCGGCGCGCTCGTCGTGGGTCTCGTCGCGCCCGCGCCCGGAAGCCCGCGGGGAAGTGCCCTTGCCGTCGGAACCCATGCCGCCCTCCCGAGTGCCCGATGTCCCTGTCCGGTGCGTGTACCCGCACAGCGACGGATGCCCCAGCACCCGTCCGTCGTAGTGGTCTCGACCGGCATACAGGTCGCTACCGATCGGATGCCATCCTGTTCGTCCCAGCCTGGACACCGGCCCCAGGGCGTGCCCATCACGCCGGTGGATCCGGACGACCGCGGCGCCTCCTGCGGATTGCGCAGGCTCATCGCGGTCCGAAGCGGAGGCGGCTCGCCGGGGAGGGACGCGCTGGTTCCGGAACGCGATGCCGACGAGCCGCTACCGGTGCGTCTACCCACAACGCGGCAGGGCAGCGCAAAGGGGTGAGGTTCGCGGCCCGCCGGCTGCACGAGCCCCACCCCTGGACTGAGCGGTATCAGGTCACCATCGGTACCAGCGGCGACGTCCGCCGCCCTCGGCCGCCCGGAAGACGAACCCGAGCAGCCACACCACCAAGACGATGACCGCGATCCACCACAGCGCCTTCAGGGCGAACCCGGCGCCGAAGAGAATCAGGGCCAAAAGCAGAACAAGCACCAAAGGAACCATGTCATCGACCTCCTGACTGCGCGTCTGCCCCGACGACCGGTCGCTATGCGCAACCCTGAGGTCACCGGCGAAGCGAACCAGGGCGAGCCCTGATCGCAGCGCGGATGGCTCATTCAAACTCCGCACATGCCGGCCCGCCCCCCAGTGCCGGTGAACCACGGTCACGTCCGCTGGAGTGGTGTATCGATGGCCACTCGGTGATCTCGTTTTGAGGTTATGCGGCGAGTTCGGTCGGGGCGATGGCGTCGTGGGTTTCTGACTCGTTCGGGTGGCGGTGGGCTTTGGCGAGGAGGTCTTGGCCCAGGGCGGCGGGCCTCGGTCCATTCGTCGTTCTGTTCGGCCAGGACGGCCCCGACCAGGCGGATCACGGCGGTGCGGTCGGGGAAGACATAGAGGCACTCCCCCCGCGCGTGGGCGAGTGCGGCCCATTTGCCGCCCACCCGCGTTTCGGCGATCCGGGTTCAGGCGGTGGCTGACCGGTTTACCGCGAAGCCGACGGTGCGTCTATCCGCAGAGGAGACGGGTAGCGGCTTGGTATGAGTCACTCCGGTAGCCGGGCGAAAAGTGCGCCCATCACGAGGGACGAAGTCGAGCGCGCCGCACTGTTCGACATGGACGGCACTCTCGTCGACACCAATTACTTCCACGCGGTCTCGTGGTGGGAGGCGTTCCGTCAGGCCGGACACACCGTGCCGATGGCGGACATTCACCGCTGTATCGGCATGGGCTCCGACCACCTCTTGGAGCGCCTGTTGGGCGAGGACCGCGACCGCAACGAGGACGACGCGATCAGTAACGCCCACAAGGCCCTCTACGGCGCCTACGGCCCCGCGCTTGCCCCTTTGGACGGTGCCGCGGACCTGCTGCGCGCCGTAGCAGCCCGGGGCTTTCGGGTTGTCCTGGCCACCTCGGCCGACAGCAAGGAGCTCGCCGTGATGCGGGCTGCCCTGGACGCCGACGACGTCATCGCGGACGCCACCAGCAAAGATGACGTCTCTGCGAGTAAACCGGCGCCCGATCTGGTTGCCCAGGCCCTGGATCGAGCAGGCGTAGGCCCGGACCGGGCGGTCTTCGTGGGCGACACGGTGTGGGACATCAAGGCCGCCGCAAAGGCGGGGGTGCCCTGCGTGGCGCTACTCTCCGGCGGAATCAGCCGCGCTGAGCTCGAGGAAGCAGGCGCCGCCGCCGTGCACCGCGACCCGCGCGACGTGCTTGCTTCGCTCGACAGCAGCACTGTGTGGCGGTAGTCCGGGCCCTACGTCGACTGCCGCCCGTCTGACCCGACTATGGGACCCACTCTTGCCGGATTTCTCCGAGGCGTCGTGCCGCGTTGGTGGATACGGGCCATCAGGCGGCGGACAGGGCCACGCGTGCAGTGATCCGCTTGCCGGTAGTCGTGTGCGTCACCTCGAAGCCACCGCACAGTGCGGTCACGATCTCCATACCGTTCCGGCCGACTCGTGCCGGATCCGGTTTCACCGCTGTGGGAACGAGCGGGGAGGTGTCCCACACGGAGATCTCCAGTACCTGTCCAGCCAGCACGAGTTCCATGCCGAAGCGTCCCGGGGCGTGCTTGACGGCGTTGGTCACCAGTTCGCTGACCACCAGCTGGACCGTGTCGGCCACGTCAGCGGATATCTCTCTCAAGGTGCCCTGGCTGATGCGCGCGATGAACGATGCGGCGGTCTGCCGCGCAGCCCATATGGCGCTGGGATCATTGCCGTAGACGTCACTGACGTGCAAGGAAGTCATCTCCGTAGACACCAGAGGGCCATCGCCCTTACCTGGTCGTCCGACCAGGTAATGTCTTACGCACCATACCTTCACAGGCCTTGCCGCTGTCCTGGTGCAGTCATACAAGCCGACCTTGCTCTCGGCCAGTCGGCAGGTCACTCCGCGTGCGAACGGTGCGGGGGCACGTCGCCTCAAGCTGATGCGCCATCAAGCTCCAGGGGTCGGTGGTGTCCACCGCAGGCTCCGCCTGTTCGCTCCCGGATGCGTCAACGAGACGGCCGCCCAAGCCACGCGCTGCGGATGTCTGGGGCGCTATGCGATTTAGGGCAGTTGAAGTCGGGCGGCGAAGACGATGATGTCGTCCTCCGGGTCCGCCCCGAATGTGGCGACCAGTTTGTCGCACAAAACGTCGGGGTCCCCGGGCCCCGCTGCGGCCGCGTTGCCGAGTAGCTGCATGCGCTGGTCGAGGTTGCTGTCGCGGGTCTCGATGAGCCCGTCGGTGATCATGAGCAGCTGGCTGCCCGGTTCGACCCTGTGACTGGAGGCGGTGGGCTGTGGCAGGCCCAGGCCGAGGAGCGGGCCGTGTTCGCGCAGGTAGCGCGGCTCGCCATCGGGTGCCAGGAGCAGGGGTGGCAGGTGGCCGGCGTTGGCGACGTGCAGGTGGGTGTTGCCTGGTTCGATCAGCACGATGCACACGGTGGCGGTCCATCCGGGCTGGTGCACGGCCAGCAGGTGGTCCAGGTGCTGCAGCAGGACGTGGGGGGCGTGGCCCTGGGTGGCGTAGGCGCGCAGACCGTGGCGGAGGTCGCCCATGACCATGGCCGCCTGGAGAGAGTGGCCGACGACGTCGCCGACCGCGAGGAGCAGTCCGTGCGGGGTGTTGACGGCTTCGTAGAAGTCGCCGCCGATCTCGGCCGTGGCGGCGGCGGGCAGGTAGCGCACGGCGAGTTCCACGCCGGCTGCCTCGGGCAAGGTTGCGGGCAGGAAGGTGCGCTGCAAGGTCAGGGCGAGCTCGTGCTCCTGTCCGTAGCGCTCGACCACGTCCTTGTGCTCGACCGTGAGTTCTGCATAGAGGGCCATCACCCCGGCATTGGTCTCGGTGAGTTCCTCGTTGAGCCTCTCGAGTTCGTCGCGCTGGGCGTGGGCTTCCTGCAGTGCGGCGAGCAGGTCCCGGGTCTGTGCCTGCAGGTCGTCGATCGCGCTCGCGGGAACGTCGAGCTTCAAGACGGCCAGGAGCTGATCCACCTCCACGTCCCCGGCGGGGCCGGGAACATGGCAGGTGATCTCGATCCGGCCACCCGGCGAACGGGCCACGGACGACGCTGGTTGGTAGTGGGTCTGCGGCAGCAGGCGGGTGACGGCGGACAGGGACTCGTCGCTTGGGGCGCGGTCGTCACGCCATTGCAGGAGGGCTTGCAGGGCGGCCGGTTCCCGTTGCACGCTGAAGGCGGCGGTCATGGCCGCAGGCCGCAGCAGGTCGCGTCCCAGCTCGCTCAGCGCGGTGGCCAGGCGCACCTGGTCGCGGTTGTCCAGGCCGACGGCCTGGGCGATGGTCTTGGCGTGGCGGCGCAGCGCGAACACGTCGCGCTCGCTGCTGACCGGTGTGACCAGCACGGGAGTGGAGTTGCGGGGCCGAAGGCTGGGCTCGTTCACCAGGCCGCCTTGGCGATCACCGCGCTGGCGTCGTCCCGGCGCGTCCCGGCCTGGCGCAGCAGTCCGGCGGCGATCACGGCGGGCGGGTGGTGGAGCAGCCCGGCCAGGTCGGCCGCGGTCCAGCGGTCGCTGAGTCCGTCGGAGTGCATCACCAGGGCTCCATGCGAGGGCAAATGTTGTTCGTACGTGCGCAGTTGGTGCATCTGGTGGCCCACGATGCCGGGGTGCGAGAGCAGGTTGGCGCGGGTCGTGGTGGTGACCAGGGCGGCGGTGATGTTGCCGATGCCGCAGAAGAGCACCCGGCCGTCGGGCTCCAGGCGGGCGACGGCCACGGCGGCGCCACGGGTTCCGCGCAGGGCCCGGTGCACCTGTTCCATTGCCTGCTCGGGTGTGCGCGCGGTCCCGGTGCGGAAGGCATGGACGGCCGCTTGCGAGGCCAGGGCGGCCATCGGGCCGTGGCCCAGACCGTCGCAGGACATCACCAGAACCCCCTGACCCGGTCCCGCCACGGCGGCGCGCACTGGCACGGAACGCCGCTTTTCTCCCGGACGCGGGAGGGCTGCGGAGCGCTCGGCGGCAGCTTGCGTGTGACCTTCTGGAGGCGGAGCGGCAGTCATCGCCGAACTGGGGTCGATGCGCGCGGCCCAGGCATCGCCGCAGACTTGCTCGCCGCTGATCGGCCGGGTGATTCCTCCGACAGCCGGTTCACCGGACATCGGGGGGCGTAGGTTGCGGGGCCAGAAGCGGGCCAGTTGCACGGTGCCCAGGCCGGGTTGGGAATGGACGTCGAAGTTGTCGGCCAGCCGCTGCACCGCGCCCAGGCCGATGCCCAGGGTGCCGGCCGTCGAGGTTCCGTCCCGTTGGGATTCCGGCACGTCCGCCATCCCTGGACCGCTGTCCACGACCAGCACCTCGACTCCGGCGACGGCGTCGTTGCGCAGCACGCGCAGCAGCAGGGAGCCGTCGACGGCGTGCTTGGTGATGTTGGTCGCCAGTTCGGCCACCGCCAGCACCAGTTCCGCGGTGCGCTGTTCCCCCAGCCCGATGCGCCGGCCCAGGGCGGCGGCGGCTCCGCGGGCGGCTTCGGGCTGGTCACGGAACCAGGCCACGTCCTCGCAATGCAGCAGCGGCGCCCCGCCGATGATGTTCACCTGGCCCATTTGGTGATGGTCACGGTGGTGCCCTGTCCCGGTGTGCTGTCCAGGACGAAGTCGTCGACGAGCCGTGGAGAACACGTGCCCTCCTGCGGAACCCTAGGCCATCCGGGTGAGTCGCACGTCCGTTCCCGATGCCCGCGAGACAAAGGCCATAGGCCCGACCCACCGGATCCCTCACGGCGAAGGCTTTCGCTCGCTGCGGGTGGCCGGTGCGCACCTGACCGCCTGGAAGGATGGCGCAGGACTCCGGTACCGCAAAGGGGCTGCCAGAGGCGTCCAGCACGATGACGCACCTGGAGGCCCGCAGGTCTCCGAGGTGACCTCGCCCGGCTGGAGGCACGCCGGCCCACGCAAGGCGATCTTTGCCAACGGCCCTAGTCCCGGAGTCGGGCCATGACGCGGGCAGCCGCCTTGTCGCTGGCGTGGCCTTCGAGTGCGGCCCACTCGGCGACGTCAAGTGGCCACAGCGCGCTGCGATATTTGATGATCACTTCGGCACCGTCCTGACGCACCGTGTGATGCGAGTCGGCGGGCACCTTGCCAACCTTGACCACGATGGCAGCGGACCGGGGGCTGCGACATTTGAGACGCGTCTTCGGCATGGCCAGGGCTCCTGCAACGACAGACTCGGCAATCACTGCTGCGGATGCTACCCCGGCACTGCGGTGATCGCCCGCGACTCAGTGCACACGGAGTAAAGCGGGCGGTCACCGGAACGGGGGCAAACGGCGCCGAGCAGCCGCCCCGGGCGGCTGAGCAACGCCGCTGTGGCCGGCGGCAGCTCGCTTACGGCTGACGTAGAGGGCCCCGTCGGCTGCCATACCAGCGATCAGGAGTAGCCGCCCTCGCGCCATCTGTCCACTCTTCAGCCAGAGGTGGGCCGCCCGGCCATTGGCACCTACGTGGCCGCTAGGGGGTGTTGTACCCCATTCGACGGGAAGCCGAGTAAGAACATAGTGAGGAGTGACTTCGGTGGATCTGCCTGATGACATAACTCCGGTGCCGGTGCCGGTGACGCAAGAGCTTCCGATAGCCGACTACAAGCACCTGCCGCGGATCTCGGTCGAGGGCCGAGTGGGCAAGCTGGATCAGGACGGCGCGGAAAAGGTGCTGAGGTACGAACACGAACACCGGGACCGGACCCCGGTCATCCAGCTGCTCGTCGCCCGGCTGCGGCAGCTCCGCACCAGCGAGGGAAAGGGCCGCTGATCACGGGGCCGTTTGCCGGCACGTCCGTCGGCTGATCTCTCCGCAGTTCGGTGCCCTATGTACACAGCTTTATCAACATGTGCGTTGGGGCCACACCGACTAGCGGAGTGACCCCAACACGGAGGGTTCAGGAATGGGCGATGTCCTCGCCGACGTCCTTGAGCTTCTCCTTGGCCTCGCGGGCGTCGCCCTTGGCCTGTTCGGCGTGGCCCTTCGCGATCAGCCGCTCGTTGCCCACGGCCTCGCCGGAGGTCTCCTTGGTCTTGCCGACGGCCTGCTCGGTCTTCGCCTTGGCCTTCTCGTTGGCAGTCATGCTGCTCACCTTCCCGGGCGTTGAGGTCGTCTGCTGTGGGTTCGTCTGACCGCTGGATGGTGCGGCAAACATGCCTAGTGGACCGGGCGACGGTGCCGCGTTTTCCCGTTATGGGGCCCGCATGCATTGCGGGGATCGGGGCATTCACGGGTGCACGCGGGTGTCCAATGTCCCGTGAAAGAAACATGATCTTCGTGTGCTTGCCGGCCTGGCTCAGGGGCACGCGGTGTCCAGGAGGTTGATAACGATGGTTCCCCTGCTTCTGGTACTTCTTCTGGCACTGATCCTGTTCGGTGCGGGCTTCGCGCTGAAGGCGCTGTGGTGGATCGCGGTGATCGTTCTCGTGGTGTGGCTGGTCGGGTTCTTCGTACGGCCCGCCGGTAGCGGTGGCCGCAAGGGCCGCTGGTACCGCTGGTAGAGGCACCACGACAGCCGTTCGGCGCCGCGGATGGCGGCGTAGCCAGGGTGGGGCCCGGTCAGGGATGGCCGGGCCCCACCCATGTCCGTACCCGTCCATCCGCGTGTACGCCGGGCCGGCGCCGGCGGAACCGGCCGGGTGTATCCGATGAGACCGAGGCAAGCGGTTTGCCGTTCGAGCAGCAGCGGTAGGACGGGTGGCCGGATGTCCTTTGCAGGGTCCGGGGCTTGCGGGTCACGCCAGCCCTTCTCGTGCGGGGTGCTTGGTGCTCGTGCGAACCGTCTGACTGAGCCGCCGCTCCAGCCACTCGTTTGCCGCATCACAGGCCTGTTCCGCAGAGCCGATATTGCGGTAGTGCGTGAGAACCGCTCGGACGTGGACCGTCCAGTCGTCCCGAAGCCGCGCGTCGCGTCGATCGGGGACGGCGTGACCAACATCGCGGACGTCCCGTGGGGACAGGTGGACGATAGCGACCTGCTGTTGCGCGTAGTCCAGGAAATGTGCGCACGTGGTTTTCTCACTTTGGCGGCCCCCTCTTCGGCGAGTGCCTCGCCAGGGGCGCTGAAGGGTGACCAGGCATAGGACGCCGCAGCTGACCATCACCGGCCTTCCAGAGCAGCGCGAAAGTCCGCTATCGGATCCGCCTGAGTGACCGCGCGGCAGTGATGCACCCAACTTTGCTGGGGACGCACCCTGGAGAAGCGACTCCGCTTGCTGCCGGAGAGCGGGCCCCGTCGCCTGCGTGCCGCGGCGGGGGGGGGCCTGGGATCGCCTGGCCGTGCTGCGGCCGCGACGGTGATGGCGCTCTTTGAAAACGGCTCTGTCCGCAGTTCCGTGATCCCGTGGAGCGTCAACCTTTGGGCGGTGCCACGGGCCAGGGGTGTCCATCTGGTGAGTTGTTTGCTGGCCGTCCGGCCATCACGTAGTCGAAGTACTCGGCCTGGACCAGGCCGGCGTTGACCCACCTTCCCCGTCCCGCTCCGGTGACGTCTTCGGCGGCTGCGAGTGCGCCGAGCGGGTCGTCGCGAGTTGCGACAAGTCGGCCGAACTCCTCTTCATCATCATCGGTGTTAAGAGGAGGGAACTCGACCACGTCACCGAAGGTCTCGTGACCGACGTCTTCCAGGGTGTGCAGGTAGATCTCGTAGTGGGTCTTGGCCGGCCTGACCTCGATGTAACGGATGCCGGGACGCTCGGGTGAGCCAGCAGGGCCGAGGAACTGCTCGATCGGTCGGCCCCGCCTCAGGGCGCCAAGGGCGAAGGACTCTGTCAGATAGCGCACGTGAGAAGCGTAGAGGCCCTCCAGGGGTGGTCATCGTACTCAATCATGGCTGGGTGAGGATCCGGGTCCGGAGGAGTTCGAACGAGGCCCGCCCATACATGGCTCGCTTGAGGGTTTTCACCCGGTTTACGTGTCCCTCAACGACGCCAGAGCTCCAGGGCAGGGTCAGTCCGGCGGTCACGGCGTCGAGGTCCTGGCGGAGGAAGCCGGCGAAGCCCTTCATGGGCTTCGGTGCGTCCTGCTCGGCCTGCCGGATCCACGCCAGCAACAAGGATCCGCGCTGGTGACGGACCAGGTCCGCGAACGCCCGAGCAAGATTGCAGGTTCGGGCGATGTCGGGGCAGGCGAGTCGGACTTGAAGGAGTCGCTCGTCCTGGCTTTCGGTGAGGGTCTCCCGGGGCCGCCTGATCCAGGAGGTGATCTTGCGGGGGCTGGGGGTATCGGCCCGGATTGGTTCGGCGGTGCCCGCGCGAAGGGCAGCGAGGTGTTTGCGGACTACCTGGCGGCTGCCGCGGTAACCGCGAGCCTGGATCTCCAGGAACAGGACTGTGCCGCTGACCTGGCCCTGCGCTTCGGTGAAGCGGGTGTTGACGTAGGCCTTGAACGGCTCCAGGACGCCGCCCGGGCGGCGCTCGCGGGCGGAGGCCAGCAGCTCATCGAGATTCGTGTCGCGGAAACGGCGCACGGTCTTGCGGTCAAGGTTCAGACGGCGAGCGATCGCGCTGATCGTCCAGCGCTTCTCCAGCAGGCGGTGGATGTCCTCGTAGCGGTGACGGGTGCGTTCGATGATCTGGGTGCGGGGCAGTTCCACGGGCGGGAACAGCATCGGGGGCGGCTCCGCCACCTCGGTCACCGTCTCCTCCTCGGCACGTTTGCGCAAGCAGTCGCGGTGCTGATGGCAGGTCTTCTCCACTGCGGCGGACAGGTTCCGCAACAGGTGCCAGCGATCAGCGACTTCCAGAGCGTCCGGGGCAGCCTCCCTGACCGCCTTGGTGTAGGCGGTGGCCCGGTCCCGGCAGATGATCTCCACTCCGGGATGCTCGGTGAGCCAGGCCGCGAACGTCTCCGAGGTGCGGTCGGGCAGAACGTCCACGACCCGGCTGGCCTCCACGTCGACCAGCACGGTGCCGTAGGTGCAGCCCTTGCGGAACGCGAACTCGTCCACCCCCAGCACCCGCGGCGCGCGGTCCGGCACCGCCGGCGCCGTCAAAAGCTTGAGCAGCCGGGTCCGGCCCGCGTCCAGCCGCAGGCGGCGGCACAATCGCGCGGCCGGACGTCCGCCCAACTCCACCGCAATCGACCGCAGCCAGCCTGTCAGCCCGATGCTGGAGCGGCGGTGCCGCTCGGACAGGCCCGGCACCTGCTCGACGAACGTCTTGCGGGAACACCTCTTCCGATCACAGAAGTACCGGTGTACCCGCAGGCGGACTATGACCCGGCGGGACCCTAACGGCTTTTCAT
This sequence comes from Streptomyces sp. NPDC002574, assembly GCF_042889545.1. NCBI lineage: Bacteria > Bacillati > Actinomycetota > Actinomycetes > Kitasatosporales > Streptomycetaceae > Streptomyces > Streptomyces sp. NPDC002574. The sequence goes on from NZ_JBIARB010000020.1 coordinate 44,370, forward strand.
TCAGCGCTCGTTGATAGGTGCTGTGTATACGCCTCGCCTGCTTCCGGCAGTCCGGGCACCGGCCCGGGCGTGCGGTGGACACGACCTCCACCACGAGAACGTCGGCGGAGTCGCTGACGTGCTCCACTCGCACATCAATTCCGGGAAACAGCACAGCCTCGACCGTCTTGCTCACCATGCCGGGACATACTCTGCCGAAACGATCCCTCGCTCACCCCTCTGACCTGGGGATTCACGGAACTCCGGCCAGAGCCTTGAAAACGGCCACCTCCTGCTCGGGAGTGACCCCACACCGGCTCGACGGATCTCCCCACCTGTGCGGCCCTTGGCCGTGGAGGGATGCCCTTGGGAGGCGCCGCCGCCCCTGAGCGGGCCCGAGTTGTTGCGGTACAGGAGCTGCCGTCGAGACTCGTCATGGTCGGCCAGTGCACCGTTCAGACGCACCGCTAGAGGGCAGGGAAGGTCATCGGACGGGCGCGAGTCCGACGTCGGCGTTCTTCCTTTGCATCGCAGCTTGACCGCCACGAGGGTCACCGCATCCCAGGAGGTGAGGCCGTGCCCACCTAGGGCGCGATTCTGATTCCCGTGCCGCTCGGACAGGCGGCCCCGTCCTGCGCGAGGTCTGCGCGGCCGGCTACGCGCTCCCCGCCGGGCCGAGATTCTGCCGGGGCCATCGGTATCCGACGGTGCTGCACGGCTATTGGGCCTTGGCGGCGGCCAATCGCTCCGACCACGACCGCATCGGTGATGCAGCCACGGTTCGCGAGGCTCATGAGGCTGGTGGTCGCGTCCCGCTGCGGCCCGAGTGGGCCCTCGTCCGCACCGCCGTCATGGCCGCGCTGTTACGTGCGAAGTTCGCCCAGCACCCCGATCTCGCTCAGGTGCTGGTTTCCACGGGCGACGCCAGAGTCAGCTACACGGGGGTCTCGGAGTCGCCGCTCTGGACCGATCGCGGTCCGCGGGAAGGCCGGAACTGGGTGGGTCGCCTGCTCGAACTCATCCGAGCTGAGCTCCTGGCGGATCGGGTCGTCAACGACGGAGCAACCGTGCCGACATCCGAGCCGGCGACATCCGTGCCCTTGGCGCCCCAAGAGCCCGGTTCCGGTCACTGGTGTGCTGAGGAGATCCTGCGAGTGAGGTGTCCGGATCGGTGGTCATCCCCGAAGCCGACTGCCGTCCGCGTGGGTTCCGCACAGCCGGTGGGTGAGCAGGGTTCGGTGCCTTTGTACCCGGTCCAGGACGATTGGCGCGATCACCGCCCCCACCATGGGAGCGAGCAGGTAGACCCACAGGAAGTCGAGGGTTCCGGAGACCACCGCCGGTCCGAACTGGCGTGCCGGGTTGGCGCATCCGCCCGTGGTGGTGCCGAGCAGGATGATCGCTGCGCCGATTAGAACGCCGACGAGCCAGGGGACCAGGTGTGCCAGGCGGCGAGTCTGCAGGAAGTATCCGACGACGAACACGATGACCGCCATGCTGACCGTCTCGGCTGCGAAGAGCTCACCGCTGGTCCAGTCGGAGCCGGGCTGCAAGGCCGCGTGGGTTACTGGTGGGTCCGCGGCTGCCGAACCCCACACCACATTGGCTGCGAACACTCCCAATACCGATCCGATCAGCTGCCCCATGATGTAGGGGATCACAGACACACCCGGGAAGACCCCGTAGCGCCACATGGCGAGGGAGATCGCCGGGTTGATGTGCCCCCCGCTTGTCCGACCTGGCGGACTGAGGATCAGCAATGCGAGGAGCAGTCCTACGCAGACACCGATGATGAGCAGTTGCAGGTGGATCTGGGGCACCGCGCGGGAGATCGGGGACGGCCCGGCGGCCCACCGTACGATCGTGACGACGCCGAAGAGCAGGATGAACGCCAGGAGGCATTCGAGGCCACTGTGTTCCGCGACCGCTTTCGGGGTGGTCGGGACGCCGGCCGGCCTACTGCGTGGGAAGGGGGCTTCTGCTGCCATGGTTGCGGACGCCTTAAGGGAACGGATTGGGGGAGCCGCAGGAAAATGACGTCAGTCAGGGCCGCGTGGCCGAGTCCGTAGGTAGTGGGAGACCTGGAACGTGTGCGCCGGGTCCGTCAAGGACCTGGCCATTTCCTCGACCGCGTGGTCATAGCCGGTGAGGCGTCCGCGGTGCTGGTGCAGGTGTTCTTCCCAGGAGGCCACTTGGAACACCTCGAGAAATATGTTGGGCTGTGCTCCGTCCTGGTAGAGATCCCAGTGCAACGCCCCGGTGCGCAGGCGGGAGCGCCCCACCGCTTGCATCGCCTCGACAAAGGCATTGGCCCGGTCGGCCGGTACGGGATAGAGGGTGGTGACCAGTACCGGTCCATCGGATTCCGCAGGATCCAGCACCATGGCGGGCGCCGGCCAGGTGCGCGTACCCAACCCGGTGCTGTGACCTGCATGAGGGAGTTGAGGGTCGACAGGACTCCGACCCAGGCGATCCCGGAGAACACGAGGACCACGCCGACGAGCCAGGGCGTGCGCAGCAGCGTCAGTAGCGCCAGGGTCGCGGCGAACAGGACGCCCCCGGCTGCCAACGCGGCATTGCTCGACCATCGGCTGCGCGCACGCGTGGCAGCAGTGCCGCTCCCAGTACGGCGCCCACCCCGACGGCTCCCAACAGCACGCCGTAGCCGCCGGCGCCCAGACCCAACTGCCGCTCCGCGACCACGGGCAGCAGGGCCCACAGCGCGGCGGCGCAGGGGACGAACAGCAGGGCGCGGCCGAGTACCCGTCGGATTGTGGGGGCGTGGCGTACGTAGCGATGGCCGGCTCGCAGGGCTGGGAGCATTCGTTCGGCACCCAGCGGATCCGGGGCGGGGTGGCGGTGCCAGGTGGCGAGTGCGGCGATGGTGACCAGGAAGGACGCGGCGTTGAGGGCGAATACCGCGGCGGAGCCTGCCAGGGCTACCACCAGACCGCCGAGGGCCGGGCCGACGGCCCGGGCGAGATTCATGTTCACGCCGCTCAGGGTGGCGGCGGCCGGGATCTGGTCGCGCGGCACGAGTTCGGGTTGGACGGCCTGCCAGGCGGGGTTCATCAGTGCCGTCCCGCTGTGTTCACCGACGCGCTCCTCGCCCGGTTCGCGCCCGACGCACGGGTCGTCGCGGTCGAGCTCAACCCGGCGCTCGCGGCACGGCTGTCGGCCACTCGGCGCGACACGCGGCTGACCGTGGTACGAGGTTCGGCAGCCGAGCTGTCCGCCGCGGTGGGCGAACCGGTCGATGCGGTGGTCTCCGGGCTTCCGTGGACGGTCATGCCGCGCGAACGGCGCGGGCACATCCTGGACGCCGTGACCGAAGTCCTCGCGCCTGGCGGCCGGTTCGCCACCTTCGCGTACCTGCACGCGGCCTGGACTCCGCCTGCCCGTCACTTCACCGCCGAACTGGCCCACCATTTCGACCGGTTGGAGCGCTCGACGGTGGTGTGGCCGAACCTTCCGCCCGCATTCGTGCACCGGGCCACCCGGAAGCCGTGATCGCGAGCGCCGGGACGGGTTGTTCCAGTCCATGCGACGTATTTGCCGCCTGCCGTAGGCGGACCCGCCCGCGCCGGACACAGCGAAAGGCGGCGCCCCTTGGGCGCCGCCTTTATCGATCCCGTTGCCCACGTTGCGATCGACGCCGAAACCCCGTGCCACCAGCGAAAATCCGTTGGGTACCCGGCCTTGCCCCTTGGCCCGACAGGGCCGCCGCCACGGCCAGTTGCGTTTGCCGGCTCAAGTGGACGGCCTCGGTGTCAGATTCCAGGTGTCAATTCCTGTTCGGCCCAGACGATCTTCCCCTCACCCATGTTGTAACGAGTTCCGCGGCGTTGGGAGAGGCGGTTCACGAGGAGCAACCCGCGGCCGTTCTCGTCGGTGACGCGGGCGTGGCGAAGGCGCGGAAGAGTGTTGCTGGTGTCGGAGACCTCGCAGGTCACGAATTCGTCGCGAATGAGGCGGAGGGTTACCGGCCCTTTGCCGTGCCGGATGGCGTTGGTGACCAGTTCGCTCACTATGAGTTCCGTGGACGTCACCAGATGGTCCAGCCCCCAATTCGCCAACTTGCGTGCCGACAGGAATCGGGCCTTGCCGACGGCGGCCGGGTTGGGAGGCAGATCCCAGGAGGCGACCTGGCACGGGCCGAGTCCGTGGGTCTGGGCCATGAGCAGCGTGATGTCGTCGGCCGGCGGGTGCGCCGACAGGGCCTCGACGACGGCGGAGCACTGGTCGTCCAGCGGGAGGTCGCGCTGCGCCAGGACTGCCCGGAGACGGTCGGTCCCGGCGTCGATGTCCTGGGTTCGCGATTCGATCAGGCCGTCGGTGTACAGGGCGAGGACGCTGCCTTCCGGCACCGCCAGCTCAACGGCCTCGAATGAGGACAACCCCACGCCGAGCGGAGTTCCGGGTGGGAGGTCGGGGAAAGTGATACGGCCTTGCGGGTCGATGATCGCGGGCGGTGGGTGACCGGCGCGTGCCATGGTGCATCGTCTCGTCACCGGGTCGTAGATGACGTACAGGCAGGTGGCCCAAAGGACTTGAGTCGCCAGTTCCTGGACGTCGTCTTCTCGGGTGAGACGGATGATCAAATCGTCGAGGTGGGTGAGCAGGTCGTCGGGGGGCAGGTCCAAGTCGGCGAGGGCCCGTACGGCGGTACGTAGTCTGCCCATCGTCGCGGCGGCTTCGATACCGTGCCCGACCACGTCGCCGACGACCAGTGCCACCCGGGCCCCGGACAGCGGAATCACGTCGAACCAGTCTCCGCCGACCCCCGCGTCGATGTCGGCCGGCAGGTAGCGGGACGCCACGTCGACAGCGGATCCCCCGGTCAGGTGGTGAGGAAGCAGGTTGCGCTGAAGGGCCAGTGCCATGGCGCGTTCACGCGTGTACCGGTTGGCGTTCTTCAGGCCGACCGCGGCCCGCGCGACGAGTTCCTCCGCGAGGAGCAGGTCGCCTTCCTCGAACGGCATCGGGTTCTTGGAACGAGCGAAGGCGGCTACGCCCAGCGCCTCGCCACGTGTATGGATCGGCACGACCATGAAGGCGTGGATCCCGTACTTGCGGATCTTTTCGGCCCAGGCCATGCCCCGATGGGGACGGCTGTCCGGCGGCAACCTCAGAATCGTTTTGGACGGTGTGCCTGTGGACAGCACGAGGGCGTAGGTCGAGGTCGGCGGGACAGAGATCTCCTCCCCGGGCGCCCATAGCGCCTCTGGGGCCCCCTGGTTGATGGATGCCAAGCCGGCGCGGCGGAAAAGGGGGATCGGGCTGTGTGCCGGAGCCGGGTAGAGCAGGGCATCCTGGCCGAGCCGGACCGAGTCGGCCAGGTCGACGATCGCGAAGTCCGCCAGGAGCGGCACGGCGATGTCGGCCAGTTCCTGCCCCGTCCGCGCGACGTCCAAGGTGGTGCCGACACGGCTGGCGGCCTCGTCGATGATCGCCAGGCGCTCGCGGGCCCGATCCCTGTCGGCGATGTCGACCCACATGGCGCACAGAGCCGGCGGGCTGCCATCGGGGCCGTCGAGGCGGAAGTACGAGGCCTCGAAAGGGCCGTACGCGCCGACTGCCGAGAGCCATTCCGGATATTCGAGGTCGATCGCCGAGGTCCCGCTGTGCAGGACGTGCCGCATCGCCGTCTCCAGTGCTTCGGACTCGGTGCCGGGTCGTATGTCCGACAGGCGCCGGCCGAGCCGCGTCGCGGAAGGAATTCCGTCGACGAGTTCCGCGGTGCCGCTCACCCAGGTACAGCGGAGCTCCGCGTCGCGGATGCAGATCGCGACCGGTGCGCGGCCCAGCAGGGAGGACGGCCTCAGGCCTCTTGCCGCCGACGAGAGCACGGCGTCGGCTCGGGTCGCCGTGACGAGCCAACGGACGGCGCCGTCCGGCCCGGACAGCCGGGAGAGCCGCAGCCCTACTTCGAGGGCGTGCCCGTCGATGTGGCGGAGCATGACGGGGCCGGACCAGACGTCCGGGCCGTGGGAGCCCTGTGCACGGGCAGATGCCGCCGTCCAGTCCGCCGCTGATGCCAGCATGCTTGCCGCCGGGCGCCTTGTTGCCTGCGCCGGCGAATAGCCGATCAGCTGCTGGGCCGGTTGGGTCCACCTGAACACCCTGCCTTCCCCGTCGATCACCGCTATCGGCGTGCAGACCACCTCGGAGACTTCCAGAAGTGTGGGGAGAACATGTCCTTCGTTTGTCGTCATCGGAGAGGTGTCTCCTGACTGGTGTGTGCCGAACCTCGACGCGGGCCAGGCCGGTCAGCCCCACCTTCCGCGCCGGCGGTCTCGGACTCGGACCGGCTCAGAAGGTTTGGCTGCGATCGAGTCGCGCGACGGTGTCGGACAAGGCCTTCGACCGTACGCATCCCCTCGATCGCCTCTGACTGGAAGGTGGGTGCTCCGTGTCAGTGTGCCCGGCTTCTGCGCTGTGCAGATCCGGGTTTACCCGCAGCCTTCGGCCGCGCTTGCGAGCGCTACCCCACGTCCCGATTGCGGGTTTGCCGCAGAATCGGCACGTGGGTCTCCGGGTGGCGGAGGATCCATCCCGAGACCGTTCGGGGCGACGGCGGCCGGGCGGTCACCGGTGGCGGTGAGGTGCGCTTCTTGTGCAGGTACGCGCGGACACGCTGGTAGCTGCCCTTGTAGCCGAGCGACACGATCTCCTCCCACAGCTTCCACGCGTTGGTGAAGCCTCGTTCCAGCGGTCGTCCAGGTCGGCTCGTAGTCATCGAGGACGCCCGGCCGGTTCTGCCACCGGCCGGTGAACAGGTTCTCCGGCTTCGGGCGCCGGCGAACCGTTTGACGGTGTGCCAGGCCATGCCGAGCTGCCGCTGGATCGCGACCTGTTCACGAAACACCCGCCGGTCAGCGGTCGGGCCCCCACCCTGCTCGTACCGCATTGCGACGGCATACCGCAGGGATCACCACCCGGATGCCCACACGAAAACCTCAGTAGTTCGCCCACGCCGGGCAGATCCGCCGGTACGCCACCGCACCCTCCGGCATCGCATCCAACGGCGGGCCGCCCGCTCCGCCACCCCGGACCGCTGTGGGCCCCGGTGACACGCTGTCACCGAGGCCGTCGGCCGCACACCGCACCAGAACGAGACGATCGCGCCACCGCGGACGGCCGGGAACTGTCAACCGTTCAGGCATTCCTCGGCGTCCCGGCGAGTGGGCGAGTTGTCCGGCCGCTGCCGGGCCACCTTCACACGGCTGCCGGCCCGCTCTCCTGGCAGGGAGACCGACGATGCCGGGGCCGGGGCCGGGGCCGGTGCGGGGGTGGCGGGCTCCGGGATCACCGCGCCTGCGGAGAGCGTGCCGTGCCTGGTGCTCCGGCGCACGAGCTGTCCAGCGGACTCGCCGTCGCTGTCCCTGCTCTGGTGCTCGAAGAAGCGGAGCATCTCCACGGGAAACGGCATCACGAGGGTGCTGTTCTTCTCCGCGGAGACGTCCACCACGGTCTGCAGCAGCCGCAGTTGGAGTGCCCCGGGGGTGTCGGCCATGGTCGCAGCGGCGTCGGTCAGCCGCTGGGACGCCTGGAACTCTCCGTCGGCCGCGATGACCCGGGCACGGCGCTCCCGCTCGGCCTCGGCCTGCTTGGACATCGAACGCATCATCGACTCCGGAAGGGCGATGTCCTTGATCTCGACGCGTTCGATGCGCAGCCCCCAGGGCTCCTCGGTAGGGGTGTCCATCACCTTCTTGAGTTCCGCGTTGATGTGGTCGCGGTCGGAGAGCAGCGTGTCCAGGTCGGCCCTGCCGATGACCGAGCGCAGCGACGTCTGGGCGATCTGCGAGACGGCGGCGGAATAGTTGCGCACGTTCACCAGGGCCTTGACGGGGTCGATGACCCTGAAGTAGACGACCGCGTCGACGGTGAGCGTCACATTGTCGGCAGTGATGGACCCTTGCGGCGGGATACCGAGGACCTCGGTCTGTACGGACACCTTCCGCATCCGGTCCCCGATCGGTCGGATGACACGCAGGCCCGGCCCGCGGATGTCCGGCAGCAGCCGCCCGAAGCGGAACACCACGCCCTTCTCGTACTGCTGAACGTTGCGCAGGCTCAGGGCGAGCAGGACCAGCCCGGCCACGGCGCACACCGCGAGCACGGTGATCAGAATACCCATGGATGTCACTTTCCTTACGTCGATGAACGGTCCCGGCCCGAGCAGTCCGGGAAGCACACGGCGTGAGGACCCCGGCTCGTTGTCTGGGGTGCGGCCGGGGCGCGGGCTGTTGATGAGGCTGTGGTGTGTCGGTCCGCCTCAGCCGGGAGAACTCTGCGGTTCGCCGGCCCGGGCTCCGCTGCCTGTGGCCCTGGTGACCGCTGGGGTGCGCACGGCTCTCACCTCGCCGTCGGCGGAGCGGAAACGGCCGGGATCCGCGGGCGCGCCGCGGGATCGCGGACTTCGTGGCCTTCTTCGGAGTACCAGGCCGCCTGAACGGCCGGGTCGGTCTCCGACATCGTGCGCAGGAGTGCCGCCTCCGCCATCAGTCGGTGCACGTGCGAGGTACGCAGGCAGTCCCGGCCGGCGGCCATCAGCCAGAGGGCAGTGACGGCGGTTGGCTGCACCTGCCCGCCGAAGAGCACCGCACCCGGGGCGGCCGGTGGTTCGCCAAGCCCCCGGTGATCCGCCTCCGCAGCGGATCGCACGGCCATCGGCGAGGAGCCGAGGGGAGCCAAAGCGATCCGGAGTGGCGTAGAGGAGGGCGTACTTCCGGGGATCAGCGTGGGGGAAACGATCGCAGTCATGACGCGAACCCTGCTCCGGGCCGACCGAATCGGCCCGGCATGATCAAAGCGCCGAAAGTGACAGCGACGTCGAAGCCGGTGTACGAAATACCCTCGGTGACATCAGCCTACTCCGTCGAGGGTGCGAGTGGGCCCTGTGCCCCAGGTCAGCCTCAATGCTGTCTGCGCTGCTGTGCGCATGAACCGGCCCGCTCGGGTCTCGATCAGCGTGTTGCGGACGTACGGGTAGTCGGCGGTGCCCTCTTTGCAGCGTCTGCAGCCGGGCGAACATCACAAGGGTGTCCGTTTTACGGGCAGCGCAGATCAGCTGAGGGTCTTGCGCGAGTTCCGCAAGGGCGAATCCGACCTGGTCGAACGCGACGGCGAGTTCTACCTCCTTGCAACGTGCAAGGTTCCCGAGGCTGACCTCAACGCGGACCCGGCTGGGTGTTCCTCGGCGCAGACCTCGGCATCGTCAATGTCGCGACGACCTCGGAGGGCGAGATCCTCGCCGGCCGCAGGTTGAACCGGTACCGGGGCCGTCAGGCAGCGTTGCGGGCCAAGCTCCAGCGCAAGGGCACCAAATCGGCGAAGCGTCTGCTGAAGCGGGCCTGCCGTGAACGGCGGTTTGCCGCCGACACCAATCACGTCATCTCGAAACGCATCGAGGCAGAGGCTGAACGCACCTCGCGCGGGGTCGCCCTGGAAGACCTGGGCGGTATCCGTACGAGGGCTCGGCTGACTAAGCCCCAACGGGCTACGGGGTACAGCGGGTCATTCGCCCGGCTCGGACAGTTCCTGGAGTACAAGGCACGCCGTGCCGGCGTGCCACTGGTGTACGTCGACCCGGCGTGCACGAGCCGGACCTGCTCGAATGCGACTGCACAGACAGAAGGAACCGGGCCTGGCAGGCCCGGTTCCAGTGCAGGTCGTGTGGCGTCGTTGCGCACGCTGACCTGAATGCTTCCCGCAACATCGCCCGCAAGGGCGAGGCTGCGTGGATTGCGGGCGTGAGTCATGCGTCCCAGCCACCTCCTCTGCGTAGGTGGCTGGGACGCGCGAGGTCACGCGGCAGCCAGTCGCGCCCTACCTGCAAGCCCGGTCCTCCAGGGCCGGGTCAAGTGACGAAGACCGGCCTCCGGCTCAGCGTGAGCTGATCAGCAGGCCGGGCACCGCCGTTCGGCCGGTGCGGAACTCGGTGTACGCCCACTGCTCGACGTCGGGCTGGGGGCCCACCGGGTTCAGTGTCACCTGTCCGTTTCCGCCGCGCTGCACACTCGACGGCGCTGTCAACGTGGCGTTGTGCCGGTCAGCTTGCTTGGGGATGACGGTCACCCCGAGCTGGTAGGGGACGTCCGGGGAGGCTGCCGTCTGGGCGTGCACGTAGGCGGTGTAGACGCCCGGTTCCAGGAAGAACCGGACACTCCGCTCGTTGCTGTGCCACGATGCCCAGCTCCGATCGACCCGTTTGCCGTCCTTGTAGAGGTAGAGGTCGAGGTTCGTGCTGGGATCGTCCGATGCCGTCTGCACGACCAGTCCCGCCGTGTCGCGCGGCACCACGATCCTCGTGCCTTGGGTGCCCACCCCGCCGGGTGAGAAGACACCGCCGCTGACGGAGGTCGTGAGCTTCTTGTCCTTCCAGGTCACCGGCGTGTACCCCGTGGTGCGCCCGGTGAGCGGTCCGGTGAAGCCGGGCTCGAGATACCCCTGGCCCTGCCCACCGGTGCGACCGAACTCTATCCCCGTGTCGTCGTAGGGCCGCGGTGTGAAGCCCCACGGCCGCCCCGCGACGGTCAGCCGCACCCGGTGCTTGGCGCTTGTGAAGGTGAGTGAGCCGGTGGCGTAGCGGTCCCAGGTGGCGGTGCCGCGCTCGAGCGTGATGGTCACCGTCGTGGTCGCGCCGGGCTTCACCGAGAACGTTCGCGGGGTGACCGTCACCTTCATCCCGGCGAGCCCGTCGACACGCGCCGTGTACGTCTCGGCTCGAGTGCCGACGTTGGTCAGCCGCCGCACGAGCCGAACCGGCTTCGTCCCGTCGTACTCGCGCAGCGCGATCGACGGCAGGTTGATCTCCTTGCCGTCCGGGTTCGCCGCGGCCGCGAAGGCCTTGAGCTCGGCGGGGGAGGGCTCGATGACCAGTCCGGGGTCGTCGGCGGACGCCGGGCGGGGCAGGCCGGAGCCCTGGCGCAGCGGACTCGTCGTGCCCCGGGTGTCGGTGGCGCTGGTACGCAGCGCGGAGGCGGTCGCGCCGGGCGACCACTTCGCGTGCCGAGCGCGCAGCACCGCGGCCATGCCGGCCACGTGGGGGGCCGCCATGGACGTGCCCGAATACGCGTCGAACAGCCGCCCGCCGGCCACCGGTGACACTGCCGCCACCACGTCGATCCCGTCCGCGACGAGGTCGGGCTTCTGCAGTCCGGTGTGCACCTGGTCAGGCCCGTAGGACGAGAGGCCGGCCACGCTCGGCAGTCCCACCAGGCTGCTGCCGTCCCCGCCCGCGACCAGCGACGCGGTCCCGTCGGTACGGTGCGCCCACAGGTAGTTGAAGAGCTTGCCCGCCTGTTCGTCACTCCACAGGTAGACGGTCGGGAAGTCGTAGATGACGTTGAGCCGCACGTTGCCGGTCGACTGGAAGAGCACCACGCCGACGCCGCCTGCGGCCTTCACTGCGGCGACCGCGGCGACCGAGTCGATGAAGTCGCAGGCGACGATCTTGCCCTTGACCTTGGCGGGGTCGAGGCTCCCGGGCCAGCAGAACTGTGCGCCGTCGTCGAGCGATCCGGCCTGGTCGGCGAAGACGATCGGCGTGCGGCGATCCGACGGCAGCCGGTCCATCGACGTGCCGACGATGCGGGTGCCGTCGCCGAGGCGGACGGTCGACTCGTGGGACCGCTCAACTGTCGCGCCCACCGTGGTCACCCATGGCTCGGCGTTGCTGATCATTCCGGACATGCCGTCGTTGCCCGCTGAGGCCGCGACGAAGACACCGGCCAGGTACGCGTTGAGGAAGGCGTCCCCGATCGGGCTGTTCGGCTGATAGTCGCCCATCGACGACCCGATCGAGTAGTTGATCACCTGGACACCGTCGGCCACCGCCGCGTCGATCGCCGCGACGATGTCGGCGTCCGTGCCCGAGCCGCCCCACAGCGCCTTGTAGACGGCGATCCGCGCGTCGGGCGCCACCCCGGAGATCGCCCCGTAGTCGTGCCCGAGCACCATCGCGTGCTTGACGGGCAGGCCGGCCGCGGTCGATGCGGTGTGGGTGCCGTGTCCGTTCATGTCGCGGGCGGAGAGGACCTCGCCCTCGGGGAGCGAACCGTAGGTGCTGAGCCAGCCGTCGGCGAAGTACCGGGCGCCGACGATCTTGCCGTCGCAGGCAGTCGCGGGGAAGTTCTCATCGCTCTGGCACGTGCCGTGCCAGCCTGTAGGGCGCGGCATCGTGGCGGCGAACGAAGCGCTCTCCGGCCAGATTCCGGTATCGATCACCCCGATGACGACGTTGGATCCATGGACTGGCTTGGTCTGCGCGGCCTTCTGCGCCGCTGTCGTCTTCGCCGCTGCCTGTCCGGCTTGCCGCGCTTCCGGCGCGGTTGAGGTCGCGGCGTCGGCCTTGACCAGACGGGCCGGCGTCACGGCCGCAACTCGTGTGTCCCTGGCCAGCTTGGCGGCCTGATCGTCACTCAGTTTGGCGGCGAAGCCGTTGAAGGCGGTCGTGTAGGTCTGCTGCGCCCGGACACCGAAGTCGGCGAGCACGTCTCGCTGTGCTTGGCCCAGGTGCTGCCGATACCTGTCCGCCGCTACCGAATGCGGCTGGAGTTCCTGCCCGTTCACCGGCTTGGTCGGCGCAAGGCCCTTGACGCCGCCGGCGTACGAAGTGACTGGCGCCTCCCGCAGCCGTACGACGTACTGCCCGTTGATGGCTTTGGGCTGCGAGGGGGAGTGCAGCGCACCACCACCGGTGAGGGTGGGCCGGGTGTGGTCGTACTGACCCAACCTCAGATCCGGCAGGGGAGTGCCGGGCTGTGCCGTAGCAGGCTCGGCGCTCCCCAAGCCGGCGCATATAGTGGCGAATACGGTGACTATCGACGCCGCGATGAATCGGCGCCGTCTTCGAAGGCTCGCGCTCGTGGCCACGAGTCTCCTCCCATGAGGTGAAGGTTACGAATATCTGTCCTACTCAACCCTCACCCGGTTAAACCAAGATCACCGTCGAATGACGATCTGCCGCACTGGGCCCGGTCAGGGCTGACCAGCCGTCAATGTGTGTTCGCGCGGCGCTGTTTCAGCCGTGTCGTGATGCTCACCCACCGGCACGGGAGATTTCTGGGGTATGTGCTGCGTCTGCGCCGGGAGTTCTGATGGGCCACCAGTAGCTGATATGGCTCCTATTCCGCATTTTCCTGCGGTGTGTTCGGATAATGCGCGTTGCCTGGGCGCGACCGCAGCGCGCAAGCCGGATGGAACCGGCGGCATGGACCCTGGAGGGAAGGTTCCGGAGATTGCCTGGGACTCTTTCCCTTGATCGAGGCGTGGGGTCCACCGGCGGCGACTCGACGGGCCGTCGGGGGAGGGGCGGGGCGGCCGCATCCGCCTCCGCGCGATCCGACGGGCCGGAGCGGTTCGGTCGGTGGCCCGCTGCTCCGGCCGACGGGGGGCACGGACAGTACGGGAGGCGGCCTGGTGGCGACGCGCCACCGCCTCCGGCAAAGCGAGTTGCTCACGGTGCGAGGAGCGCGCCGTAGGTTTCGCGTGGGTCGGCGCTCAGCGCCGCCTTCGCCAACCGGGTGTCCTCGTCCGCGAGGACTTCCAGCACGCCGGCCTCGACACCGGCCAGGGCCTGGCGCACGACATCCGCGGGGTCGTTCTTGGGGACGTCCCATCCGCTCATCATGTCCGTGTCGGTCGAGCTCATCAGCAGGCCGGTGACTTGGGTGCCCTGCCCCGCCAGCTCCAGGCGGATGCCGTTGGTCAGGCTCCAGGCGGCCGCCTTGGCGACCGCGTAGGAGTTGGCCCCGGGATAGGAGAGCCACGACAGACGCGACAGCACGTTGAGGATCGCGCCTCCGCCGTTCGCGGCGAGCACCGGGGCGAAGGCACGCACGACCGAGAGGGTGCCGTAGAAGGACGTGTCCAGCTCGCGACGGATCTTGTCCAGGTCACCGGTGACAAGGTTCTGGTAGAGGCTGATGGCCGCGTTGTTGATCAGCAGCGTGACGTCCGATGCGGCTGCTGCCGCAGCGGTCACGGAGGCGGGGTCGAGGAGGTCGAGGCGCAGGCGCTCGGCGCCCGCGATGTCCACGCGCTCGGGGTCGCGTGCGGTCGCGTACACCTTGGCGCCGCGCGCCAGGAGCTGCTCGGCGAAGTGACGGCCCAGCCCACGAGAGGCTCCGGTGATCAGTACGGTACTGCCCGAAATCTTCATGGGTTGACCGTATGACGCAGCCCTTGAGCGTATCGATGGCTCGATGCCGCAACTACATAGCCCGTTGTCTCAGTCCAGAACCTCTACTGGGTAGCCTGTCCGTATGGATCTGCTTGCCGAGGTACTGGCCCTCTCGGACGTGCGGGGAGCCGTCGGTGCACGCATCGAGGCCGGCGAGGACTGGGGCTGGTGGTGGTCCTCCGCCAAGCCCCGCGCGTCGCTTCACGCGGTCACCGCGGGAACGGTCTGGGTGGGCCTGCCCGAAGGCCGGCCCCTTCAGTTGATGCCGGGCGACGTCGTGCTGCTGCCCGGTGGGGCCGAGCACGCGCTCGGCAGCGACCCGGCAGCGGTGGCCCGCACGGGGCCCGGCACGTTCGACGACTGGCACATCACCGGTTCCGGAACGGTGTCGATCGGCACCGGACCGGCACGCTCCCGCATCCTGTGCGCCGATTACGCTCATGACCGGACCGTCTCGACGCAGGTGCTCACCCTGCTGCCCGCAGTGGTCCACCTGCGCGCGGCCGATGACCCGGACGGGCTGGCACAGGACACCGTGCGCTTGCTGGGCCGCGAACTCGCCGCTCCGCGAGCGGCAACCGGCGTGGTCCTCGACCGGCTGGTGGACGTACTGCTCGTCCACGTGCTGCGGGCCTGGCTCGCCTCCGGAGGCACCTCCGTACCCTCCTGGCTCGGGGCTCTTGACGACCCGGTGGTGGCAGCCGCCGTGACCAAACTCCACGAGGAACCCGCCAGGCCGTGGACCACCGCCGCCCTCGCCCGCGAGGTCGGAGTCTCGCGCGCCACTCTCGACCGCCGGTTCGCCGCTGCGACCGGCGAGTCGCCAGGCGCATATCTCACCCGCTGGCGCATGGACCTCGCCGCCCGGCGCCTGCGCGACACCGACGACAGCCTCGACGCGATCGCCGCCTCGGTCGGCTACTCCTCCGGCTACGCCTTCAGCAGGGCCTTCCGCCGTGCGTGCTCGCAGTCGCCGGGCCGGTTCAGAACGACCGCTCGCACTGAGGGCGGCACATTCCCAACAACCGCCGCCACTGCGGCCGTCTGACCACCGCGTCCGACCGAGCGCCTCGCGAACACGACCGGCAGACCACCGGACCACAAGCAGCGGGCTGGCTCGGTGAGATGATCACCGGAATGTGTCCTGCGCGGCAGTGCGGCCATCCGGCACCGCTGGCGAGGCACGGACGGCCGGGTCACCGTGCTGCACGCTTCCCGGCCCGCACCACCGTTGGGACTGTCCGGGACAAGGCCGGACGACTACGACATGGCCACCTTTGCGTTCGGAGGGGGGCGACGCCCCGTTGCTCTGCACAACGGGCCTCATGGACGCCCGAAATGCCACCCGCTGCGTCAACCCGATCCTCGACCGGGACGCCACCTGGACCTGGGATTGTCCCCGTACTCTGCAGCAGCAGGTCAACAAGGATCTGGACAGCCACACCGGCAAGCGCCTGCGCGACGACCTCGCCATGGTGGCCGTTCAGACCCAGAGCCCCAGCTCGGAACTTCCTCCCTACGCAGGGGGAGCCGGAGCCGCGCACGCAGCGCGCCCGAGAGCGGTGAGCCCCAGCCCCTACCGCGCCGGCGGGGGCGAGCCGTCACTGTGGCCACGAATGAGGGCCCGGTCGGGGCGTCGCGTGAAACAGACTTCGGGAGCTCGACGTCGTCGGCCTTGGCTTTCCGCTGCGCCTGTACGTGAGCCAGCCGTTCAGCTGCGTCGCCAGGCCTCCCAGGAGGAGCTGCGATGCCTAGAACGCCCACCCCTCGACGCGCGGGAGCTACGGAGCCGAGTAGGGCTCTCATGATCTTCTCGCAGCCGCCGCGTGCAGGACCTCGTCCTTGGGGTGCTGCATTCGCGGCCCCGCTTCATCACAGGTTCGTCACTAGTCAACCGCGCCGCACGCGGTATCTGAGAGGTCCACCAGAGACGGTTCCCTGGCCTACCAGTCTTGGAGGAGACTCAGTCGAGGCAGAACTCGTTGCCCTCAAGGTCCTGCATCACAATGCAGGACTCGTTCTCGCCGTCGGCACGCATCGTTCGCACATGTACCGCTCCGAGCACGACCAGTCGTGCGCACTCGGCCTCAAGTGTGGCAAGGCGCTCCTCACCCACGAGCCCGATACCGGCCCGCACATCGAGATGCAGCCGGTTCTTGACGACCTTGCCTTCGGGAACTCGCTGGAAGAGCAGGCGCGGACCGACACCCGAGGGATCAGTGCACGCGAAGTAGATCACCTGCTCCTCAGGCGGCAGCGAGCGATGGTAGTCCTCCCACGTGGCGTAGCCCTCCGGGACCGTCGGTACGACGTACCCCAGCACCTCACACCAGAAAGCGGCGAGGCGCGCAGGTTCCTCGCAGTCGAAGGTCACTTGGAACTGCTTGATCGTTGACATTGGCGCACCGTACCAAGGGCGCCTCGCTGCCCCTTCCCCAGGTAGATCCCCACGCCGTCGAGATATCGAGTCAACTCCGCCGAAACATGGTCTGGATCGGACGCAAGGTGATCAAATCGAACAAGCCGCGAGAACGACGCAACCCTGGCGCGCAGCTGCGTGCCGAAGATTAGTTCCGGGACAGCCTTAGCTGGTCATCCTGATGGCTTGTGGGGAGTGGAGCGGGCACGCCTACTGTGGCACCGCCTGCTCCCACCGTTTGCGACCAGGCCGCCGGGTCAGCCGGGCATCGGGTGGTGCGCCTGGGCGAACTGCTCCACGATGGCGGCGCAGAAGGCGGGCAGGTCGGCCGGACTGCGGCTGGTGACCAGCTGCCCGTCGACGACCACTTCCTGGTCGGCGACGACCTCCGCGCCGGCGTTGCGCAGGTCGGTGCGGATGCTGGGCCAGGACGTCAGGCGGCGGTCGCGCAGCGCGTCGGCTTCCGCCAGGATCCACGGGCCGTGGCAGATCGATGCGACCGGTTTCCCGCTGGCCATGAAGTCCTTGACGAACTGCACCGCGTGGCGGTCCATGCGCAGCTGGTCGGGGTTCATGGTGCCGCCGGGCAGGAGCAGGGCGTGGTAGTCGTCGACGGAGGCGTCGGTGACCAGGCGGTCCACAGGGAAGGTTCCGGCCGCGTGGAGGTCGAACTGGCGGGCCTGGATCTCGCCGGGGTGTAGCGAGATAATCTCCGTCTTCGCCCCTGCGCCCTGCAGCGCACCGCGCGGCTGGTCGAGTTCCACGCGCTCGACGCCGTCGGTGGCCAGAATCCCCACCCGCATCCCCCGGAGCTCCTGTGTCATGGTACTGCTCCCTTCACGAGTCGCTGGTTGTGCGACGCGAGCGGCAGGGACATCCGGCAGGGCCAGCCTCGACGAAGTCGCCGTACCGCTTCAGGTCGTTCCTGTCCACGTCGAGGCCTGCGGCGGCACGGAAGAACCTCTCGAACTTCGACGCACCCATCACGGTCATGCCTCTCGCCTCCTCACCGAGAACGTACGGCCTCGCTCGCTCCCAGCCGCGCCGCCATCGGCTGTTACCCGGTCGAGATTTCCACAGCCCCCTGGTGAGCGCCTCCGCACCCCAGGCCGAAAAGGGCACTCCCTCTTCTCCCGGCAGGGCAGCATGAAGTGCGTAGGCTCTTTCGGCCAGCCGCCCGGCCGTTCGCGGGTTGGAGGCTGTACGGCATCGCAGCGCCTCGAACGAGAATTGCTGACGGGATAGCACGATCAGCTCGGGGAAGCAGGGCTCTGTCAAGTGCCCCGACGAGTTGGAACAGCGTGAGCGTCAGCGGATGCTGCGGCAGATGTCGCGGCCGGAGCGAGACGGACGCAGGGGGCCGGACACCACCGACGGGTGACGCCCGGGCCGTGGCCCGGGCGTCACAGGGCGATGACGTGGAGGTCGACCAGGTTGAGCAGCGCCTGCAGTGCCGAGCTGGGCCGCCGGGTCGACGACGTGCCGAGATGCATGCTCCAGCGGAGCATGGTGCCGTGGACGTCCAGGACGTGCAGGCCGGGGGTGCGGGCAACGGCGAACGCGGGCAGGAAGGCGATGCCCAGACCGTGCCGGACCAGTGCGGCCCCCATGTCGATGTCGGGCACTTCCAGTGCCACCCGGCGTACGACGCCCGCCGCCGCGAACGCCCGGTCCACCACCTCGCGGTTGCCGTAGCCCGGCGGGAAGTCCACGAAGGGCTCCCCCGCGAGGTCCGCAAGTGCCACCTCCCCCTGCTGCGCGAGCGGATGGGCGGCGCTCACCACCAGGACGAGCGGCACGGTGGCCAGCCCCCGTGCGTCGATCCCGGCGGGCTTGCGTTCGGGCAGCGACAGGAAGGCCACGTCCAGGTCCCCGCTGAGCAGCGCGTGCGCCAGTCCCGCCGAGCCGGTCGTCGCCAGTCGCAGCCGGACGTCGATCGCCGGATGCCGCGTGTGCAGCTGCCCGAGGAGCGCAGGCAGGTCCACCACCTCGACCGAGGCCATGGCGCCCACGTTCACCGTGCCGCGCAGCGTGTCCTGTGCGGCGCGCACGGCGTCCTGGGCCGCCTGGGCGGCGTGCAGGGTGGCCCGAGCCTCCGGCAGCAGCGCCGCGCCCGCCCCGGTGAGCCGGACCTGCTGCGACGTGCGCTCGAACAGCGCGCAGCCGAGCTCGCGCTCCAGGGAGCGGATCGCGGCGGACACCCCGGACTGCACCACGTGCAGCCGATGGGCGGCACGCGTGAAACTCAGCTCCTCGGCGACCGCGATGAAGTGCTCCAGCTGACGTAGCTCCACCCGAGAAGTATCACTCGCATTGCTCGAGCCCAGCAAAAACATTCGTTGGCATTGATCCTGACTGGTGAGGAGGATGGAAAGCGCCATCCACTTCCGCCCGAGGAGGGGTACCCCTGCCTGCCGTTCCGACGCCGCTGAGCCGTCTCACAGCCGACACTCCCGGCGACCCGACCCACCGGACCCCGGTACCCGCTCCCGCCGACCTGCCGCCCCGCGACCCTGCCCGGCGCCGTGCCTCGCACGCGACCGGCTTCCGGCTCGTGGCGGTGGCCTTCACCGTGCTGATGGCCTTCGGCACCGCGCCGACCCCGCTGTGGCCGCTGTACGAGGCCCGGGACCACTTCGGCGCGACCACGGTCACGGTGGCGTACGCCTCGATGGTCGTGGGCGCAGCGGCCGCATTCCTCGGCCTGGGACACCTGTCGGACCGGCTCGGCCGACGGCGCATCATCGTCCCGGCGCTTCTGGTCGGCATCGTCGCGTCGGTCGTACTGATCGCGTGGCGGGACCTGCCGGGGCTGATCGCGGGCCGGATCCTGAACGGTGTCGCACTGGGGCTGATGGCATCGACCGCGACGACGTACCTGCACGACCTCCACCACGAGGCCCGTCCGGACCGGACGGGTTCGGTGCTGCCCGGCATCGTGGCCACCGCCGCCAACCTCGGCGGCCTGGCCTCGGGACCCCTGGTCGCCGGAGCCGCCGCCGAGTGGCTTCCCACGCCCCTGATCACCACCCAGGCGATCTTCACGCTCGCCATGTCAGTGTGCCTGGCGCTGGTGCTGGGCGCCCCGGAGACCGTGGACCTGGAGCTGCCCGCGGCCGAACCGCCCAGCAGGTTCGTCCTCCGCCCCGGCGGCCGGCGGACGTTCGCCGCGGCCGGCGCGCTGGGCGCCTTCGCCTTCGCGATCCTCGGCCTGATCTCCTCCCTGGGGGCGAGCGTGCTCCACGGCACCCTGCACACCGACTCGCACCTCATGGTCGGCCTGGCGGCCTTCCTCATGTTCGGTTCCGCGGCGGCTGCCCAGCTGGTGATGGGACGCCTCCCACTGCCTCGGATCCTGATCGTGGGGGCAGTGGTCTTCCCGGTCGGCCTGCTCCTGTGCGCCGTCGCCCTCTATCATCCGGCGCTCTGGCTCTACCTGGTCGCCGTGTCCCTGTCGGGAGCCGGCTCCGGGCTGCTGTTCAAGGGAGGAGTCGAACGTGCCGGTTCAGTGGCCGAGCCCGCCTCACGGGCGGGGGTCCTCGCCGTGTTCTTCGTCGTCGCGTACCTCGGGATGGGCTTGCCGTCCGTCCTGTTCAGTATCGCCCTGCGGCACTTCGCCGTGCAGACCGCGATGATCGGCTTCGCGGCGGTCCTCTCCTGCGGCGCCGCCGTGTCGGTCGCCGTCGCGTTGCGCGACCGCGCACCCGGTCCCGGCGCGCTCTCGGCGCAGTCCGCTCGCCCTTCCTGACCTCGCTGCCGCGCATGCGACACCGGTTGTCCGGGAGGCGCGGACCTGGGCACTCGGTGCGGGCGCGTGACACGGATCCGCGGCAGACGGGAGGCCCGAGGTGTCTGCGGAATCGGCCAGTACGATCGCGCTCCCCTCCGGTGAGGAGAGCGCGGTCGTGTGTGGGAGCCCCGAACCCGGCCAGCCGGTGCTCAGCCCCTCGCGCCGTCGTCAAGAGCGCGCGAGCCGGGCCGCGAGATAGGGCGCGGTGGCGCTGCGGCGGGCCCTCGCCACCTTGGCCGGCGGGCCCGCCGCGACCACCCGCCCGCCCGCGTCGCCGCCGCCCGGCCCGAGGTCGATGATCCAGTCGGCGGTGGCGATCGTGTCCAGGTCGTGCTCGACGAGGACGACCGTGTTGCCGGCGTCGACGAGCCGGTGCAGCTGTCGCAGCAGCAGCGCAATGTCCGAGGGGTGCAGTCCCACCGTCGGCTCGTCGAGCAGGTAGAGCGCGTGCCCGCGGCGGGCTCGCTGCAGTTCGGTGGCCAGTTTGATGCGTTGCGCCTCACCACCGCTGAGTTCCGTCGCGGGCTGGCCCAGCCGCAGGTACCCCAGTCCAACCTCGCGCAACGTCTCCAGACTGCGGGAGGCGGCCGGGACGGCGGAGAGGAAATTGGCGGCGGCGTCGACGGACAGCGCCAGCACTTCCGCGATGTTCTTGCCGCGGTAGGTGACTTCCAGCGTTTCGGCGTTGTACCGGGCGCCCTGGCAGGTCGGGCACGGCGCGTAGGTCCCGGGCAGGAAGAGCAGTTCCACCGCGACGAATCCTTCGCCCTGGCAGGTCTCGCACCGCCCTTCGGGCACGTTGAAGGAGAACCGCCCGGCCGAGTAGCGCCGCGCCCTGGCCTCGTCCGTCGCCGCGTACAGCTTGCGCACCGCGTCGAACATCCCCGTGTACGTGGCCAGGTTGGACCGGGGAGTTCGGCCGATGGGCCGTTGGTCGACCCGAACCAGCCGGTCGAACGACTCGACCCCCGACGCGTCCTGGACGTCGACCTCCAACTGCGCCTCGTCGGGCTCCTCGGGTACGAGTCCGAGGTGGCTGCGGACGACCTCGGCGAGCACCTGCGTCACCAGCGTCGACTTTCCGGAACCGGACACGCCCGTCACCGCCGTCAGTACGCAGAGCGGTACGTCGACGGACATGTCGTGCAGATTGTGGCGGGAGACGCCGCGCAGGTGCAGCCAGCCGTGCGGTGTGCGGGGACGGTGATCGAGCGGCTGGGCGTGCCCGAACAGGTACCGGCTAGTGGCCGACTCCCCGACCCCTTCAAGACCGGCGACCGGGCCGCTGTACAGCACGCGTCCGCCGTCCTCGCCCGCGGCGGGGCCGATGTCGACCACCCAGTCCGCCCGCCGTACGACGTCCATGTCGTGCTCCACGACGAACAGCGAGTTGCCCGCCGCCTTGAGGCCGTCCAGCACGTCCAGGAGCGGTTCCGCGTCAGCCGGGTGCAGGCCCGCGGAGGGTTCGTCGAGGACATAGACGACGCCGAACAGCCCCGAGCGCAGTTGGGTGGCGATCCGCAAGCGCTGCGCCTCGCCGGGCGACAGGGTCGTCGAGCGGCGCCCGAGGCTGAGATATCCGAGGCCCAGGTCGAGCAGTACGTCGACCCGCGCGACCAGATCGCCGCAGATCCGGACCGCGACCTCGGTGGTCTCCCCGGATCGGGCGGTCGACGTGGTGGCGTCGGCCTTGGAGCGCCCCGCGACGGGCCGCAGCAGCGCCACGACCTCGGTGAGCGGCATCGCGTTGATCTCGGCGATCGAACGTCCGGCGAAGGTCACGGCGAGCGCCTCGGGGCGCAGTCCGCTGCCGTGACACGCGGGGCAGGGCACACTCCTGACGAACCGGAGCGCCCGTTCGCGCATCTTCTCGCTCTTGGAGTCGGCGAGGACGTGCATGACGTGCTTGCGGGCGCTCCAGAACTTGCCCTGGTAGCCGTAGTCGACGCGGTCCTCCTCCGGCTCGATGTACACGGAGGGCTGCTCGTCCGTGTACAGCAGCCAGTCCCGTTCCTTCTTCCTGAGCTTGCGCCACGGTCGGTCGATGTCGATCCCCAGGCCGCTCACGACACTGCGCAGGTTGGCGCCCTGCCAGGCGCCCGGCCAGGCGGCGATCGCCCCCTCGCGGATGCTCAGCGAGGGGTCCGGGACGAGCAGGTCCTCGGCGACATCGTGCACGACGCCCAGTCCGTGGCACTCCGGACAGGCGCCGGCCGCGGTGTTGGGTGAGAACGACTCGGCTCCCAGCCGTGCGGCCCTGGGCGGATAGGTGCCGGCGCGGGAGTACAGCATGCGCAGCAGATTGGACAGCGTGGTGATGGTGCCGACCGTCGAACGCGAGCTGGGGGACCCGCGTCGCTGCTGCAGGGCCACGGCGGGTGGCAATCCGGTGATCTCCTGCACGTGCGGTGCGCCGACCTGTTGCAACAGCCTTCGGGCGTACGGTGCTACGGACTCGAAGTAGCGCCGCTGGGCCTCCGCGTAGAGCGTGCCGAACGCGAGCGAGGACTTGCCCGAACCTGAGACGCCGGTGAAGGCGACCATCGCGTCCCGCGGAACGTCGACATCGATGTTCCGCAGGTTGTTCTCACTGGCGCCCCGGACATGCACGAAAGGGTCGGTCGCGTCCTTGTTCACCGTTCCTGGTTACCGGATCGCGCCGGGAACCGCGCGACAGGCGCCGTCACCAGGCCTCGCGCACACGAGCGTCCGGAGTGTCCCGAATCCACGCTGGAGGGCCTTTCCCTTCCGGACTTGAACTGGCGCCCCGCCCGGGTGTGGCCGGCGGAGCCCGGAAATGACCCCCGGTGTGGCCGAGGTGTGTCCGGAAGGAGGGTGAGACCCCGTGACCGATCTTCGCCACCCTGCAAGGCGCACTGCAGCGCCAGAATCAAGGCCTCTGTTGCCACCGCCGCCGCGCATGAACTCTTCGCGGCCGCGACACAGTTCGGCGAGGGCCCGCAACTGCTGCTCGACCGCTATGGGGCCGGGGCCCGGCCGCGGTCATCCGCAGGGGTCTGACCTTTTCGGTGAACGGGCTCGGATTGACGCTCACCGCTGCGGTAGCCAAGCTGGTGAGAAGGGTGGTGGAAGGAGCCGCGGCCGTGACTGGGGAGAGTGGACTTCCACGGCTGCTGACGGCGGCGGAGACAGCGGCGCCGGCGGATGCTGTCGACGTGGTCGCGGAGAGCCTGCGGCGGCGCTTTCAGGCTACGAAGGTCTCGTTCCTCATCGTGGACCTGACGGGGAAGGCGGTGGCGCGGTTGTCCACCGCCGGGGCGGTGGGGGGCGAGCGGGAAGCGGAACGGATCCCCTTGTTCGGCAGCGTCTACGAGGAAGTGATCCGTACCCAGCGGCTGTACCAGGAGGTGACAGGCCGGGGGCAGCGGGTGATCGTGCCGGTCACCAACCGGGGGGACGCCATCGGTCTGCTGGAACTGCTCATGCCGACTGCCTCCGGCGAGGATGTCCTTGATGCGGTTGGGGAGGCTGCCCATGTCCTGGCCTATGTAGTGATAGCCAACGGGCGCTTCACTGATTTCTACACCTGGGGCAAACGCTCCAGGCCCCCCACCCTGGCAGCAGAGATCCAGTACCAACTGCTGCCCCCGTCGCTGTCGTGCGAGGCGGCGCAGTTCACGCTGTGCGGGAGTCTGGAGCCCTCCGAAGATCTCAGTGGCGACACCTTCGACTACACCCTGGACCGAGACACCTTGCACTTGTCGGTGACCGACCCCATGGGTCACGACATCGACGCCGCTCTGGCCGCCACGGTCCTGGTGGGCGCCCTGCGCGGAGCCCGACGTGCAGGTGCCGACCTGGTCGAGCAGGCGCGTCGGGCCGACCAGGCCCTGGGCGACCACGGCCACGGTCACGCCACCGGGCAGCTCCTGCGGATCAACCTCCACACCGGTCAGGCCCAGCTCATCAACGCCGGTCACCCCTGGCCACTGCGCGTGCGTAAGGGGGTCGCGGAGGTGATCACCTGCGAGGTGGACCATCCCTTCGGACTGTCCGTGCATGTGCCGCACCCTTACCGGGTTCAGGAGCTTGATCTGTGCCCCGGCGACCGTCTGCTCGTGCTGACCGACGGCATGCTCGAACATCATGGGCAGAAGGTCGACCTGCCCGCCTTGTTGGAGCGCACTCGGGACCCTGCAGGGACCTGCATCCCCGTGAGACCGCGCTGACGTTGACGTCCGCGGTCCGGGACGCCGCCGGCGGCCGGCTCGAAGACGATGCCACCGTGATGTGCCTGGACTGGCACGGCCCCCAGGTGACCCAGCGGCACGTCAGCTCCGGCGCAGACGTCCAGCAGGCCTCAGCCGGCCGCAGGAAGGAGCAGCCGTGATCAGCGAGCTCTTCTGGGCGGTACCGGTGTCGGGGCTCTGACAACGGCGAGTGGGGCATCACGGTCCACCGGCAGGACGTCGACTCGGCCGGGGCGGTGGAACGACGTGTGCGACAACTCAGCACGGCACCTGATCGGCGCGTTTGGCGGCTTCTTCGCGGCCAACGCCCACGACAGCGAAGCACTGAAGAGGACGACTTCGGGGTGACGGGTCGGGTGCGTCCGTGACTCCAGCTTGGGGCAAGTCCAACTCCTGTCGATGTCCCTGGTCATCGCGGTAGCCCTTGTTTGGAAGACAACGTACGTGCCGATGCGCTGGCCCGGGTGGGCGTCTGCCTGCGCGAGGTGGGCGTTCGAATCCGAGATTCCTCCTGTTCCCCCGTGGTGACCCTGTTTACGGGCACGCGGCGGGCACGCCCCAAGGCCAACCTGAAGTGCGGCATTGTCACGGCTGTGGTTATCACTCGCCTTGACTACAGAATGTGCACGCATAGCCACTCGGGGCAATTCTTGGTGTGGGCTCGCTGCTTTCCCTGACAGTTCTTCTCTCCCGGTGGCGGCGCGCCGCCATGTGGGGCGAGCCCCTTCCTGGAGGTGACGCGTTGTCTCGAATAACCATGCCTTGGGTGTCCGATCGGCGTCGCCGAGGTGGTCTGCGTGTTTGGGCGGTGGCCGCGAGCGTCGTGGCCTTGGCGTCGAGTGCCGTGACAGGTGTGGCGTATGCGGAGGGTCGCCCCACGCCACGTGTTGCGGAGCCGCCTCACGTCTTTCGCGGTTTCCTCTACCCGTGCCGCTTCTTCCCGTACCCAGCTGGCTACTGCCTGAGCCGTCCGGGCCGTCCGGGCCGTCCGGGCCCTCCCGGCCCGCCTGGCCCGCCTGGCCCGCCTGGGCCGCCCGGGCCGGTGGGGCCGCCCGGTCCTGTCGGACCGCAGGGGGCTGCCGGTCCTGTTGGTCCTGCCGGCCCTGCCGGGCCCCAGGGTGAAACCGGAGCCGACGGTCCGTCGGGACCGCCGGGTCCTCTTGGACCGCAGGGACCTGCCGGTGCTGCGGGGCCGAAGGGCGATGCCGGAGTGCAGGGGCCCGCTGGTGCTGCGGGGCCGAAGGGCGATGCCGGAGTGCAGGGGCCCGCTGGTGCTGCGGGGCCGAAGGGCGATGCCGGAGTGCAGGGGCCGGCAGGTCTGGCTGGGCCGGCGGGTCCGGCTGGGCCTCCGGGTGTCGCCAACGCCCGTGTGGTCGTCGGACCGCCTGCCGTCTTCGCTTTTGTCAGTTGCCCGTCGGGGCAGGTCGCGCTGGGCGGCGGCGGCCTACCGTCCGGCACGGGCGCGCACAACCCGCTGACGACGTCCATCCCGACCACCAACGGAGGCGGATCGAACACCGGCGATCTGGCCAACGGCTGGTTCGCCACTGCCGGCATTGGTGGCGGCAACTACCAGGCATACGTGATCTGCGCTCCCACGACGTAGCGCCTACCAGCAATCTGATCGGCGGCACAAAACCACCGTGGGGCCCGGGATATACGGGCCCCACGGTGTTTGCGCACCGCTGACGACTGCCCGCGTCAGGAAGCCAACTTCTCAGCTCGGGCGAAGATCAGCGCGACCAGGGCCAGGCCGCCGATGCCGCCGATGATCTGCGTGCCGAAGAAGCCGGGCACCGAGCCGGGGGGCGATGCCCGCGAAAGGACCGTGCCGGCGATCGCCCCGACGATCTGAGCCGCTATGTAGGAGACGGCTTCGCGCGGTGCCCTTTGCCTCCGGCGCCGACGGAGAGATTCCTGTCCGCCCCCGACGGAACCCCGCTGTGGGTCTCCGAGGTCGAGCCCGGCGCCACCCCCGACGTCACGCCGCCCGCATCCACGCCCTGCCCGCGCTGTACAAGGCCGCGGCCGGCGGCCTGCCCACCCTGGCGGACAAAACGCCCCGGACCTTGATCGGTCCGGGGCGTTTGTGCTGGTCACGCTGTGTGCCCCAGGCAGGATTCGAACCTCCGACACCCGCTTTAGGAGAGGCCCTATCGCCCGCCCTGTCCGTGGTGGCCTGTCCCTGGCTTCACCGTTCCTGCTGGTCAGCGGGGCGCACTGTTCCGGCCCTGCTTGATCGTTCCCCGTCTTTACATGGCCTTCCGTTCCCACGACGTTCCCATGAGGGCCCCTCGAAGGTCTCTGGGAACGGGGTGGGGGAGTCGGCTGAGGCCAGCTGGGGTGGGGGAAACGGTGAGCACCGCAGACCCCTTGGGGGCGACGAAGGCCCCGCGCCCGTCAGGGGATCGGGGCCCTCGGCCGTCCGCGCGGGCCCTGTCCGGGCCGCTCAGGACAGGCTAGCGGCTCGGGTCCGGTCCGCCTCACGTGATCCACACGTCTGGCCCGCCGCCACGCCGTCTGAAGAGGCGCCCGCCCGATCCGCCGGTTCCGCGCGACGGACCTGCCCTCCGGCCGCGTAGAGCAGACGACAGATTCACCCACGGAGGGGACTGCGCGATGACAGTGCGTGCACTCAAGGGGGCGCTGAGGGGTGCCAGGGGTACGGCGATCGCGGCGGCGGCGATGGCCGTGCTGACCGCGTCGCAAGCGCCGAGGGTGGTCTCGGCCGAAGGCGCAGAGCCCGCACGGAAGGCGGTACCCGCCGAGCACGGCCTCAGCGTGTCCGGCGACACCCCGTATCGCACCGGGCTTCCCCCGCTGCGGACGCGGAAGAAGGGCACGAAACAGGGAGTGACGGTTGGCGGCGACGTGCCTGCGAGTGTGTTCGCCGCGTACCGGCGTGCCGAGGAGGAGCTGGCGCGTAGCGCGCCGCGCTGCCGGCTGCGTTGGCAGCTGTTGGCCGCGATCGGCCAGGTGGAGTCCGGGCAGGCACGGGGCGGCTGGGTGACCGGGGACGGTACCACCGTGACGCCCATCTTCGGCCCGCGGCTGACCGGCGGCGCCTTCGCTGTCGTGGCGGATACCGACGGCGGCGCGTACGACGGGGACGCCGTGTACGACCGCGCGGTCGGTCCGATGCAGTTCGTCCCGTCCACCTGGGCCCGCTGGGGAGCGGACGGTAACGGCGACGGACGGACGGATCCGAACAATGTCTACGACGCGGCGCTCGCCGCCGGCCGCTACCTGTGCGCGGGCGGCCGCGACCTGTCGAACCCGGCCGACCTGGACCGGGCGATACTGGGCTACAACCATTCGGACGCCTATCTGCGTGCCGTCAAGGCGTGGTACGCGTACTACCTGACCGGACACCGCGTGGTGCCGGACGCGTCCGACGGATCCCGGTCGGTCCGGCCGAAGCCGTCCCGTCCGAAGAGGCAGAAGCTTTCGCCGCCGAAGCCGTCGGACGACCGGAAGCCGGGCACTGGTCCTTCGCGCATGCCGTCGACGTCGCCCACCTCACCCTCTCCCAGCCCGTCCCTCGAGGCCGGGGTCCCGAAGGAGTCCGCGACGCGGCTGGTTCCCGTCCCCGTGCCGACCCTCACGCTGCCCGGGGGCGGTGTGCTGCCCGAGGCCGGCCGCTGACCACCGGCTACGGCCGGAACACGATGGGCGTCTGCCCCTCCACAACTGCCACTACTCGGCGGTAATCTCGCCACGTCGGAAGCACAGTACCGGCGGGTGAGTGCGAAGGGGCGGGCCCTTATGGCGACGGACATGCCTGCGGACACAGCGGCCGCCGACGAGCGCTGGCAGCGCCTGTGGAGCCATCGTGAGCAGTTGCTCAAGGTGGCTCGGCGGCGATCCATGAGCCGGGAGGACGCCGAGGACGCCGTTCACGAGGCGATGCTGCGAGCCGCGGAGCGCCCGGACCTCGACGACGAGCGGCTCGGCGCCTGGTTGACGACGGTGACGATGCGGCTGTGCGTTGACCGGCACCGGCAGGTCAACCGCGAGGCCGAGGTGGGCAGCCGCCCCGCACTCATCATGCCGGGCCCGGTACCCGTCGAGGAGGCGGTGTGCGACCAGGCCGAGGCGAAGTGGCTGGCCGTGCGCAGCGGTGAATTGCCCGCCCGGCAGGCGGAGGCGCTTCGGCTGAGGTCCGAGGACCTGGCCGTGAGCCAGGTCGCGGTGCGGATGGGGCTCAGCTACCGGACCGTCGAGTCGCTGCTCGCCCGGGCCCGGCGGACGCTGCGTGCCTCGCTGGCCGGGACGCTCGGGCTGGTGTTGTTCCTGGTCGGGCGCGGGCGGCTGCGCGGGGGCGGCAACGCCCAGGCGGTCGCGGTCACCACGACGGCGGCGACTCTGGTGGTGGCGGGGTTCGTGTTGCCGTACGCGCTCGACGCGGGCGGAAACGGGACCGGTCCGGCGCCGCGGCCGGCCATGTCCAGCGACCCGCGGATTGTGCACGGCGAGGCCACGGGCCGGGGGCGCGCCCCCGGAACGCCCACCCCCTTGTCGCCGGCGCACGGGGCTTGGGACCGGACGCCCTCACCCACCGGGGGAACGTTTCTGCCGGTGCCGGTGCCGGTGCCGGTGCCGGTGCCGGTGCCGGTGCCGTCCCTGGCGGATGTGCCCGCGTCCCCGCTCTCGGCGCCGCAGGTGCCCGAGGTTCCGAAGGTGCCGGGTCTGCCGACCGTCGTGCCGGGTCTGCCGTCCGCCGTGCCGGGTCTGCCGACCGCGGTGCCAGGGCTGCCGACTGTCGTGCCGGGTCTGCCGACGAGGTCGGTCGCCTCGTCGGTCCCGTCGCTTCCCCCGGCCTCGGCCGTACCGGTTGCTCCGCTGTCCGTCTCCGCCCCCGGGACGCTTTCGCGCACGCCGTCGCCGAAGCTGCCGTAGCGCCCAGCACACACGTCCGCAAAAAATTCTTGGTTCGCCGCGAAGGACGCCCTCTCCTCCCTGTAAAGCAGATGTCGGAACTGCTCCACGGGCGAAGGATGGAACCGGATGGGTGTCGAGATCTGTGTGGAGGGGCTGACCCAGTCCTTCGGCACCAGGTCATCTGGCAAGACGTCTGGCTGACGCTGCCCGCCGGGGAGGTCTCGGTGATGCTCGGCCCCCCGGGGCGCATGACGCTCACCCACACCACCGACGGCTGGAAGGTGAGCGGCGTCGACGCCCTCTGACCAGGCCTCCGTAAGTGCCCTAGCGCAGTGGGGGGGCACCTTTTCGTGGGGAACGGGGCGCGGCCGGGCTGGGATGGCGGGCTTCACTGCGGTCGAGCTGTGGTGGCCCTGGGGCGACATCCTCGCCCCCGAGCGATCTGCCTCACCAATTCCTACTGCCCCCCTCAGCACCCGTCCAGCCCGTTTCGAAAAGAGTTCGGCTTCTCGCGACGGACGCCGCCTGCCTCCCCGTAGAGCAGACGAAGGCTTGACCCGTAGCGCCACACACCACCACCCTTCGTCCGACTCGCGAACCCACGAGGTACCTGTGGCTCTCCTCTCCGCACGTCGTCTTCACCACCACCTGCTGTCGCGGGGGCGTCTCGCCGTCGGGTTGCTGGCGCTCGTCGCCGGAACCCTGCCGAGTGTGTCGGCCGACGCCGCCACCCCGTCCTCCGGAGCGGTCAGCGACACCGCGCCCATGACCACGTGGAGCGGCGGGCCCTTCGCCGTCCCGAATGTTTCCGGCACTGCCGGGACGGTGAGCTGCGGGAATGGGCAACCCTGCGACGACTACGCCCTGAAGGTGTCGGTGCCCGCGGGCTACGACGCCGGTCACAGCCTGCGCATCGGCGTCAGATGGCCGCACTCCGCCGCCGACTTCGACCTGTACGTCCTCGATGCGGACCGCCGAGAGGTGGCCACCTCGGCCTCTTCCAGCGACCCCGAGACCGTGCTGCTTCCGGCGGTGTCGGCGTCGTACACCGTGCGCGTGGTGCCGTACGCGCCGCTCGGCGACAGCTTCACCGGCACCGCGAGCCTGATCGCCGCTCCGGCCGATCCGCCGCCGAGTACGGCCCCACCGCCGACGTACGCGAACGCCTGGGCACCCGACGGCATCGCGGATGCGCACAACGCCGGTGAACCCTCGATCGGCGTCGACCGTGCGAGTGGCGCCGCGATGTACCAGGCGTACACGTCAACACTCAAGGTCACCTACGACAGTGCCGGTGCCGCCACATGGCATGACAAAAGCGCGAGCGCGGCCAACGGCTGCCCCCAGGGCAGCACCACCAGCCTCGACCCGATCCTGTTCACCGACCCGGTCACCCACCGCACCTTCGAGTCGCAGCTCGCCGGCAAGACCGCCCTGACCTGCTACACCGACGACGACGGTGAAATGTGGACGCCGACGGGCGGCTCGGGCATCAACTCCGGTGTGGACCACCAGACCATCGGTGGCGGCACCTTCGCCACGGGCGGTCCAGGCACCGTCACGTCGTACCCGAACGCCGTCTACTACTGTTCCCAGGACATCGCCGACGCCTCTTGCGCGGTCAGTCGGGACGGCGGTCTGACGTACGGGCCCGCCGTTCCGATGTACTCGCTGCTGGACTGCGGTGGCCTGCACGGGCATGTGAAGGTCGCCCCGGACGGCACGGTGTACGTGCCCAACAAGGGCTGCGGTGGCAATCAGGCCGTGGCCGTCTCCGAGGACAACGGGCTGACGTGGACCGTCCGCAAGAACCCGACCAGCACCCCCGGTGACTCGGACCCGAGCGTGGGAGTCGGGGCCGGCGGGACCGTCTACATGGGCTACCAGAACAGCGACGGCACGCCGCGTATCGCTGTCAGCCAGGACAGGGGTAAGACGTGGCTGTACGACCAAAACGTCGGCGCGGCCCTCGGCATCAAGAACATCGTCTTTCCGGCCGTGACCGCGGGCGACGACAACCGCGCCGCGTTCGCCTTCCTGGGCACCACCACTGGCGGCAACTATCAGGATGCGGCCAACTTCACAGGCGTCTGGCACCTGTACGTGGCCACCACCTACGACGGCGGCCGGTCATGGGTGACTATCGACGCCACCCCCACCGACCCGGTTCAGAAGGGGTCGATCTGCACGGGCGGCACCACGTGCGGCAACGACCGCAATCTCCTGGACTTTATCGACGTCACCACCGACGCCCAGGGTCGCGTGCTCGCCGCCTACGCCGACGGCTGCACCGGCACCTGCGCGACCGGAGGTGCGCAGAACTACGACGCGCTGGCCTCCATCGCCCGCCAGTCCTCCGGCAACACGCTGTACGGCGCGTACGACGCCTTGATCCTCGGCCGCACAAGAAGCCCTGAGGAAGCCACTAGATGAAGCCATCGCCTCCGGCTGCCGTACTGGCAGGAGCCGTCCTCAGCCTGGCCGCGGTCACCGGATGCTCAGCGGCGAACAAGCACGCCGAGCCCCCGGCGGGGCCACCGTACGCGGCGGAGCACGCAACCGATCCGCCGGCCGGGAATGCGGTCGGCGCCGCGCCCGGCGGCTGTCCCACTGCCGCGTCAATGCCGCTCCCCAAGGACTTCCCGGAGAACCTGCCGGTGCCCGACGGCGCGGTCGTGACCTCGGTGGAGCACCGCACCGGCGGCCGGCTCGTCGTCGCCACCGTCGTACGGGGCGGCTTCGACAGCACCCTGGCGTTCCTGCACAAGCGGCTCCCAAAGGCCGGCTACATCCTCATGGAGGGCGAAGTGGAGGAGGACGATGCCGAGTCGAACTTCTCCTCCACGAGCGTCCGGGGCCGTTGGACCCTGCGGAAGATGTCCGACTGCGAGGGAGGGGTGTACCTGACGTACCTGACGTCAGCTGTCTCCCAAAGCAGAGAGTTCGATGGGAACGTCCCTGGTGGAGAGTAATGGCACGTGCCGACCCCGCCCCTCCCCACTTGATCAGCGACTGTGGGCGCCCTGATCACTCTTCGGGCTTCTGGAGTTCGGAGGCGGAGATGCGCTTTTTGCCCATCTCGATGATCAGGCCTGCAGCCTTGAACGTGAGGTTGGGGGCGACACGCTCGGGCACCTGCTGGTTGGGGCCGAGGTGTCCGGTGACGTAGTCGCCCATCTGGACACCTGGCCGACAACGGAGTGGGGGCAGGCCCGGGCGGGGCGGGAGTGCTGGTGGTGGACGAGCGGTTTCGCGAAGAGGAGCCGCGCCTCGGCCGGGGCCACCCGTCAGTTCTCCGGCATCCTCGGTGGGCGTCTTCCCCTGCCAGCTCGGGCAGCGGCAGCCCGGCCTCGCGGGCGGCGTCCAGGCCGCGCATGAACACCCTTGGTCGCCTCATCCAGCAGCAGGTACAGCGGCCCCACGCAGGTGCCCGCCTCCGCGCGGAGAACGAAGTGCTCCGAGTCCGTGATGCCGTTCGCCGGCTGCCCGTAGACGCCTGTGCGCTGGTTCTCTCCAGTTGCCGTCGGAGTGTGCTCAGCGCTTTCTGGAAGAGCGGGTGGAACGGCCCGCTCTTCCAGGAGGAGCGCACCATGGCGCAACCGGTAAGTCGGCCAACGATCAGCGCTGAGCAGTTCAGCCGAGTGTGTGACGAGATTAGGAGCACGGCGGCGCCCGAGAAGCATGCTCAGTCCATCCGGGACTGTGCTTTGCGCATCCTGCAGACCCTGGGCCTGGCGCTCTCCACGGATGACCTGAGCAGGCTCCTCGCCGAACTCATGGCCCCTAGGGTGGCCCCACCCCCAGGGAGCCCTCGGTACACCCGAGAGGCCATCCTAGAGGTTCCTGACGAACAGTCAGGAGAGGACGAAGGCCCGGTCAGGTAGGCCGGGCGCGGACCGTGATGCGCTGGGCGAGCTTGTAAGGGGTGCGGTTCCAGGAGGTGATGGACCCGCCGACGTCGGCGACCGCCGCGGCCGGCGCCAGCGGCTGCACCACGGGCGTGACGTCCCGGAGCAGGGCCGGAAACTCCACGTAGGCGGTCTCGGCTACCCGGCGGTCCGCCCGGACGCGCAGGATGTGCGCGCCGAGCTCGGCGCGGCGTGCTCCACTCCACCCGACGCTGTGGGTGCCGATAAATCTTCCGGCCAGGCCAGCGCGGCGGTTCAACCGGGCACCGCCGAGGTCGGAGTGAACGTTCAAGGATGCTTTTGGGCACCGTTGAACATCTTCGGTTCCCGGGCGGGAAGCCGAAGTCATACGGCGGCTGAGCTGCGCGAATGATTTTTCGGCACCCGCAGAGGAAGCCTGCCCGAGTCGCAAGGCGGCTTGCGGCCCCCTGGTCATGCTCGACCCCACACCGACAGGCCACCGGCCAAAGATCGCTCCACCACCCGCGTGGACGCGCGTCGGAACGGCGAGTCACCGGGCCGTATCGACGGCCTCGCATCCCACCCGCACCTTCAACCCCAGCCTTGAAGATCCACCCCGGCGTGAGTGTCGCGGGGCGCGAGTTGGCGAGATGCTGGGACAGGGGCACGGCCTCGGTGAGTCCCTGGCGGGCAACGTGGAGTAAGTAGCGGGAGGCTTGCGAAGGCATGAAGACCGGTGGCGGGAACGAGGTAGTCATGCCGGAAGACGAACGGGAGATCCGCAAGATCACGGTGGACCGGTCGGAAGGGTTCGGTGAGCGGCTGCTGGGTCTGCTGCTGGACCGGGCTCACGAGATGCCACCGCAGCTGATCGCCCCGCTGGTCGCGGAGGAGGTGAGCAGGATCGGTGGCCGGGACGTCTCGATCCTCCTGCAGGACTACGACCAACTGATGCTGACGCCACTGCCGGGCAGGAGACTCACGACCGGCGCCCCCGAGCGGATCGACGAGTCCCCAGCCGGCAGGGCTTTCCTCCGCGCGACCCCCGTCGAACAGCCGCAGGCCCACGGCGTACGGATGCTCCTCCCGCTCCTCGACGGCAGCGACGAAGTGGGGGTGCTGGCCGTCACCCTCGACACCGTCGATGACGATGACCGGCGGCTGCTGCGGCGCCTCGCCGGCCTGGTCGCAGACATGCTGGTCACCAAGAACAGCTACACCGACCAGTTCTTCCAGACCCGACGTCGCGAACCGATGAGCGTGCCCGCAGAAATCCAATGGTCACTGCTTCCCCCTATGACCATGATCACCCCGCAGGTCTCGGTAGCCGGAATCCTCGAGCCCGCCTACGACGTCGCCGGCGACAGCTTCGACTACGCGCTCAACGACAACATCCTGCACGTGGCCATCATCGACGCGATGGGCCACGGCCTGGACGCCGCCACGCTGGCGACCGTCGCCATCGGCGCCTACCGGCACGCCAGACGCACCGACGTCGGACTCGCCGACCTGTATAGGTTCATGGACACGGCCATCGACAAACAGTTCGGCCCCGACCACTTCGTCACCGCGCAGATGCTGCGCCTGGACATCGGAACGGGCCACCTGCAGTGGGTCAACGCCGGCCACCCGGCACCGCTGCTGATCCGCGACCAGCGGGTCATCCAGGCACTGGAAGGCCCGGGAACCCTGCCGGTCGGCTTCGGTGGCGACAAACCGCAGATCAGCCAGCAGACACTCCGGCCCGGCGACCGGATACTGTTCTTCACCGACGGTCTCATCGAGGAGCACGAGTCCGGCGGGGAGCAGTTCGGCGAGGACCGCCTCATCGACTTCATCGAGCGCGCCGGGCGCGCGAGGGAAGGTGTGCAGGAGATGGTGCGGAGTCTCTCCCACGCCCTGATGAAGGAACGATGCGGAATCACCACCGACGACGCGACCCTCTTCCTGGTCGAGTGGCGCGGAGGCAGCGCCGACCACCTCGCCAGCGTAGATCTGTAACCAGGACACCGATGTGGGCCTGCGTCTCCATGGACCCATCAAGCTGAGGCAGGGCCAACCACAGGCGTTCAGCAGCAGGAGGTGGCCTGATCCGCGGTGGGAAGGCGCACACCCCCGTCGGGGTCGGACCCGGCGAACCTCGTTACTGCAGCCGAACCGGACATCACCGCGCGGTGTACCCAGCACGTACAAGAGGCCACGGCGGAGCCAGATGCCTCCGCCCCACCCGTAGCCCCGATGAGTCGTCGGAGGCCACGTGTATCTGCGTTGGTGCCACGGTGAACTCGTCGCCGTCCTTGACCGCTACGTGCCGACAATGCCCGCGCCCATGTGCTCACCGCCCATGTGCTCACCAAGGGGGACGATTGAGTGAGGAGGTGCTGCATGAACCGGTACAAGCTGACCCAGCGCGTCGCCAGTGGCAGCCCCACGCAGACGAAAGAACGTGACGTGCAGGCCGATGAGTACAAGCGAGAAGGCGAACTCATCCACTTCGTCTGCAACGAGGCCGGAGCCGCCGGGATCCATGAGGAGCGAGTGCTGACCGTGCGAACCGACTCCGTCGTGGAGATCGAGAAACTCGGGACCACCCCCGGGCCGTCCCAGGATTGAGGTGCTTCCCGATTGCAGCGACAGGCGGCAGGGCGACTGCGCCGGGCGTGGGCCGTCATGCGTGTGTTGCTGCGGGAGAGCAGGTCACCCTGCTGCCTCTCGCGGGCCGGCAGCCGGTTCAGGGTCTCCTGGTCCGGCAGTTGCTCCGGGGGCGCGGCCGGGTCGGTGATCGGGCCGGGCGACAACAGCTGGTTGGACGGATCGGTGGGGTCGGCACCCGGGATCGGGAAGATGGGGCGGCCGTCACGCCGGCGACCGGTACGGGGGCGGGCAGCAGCCTGCCATGCGGGATCCAGTCCTCCAGCAGCAGCGCTCCCGCGCCGACGATCAGTGTAGTCCGCCAGGAATCCCGTGCCGCGCCGCGCTACTGAGTGATGCTCGTCAGTCGTCGTGACCGTGCTTCTTGTGATCCTTGCCTTTGTGATCTTCACCCTTGCCGCGAGGGCCCGACGGGGTCTGCGATGACGGCGACGTGACTGTTGCCGGCGTGGAGACTTCGCCAGAGGGTACGGAGGGCGCAGTGACAACAGAGGAGGGAGAGGATGCCGGCCCGGGTGACGATGAGCCGCCGTCATCGGAGCTCCAGGCCGCACCGACGGCGGCCGCAGTCCCGAACACGGCGACCACGGCAACACCGATAAGGATTCGAATGCGCCGCTGCTGCGCGGCACCGCGCCCGTACAGGCGGGACGGAGCGGCGTCGGGCAGGACTGCCGCAGGCGTCGGCACGATGTCAGCGAGCATCGTTGACGGTTGCCGGTAATTGTGGTCTGCCGAGGCGGCAAGCCAGCCGGCTATCTGATCGGCGGTGGGACGTTGGCTCGGCTCCTTGGCCAGTAGAGACAGGATGTAGTCCGCGAGCACGCCCGACGCCGCCGGGTTGAGCTGTTTGACGGGAACCGGTGCCGCGTCGACGTGCTGGTGGATCACTGCCAGCGGGGTTTCTCCGATGAACGGAGGGCGGCCGGTCACCAACTCGTACAGGACACAGCCGAGGGCATAAACATCCGAGGCGGGTCCGGCCGGGCGCCCCAGTGCCCGCTCCGGTGCCAAGTAGCCGCTGGAGCCCATCACCCGGCCGGTGGCGGTGAGCGCCCTGGAGGCCTCATCGGTGAAGCGAGCGATCCCGAAGTCGGCGATCTTCACGGTGCCGTCGGTGGTCAGCATCACATTGGCCGGCTTGATGTCACGGTGGATGACACCCTGCCGGTGCGCCGCAGCCAAACCGGCTGCGGCCTGAGCACCGATCTCCGACGCCCGCAAAGAGTCCACAGAACCATGCGTAGCCAGTTCCTGGGCCAGGCTGTG
Source organism: Streptomyces sp. NPDC002574 (assembly GCF_042889545.1). NCBI lineage: Bacteria > Bacillati > Actinomycetota > Actinomycetes > Kitasatosporales > Streptomycetaceae > Streptomyces > Streptomyces sp. NPDC002574. The sequence goes on from NZ_JBIARB010000020.1 coordinate 81,631, forward strand.
CCCGTTGATGAGCTCCATCACGAGGTAGAACTGGCCGTCATGTTCGCCGAAGTCATACACGCCAACGACGTGTGGATGGTTGAGGCGGGCAGCTGTCTGGGCCTCCAGGCGAAACCTGCCGGCCGCCTCGGCATCGGCATCGCCCGGAAGCATCAATTTGACCGCCACCGCTCTGCCGAGCACCTGGTCGGCAGCGCGCCACACCTCGCCCATGCCCCCACGGCCCAGCGGCTCGTCGAGTCGATACCGCTCCGCCACCAGCACGCCCGCACCGTCCCTTGACCCACGACAACAGTCCCGCGCCACACTACCCAAAGGTAATATCTACGACGCAGCGCGATTCGGTCTACAAACCTACTGCGAGTCCGTTTGGCCGTACCTTGCTGCTGTGCAGGCGGCACGCATGCCCAGCCCGGCCGGGCCGAGTGCCCCCCGGCCCGTGCAGAGCCCCCGCTGACACGAGCAACGCAGGGCGGGGAAGCCGGCGCCCGCACCTCGCGTCAGTCGACCTGCAGGGAAGTGGCTGGCAAACCCGTCTGGGCTTGCGCCGGTACACGGGGCACCGGCGGCACGCCCGGGTCGGCTTCGGGCAGGCCCAGATACTCGCGCACCGCCGCGTCGTCGCCGGTCGCATCCGCCAGCCGCGCCCCGGCCAGTGCCACGATCGGTGTGCCGGTGGTGGCGGACGCGGAGGCGCTGTCGGTGGCGGCCAGCTCGTCCCAGTACCGGGCCCTCAAAACTGCGGCCGTACATCAGGCCCTGCTCCATGGCTCCTCCGACGGCCATCTGTGGGAGGCATGTACATGGACCCGCCGGCCGCCGGGGCCTGACCCCTCCCCGTCCGGCGTACTCGGGAGTAGCATCGGCGCTGATCGGGGTGGACGCGCGAGGGGGCACTGATGGCGACGGAAACCCATCGCGGCTCGGATGAGCGATGGCAGCTGATGTGGAGCCACCGCGAAGCGTTGATGAGAGTCGCGCGCCGCCGGTCCATGAGCCGGGAGGACGCGGAGGACGCCGTTCACGAGGCGATGCTGCGCGCCGTGGAGAACCCGAATGTCGATGACGAGCGGCTGGGCGCGTGGCTGACGACCGTGACCATGCGGCTGTGCGCGGACCGATACCGGCAGGTGAACCGCGAGACGGAGGTTGGCGCAATCGCGGGCCGCGCGATGCCGACGCCGGCGACGGTCGAGGAGTCGGTCTGCGATCGTGCCGAGGCCGTCTGGCTGGCCGCGCAGAGCGGCGACCTGCCCGCCCGGCAGGCGGAGGCGCTGCGGCTGAGATCGCAGGACCTGGACGTCGAGCAGGTCGCGTCCCGCATGGGGCTCAGCTACCGGGCGGTCGAGTCGCTGCTCGCCCGGGCGCGGCGGGCGTTGCGGCAGACGCTGGCCGCGACCTTCGGCCTCGCGCTGTGGCTGTGCGGGCGCGTGGCCCGGCAGCGTCCGGCGGGCGGCGGCGGTGGCCTGCAGACGGTGGCCGCGGTGTCCACGGCGGCGACGCTCACGGTGCTGGGGCTGGCCGTGCCGTACGCGGGTGACGCCGCCGGGCCCGCGCGTCACCCTCGTACGGCGACGGCGACGGCGACGGAGAAGGACGGATCGGGGGCGTCCCGCCCCGGCCTGCCGGACCACGCACCGGGGGTGCACGGCCCTGGCGGTCCGGTCGGGGACGGCGGCGCGGCGTCGGCTTCGCCGTCGCCGGGACCGCGGTTGCGCCTCGCGACGCGGGCGGCGGTGCCGGATGTGTCCGTACCGGATGTGTCCGCACCGGCCGTGCCCCGGTTGCCGGCGGTCCCCGCGGTGCCGGCGGTGCCGGCGGTTCCCGCGGTGCCGGCAGTCCCGGCGGTTCCCCCGGTCGCCGCGGTGCCCAGCCTGCCGACGGTGCCGACGCTCCCCGCGGTGGGCGACGTCCCGGTGACAGTCACTCCGTCGGCGCTGCCGAACGTTCCGGGCGTGCCCGTGCGTCCTTGACCGGGCGTCCCCACCGCGCCGGTGGGGACGCCCCGCACTCTCGGTGGTGCCGGCCGTTGCCCACGCTTGCCCATGGTCGGCGGCGTCCCGCGACGGGCATCCGCGTCTTCGCCGGCGGACGCCCCCGCCTACCGGTGCGTCCGTGACCGGGCCCGGTGGCCCCTCGAAAAAACTTTCCCTCTGCGCGACGGACGGGGCGTCCCCCGCCGTAGAGCACGTGACAGGCCGGGAGCGTGGGCTCCCCCGCTTCCCGTCCGCGCCCCGGTCTGTCACGACGGCGTGGTCGTGGCAGAGGGGATTCCGGATGGGTGTGGAGATCCGCGTCGAGGGACTGACCAAGTCCTTCGGCCGCCAGGTCATCTGGGAGGACGTCTCGCTCACGCTCCCCGCCGGGGAGATCTCCGTGATGCTGGGTCCCTCCGGTACGGGCAAGTCGGTCTTCCTGAAGACGCTGGTCGGCCTGCTGCGGCCGGACCGGGGATCGGTCCATGTCGCGGGCCGTGACATCACCCGTCTGCGCGAGCGCGAACTGTACGAGGTGCGGCGGCTGTTCGGCGTGCTGTTCCAGGACGGCGCGCTGTTCGGCTCCATGAACCTCTTCGACAACATCGCCTTCCCCCTGCGCGAGCACACCCGCAGACGCGAGAGCGAGATCCGGCGCGTCGTCCTGGAGAAAATGGACATGGTCGGCCTCATCGGCGCGGAGGAGAAGCTGCCCGGGGAGATTTCGGGCGGTATGCGCAAGCGGGCGGGGCTCGCCCGTGCGCTGGTTCTGGACCCGGAGATCATCCTCTTCGACGAACCCGACTCGGGGCTGGACCCGGTCCGTGTGGCGTACCTCAACCAGCTGATCGTGGACCTGAACGCGCAGACGGACGCGACCTTCCTGATCGTCACGCACGACATCGCGTCGGCGCGCCAGGTACCCGACAACATCGGTCTGCTGTTCCGCCGTGAGCTGGTGATGTTCGGCCCGCGGGAGAAGCTGCTGTCCAGTGACGAGCCGGTCGTGCGGCAGTTCCTGGGGGGCCGGATGGAGGGCCCGATCGGGATGGCGGAGGAGAAGGACGCCTCCCAGGTCGAGCAGGAGCTGGCGGGGCTCGACGACACAGCCGGTGTCGGCGTCGCCCCGCGGCTGCTGCCCAGCGCCGGCATCGGCCGGCCGCCCCGCTGGGCCGCCATCGCCGAACGGGAGGGGGCGCACCCGTGAGCTTCTCTCCTGTCGCGGGGCTGCGGCACACCGGAGATCTCTTCGCCCTCGCCCTGGACGTGCTGCGGACCCTGCCCCGGCGCCCCTTCCAGGTGCGGGAGTTCATCCAGCAGGCCTGGTTCGTCGCGAGCGTCACGATCCTGCCGACCGCCCTGGTGTCCATCCCCTTCGGTGCGGTGATCGCCCTGCAGATCGGCAGCCTCACCCGCCAGTTGGGTGCGCAGTCCTTCTCCGGCGCCGCCTCCGTGCTGGCGGTGCTGCGCGAGGCCTCCCCGATCGTGACGGCGCTGCTGATCGCGGGCGCGGGGGGCTCGGCGATCTGCGCGGACCTGGGGGCGCGCAAGATCCGGGAGGAGATCGACGCGATGGAGGTGCTGGGCATCGACCCGGTCCACCGGCTGGTCGTCCCCAGGGTCCTGGCCTCGATGGTGGTGGCGGTGCTGCTCAACGGCCTGGTGTCGGTGGTCGGCGTAGCCGGCGGCTACTTCTTCAACGTCGTCCTGCAGAACGGCACTCCGGGCGCGTACCTCGCCTCCTTCACCACGCTCGCCCAGCTGCCCGACCTGTACGCGGCCGAGTTCAAGGCCCTGGTCTTCGGTGCGATCGCCGCGATCGTCGCCGCGTACAAGGGACTGACCGCCAAGGGCGGCCCGAAGGGCGTCGGCGACGCGGTCAACCAGTCGGTGGTGATCACTTTCATGCTGCTCTTCGTCACCAACTTCGTGATGACTGCCGTGTACTTCCAGATCGTCCCGCAGAAGGGCTGAGGCGGATGGCTCTGACCGGTCTCACAGACCGCCTGGAGGAGCTGGGCGGCCAACTGGCCTTCTACGGGCGCTCGCTCGCCTGGACCGGCCGTACGCTGCGCCGCTACAAGAAGGAGGTCTTGCGGCTGCTCGCCGAGGTCAGCTTCGGGCGCGGGGCGCTGGCCGTGGTCGGCGGCACCGTCGGCGTCATCGCCTTCCTGTCCTTCTTCACCGGCACCGAGGTGGGGCTGCAGGGCTACGCGGCGCTCAACCAGCTCGGCACTTCGAACTTCGTGGCCTTCCTGTCCGCGTACTTCAACACCCGCGAGATCGCCCCTCTGGTCGCCGGGCTCGCCCTGTCCGCGACCGTCGGCGCCGGATTCACCGCGCAGCTCGGGGCCATGCGGATCAGCGAGGAGGTCGACGCGCTGGAGGTGATGGCGGTCCCCTCACTGCCGTTCCTGGTCACGACCCGCATGATCGCCGGCTTCGTCGCGGTCGTGCCGCTGTACGTGATCGGGCTGCTCTCCTCCTACCTGGCCGCCCGCACCATCACCACCGGCTTCCACGGGCAGTCGGCCGGCACGTACGACCACTACTTCCAGCAGTATCTGCCGCCCGTCGACGTGTTCTGGTCCTTCGGCAAGGTGATCGCCTTCGCCGTGATGATCATCCTCGTGCACTGCTACTACGGCTACCACGCCAAGGGTGGCCCCGCGGGCGTCGGAGTCGCGGTCGGCAGGGCTGTGCGCACCTCCATCGTCGCCGTGAACGTCCTCGACTTCTTCCTCAGCCTGGCGATCTGGGGAGCCAACACGACCGTACGGATCGCGGGATAGCCCATGTTCATGCAAAAAGCGAAGCCGCCGAAGCCGGCGCGCGCGGGGGCGTCCCCGGTCACGCTGCGGCTGTACGGCCTGGTCTTCCTGGCCGTACTGGTCCTGCTGCTGTCGCTCGCCGTGGCCGCCTACCGCCAGGTCTTCACGCCGGTGGTGCGCATCACCCTCCAGGCCGACACCATCGGCAACCAGCTGGAGCCCGCCGCTGACGTCAAGCTGCGCGGCCTCATCGTCGGCCAGGTGCGCGATGTGCGGGCCGACGGGACGAAGGCGACCCTCGGCATCGCGCTGAAGCCGGAGCACGTCGCCGACATCCCGGCGAACGTGGAGGCGCGGCTGTTGCCCAAGACCCTCTTCGGTGAGAAGTACGTCGACCTCGTCGTCCCCCGCGGGCCCGCGACGCGCCACATCCGGGCGGGAGACGTGATCACCCAGGACCGCACCAGGGCCGGAATCGAGGTGCAGCAGCTGATGAACGACCTTCTGCCGCTGCTGCGCACCGTCAGGCCCGCCGAGCTCAATGCCACCTTGTCCGCCTTCGCCGACGCCCTGGAGGGGCGCGGCGACCGGATCGGCGGCAACCTCACCCGCGTCCAGCGTTATCTGCACGCGCTCAACCCGCACATGCCGCAGATCAAGGAGGACATCGCGCGCTTCGCCGATGTGACCGAGGTGTACGGGGACGCTGCACCGGACCTGCTCCGCGTGCTCCGCAACACCATCACCACAAGCCGCACTCTGGTCGAGAGGCGGGACACCTTCGCCGCCCTCCTGACCGGGACCACCGCCTTCGCCAGGACGGGGCAGGACGTGCTGAGCGACAACGCCGACCGCATCATCACCCTGAACCGGGTCTCCCGCCCCACGCTGGCGTTGCTGGCCCGCTACTCGCCCGAGTTCCCCTGCCTGCTCGGCGGACTGGCGAAGGGGGAGCCGCTGGCCGAGCAGGCCTTCGCCGGTGGCGAGATGCACATCACCCTGGAGATCGTCCGGCCGCGCCCGGCGTACCGCCCCGGCGAGGAGCCGCGCTACGCCGACCGGTCCGGCCCCGACTGCCGTGGACTGCCCGATCCGCGGGTGCCGGCGCCGGACCTCCATCTCAACGACGGAACGAGGGCGTCGAGCGCGTCGGCATCCGAGCAGGACCTCATCGGCGCGCTGGTCGCACCGGTCATGGGTGTGCCCGCGGACCAGGTGCCGCCCGTCGCGACCCTGCTCTTCGGCCCCCTGGCCCGCGGGACGGCGGTGAGCGTGGCATGAAGGCGATGGAGACCACCGCACCGCTGATCAAGTTCAGCGTTTTCGCCACCGTGACGATCCTGGCGACCGCGCTGCTCGCGGCCACCATCGTCAACGTCCGCTTCACCGCCACCGATTCGTACAGCGCGGTCTTCAGCGATGTCACCAGCCTGGAGACCGGCGACGACATCCGTGTGGCCGGGGTGCGCGTCGGCGAGGTCGAGGACATCCGTACGACGACGGCGGGCGACCGTACGGTCGCCGAGGTCACCTTCACCGTCGACCACGACCGGCCGCTGCTGGCCGGCACGGGTGCCGTCATCCGCTACCGGACCCTGGTCGGCCAGCGCTACATCGCACTCACCGAGGGCCCGGGGGACGGGACCCGGCTCAAGCCGGGCGGGCGCATCCCGCTGTCCCGGACCCGGCCCGCGCTGGACCTGACGGCGCTGCTCAACGGCTTCAAGCCGCTGTTCGCCGCGCTCAGCCCCCAAGACGTCAACCAGCTAGCGTACGAGATCATCCGTACGCTGCAGGGCGAGGGCGGCACGGTCAACAGCCTGCTGGCCCACACGGCGTCGCTGACCTCGACGCTCGCCGACCGCGACGAGCTGATCGGCTCCGTGATCGACAACCTCAACGACGTGCTGGGCACCCTCGACCAGCGCAGCGCCCGCTTCTCCGGACTGCTCACCCAGTTGCGGCGGGTGGTGTCCGGGCTGTCCGCCGACCGCACCGCCATCGGCGACTCGCTGGTGAGCATCGGCGATCTGACCGAGGCCACCTCGGGCCTGCTGGAGCAGGGCCGCCCGGCACTGCGCTCCGACATCTCGCAGCTGTCCGACCTGTCCAAGACGCTGAACGACAACGAGAAGACCGTGGAGGGCGTCCTGAAGCGACTGCCGAACAAGCTCGACAAGCTCACCGCGACGGCGTCCTACGGATCCTGGTTCAATTTCTACCTCTGCGACTTCGACGGACGGGTCGTCCTGCCGAAGACCGCCGGGACGCTCACCCCGGAACTCCACGTCCAGCAGGCGAGGTGCGCGGGATGAGACGCATACCGATCCCCCGGATCAAGCGCGTACGGATCCCCAGGATGAAGCCGTTCCGCGAGCGCAATCCCGTCGTCATCGGCGCCATCGGACTCAGCGTGATCGCCCTGCTGGTCGTCGCGGCCTTCAATGTCGAGGAGCTGCCGCTGATCGGCGGCGGCGACCGCTACAGCGCGGCCTTCTCCGAGGCGGGCGGGCTGAAGCCCGGTGACGAGGTACGCATCGCCGGCGTCAAGGCCGGCAAGGTCGACACCGTCGAACTCGCAGGGGATCACGTGAAGGTGAGCTTCCGGGTCAGGAGCGACCAGCACCTGGGCGCCGGCACCGGCGCCTCGATCCGGATCAAGACGATCCTGGGCGCCAAGTACCTGGCACTGGAGCCGAAGGGCCCCGGGCGGCTGGCACCCGGCAGCGAGATACCGCGGTCGCGCACGGTCTCCGCGTACGACGTCGTGGCGGCTTTCAGTGACCTCACCACCACCAGCGAGAAGATCGACACCGATCAGCTGGCGACCGCCCTGGACACCATCTCGGGCACCTTCAAGGACTCCCCGGCCGAGGTGAGGGCCTCCATCACGGGACTGTCCCGGCTCTCCCGGACCGTCGCCTCCCGGGACCAGGCGCTGCGCGAACTCCTCGACCACGCCAACGGCGTCACCGGCGTCCTCGCCGACCGCTCCGACCAGTTGGTCACCCTCATGAAGGACGGGGACAAGCTGCTGCGGGAACTCGACCGGAGGCGCACGGCCATCCACGACCTGCTCGTCAGCGCCACCACGCTCGGCACCCAGCTCTCCGGCCTCGTCGACGACAACCGCAAGGCGATCGGGCCCGCGCTGAGCCGTCTGGAGACGGTGATACGGATGCTCCAGCGCAACCAGACCAGCCTGGACCGCAGCATCAAGCTGCTCGCGCCTTTCGCCCGGCTCTTCACCAACACCCTCGGCAACGGTCGCTGGTTCGACACCTACGTCCAGAACGTCGTCGCCGCGCCGGTCATCCCCCGGACGGGAGGGTCGCGATGAGCCGGCTGGAAAAGCTCCGCACGCCCCGCCTGTTGCGCGGGCTGGCGCTGGTCACCGCGCTCGCGGTGGCCGCGTGTCTCGCCATCGTCCTGTGGCCGCGGAGCCCGGCCGTGACCGTCACGGCGTATTTCCCGCGCACCGTCGGGATCTACCCCGGTTCGGACGTGCGGGTGCTCGGCGTCCGGATCGGCGAGGTCAGGAAGATCACGCCCGAGGGTGGCCGGGTCCGGGTCGAGCTGAGCTACGACGCGGCGCGGAAGGTCCCCGCCGACGCCAAGGCCGCGATCATCAACTCGTCGGTAGTCAGCGACCGTTACGTCCAGCTGCTGCCGGTCTACCGATCAGGCCCGGTGATGCGCGACGGCGCCGTCATCCCCGAGAGCCGCACCGCCGTCCCCGTCGAACTGGACCGCGTCTTCGACAGCCTCCACACCACGGCGGAGGCGCTCGGCCCGCGCGGCGCCAACGAGGACGGCTCGCTGTCCCGGCTGCTCGGCGTCAGCGCCGACAATCTCGACGGCCAGGGCGAGCGGCTGCACCAGACGGTCGAGGACCTCTCGCTGGCCGTCACCACCCTCTCCGACGGGCGGACCGATCTCTTCGGCACGGTACGCAATCTGCAGCTGTTCACCGCGGCGCTGGCCGCCGACGACCAGAGCGTCCGGTCCTTCAACGACAGCCTGGCCGAGGTCGCCGGGCAGCTGTCGGGTGAGCGCGACGACCTGGCGGCGGCGCTCAAGCAGCTGTCGACCGCGCTCGGCGACGTGGCGGTCTTCGTACGCGACAACAAGCAGCGGCTCACCACCGACGTGAAGGGCCTGAGCGAGGTCACCCGTGTCCTGGTGAGGCAGCGGGCGGCCCTGGAGGAGTTCATGGACGTGGCGCCCGCCGGACTGTCCAATCTGCAGAACGCCTACAACCCGTCCTCCGGCACCCTCGACACCCGCAACGACGCCGAGCAGGCCCAGGACCCGGCGTCCCTGGTGTGCTCGCTACTGCGTACGGCCGGCGAGAAGGCGGACTGCGCAGGACTGAAGAAGCTCTTCGACGCCCTGCCCTCCGTCAAGGACACGACGGCGGCGACGGGTACCGGCACGGTCGACAGGACGCTGGGCGGGATCCTGGGGGTGGCCGCATGAGGCGCGTGAAGGCGGTGCTGTGGGCCGCGGCCGGGGCGGTACTGCTGACGGGCTGCGAGTTCAACGGGCTGTACGACGTGCCACTGCCGGGTGGCGCGGCCGCGGACGGACACGCCTACCACGTCACGGTGGAGTTCCGGGACGTGCTGGACCTGGTGCCGCAGTCCGCGGTGAAGGTCAACAACGTCACGGTGGGCGCGGTCGAGGAGATCGAACTGGACGGCTGGCACGCCCGTGTGCGCCTGAGGGTCGCCGACTCCGTCCAGCTGCCCGGAAACGCGGTGGCCGAACTGCGGCAGACCAGCATGCTCGGCGAGAAATACGTCTCCCTGCAGGCCCCGGCCGGCGTCACGCCGTCCGGACGGCTCGGCGACGGGGATGTGATCCCGCTGTCGCGCAGCGGCCGCAACCCCGAGATCGAGGAAGTGCTGTCCGCACTGTCGGCGCTGCTCAACGGCGGCGGCGTGGCCCAGCTCCACACCATCACGCAGGAGCTGAACAAGGCCTTGGCCGGGCGCGAGGACCGGGTCAAGAGCCTGCTCAAGGAGCTGGACACCTTCGTCGGCGGTCTCGACGACCAGAAGTCGCAGATCGTGCGCGCGCTCAAGGGAGTCGACAAGCTCTCCAGGACCCTCAAGGAGCAGCGAGCCACCATCGGCACGGCGGTCGACTCCATCCCCCCGGCCCTGAAAATTCTCGCCGACCAGCGCCGCGACCTGACCAGGATGCTCACCTCCCTGTCCGACCTGGGCAAGGCCGGCACCAAGGTGATCGACGCCTCCGGCGAGGACGTCGTCGCCAACCTGCGCAGCCTGCGGCCGATCCTGACCCGCCTCAACCAGGCGGGCGCCGATCTGCCCAACGCCCTGGAGCTCATGACCACCTACCCCTTCCCGCGCAATGTGACCGACGCGATCAAGGGCGACTACGTCAACCTGAAGATCACCGCCGACCTCGACCTGAAGAGTCTCTACGGCAACTTGAGCAAGGGCCCGGGTGGCCCTTCCCGGCCCCCCGGGTCCGGCAAGGGCCCCGGCTCGGGGCCCCTTCCTGAGCTGCCCCCGCTGCCGACTTCCCTGCCGAGCCTGCCCGGCGTGCCGACCGTGCCGGCCGTACCGCCGGTTCCGACCCTGCCGGTCCCCGGCCCGACGAACACCTCCGGCGGCGGCGCGCTCTGCCCGCCCGTGTGCCTGGGCAGCCAGGCCTCCTACGACCACGGCACGCCGACCACCGCCGGCGTCGACTGGGAGCTCGCCGGCCTCATGACAAGGGGGCTGGGCGCGTGATCACCCGTATCGTCAAGGCCCAGCTGGCCGCCTTCGCCGCGATCACCGCCCTCGGCGTGTCCTATGTCGGCGCCGAGTACGCGGGCCTCGGTGAGAGAGTCATGGGCAGCGGCTACACCGTGCACGCCGACTTCGCCGACTCCGGCGGTGTCTTTCCGGGCGCCGAGGTGACCTACCGCGGCGTGCCTGTGGGCCGCGTGCGGGCGCTGCGGCTCAGCGGCGCCGACGGCGTGACCGTGGACCTGCGTATCACCGGCGCCTCCCGCATCCCCGACGACACCCTCGCCGTCGTCGCCAACCGCTCCGCCGTCGGTGAGCAGTACGTCGACCTGCAGCCACGTGCCGCCACGGGCCCGTACCTGCGCGACGGCAGCACCATCGCCCGCCGTGACACCCGCACCCCGCTGCCCACCACAGAGCTGATCCTCAGCCTCGACCGTCTCGTCAACTCCGTCGGCAAGAAGGACCTGATGGTGACCGTCGACGAGCTCGGCGCCGCCTTCGCCGGCACCGGGCCCGACCTGACGCGCCTGGTCGACTCCGGCAACAGCCTGGTCGACGCCGCCGAGCGCAATCTCCCGCAGACCATCGGCCTGATCGAGAGCTCCCGTACCGTACTGAAGACCCAGGCCGACAAGGGATCGGCGATCCGGTCCTTCTCCCGCGATCTGGCCGCCCTCAGCGCCACGCTGAAGGACCGCGACGCCGACATCCGGCGCCTGATGGACAACGGCGTCAGCGCCTCCCACGAGCTGAACGCCCTGCTGAAGGCCAACCGTTCCGCGCTGCCCGTCCTGCTCGGCAACCTCGTCAGCGGCGGCCAAGTCGTCGTCGCCCGCCTGCCCGGACTGGAACAGACCCTGGTCACCTTCCCCGCCGCCGTCGCCGGCAGCTTCACCGTCCTCCCCGGCGACGGCACCGCCCACTTCGGGCTCGTCGTCAACGCCGACGACCCACCGCCCTGCCGCCAGGGCTACGGCTCCACACGGCGCCGAGACCCCACCGACACCGCGCACCGCCCCGCCAACACCCAGGCCCGCTGCACCGCCCCGCGCGGCTCGCCGACATCCGTGCGCGGGGCCCAGAACGCCCCCAAGGCAAGCTTCTCCATCGGCTCGGCCGGCGGCCAGCAGGCCGTCTTCGGAAAGGAATCTTGGCAATGGCTCCTCGTCGGCCCCATGGTGTGACCGACCGCCGCGTACTTGCCGCACTCGGCGCCTTCGCGGTACTGCTCGCTGTCCTGTCCTGCTGGTACGGCCTGCGGCTCCACCAGCGGTACGCGGACGAGCGCCGCGACCAGGACATCGTCGCTGCCGCGCGGCAGTCGGCGCTCAACTTCACCTCGCTCGACTACCGGCACTACGCGCAGGACAGCAAGAACGTTCTCAGCGGCGCCACGGGCGACTTCAAGAGGCAGTTCACCGAGCAGACCGACCAGCTGACCAAGCTGGTCACCGCCAACAAGTCCGTCTCCGCAGGCCAGATCCTCGAAGCCGGCATCGTCCGCGCCGACGACGCCTCGGCCCGCGTCCTGGTCGTCGCCGACAGCAAGGTCACCAACACCGCCGTCCCGAACGGCGAGGCCCGCACCTACCGGCTCCAGCTCGACCTCCGTCGCGTCGACGGACGCTGGATGACGTCCGACGTCGAATTCGTCGGCTGAGAGGAGACACGTCATGGCGACGACGAAGATGGCCGCGGCCGCCAGGGCGGCGGCGAAGCGCGTCGAACGCTCCGACCGGGTCGAACCGGTGAAACCGGTGATACCGGCCGAGCCTGTGGGACGTGTCCTGCGCGTCGACGCAGCGGACGAACCGAGTGCGTCCGCGGGCCCCCGCCCCCGCCCCCGCCCCCGTCCCGGTCTCCGTGTCCCCGTCCGGGTGCGGGCCGCGGTCCTGCTGCTGCTTCTCGCCGGCGGCCTGGTCGCCGCCCCGTTCCTCGGCCTCGCGTACCGGGGTGCCGAACGCACGCGCCAGGCCCGCTCACAGGCCGTGGCCGCGGCCCGCGAGGCGGCCCCGGTGATCCTCTCGTACGACTACCGGCACCTCGACAGGGACTTCACCGCCGCCCGCGCCCTCTTGACCGGCGCCTTCCGCGACACATACGCCAAGACCACCCGAACCGTCGTCACCCCGACCGCCACGAAGTATCAGGGCGTCGTCAGGGCCACCGTCGCCGCCGGCCCCGCGGTCGTCTCCGCGACCCCGGACAAGGTCGTGGTGCTGCTCTTCGTCAACCAGGTCACCGACAGCACCCGCATCTCCACCCCCCGACTCGACCTGAACCGCGTCCGAATGACGCTGACGCGCACCGCCGACGGCTGGAAGGTGAGCGCCGTCGACGCGCTGTGACCGCTGGCGCATGAGCTTCGCGGCCCGCTTGATCCCGGATGCGCGGACGTAGGTGCCACAGGGGCACGCGTTCGCGGTGTCGGCGTCTGTCGGCTCGGGGGTGCGCTTGAGCAGCGCACCGCGGTCAGGATCTGCCGCGGTCGGCAGAAGCCGCACACTGGGCGACGTCGTGCTCCAGCCAGGCCTTCCGGACCGGGTGCAGGTTGTCACCGGCGGCGAGCCTCTCGATGATGATCACCTCCACGCCTGTGGCGTCGGCGAGCGGTACGCCGGCAGGCGCCGCATGTCGCTGTCGGGCTCCCACGATCCGAGCTCGGGGAACGCCCGATGGTTCGGCGGCCGGTCCGGATCGGCCATGACGGGCTTGTAGTTGAGCCAGCTCCAGGCGTCGATGACCAGCGTGCGCAGACGCACAGCTCCTCCAGGCAGTCGGTCCCACGCCGACCACCAGGGTACGCGGCCAGGGATGCAGCCTTTCGGCCGCTGGGCGCACCGGATCATACGCGTCATGGCCACCACCACCGTCCGGATTCCCCTGGCTGACCTGCAGCGGTCTTCGACGCGGCCCAGAAGGCCGTGCATGACCACCACCGTGCCTCAGGGCCGGTGCTGGAGTGGACGGAAGAGAAGCGTGTCGAGGGCGATCGGCTCCAAGCCAAGAGGGTCGGCGTCGTAAAGAGTGCCGGGAGGCCGGACGAACCCCGCGGCGGGCGGGCCCGGCGGGAGACCGCCGTGCAGGCTCCGCCGGTCGCACCCACCGCAGCAACCGCGCCTGCCGGGACCCGGGTCGGGGTGGTGGCGCGATGACCTGATTTTGTGTCGAGTTGGGTTGTGTGGTCAGCCCCCACGACCGCCGCCCTCGACACGGACACGGGGGTACGACCCGATACGCCTCTTCACCTGGGAGGTGCTTCTTTCCTCGCAACCAACAGGACCCTCAGCGAGTCCATCGTTGCAGGTCAGGAGCACTTTCCGCGTTTATGGCCAACTCTCGGACAACCCGCCTCGTGAAAGCACGAGGTCAGAGGAGTTCGAGCAGCTTATGGGTGAACTCTTCGGTCGTCGCTGTGCCGCCAAGGTCGCGGGTACGGACGTCTGACTTGGCCAGGATGGTGGCGATGGCGTCGTCGATGTCCTTGGCGGCCTCGGGGTGGCCAAGGTGGTCGAGCATCAGGGCCGCCGAGCTGATCGCGCCCAGCGGGTTGGCGATGAGGGGGCTGTGCAGCCGTCCTGCGGCGGTCTGGGTTTAGCTGGGCGCCGACAACGCCGCAGAGGGCCATGGTGCTGGTGCGGCGCGCGGTTCCCGGTGTGAACGTGCCGATCAGCCAGGCCGCAACGGCGCCGAGCGCGGTGACGAGGCGGAGGCGCCGGATCTGGTGCATCAACGGATCGCCCAGCGTGGTCAGCCCCAGCGGAGTCGTGCCGACGCGTCCCACCCCCGGCTCGCCGTCCGACTCGCGCGGAGTGACCGCGACCGCCATCGCGGGGAACATGTCGGTCAGCAGAGTGACCAGCAGCGACTACCGGGTGGACAGGGGAGAGCCGCCGCCGAGCAGGGTGCCGAACAGGGAGAAGCCGATCTCACCGGCGTTGCCCCCGAGCAGCACACTGATCGCGTCGGCGACGCTGAGCCACAGGGCCCGTCCCTCGGCGACGGCCTCCAGCAGCACGGCGAGCGTGTCGTCGACGCACCAGATCCGCGGCATTTCGGGCGGCGGCCGAACCGTGGGTGCCGATGCCCACGCCGATGTCGGCCGCCCGGATGGCGGCGGCATCGTTCGAGCCGTCGCCGACCATGCCGTCGGCCCGCCCGGCCTCCCGGAGCGCCTCGATCCCCTGCAGCTTCTGTCCCGGTGCGACGCGGGCCACCACGCCGCAGCCACGGACGTGTTCCGCCCGCTCGCCACGGTCCAGCGCGGCGAGGTCGTCGCCGGTCGCCACATCCACGTCCTCGGGCCAGCCGAGGGACACGGCTACCGCGCGTGCGGTTTCGGGGTGGTCCCCGGTGAGCATCACCGGCCGCACCCCCGCCTTCTGCAGGCCGGAGACGAGCGCCGCGGCGTCGCTGCGCGGAGTGTCGGCGAGGGCGACGAAACCGACGATGTGGGCCCGGGCTCGTCCAACGGCCGGTCCAGGGCTTCCTCGGACACCTCGTCGTTCAGGCCCCGCACGGCGACGGCCAGGACACGCAGCCCCTCCCAGGCCAGTGTTCGAGCCGTGTCCGCCGCGGTGGCCTCGTCACCCCCGGCACGCCGGCAGGACGACCTACGGCGCTCCCTTGACCACCAGGGCCGTGCGCCGTCGGCGTCCTCGCCCGTCGCCGAGGCATACCCGCGACTGGCCTCGAACGGCAGCGCGTCCTCGGCCGCCCACTGGGGGTCTACGCCTCGCCGGGGCCCCGACCCGTGGGCGCCCTTGCCGAGCACTACGAAGCGGCCCCACTGGCCGTGGTCCCAGTGCAGGTCGCCCATGCATACCCCACACAGCTCGGCCGCCCGGACGCCGGACAGGTACGCGACCTTCGTCATCACGTAGTCGCGGCAGGCGACCAGGTACTTCCGGCCGTTGGGCAAGTCCTCGCACGGTCGTAGAAGCCGTACGTGAGCCGCACCGCCGGCCACGTCCGGCTGCAGTGGTGTCTGCTGACGAAGTCGCGGGCGGGCGCCGGCTCGTACGCGCGGGGCAGGGGAATCCATAGGGCCGGCATAGGACGACGATTGACCCGGCCGCTCGCCCTCCCGCCACCGAAGCCGGCTCCACCGTACGCGAGGCTGTGTGGCCGGCGGGGGGCGGCGTAGGGCGCCCGCCCACACTCACTACCTGACCCGGGGGGCTGTAACGGGCCAGCCCGGCCAACTACCGCCCATCGTTCGTACGTCAGTTCTAGTTGCGTATCAGCCGGGTCCGCCCAGCACGACCTTCCACACTCGGGTCGCCACCTGAAGGTTGAGCCGGTCCTCGACGTTCGCGAGGTCGTTGCCGCTGATGTCGCGGATGCGCTGGAGCCGATAGCGCAACGTGCTGCGGTGGATCGCGAGGGATTCGGCGGTCTCGTCGTAGTTGCCGCCGCAGTCGAAGTACCGGGACAGGGTCTCCACCATGGCTGCGTGGTGCCGGGAGTCGTAGTCGATGAGCCGCCCGAGCCACTCGTGGACGAACGTCTCCAGTTCCAGCAAATCGTTGCCAGGTCCCAGGATGCGGTAGAGGCCAAGCTCGTCGAAGAACGTCGTCCCGTAGCGCTCGCGGGAATGGCGGCGCACTTCCAGTGCGCGCCGCGCCTCCTGGTAGCGGTGGGGGATGTCGTCCGGGGAGTTGCACGGGGCGCTCACCCCGATCGTCCCGGACCCTGTCCCGGTCTCCCGGGCGAGCGCCTGGTACAAAGCGCGGGCGTGCGGTCTGTCGTCGGCAACCAGGACCACGTGGTCGGAACGTCGGGTCAGCAGTGAGCGCATGCCCACGGCAGAGGCCGCCCGGCCCACCGTCTGCGTGAAGGAGTCGTCCGCGGTCCTGTTCGACCACCGCACCACGACGACGTAGTGGCTGCGGTGCAGGTCGTGTCCGACTGCCTCGGACCGGGCGTAGGCGCTCGCCTCGTCCGTCCCCGCCAGGAGGTCGTCGACCAGTTCGCGGTGCAGCCGCAGCTGCAATTCGGCCAGCCGACGCAGGTGCGCCAGCTCCAGGGTGAGCGACGTGGCGGCGTGTTCCAGCGCGAGCACGGTGTGTGAGTCGGCCTCGTCCCGTGCATCGACCAGGGCCAGCACGCCCAGGATCTCTCCGTGTGAGCGGACCAGGGTGATCAGCCGGTCCTTGATCCGCACCGGCCCGACCTCCCGGGCGACGGCGTGCAGCATCTCGTCCTGGCGCACGGGGTCCGGTTCCGGATAGGGGTCGGGGCGGCTGGGGCCGGACCAGGACCTCAGCCGACCGAAGCGGTCCTCGACCAGCGCGGGGAGTCCAGTGAGCTCGTGCAGTGCGCGGGTGATGGCTTCCTCGCCGCCGCCCGAGGCGGCGACGTCGGCCGTCAGATTGTGAACGGCCTGCTGCCACCCCAGCTCGGCCACGACGGAGATCAGCTGCCGCTGAAGGGCTGTCCGCTCCTCCCTCAGCCGGTGAAGCTCCAGGGCGTCCTCGCGGCGGCAGCGGTGTGCGAAGGCGACTGACAGGGCAGCAGCGGTGTGCCGGACGAGCGTGGCGAGCAGGGATCGCTCGGCCTCGGTGGGCCGGGATCGGGACGTCACCACGAGGTAGCCGCGGAGTCCCTGAAGTCCGCGCAGCCCGAGGGCCTGGCCCCAGGGTCGGTCGGGTACGTCCACAGGGCCGTCTTGCCCTGCCAGCTCCCGCACCCGCTGGTCCACGGCCAAGGCATGGGCCTGCCCGTCCCCCGGGCTGGGGACCAGGTCGCCGTCTGCCCTGAGGTATCCGGCCTCGGCGCTGTACGGCCCTGCGGCAGCTATGTGGTCCATGGCCAGGCGCAGGATCTTGCCTTCGTCCCGAGTGTCGAATTGGGCGCGGGAGAGCGCCGCGAGTTCGTGGGGGGCGTGGTCGGCTGGGGTTGGAACGGGCGGGTGCGGCCCTCTCCGGGCGGCCGTGGGGTGCGGCCCGGCGTTACACCGCGGAAGGCTGCTCTCCCGGTTGGAGCAGCGGCGGTGGAGGTTGTGCGCCCGGCTGCCGGCCATGGGATCACTCCGTTCTCCCGAGCGGGCGGTACACGTTCCGGGCCCAGCCGCTGGCCAGGGGATTATCCCCTTCCCCCGAAGCTGCCGAGAGGTGACGGCGACCTTGCCCGTACGCCCCCCGACCCAACTTACCCGTGATGTCCGGAGTCTTCGACTTGTGCTCGCGGGGTGACGGGCTCTGCTGTTCTTTGACTTGCCGGGTGCAGGCGTAGAGCTGCCCGGTTCGCGAGTCTGGGGCTGTCGGGGCCGTACGCCCCGGCAGGAAGGACTGGGCGATGACCGAGCACCCTCGCAGGCCCACTGTCCCGTACGAGACGTACCAGGAAGCCGAACGCGCCGTCGATCACGTCTCGGCAGGGGTTTTTCGCGCAGAGGGTGGCCATCATCGGTCAGGACGTCCGCCTCGTCGAGCATGTCATCGGCCGTATGACCACTGGTCGGCTGGCTCTGCCGGAGCGGTCGTGACCCATACCTGAACGATCAGATCCGCGGTGCCGGCGCATGCCGCCGCACCGGGAGGAGTTCCTCATGGCCAAGGCAGTGGGCATCGACCTGGGCACCACGAACTCGGTGATCGCCGTGTGGGAGGGCGGTGAACCTTCCGTCGTGCCCAACACCGAGGGCAGCCGTACGACACCGTCCGTGGTCGCCTTCACCGACACCGGGGAACGTCTCGTGGGACAGCTGGCCCGGCGCCAGGCGATCCTCAACCCCAAGGGCACCATTTACTCGGCCAAGCGGTTCATCGGCCGGCATTTCGACGAGATCTCCGACGAGGCCAGGGCAGTGGCTTACGACGTCGTCGAGGGCGACGGCGGAGCGGCCCGCTTCAAGGTGCGCGACAAGCTTTACGCGCCTGAGGAGATCAGTGCACAGGTGCTGCGCAAGCTCGCCGACGATGCCGGGAAGCAGCTCGGAGAGCGGGTCACGGAGGCGGTCATCACGGTGCCCGCCTACTTCAACGACGCCCAGCGCACCGCCACCAAGGACGCCGGACGGATCGCGGGACTGGAGGTCCTCCGCATCATCAACGAGCCGACGGCGGCTGCCCTCGCGTACGGCATGGACAAGAAGCAGCACGAGACCATCCTCGTCTTCGACCTGGGCGGCGGCACCTTCGACGTGAGCATCCTCGACGTCGGCGACGGCGTGGTGGAGGTGCGCTCCACCGCCGGCGACAGCCACCTGGGTGGCGACGACTTCGACCGCCGCCTGGTGGACCACCTCGCGGACGACTTCCAGAAGGAGAACGGCATCGACCTGCGCAAGGACCCACAGGCCCTGCAACGACTGTTCGAGGCGGCGGAAAAGGCCAAGACCGAGCTCAGTTCGGTGACGCAGACGCAGGTCAGCCTGCCGTTCATCACCGCCGACGCGTCCGGCCCCAAGCACCTCACCGACTCGATCATGCGGTCCACGTTCGAGCAGATCACCGGCGACCTGGTGGAGCGTTGCCTGGGGCCGGTCCAGCAGGCGATGTCCGACGCCAAGGTCGGCGAGAGCGACATCGACGAGGTCATCCTCGTCGGCGGCTCCACGCGTATCCCGGCGGTCCAGGCCCTGGTCCGCCGGCTGACCGGCGGCAAGGAACCGAACATGAGCGTCAACCCCGATGAGGTCGTGGCCCTGGGCGCCGCGATCCAGGCCGGGGTGCTCAAGGGCGAGGTCAAGGACGTCCTGCTGCTCGACGTCACGCCCTTGTCGCTGGGCGTGGAGACGCGCGGTGGGGTGATGACGAAGATCATCGACCGGAACACCACCATCCCGGTACGCCGCAGCGAGACCTTCTCCACTGCGGAGGACAACCAGCCGGCCGTCGATGTGGTGGTGCTGCAGGGCGAGCGCGAGTCCGCGGCCGACAACCGGGTGCTCGGCCGGTTCCAGCTCACCGACATCCGGCCGGCGCCGCGGGGCGAACCGCAGGTCGAGGTCACCTTCGACGTCGACGCCAACGGCATCCTGCACGTCACCGCCCGCGACAAGGACACCGGCAAGGAACAGGGCATCACCATCAGTGAGAGCTCCAACCTGGACCGCAGTGAGGTCGAACGCATGGTGCAGGAGGCCGAGAGCAACCGGGGCCAGGACCAGGCACTGCGCGAGGCCGTCGACGCCCGCAACGAACTCGACGCCGTCGCGTACCAGGTCGAGAGGCGCCTCGCCGAACTGGGCGACGCAGCGCCCGCGCACGAGAAGGCCCGCGCCGAGATGCTCGTGTCCGACGCCCGGGCGGCGGTCAAGGACGAGGCGGGCGTGGAGCGTGTGCGGCCCCTGACCTCCGAACTCCAGCAGGTGCTCGCCGGGCTGGCGGCCCATCAAGGCGCCGCTCCCACGGGCAGTCCCGGCCAGGACGCCGCCACCGGTGGTCCCACGAGTGGCGGTGGCGACGAGGTCATCGACGCCGAGTTCGAGAAGGGCTGAGGCCCAACCATGCCCAGCCGCCCCCAGGAACCCGACCGGGCGCCGTCGGAGCCGGTCGAACCGGTCCCGGAAGACGCCGTACGCCCCCCGCGCGGGGACTTGCCGCAACCGGGTCCGCCGCCCCGGCCGGAAGCGGCGAACGGCGAACCGGGGCCCGACGCCGCCGGCCCCGCGCCTGCCGAGGACGAGTACACGACCGCGATCCGCGAACTGGAGGACCGTTGGCGGCGCGCACTCGCCGACCTCGACAACCTTCGCAAGCGTCACGCCAGGGAACTGGAGCGGGAGCGGGCGGTCGAGCGGTCCCGCACGGCGGCCGCTTTCCTGCCCGTCATCGACAACCTCGAACTCGCCCTGAACCACGCCGGCGCCGATTCGGGCGCGATCGTGGAGGGCATCCGGGCCGTACGCGACCAGGCGGTGAACGTCCTCGAACTGCTCGGCTACCCGCGGCATGCGGAGACCGGGGTCCCCTTCGACCCGGCCCGGCACGAGGTGGTCGGCGTCGTCCAGGACCCCGACGTGGAACCGGGCACTGTCGTCGAGGTGCTGCGCCCCGGCTACGGCGACGGCGAGAGGCAGCTCAGGCCGGCCGCCGTGACCGTCGCGAAGCGGGAGTGACCGGTCATGGCACGGGACTACTACGAGGTGCTGGGCGTGTCGCGGAGCGCGAGCCAGGACGAGATCCAGCAGGCGTATCGCAAACTCGCCCGCAGGTACCACCCCGACGTCAACAAGGACCCCGGGGCGGAGGAGCGATTCAAGGACCTCAACGAGGCACACAGCGTCCTGTCCGATCCCAGGACCCGGGCCCGCTATGACCGCTTCGGCGAGGACTTCCGCAAGGTCCCCGAGGACTTCGACGCACGGGTCGCGGCCGGAGCGGGCGGGGGATTCCGCGGTCGGAGGACCGCAGGCGGGGGCGGTCCTCGCGTCCGGTACACCACTGGTTTCGGCGACGACTTCGGCGCGGAGGGCATCGACATCGAGGACCTGCTCGGCTCCATGTTCGGAGCCGGCGCCGCTCCAGGCGGCGTCCCAGGAGCGGACCAGGAGGCCGAACTGCCGCTCACCGTCGAGGAGGCGTACCGAGGGGGCCGTCGCACCGTCACGCTCGCCGGTCCCACCGGGCAGCCGCGGCGGTACGAGGTGGACGTACCGCCCGGCGTCGTCGACGGGCAGCGCATCCGGCTGGCGGGCGAGGGCGGCCGCGGCAGCGGCGACGGCTCTGCGGGGGACCTGTATCTGCGGGTGCGGATCCAGCCGCACCCCCAGTTCCGCCTCGACGGCCGGGACGCGTACGTGCAGCTTCCGGTCACCCCCTGGGAGGCCGCGCTGGGCGCGACGGTTCCGGTGCCCACCCCGGGCGGCGGCACGGCCAAGGTCACGGTGCCCGCGGGCTCGTCCAGCGGCCGGCGGCTGCGGCTGCGCGGCGAGGGCATGCCGAACCCGCGCGGCGCGAACGGTGACCTTTACGCCGAACTCCGCATCATGGTGCCGCCCACCCTCGGCGACCGGGAGCGCGAACTGTTCGAGGAGCTCGCCGCCACCTCCTCGTTCGACCCCAGGAGGACGCGATGAACGACCGACCCGCGGGAGCGGCAGGCATCGGCCGGGCCGGCGTGGGCGCCCGTCCGGTACGAACGGGCGCCGACATCACCGCCTCGACGGCTGTCCGGTACGGGCTCGTGCCCGCCCCCAGGCTCTCCCTGGACACCGTGGCCCGTCGCGCGGGCCTCCACCCCGATCTGATCCGCCGCTTCGTCGCCCTCGGCCTTGTCGACGCCGAACGCGACGCCGCGGGGCACCTGGTGTTCGACCCCACGGCCCCGGCGGTTCTCGCCCGCATCCAGCGGCTGCGCACCGGGCTCTGCCTCAACTACGCATCCATCGGCCTGGTGCTCGACCTGCTGGACCGCATCAGCCTGCTCGAAGCCGCCCTGCGCGGCCGCGGCACGAGGAGTGAAACACCCCCATGGACATGAACCGTCTCACCCAGAAGTCCCAGGAAGCCCTCCAGGAGGCCCAGACAGCGGCCGTCGGCATGGGGCACACCGAGGTCGACGGGGAACACCTGCTGCTGGCACTTCTCGATCAGGAAGACGGTCTGATCCCGCGGTTGCTGCAGCAGGCCGGCACCGAGCCGAAGGAACTGCGCGCGGCCGTGCGTGAGGAACTCTCCCGCCGCCCGAAGGTCACCGGCCCCGGCGCGGCACCCGGCCAGGTCTTCGTCACCCAGCGTCTCGGCCGCCTGCTGGACGCCGCCGAACGGGAGGCCAAACGCCTCAAGGACGAGTACGTGTCCGTGGAGCACCTCCTGCTCGCCCTGGCTGAGGAGAGCTCTTCGACCGCCGCCGGGCGACTGCTCAAACAGGCCGGCATCACCAGGGACTCGTTCCTGAGCGCGCTCACCCAGGTCCGCGGCAACCAGCGCGTCACCTCCGCCAACCCCGAAGTGGCCTACGAGGCTCTGGAGAAGTACGGCCGCGACCTGGTCCTCGAGGCGCGCGGTGGCAGGATGGACCCGGTCATCGGCAGGGACGCGGAGATCCGCCGCGTCACCCAGATCCTCAGCCGCAAGACCAAGAACAACCCCGTCCTCATCGGCGACCCCGGCGTCGGCAAGACCGCCATCGTCGAGGGACTGGCCCAGCGCATCGTTCGCGGCGACGTCCCCGAGGGCCTGCGCGACAAGACGGTGTTCGCCCTCGACATGGGCTCCCTGGTCGCCGGTGCCAAGTACCGCGGCGAGTTCGAGGAACGCCTCAAGGCCGTTCTGTCCGAGGTGAAGGCCGCTCAGGGGCGCATCTTGCTCTTCGTCGACGAACTCCACACCGTCGTCGGAGCGGGCGCCGCCGAAGGGGCCATGGACGCGGGCAACATGCTCAAGCCGATGCTCGCCCGCGGCGAACTCCACATGATCGGCGCAACCACCCTCGACGAGTACCGCAAGCACATCGAGAAGGACGCCGCCCTCGAACGCCGCTTCCAGCAGGTCCTGGTCGACGAGCCGAGCGTGGAGGACACCATCTCCATCCTGCGCGGACTGCGCGAACGCCTCGAGGTGTTCCACGGCGTGAAGATCCAGGACACCGCGCTGGTCTCCGCGGCCACCCTCAGCCACCGCTACATCACCGATCGATTCCTGCCCGACAAGGCCATCGACCTCGTCGACGAGGCGTGCGCCCGGCTGCGTACCGAGATCGACTCGATGCCCGCCGAACTCGACGAGATCACCCGCCGCGTCACACGCCTGGAGATCGAGGAAGCGGCCCTGTCCAAGGAGACCGACCCCGCCAGCAAAGCCCGCCTGGAGGAGCTCCGCAGGGAACTGGCCGACCTGCGCGGCGAGGCCGACGCCAAACACGCCCAGTGGGAGGCCGAACGGCAGGCGATCCGCCGCGTGCAGGAACTGCGCCAGGAACTGGAGCAGGTCCGCCACGACGCGGAGGAGGCCGAACGCGCCTACGACCTCAACCGCGCCGCCGAACTGCGCTACGGTCGCCTCCAGGACCTGGAGCGGCGACTCGCCGCAGAGGAGGAGCAACTGGCCGCCAAACAAGGGCAGGACCGGCTGCTGCGCGAGGTCGTCACCGAGGAGGAGATCGCCGAGATCGTCGCCGCCTGGACCGGCATCCCCGTCGCCCGCCTCCAAGAGGGCGAACGCGAGAAACTGCTGCGCCTCGATGAGATCCTGCGCGAGCGCGTCATCGGCCAGGACGAGGCCGTCAAGCTCGTCACCGACGCCATCATCCGGGCCCGCTCCGGCATCCGCGACCCTCGCCGCCCCATCGGATCGTTCATCTTCCTCGGCCCCACCGGCGTCGGGAAGACCGAGCTGGCCAAGACCCTCGCCCGGACTCTGTTCGACTCCGAGGAGAACATGGTCCGCCTCGACATGAGTGAATACCAGGAGCGGCACACCGTCAGCCGGCTCATGGGCGCACCGCCCGGATACGTCGGATACGAGGAAGGCGGCCAGCTCACCGAGGCCGTACGCCGCAAGCCGTACTCGGTTGTGCTCTTCGACGAGATCGAGAAGGCGCACACCGATGTCTTCAACACCCTGCTGCAAATCCTCGATGACGGCCGCATCACCGATGCTCAGGGCCGCACCGTCGACTTCCGCAACACCGTGATCATCATGACGTCCAACATCGGCTCGGAGCACCTCCTCGACGGCGCCACCGCCGAGGGTGAGCTCAAGCCGAACGCCCGCGCTCTGGTGATGGGCGAGCTGCGCGGGCACTTCCGCCCGGAGTTCCTCAACCGCGTCGATGACATCGTGCTGTTCAAGCCGCTCGGTGAACGGCAGATCGAGCGGATCGTCGAGCTGCAGTTCGACGAACTGCGCCAGCGGCTCGCCGAACGCCGCATCACCGTCGACCTCACCGACGCGGCCCGGGAAGTGATCGCCCACCAGGGCTACGACCCGGTGTACGGGGCCCGGCCCCTGCGCCGCTACATCTCCCACGAGGTCGAGACGCTGATCGGACGCGCCCTGCTGCGCGGCGACGTCCAGGACGGCGCCACGGTCCGCGTCGACGCCGAACACGGAGAGCTGGTCGTCACCTACGACCAGCCGGCCGCGGCCCGGGAAGCGAGAGCAGCGTGAACACCACCAGGACGACGACTGTGACCTGCCCGAACTGTGGGCGTGACAACCGGATTCCGGTGTCCGGCGAGGGACGCCCCACATGCGGGCACTGCAAGCAGCCACTGCCCTGGATCGTCGACGCGGGCGACGACGACTTCGCCGAAGTCGCGGACAACGCCACCCAGCCCGTCGTCGTCGACCTCTGGGCCACCTGGTGCGGTCCCTGCCGCATGGTCACGCCCGCCCTCGAACAGGTCGGCCGGGACCTCGCCGGACGGATCAAGCTCGTCAAGGTCGACGTCGACAAGAACCCACGAGTCAGCCGGCGATTCGAGGTGCAGGCGGTGCCGACCCTCCTCGTCCTGGACCACGGAGAGACGGTCGCCCGCCAGGCCGGCGCGGCACCCGCGGACGTCCTGCGCTCGTGGGTCGAGCAGGCGACGGCGGGCCGGCAAACCACTTAGTCGTGCGGCCGTGCCGGATGTCTGGGACGCCACGTCGGCGCTCGGCTGCACACGAACGCAAGGCCGCGGCTGCCTGGGCCCGATTCACCCGGCAGCGGGCCGAACGACACAACGCTCGTCCGCCTGCCCGGGGAGTCGGACGCCTGGGCCTGGCAGGGCAACTCAGGGAGGCCGATTGGTCCCGACATGCGTATGCGTTCACGTGCCCCGTCGGCGAGGCTGGCGAAGAAACCCAGGGGCCGGGAGCCACCCCGGCGCCCGCAGTCGGAGGTTGCCGTTATGACCGTGATGTCCATCGCCAGGTTCGAAAGGTTCTTCCGCGCGGCCGCGGGGCTGGACGTCGACAAGAACGATCTCAAGCGCTACAGCGACTTCGTCGACGCCAAGCTCTACGATCTGCTGACCGTTGCCCAGGCCACTGCCAAGGCCAACGGGCGCGACATCATCCGGACCTGTGACCTGCCGATCACGAAGGGCCTGCAGGAGAGCATCCATCACTTCCAGAAGATCGACCAGGAAGTGGAAATCAAGCCGATTCTCGAACAGCTCGCGACTCACCCCGCGCTGGACCGGACGCCCGACGAGGAGACCGAGGCGGCTTATCCGGACATCATCGGCGGACTCAGCCTGGCCCTCGCCCAGAGCTTCAAGGTCCTCCACCCCGACCTGAAGAACCCCCAGACCCAGCACTGGGACGAGGCCCGAGCAGTCTTCGACCTCCTGCTGTGAGTGCCGATCGCCGCATCCACGTCCAGGGTGCCGCCAAGGGCGGTCTGCGACCCACGCCGGAAACGCAGCAGTCCTGAGCCAGGGCTGTCGGCTCGTCGCAGGCGGGGCTGGGATCGGCGCCCTGGTGCTGCGACATCTCGGCGACGACGCGGGCAACGAGAGACGGAGGCGGTTCACCCTGCCTGCCCCTTCATCGGCCACCCCGCCGACACGTGCCAGCAGGAGAACCACCGCTCCTGGTCCTGCTCGACACGGAGGGGCGATGTCTCGCCGGGCCGGTGCCGCCGCTCCGGAGCTGCGCCGCTGGTGAAACAGAGCATCACGGACCGCTGCTGAGCAGTCCCACCCACGGAAGGAGAACCCTGATGGTTACGATGCCCGACCCGCACCTGGCGTTGGTACGCCCGGTGACGCCGCTTACACCGGAGGGCTGCGAGGAGTGCCTCAAGGTGCATTCCCCGTGGGTGCACCTGCGGCTCTGCCTCAGCTGCGG
This sequence comes from Streptomyces sp. NPDC002574, assembly GCF_042889545.1. Taxonomy (NCBI): domain Bacteria; kingdom Bacillati; phylum Actinomycetota; class Actinomycetes; order Kitasatosporales; family Streptomycetaceae; genus Streptomyces; species Streptomyces sp. NPDC002574. The sequence goes on from NZ_JBIARB010000020.1 coordinate 107,874, forward strand.
GCACGTCGGCTGCTGCGACTCCTCGCCCCTCAAGCACGCCAGGCAGCACGCGGGCAGCGCCGGTCACCCCATCGTGCGGTCCTTCCAGCCGGGAGAGGACTGGCGCTGGTGCTACGTCCACGAGGCGCTGGTCTGATGAGCGCGGCCGAGCACAAGCAGAGCGCGGTCCACGAGACACCGGACCGATACGGGGCGTTCCCGCGCCTGACACCGGAGCAGTTCGAGGCGCTCACCGCGAACGGTCAGCGCCGGCGGACCGCCGAGGGGCAGGTGCTGTACTGCGAGGGCGACCCGTTCCGTGAGTTCCTCGCGATCCTCAGCGGGACCGTCGAGATGGTCCACGACCTCGGTGGGCCCGGCGAGCGCACGGTGGCCGTGCACGGCCCCGGCAGATTCCTGGGTGAACTCGGGTTGCTGGAGGGCCAGGCGGCGTTCGACACCGCCGTGGTGCGCGAGGCGGGCGAGGTACTGGCCGTGCCGGTGGAGCGGCAGCGCTCCTTGGTCGGCCGCGACCCCGTCCTCGGCGACCTGATCCTCCGCGCCTACCTGGGCCGCCGGTATCTGCTCATCGGCCTCGGCGCCGGCTTCCGGATCCTTGGGTCCTGCTATTCACCAGACACGCTGCGGCTGCGTGAGTTCGCCGCCCGCAACCGGTTGCCGCACCGCTGGGTGGATCTGGAGAAGGACAAAGAAGCGGAGGCGCTGCTGCGCCGGTTCTCCATCCGCCCCGAGGAGACTCCGGTGGTCCTCTGGAAGGGCGAGCGGGTGCTGCGCAATCCGAGCAACGCCGAACTCGCCCGGCTCATCGGAATGCCCGCCCCCTCCCCGGAGGCTGGGCGGTGTGACGTGATGGTGGTCGGTGCCGGCCCCGCGGGACTCGCCGCCGCCGTATACGGTGCCTCCGACGGACTCACCACGGTCACTGTCGATGCCGTGGCCACCGGAGGCCAGGCCGGTACCACGTCTCGCATCGAGAACTACCTTGGCTTCCCGTCGGGCATCTCCGGGGGCGAGCTCATCGAACGCGCGGTGCTCCAGGCCCACAAGTTCGGTGCCCGCCTCACGGTGCCGGCCCAGGTCAGCGGGCTCACCTCGCAGGACGACGAGTACGTCGTCACCTTCACCGACGGGTCCCGGACCCGGGCAGGCGCCGTGGTGCTGGCCTCGGGCGTCTGGTACCGCCGGCTCGAGGTGCCCGGCATCGACCGTCTGGAGGGCACCAGCGTCTACTACGCCGCGACGGTCCACGAGGCAAGTCTCTGCCAGGCGGATCCGGTCGCCGTGGTCGGCGGCGGGAACTCCGCCGGGCAGGCCGCGCTGTTCCTCGCGAACCACGCGTCCAGGGTCCACCTCCTCGTCCGGGGCGACGACCTCAACGCGGACATGTCGCGCTACCTGGTGGACCAGGTGGAACGGCACCCGAAGATCGAGGTGCTGCTCCACACCGAAGTCCGGGGTGCCTCCGGGGAGGAGAAGCTGGAGTCGCTGACGGTGGAGGACAACGCAGGAGGTGAGCGCCGGGAGCTGCGGGTCGCGGCACTGTTCGTGTTCATCGGGGCCCGGCCGCACACGGAATGGCTCCGGGGCGTGCTGGCCCTGGACGAGAAGGGCTTCGTCCTCACCGGCGCTGACGCCCAGGCGGCGGCCGACCCGACCCGGTGGGACTCGCTCGGCCGGGGCCCGTTGCTGCTGGAGACCACCCTTCCCGGGGTCTTCGCCGCAGGCGACGCCAGGAGCGGCTCGGTCAAGCGGGTGGCCTCGGCGGCTGGTGAGGGTGCCATGGCGATCCGCCTCGTGCACGAGCACCGGGGAAAGACGGGAAGTCTGGTCCGCTCTGCCGGCCCCCCCATGGGCGGGACGGACCGGGCGGGGGAGAGGTAGTGACCCGGCATCGGACTGGTGCCGGGCGAGTGGGCGCAACGACTCCGGCATGAGCGGGAACGCCGCGGTGACGGTGACTCAACGAGCACGAACAGCACGGCGTGGAGGCAGGTGATGCCCGTGGGCAAGGTGGAGGAGGGCCGGCCGTACCTCCTGCACCCGCTGGCTGGGGTCAGCGTGTCACGCGGCGTCCGCGTTACCTCCGGGGCATCCTGTGGGCACGGGCGATGCGGGGGCAGCCGTCGAGAAGGAGTCATGCGGGTGTCGTCTCAGGGCGTGACGGTCGTTGCTCTCCTGGCGGATCCGGACGCGCCGACGGAGATCGCGCAGCGCATGGCCCGGATACTTCCTGCCCGGCTGGCCGACAAGTGGGGCCAGGGGCGGCGTTTCGACGTCGTGGTGGTCAGTGAGCCGTTCACCGCAGGGACCGAGGACCCGCCCACCTTGATGCGCCGGATCATGGACCGCGGAAGAGCGGAGAGTTGGGACATCGTCGTGGCCCTCACCGACCTTCCGCTGCACTCACACGGGCGCAAGCTCGTTGTGGATCTGAGTCACGAACACGGCCTGGCCCTGCTGTCTCTTCCTCCGCTGGGAGGCCTGCGGCTGCAGACCAGGGCCCGGCGGGCCGTGGAAGAAGCCGTCCTCAGCTTGGCGGGGCCCCGGGCCCCCGGGGCTGAGGGTCCTCTGCAGACCGAGCAGCTCTTGGGGCCCTTCGTCAGTCGCTTCGCGCCTGTTCGCCCGGGGCAGGTCGGTGCGGAGGAGACGGCTGATCTTCGATACGTCGTCAGCGGGCCGCGCGGTTACCTGAGGGTGCTCGTTGGTATAGTCCGCGCCAACCGGCCGTGGCGCTTGGTGCCGGGCTTGTCGAAAGCCCTTGCGGCCGCACTCGCCACGGGAGCGGTCGCCACCGTGAACTCCACCATCTGGATGCTGGCCGAGTCCCTGAGCGCGCCACGCCTTGTGATCGCCACGATCGGGTCCGTCGCGCTCATGATCGGCTGGCTTATCGTGGACGCGCAGCTGTGGCATCGATCAGCAGAGGTCTCGCGGGAGGCGAGGCAGAGGGCGAGGCTCTACAATGCCTCGACGGTCATGACCGTGGGTATCGGGGTGCTCGTCTGCTACGTCGGTTTGATCGTCATCAATCTGGTGTGGGCTCTGTTCATCGTAAACGGCCACGTGTTCGCCTCCACGACAGGGACCCCGCTTCACGCCGCGGAATACTGGACGTTGTCCTGGTTCGTCGCTTCGGTCGCCACCGTGGGCGGCGCGCTGGGATCAGGCTTGGAGAGCGACGAGGCGATCCGGGCGGCCGCTTACTCCAAGCGCGAACAGGAACGTCGCCACATGCTCCAGGACGGCCATGGTGACTAGCCGGCTGGTAACCTGGCTTGGAGAAGCGCTGTTTGTCGGTGGTCGTCCGGGTCCGAAGATTCCGCTGGTCGATCGATGCGTGGCTATTTCACGTCGTGGGCCGACGGGCTCGGACGATACGCCGCCGGAGCGCCGGGGTTCCGCTTGACGGCCCGGCTGCGGCACCACCGTTCCATCCGAACCGTGTGCACGGCCCACAGAGGCAGGCCGGAGCCAGGGATCCCGTCGCATCCACTCCCCGGAGTCAGGCTCTTTGCGCCGTCTCCATCCCTGCCGTGCTGCGGTCATGCCGTGGCACCAAAGGAAGCCATCATGAAAGCAGCGGTATATGAAGGCCCGCGAACGGTCACAGTGAAGGATGTACCGGACGCGAAGATCGAACACCCCTGCGACATCATCGTCAAGATCACCACTACCAACATCTGCGGTTCGGACCTGCACATGTACGAGGGCCGCACCTCGTTCGAGTCCGGACGCACCCTGGGACACGAGAACATGGGCCAGGTCGTGGAGGTCGGCTCGGCCGTCCGCAAGGTCCAGGTCGGCCAGTATGTGGTCCTGCCCTTCAACATCGCCTGCGGGTTCTGCAAGCAGTGCGAGCGGGGTCTGACCAATTACTGCCTGACCATGCAGCCGGAACCGGCCCTGGCCGGAGCCGCCTACGGATTCGCCGACATGGGCCCCTACCAGGGCGGCCAGGCGGAACTGCTGCGGGTGCCCTACGGCGACTTCAACGCGCTGCGTCTGGGCGAGGACGCCGCCGACCGGCAGACCGACTACGTGATGCTCGCGGACATCTTCCCCACTGGCTATCACGCCACCGAGATGGCCCACGTCAAACCGGGCGACCAGACAATCGTCTTCGGGGCCGGTCCCGTCGGGTTGATGGCGGCCTACTCCGCCCTCCTCAAGGGCGCCGGCCGCGTCTGGGTAGCCGACTACCAGCCAGACCGGCTGCGCAAGGCGGAGGAGATCGGGGCCATCCCGATCAACACCGCCGAGCAGAATCCGGCGGAGGTCGTCAAGGATGCCACCCTCGGTCTGGGGGCCGACAACGGCTGTGAGTGCGTCGGCTATCAGGCACACGACTCCAAGGGGCACGAGGACGCCAGCCTCACGGTCAACGGACTGATCGACTCGGTCAGGTTCACGGGCGACATCGGCGTGGTGGGCGTGTTCCTGCCCCGGGACCCCGGCGGCGCCGAGGCTCAGGGGGAGCTGGAGGCGCAGGGCAAGGTCCCGATCGACTTCGGCATGATGTGGTTCAAGGGCCAGCACATGGGCACCGGGCAGGCACCGGTGAAGAGGTACAACCGGGCGCTGCGGGATCTGATCGCCGGCGGGAAGGCGAAGCCGAGCTTCGTCGTCTCCCACGAACTCAGTCTGGATGAGGCCCCCACCGCCTACGAGCACTTCGACGCCCGTGACGAGGGCTGGACCAAGGTGGTGCTGCATCCGAACGGACGCGGCAACGGCCACAAGCGGTAAGAGACCCGAGGGCCGCCGTCCCGCATGTCCCCCCGGACCGGTCCGGCTGACGAGTGACGATCGCGCCGGCTCCGGCCGGGGCCGGACGGAAGACGATCGCCTGCGCACCGGTCGGACCTGAAGCAGTGGCAGTAGCCCGCGCTCCGGCCCGGTGGAACGGACTGCGTTCGCTCAGCAGTGTCCGCCGTGGCAGCACCCCGTCCCAGCGGCTGCGGCCGCCCTGTTCCTGGGCCTCATGCGGGAGGCTTCCTTGCCTGACGGCTGCCCCAACTCAACCAGGCCGACGCAACCCGGCAGGTCGTTCCGGCTAGGCTCACACCCGTGACGTGGCTGCGGGCCTTCGGGGAGGTCGTGCGGTCCGGGCTCACGATCGAGGAGACGCGGCTGGAGCCCCTGCTCGCGCTGCGCACGGCTGCTGGGGTGGCGATCGTCGTCGGGTCTGCGCTGTGGTTTGCTTCCCCTGCGTACGCCGCTTCCGCGGCCCTCGGTGCCTACTCTGCGGGTGGGGCCACCTTCCAGCGCACCTGGCGTCCGCGCAAGGTGATCGCGCTCGGCGCGGGCGCAGGTCTGGCGCTCAGCACTTTCGTCGGCTACCTGGCGGCCGGTCGGCTCGTGACGTTCCTCCCCCTGCTGGCCATATGGGCATTTCTCGCGGGGATGGCGTGGGCCGTCGGATCGACCGCCGGGATCGTCGCAGCGACGACCGTCGGCAGCATGCTGGTGACCGTCACCCTGCCCACAAGCGTCGGGCAAGCCTTGGATCACGCCGGGTTCATCGCGCTCGGAGGTGTGGCGCAGGCCGTGCTGATCTTGCTGTTCCCGATCCGCCGTTGGGGGACGCATCGTGACGCGCTTGCCGACGCCCTGGCCTCCGTGGCGGACTACGCCCGCCGGCTGCGGCACGACCCGACCGCCTCTTTCGACCCGGAGCCGTTGATGACGGCCCGGGACGCGGCCGCCGTGACGCCATCACAGGCCCGCACCCGTCCCTCCGTCCTCCATGGCCCTCGGGGGCTGGCCGAGCGCATTCGGCCGGTCGTCGCCGCGCTCGCCGACCCGGACGTCGGCGCCCCGGCGGAGGGACCCGGGCGAGACCGGGCACGGGAGTTGCTCGACGCGGCCGCCGACGTCCTGGACGCGGCCGCCCGGACGATCCGCCGGGGCACTCCTGCCGAGGTGCCGCCGAAGACCGCGGAGGTCCTGCACGTCGACGAGGAGCACGAGGTGTTGGAGGGGCCCGCCCGGCAGGCCGCCGAGCGGCTCGTGGAACTGCTCGGCGAGGCGATGGAGATCGCCGGGAGCGGTGGCGCGCGCGGGAAGACGCCCACGCCCCCCGGCCCCGCGGGCGCCCAGTTCCTGGTGCGCCCGACAATGTTCCGGCTGCTCCCGGTCGTCGTCCGGGCGGTCCGTTGTGAACTCCGCCGCGACTCGCCGGTGCTCCGGCACGCCATCCGCCTGGCGACGGTGGCAATGCTCGGCTATCTGATCGCCACCCGGCTACCCCTGGCCCACGGCTACTGGGCGCCCATCGCCTCGGTGATGGTGATGCGCCCAGACTTCCACCGGACGTACGCGCGTGCGGTGGCCCGTCTCGCCGGGACCCTGGCTGGTGTCGCCCTCGCCACCGGGATGGTGCAGACCCTGGGCCCGGACGCCCTCGTGTCCGGCGCGCTGGCCGTGGTCTCGGCGGGCCTGTCGTACACGCTGATCCGTACCGGCTACGCCTACTCCCAGTGCTTCACTGCGGCGTACGTCGTCTTCCTGCTCGGCATGGGCGGCCAGGCATGGGAGCAGACGGTCCCGGAGCGCGTGGTACTCACCTTGCTCGGCGGGGCCCTGGCCATGCTGACGTACGTGGTGTTCCCCGCTTGGGAGACGCCCCAGCTGCCGGGCCGGCTTGCGGACTGGCTCGCCGCTACCGGCCGTTACGCGGCCGCGGTGCTCCGCAGCTACGCCGAACCGACCCGGGAGCATCGCGCCGGCATGCGCAGGGCACTGCTGGCGAGCAGGGAGGCACGTGCCGCCTGGCAGGAGGCCTACGACCGGGCAAGGCAGGAACCGGTCCGGCCCAGGGGTCTGACGACACGCGAGGCGGAGGAGGCGCAGGACGCACTCAAGGGGCTCGGACGAGCGGCGATGCTCATGGAGAGCCACGTCCCGCGGGCCGACAGCCGTCCCGTCCCCGAGGCGGAGCGGTTCGCCGAGGCCGTGGAGGCGGACACCGCGCAGGCGGCAATCGACGTGCGCGAGCGCAGGAATCCGGACTGGGGGCGAGTGGAGAAGGCGCTCGAGGCGTGGGAAGGCGCCGCCGCCGGGGACCGGAGCCCGGTAGTGCGGCGCGGCGCGGAACTCCAGAAGCGGGCCCTGGAGGACCTCACGACGGCCGTCAGCCGCACACCCCTGGAACGGGACGTCGGCTCTGCCCGTGAGGAGCAGCGGATGCGGGCGGCCGCTGCGGCGGAAGACGGCGGATCAGGACCCGCGCACCGGGGTGGGTGACGGCGCCGGCGACGGGTGGCGCCGCGCCTCCTGGCGCGGGAAGTAGTCTCCCGGCCGCGTCGAGCGCCGCCACACGTACGCCGCAGTCGCCATCACGAGGATTAGCCCGGCCAAGATGAGCAGTTCGATCCCCTCGACGTTCCAGCGGAAGGACTTCTCCGCTTCGGCCGTCACGATGAGCACTTTGCGAATGCCGGCAATCAGGCCGACGACGAGGAACGGCTCCGCGTCCAGGGTCTGGTTCCTGATGGTGAGGCGGACGGTGTGGAGCAACTCGGCCACGATGAACAGCACAAGGCCGTTGTCCAGGGCGGAAAGAACGACCGTCTCCTCGCGGTACGGCCCCTGGATCGACTTGATGACGTCGTGGACGACCCCGACGGTCAGGAGCCCCGCCAGCAGCACGAGGAGCGCCGCAACTACGAGGTGGATACCGTCCTCGATGAGCTGAAGGAGGCCCTGTACCCGGCCGCCGCCCTCGATCTTCGGAAGAATGAGTCGCACAGTCGGCATGTTAGTTGTGCCCCGGCCCGCGGGCGCGGCATCCTGCCGAACGGGTGGACGGGCGGGTGGACGAGCGGGGCGGACCACGCCCTCGGGCGGCGTGGACGCGCTCGATGCGCAGACTCTGTGATTCGTGGATCGCGCGAGTGGTGTCGTTGGACCATGTCAAGTTCAGGGCTCGATCGACGGCCAGCAAGGGGGAACGGGTATCTGCGGCCCCGGCGCCCGTGGCGTGTTGGGACGCGGTGGGGGCGGGGCGGGCGCGGACGTGACGCTGCCGAGCCGGCGGCAGCCCCGGACGCGGCGCCTGCACCGGGCGGCCAGCGACCGGGCCAGGGATGACCGCGCGCAAGGATCGCCCATCCCTCATCCGGTGTGTCGGCGCCTCGCGGGAAGGCAGCGTGCGGGTGGTAGTGCCTGCACGCCGGTAAACGTCCGGCGTCTGTGGAGTAGGGGAGGGCGGCTTTCGCGGCATCCTCTTAAGGAGGTAGATCAGCCTGCCGTTACAGATTGAAGCGCCCGGGTCGGGTTGCCGGAGGGCCGCCACGCGCTTGAACTGGTGAAGGAGTGCACGGCGCAGGAAGGCGGGGTGGATGAACCCGGGGATGAGAGCGGGAGGTGTTTTCGATGCCCGACCGCGACGTGCTCATGGTGATCGCTGAGGACGGGCGGGTGATCGAGTGGCAGCGTCGTGCGGAGGAGATGTTCGGGTGGTCTGCCGAGGAAGCCGTAGGCCAGTCCGTCGTCGCGCTGATGCGTGAGCTCGGCGCTGGAGACCGAGGGCGTCGAGGCAGCCTCTCTGATGGGGCCCCGGTGCTGGTCAGGCCGGTACTGCACGGCACTTCCATTGTTTGGCAGGTACGCGCTGCAGCGGACGCCGTTTCACAGCAGGACGTGGCGGTCTTGAAGGCCATGTTCACCCAGTCCCCGGTGGGAATCTACGTCTTGGACAAACAACTGCGCGTGGTCCGCATGAACACCGGCACCCGTTGGTTGCGCGACACGCCAGTGGCAGACCTGCTCGGCAAGCGGTTCACCGAGGCGTTCGAACTCGAAGACCCTGAGGAAGAGCTCGCGGTGGCTCACAGGGTCATGGAGAGCGGAGTGCCGGTGCTGAACCGGCTCGTCCGGGCCAGCCCAGTGCCTGGCCTGCACATACGCCGCATCTACTCCGTCTCCTTCGCCCGCTTGGAGGGCGGCGGTGGGGACGTGCTCGGTCTGGTCGCGTCAGCGATTGACGTTACCGAGCGTGAGAACGCGCTGGAACGCCTGGCCCTCCTGGACACGGTCCGCGCACGGGTGGGGCGGCGGCTGGACGTGCTAGCTGTGTGCCGAGAACTGGTGGACGCAGTAGTGCCTGTCTTCACCGGCATCGCCGTCGTCGAAGTCATCGAAGACGTCGTCCGCGGCGAGGACCCTCCTCTGGTCCCCGTCGGCCAGGACGTTCCCCTACACCGAACAGCCTTCCGGGGACGGATCTCGGCATACCCGGTGGGAGACGTGCGCCCGCTGCCATCCGGCACCCCCTACTCACACGTACTTTCCGACCTCCGCCCACGGCTGGTCCCGATCGACGCGGACAGTGCGTGGCTCACCGCCGACCCAGCCCGAGCGGACTCCATCAGGCGATCCGATGTCCACTCTCTGATCGTGGCCCCGCTGGCGTTGCGTGGTCATGCTCTGGGGGTAGTCAGCTTCTACCGCCACCAGCACGAAGATCCCTTCGAGGAGGAGGACCTCCAGCTTGCGTCCGACGTGTGCGCCCACGCCGCTCTCTGCATCGACAACGCCCGTCGGTACACCCGTGAGCGGACCATCGCAGCGACTCTCCAGCGCAGGCTTTTGCCCCAGCGCCCAGCCACGCCAAGCTCTGTGGAGGTCTGCCAACTGCACTTTCCAGGGCCGGAGGGTGGCGGCGTATGGTTCGACGCGATCGCGTTGCCCGGCGCACGGACCGCGCTGGTCGTCGGCGACGTCGCTGGGCGAGGCGTCGCCGCGGCGGCCACGATGGGGCTGCTTCGGACGGCGCTCCACTCAATTGCCGCGCTGGACCTGGGGCCTGACGAGCTACTGGCCCGGTTGAGCGACACCGCGATCCGTCTTGCAGCCGAACGTGCCGCGTTACCGCCCGGTGATCCCCTGCACCGTGAGTCGCTCACTGCAAGCTGCGCCATCGCGATCTACGACCCGGTCACTCTCACGTGCGCCCTCGCCCGTGCCGGTCTCCCGCAGCCAGTGGCCGTCTTCCCCGACGGCACGTCGTCCACCTTGGCCGTGCCTCCAGGCCCCCTGCTCGCCGGAACGGGCAACGCCCCGTTTCCCGCGACCACGGTCAGCCTCCCCGAAGGCACAACCCTGGCCATGGCCACGGCGCCACTCGCAGACGCGGTCCTTGCAGGACCACTGCGCCCGCTCCTGGAACGCGGCAGCGAGCTGAGTTTGCCCGAGCTGCGCGACGACATCACGCATGCGCTCACACACGACCACCGGACCGACGAGAGACTGATGCTGCTCGCGCGTACGAAAGGGCTGCCGCGAGATCAGGTGCTTGCCCTCTCCCTGCCACCGGGTCCCGAAGCCGCCCCGATCGCCCGTGCGGCAGCCCGGTGCCAACTTGATGCCTGGGGCGTGGACGAGGAAATTGCGTTCGCGAATGAACTCATCGTCAGCGAACTCGTCGGCAACGCTGTTCGCTACGGCGCTCCGCCACTGCAGCTACGGCTGATCCTTGACGAGATGCTGACCAGCGAGGTCAGCGACGCCTCGATCTGCGCTCCACACGTGAAACACGCCCGCACCATCGACGAGACTGGCCGAGGGTTGTTCATCGTTGCCACCCTCGCGGACCAGTGGGGTACCCGTTATTGGGATCAGGGAAAGACCGTCTGGGCAGAGCAGTCAAAAGGGAGGACGAGCCGTTCCGGGTTGGCCGGAGACTTTATATAGTAGTTGTGACCTGCGGTTTCTTAGCTGGCCGCCAGCCATCCTGGGCGGATGAAGGGGCACGTGGCGTAGATGCAGCCCTGCAGGGTGACGGCGACGCGTCTCCATCGACGGCGCCTAGAAGACTCTGAAGATGGCGGACCGTCCAGGGCGCCGAAACGGCCTGTACCGGAAACAGCCTGCTGTAGGAGCGGGCTGCGGATGGCAAGCTGGAGGAGTCAGCGCCGCGGTGGACTTGATGGCGGCGCTGGAAGCCAGCATCCGCGCCGCCAGCGAACGGTAGTTCTCAGCGCGCAGGTAGGTGCGCTGCCACTCGGCTAGGGACATGGTCTTGGCGGCTTCGGCGATCGTGATGCTGTTCCCCGCGGTGAGAACAGCATCAGACGCGTACGACCACGACGCGCGGGCGTCGGAGCCAAGCCATCGCCATCTGCCCCGCCAGCTTGACTGGGAGGACCCAGATCCAAGCCTGCTGGAGATGCTCCTGTACTACCTCTCTGATCATCGCTATGACTCCTCACTCGGCCCCTCCCATTCCTGGGAGAGACAGAGTTGGCGCGCATGACTCGGCACGCCACCGCCCTTGTGGAGAGGCGGGAGGGGCGCATCACTGGCTGCGAAGCGCAGATTTCCATTGGTTGCCCCCTGTAGACGCACCGTCAGGTACACAGGTTCCCGATGCGCTCGAACCTGTCTGGGGAGACTCGGCTGCCGACGGTTGCCTTGATCCTTTGAGCTGGGGAGTTGTCCGCGCACAGTTCTAGGCTCGAACGTATGAGCAGTCCCCTCTCGCTGGCCGCCCTCGCGCCGATCCTGGATCGGATTGTGGTGGACACGGTGCAGATCTTCACGCCAGGCCCGGACGTACTGGACCCCGACTCGGGCGTGTACATACCGGGCCCGCCCGTCATCAAGTACGAGGGCCTGGGCGCGGTCTTCTCCGCCGGCGGGCCGGGCTACGTCCTGCCCCTGGCGGGCCAGCCCGTCCCGGACGACCCCCGCGACCGGTACAAGCTGCTGACGCCTCTGGACGCCCCGCTGGCGGCCCGCGAGGACAGCGTGCGGGTCACGGTGGCGACCCAGGATCAGGGACTTCTCAACCGGGTGTGACGGGCGCTGGACATCTCCGAGGCCAACACGCTCGCAGTGGTGCGCACCACGTGGATGGATGAGTCCACGCCGACGACGGGAGGATGAGCAGTGGTGGATATCGGCCAGGCCCGCAACGACCTTGAGGCGTTGCTGACGGACACCGTGAAGGTGTCCCGCACGGCCGGTCAGCCGGTCCTCGACCCGGAGACGGGCGAACCGGGTGAGACCCCGACGGTCGTGGTGTACGAGGGGCCGGGCGCGGTGCTGTCCTCGCACGGGCAGCTCCTGGTCGCCCAAGTCCTCGGCTTCGACTGGCTGGCGCAGGGCGCGGCCTGGTACCGGCTGGTGACCCCGGTAGCAGCGCCCGTCGCCATGCCCGGCGACCTGGTGGAGGTCATCACCGGTACGGGCGCGGACGGCCGGACGGGACGCACGTGGCTGGCCGAGGACGCCACCGAGGCGTCCACGGTGGAGATCTGCCGCGCCACCAGGCTCACCGAGCGGATCACGTTCGCCCCGTCCGCGATCTGACCCGAGCCGCGCCGCTCCCGCCGCAGCTTCATCTGTGCGGTGGGAGCGCCGTTTCTGCGGGCTTCGGGGGGTGTCCTGGCCGCTCCGTAGGCTGATCGGCATGGATGATCAGCTGCACGATGTGCGGATAACCGCGGGGCACGCCACCGGCACGGTCGCCCTCGATGGCCGCGACATCTCCAAGAAGGTGTCGGGCTACTCGCTCCAGCAGCGGGCCGGGCGGCCGGCGGAGCTGGTGTTGTTCCTGTCCCCTCTGTTGAATGACGAGTTCGACGGCCTGGCCCGCGTCATGGTCGGCGTGCCGCCGGACCCAGGCCCGGCCGCCGCAGAGTTCCTGTCGGCGATCGATGCCGGCGAGCTGGAACGGCATGCGCTGTCCCGGCACGACCTGATGGATGGCGGCCCCCACGAGCTGACCCGGGGGATGCTGCGGCTCCTGCGGGAGTGGGCGTCGGGAGGGTGGCAGCCGCAGGAGGAGGTAGCCGATGCCGTCCCCCACTAGCCCTACCGGTTCGGGCGCCTACAGCAACGCCGCGCAGATCGCTGCCGCCCTGGCAGGGCCGCGCCGCCGCGGTGCTGCCGCAGACGGTGTCGGTGGTGCGGCACTACACGATGCTGCTGGAAACCCGGATCAAGGCGAACGCGAGCGGCAGGCCCGGCCCGAACGTCATCACCGGCGACTACCGGCGGTCGTGGACCCACGAGGTGTTCATCGGCGGAGACATGGTGACCGGTGTCGTCGGCACCAACAAGCCGCAGGCACGCCGCCTGGAGTACGGGTTCATCGGCCCGGACAGCCTGGGCCGCATCTACGACCAGCCCCCGTTCCCCCACGTCGGACCGGCCGTGGAAACGATGCGCCCCCTGTTCATTGAGGCCATGGGGCAGGTCGCGGACGGGCGGCATCGGTGAGCTTTGTCGAGGGCGCGCACAAGGCCTTCGCCAGCGTGATGCGCGCCCACAGCTTTGGCATGGTGTCGCGGCTGGTGTTCGTCGTCGAGCTCGTCGACGAGGCGACCGGCGAGCTAGGGCTGCTGCGCGGGTCGTGCCCCGGCGACATGCCGGTGTGGTCGGAGCTTGGCCTGCACCGCTACGCGGTCGCAGATATCGAGGCGCTCGGCACCGCTTCCAGGGTGGCGGGCCGTGAGGAGGACTGAGAGATGAGTGTGTCGGGGCGCCAAGTGGCGCTCGCGTCGCAGGCGATGCTGCAGACGGCCACGGGCCGCTCGTGCGGGTACGGGACGGCGCCGACCGCGGCGTCGCTGCCCACTGGCGTCACCCTCCCGTACTGCGTGCTGTACGAGCTGGGGCAGGTCGCCGGCCTGGGGCCGGCGTTCGGCGACAGTGACGCCGATGCCCGGGTGTTGCTGCAGGTGTCGTCGGTGGGCACTACGGCCGAGCAGGCGAGTTTGCAGGCCGACAAGGCCCGCCAGGCGTTCCTGGCTCGGGTGCCGGGCAGCGGCCAGTACCTCAACCCGATCAACGTGTCCGGCGGGACCGTGATCGGCCGGGAGTTGGACCGGGAGGAAGGGACCAGTGTCGTGAACTCCACCTACAGCTACGTGCAGCGATTCGTCCTGACGGTCTCAACGCCGAGTAGCTGACGCCTGATCGCACCTCACCGCGGAGGTCGACGGCGCATCCGAGCGGTCCGCGACATGCAAGGGCAGCGCGGTCCGCCTCGAGTGGGTCTTATGACGCCGGGGGCTCGGTGATCAGTGCCAGGAGGCCGGCGATCTCGTGGTCGGACTCGGCCGGATGACGGAACATGGCGCCGGGGACGATCTCGTATCGGTTGCGTCGGCCCTCGCGGGACCGGACGAGGTATCCGCCTTCCTCCAGGTCGGAGACGATGCCTTGCACCGTGCGTTCCGTGAGGCCGCATGCGGAGGCCACGTCGCGGAGTCTGATGCCGGGGTCGCGGGCGATCATGATCAGGACCCGCGCGTGACTGGTGAGGAACGTCCACTTTGGCTGGTCTTGGTCCTGTGCGCCTCCGTCCATAGGCCCCATCATGCGCTCGTTGTTTCCGGATTATCAACCCACGAAAAATATTTCGTGATTCATTTGACGTACGTCGCCGGTCTGGGCATCATCACAGGCGGCAGGAAGTCCCCCTGGTGGAGCAGCGGGAGCCCACGATGTCGCGGCCGGACCACACCCACGAAGACGACGGCACCGCTCTGGATCACTGGGCGCTGCTCGCGTATCTGCCTCCCGGAGGCGCACGGAACTTCGCCGGCCGGGCCACGCTGAGCCTCGTCTCGCGCGGAACGGACGGAGTGGTGGCGGTGATCACCGGGGAAGTGGACACCGGCTGCGCCGCGGACCTGGAACGCTGCCTTATCGCGGCCATGCGCGCCCATCCCGAAGGCCTCGCCCTGGACCTGTCCGGGGTCACCTTCTTCGATTGTGCGGGCCTCAATGCGCTGCTGGAGGCCAGGACCTTCGAGGCCCGCGGCGGCGGCGTCCTTACAGTCAAGGTCATGAGCCCGCGCGTCGCACGCGTCCTCGATCTGACCGAAACCCGGACATTGCTTACTCGCGGCCTCTGACAACAGCGGCACTGTGCGTAGCGGACGTCGAAGGAAACTGGTCCGGCGGCGCCGGTTGCCGAGCTTGCGGGTAGCCGCCCTGGACTGAAGGAGACTCTGTGTCACCATCCGATTACCGAATGTGGCCGCCAGATAGTTTGGTGGGCTCGCCCGGGGCCAGCCGTGAGTGGCTGTGTCAGTTCTTGAGGTAGTCGCTTGTCGTTGACTCCGGGAGTCGTTCCGGGACGACGGGCGTGATCAATGTCGTTGAGTTTGATGTCGCTGGCCTGCTGCGAGGCCACCTGTTCGGGGCTCTCGGTCGTGACCGACGCTGCTCGGTGTGTCGTGGGTCGGAAGCAGGGCCGGGGTAAATCGCCTTGCAGGTTCGGGCTGCGGTCCTCCAGGCTCAGCCCATGCGAATCGCCAGCAGTGACGGGTCAAAGATCGCGTTTGAGACCCTGGGCCATGGAGATCCGTTGGTCCTGGTGCACGGTTTCTTTGGAGACCGCACCACCTGGCGCTCCGCGGGTCACGTCGGGGCCCTTGCCGACGACTTCCGTCTCATTCTCATCGACGCCCGCGGCCATGGCAGAAGCGATGCCCCCCACGATGCCGAAAGCTACGAGCTCAGCCGACAGGTCGACGATGTCCTCGCCGTGCTGGACGCGCTCGATATCGACCGGGCGGCGGTGTGGGGGGCCTCAATGGGCGGCATCATCGGCTTGCATCTGCTCGCGCGTCACCCCGAGCGGCTGACCGGCCTGGTCGCGGGCGGCGCCCATGCCGGCGTGGTCGCCGTCGATCCGGCCGAGGTCGAAGCGGAAGCCGCGGTGTTCCGTGATCAGGGGATCGCACCGTTCATCGGCATGCTGGAGCGTGGTGGATCCCTTCCGCCATGGATGCGAGCCGCGATGCAGGCCGCCGATCCCCTCGCCCTGGCGGCGCTGACCCTCGCCTTGGACAATCGCGAGAGCGTCCTGGACGTACTCGCTTCATGCTCTGTCCCGCTGCTTCTGATCGCTGGTGATGGTGATCCCCAGCTTCCGGCGATCCGGCAGACCGCTGATCAGGTTCCCACCGCCCGCATCGTGGAACTGCCTGATTGCGGACACTTCGACGCGTTCTTGCGGACAGACCTCACGGTGCCGGTCGTCCGGGCATTCCTTGCGGGATGTGCTCCCAGCCCTGGGTAAGGGCCTTGAGCCTCGTTCGTCCGAGGGCCGGTCAGACGGCTCGTTCGGCCTGTGCTTTGGTGTGGGCGAGGCGGTAGGACTCAGTGCCGGTTTGGATGATGGCGCCATTGAAGGTGAGCCGGTCGACGATAGCCGTGCAGAGGCGGGGATCGGTGAAGGTCGTGGTCCAGTTGCTGAACGACCCATTTGAGGCGATGGCGACGCTGTTCTTTTCCTCGCCTTCGGTAAGGACCTGGAAGAGCAGTTCGGCGCCGCGGCGGTCGAGTTCCATGTAGCCGAGTTCATCGATCTATGCGGATATCCGCATAGATCGACCTATGCCGAGACCGCGACTATGCCGAAGCCGTGTGCGTTGTTCCGCTCCTTCGTGGGGTTTCGGCTGTTCGTGGCTCTGCATAGTTTCTGTGCCGGGCAGCCTCGTGAGCGTGGGGGCAGCGTGCTCCCGCGAGGGGGTGGCGATGCCGTTCGGAAGTACGCGTCGGAAGGCGGGTGCTCTGGCACCGCAGGTCGAGGGTTACCGGCCATGGCTGGCGGATCGCGGGTACACGTCCCAGACCGCGAGGAACATGCTCAAGGATCTGGGGCAGGTCGGCCTGTGGCTCTCGGAGCAGGGCCTTGATGCCGCTGATCTGGACGAGGGGCGGCTGAAGCAACACCTTTCCGACCTGCAGGAGGCGGGTCGTCGCCGGGTGGCTGGGCCGCGCGGCATGGTCCCGCTGCTGACCTTCCTGCGTGAGGCCGGGGTGGTGCCCGCGCCGCAGGTGGCACCGTCGCCGGCGGAGGTTCTGCTGGAGCGGTACCGGTGCTGGATGAAGTCTGAGCGGGGCCTGTCGGCGTCGACGATGCTGCGCTACGGGAACACCGCCCGGCGCTTCCTGGTCGAACAGGCCATGGTAGACGGGGAGTTCACGCCGGACGGTCTGACCGGGGCGGATCTGAATGCGTTCCTGTTGCGGGAGTGTGCCAGGGTCTCGGCGGGCTCGGCGAAGGGGCGGGTGGCCGAACTGCGGTCTCTGATGCGGTTCCTTCACCTGCACGGCGTCATCCCGATGAAGCTCGGCGGCGCGGTGCCTCCGGTGGGCGGTTGGCGCTTCGCCTCCGTGCCGCCAACGATGGCGACCGGCGACATTCAGCGACTGCTGGACGAAACTCCGCGCCAAGGGACAGTCGGCGTCCGCGACTACGCGATCCTGATGCTGGTGGCCAGACTCGGGCTGCGCTCGATCGAGGTGGCCCGGATGCTGCTGGACGACGTGGACTGGCGCTGCGGCGAGATCGTCGTCCGCGGCAAGGGACGCCGCGAGGACCGGCTCCCGCTACCGGCCGACGTCGGCGAAGCCCTGGTCGCCTACTTGTCTGGCCCAAGGCCCCGCTTGGATGCCCGTCACGTGTTCCTGACCTGCAGAGCTCCGCACGGGCCGATCCGGGCGGACATGGTCGGCGACGTGGTGGAGCGAGCTTGCCGGCGGGCGGGCTCGCCCAAGGTCGGGCCGCACCGCCTACGCCATGCCCTGGCCGCCGACATGCTCCGCCACGGCTCTGGACTCACCGCGATCAGGCAGGTGCTGCGGCATCAGGACCTGGCCACGACCGCGCTCTACGCGAAGGTCGACTTCATCGCACTGCGCCCGGTCGCACAACCCTGGCCCGGGACGCAGGCGACATGACCGATCTCCACCAAGCCCTCGATGACTACCTGCGGCTTCGCCGATCTCTGGGACACCAGATGGCCGAAGCGGCCTATCTGCTGCCGGACTTCGTGAGCTTCATGGACAACCGCGGCGAACAGACCGTGACCGTCGCTGCGGCGCTGGACTGGATGAAGACCCGCGAACCCGAGGTGATCACGATGGTCAGCCCTCGACGAATCACCGCCGTCCGCGGGTTCGCCCGCTATCTGAGCGGGACCGACCCGGCAACCGAGGTGCCGCCACTGGGGCTGGTGCCCTACAACCGGCGCCGGGGACAGATCTTCCTCTGCTCCGACGCCGACATCGCAGCGATCATGGCCGCAGCCAAGGAGACGATCCCTCAGCCATTGCGGGCGGCGACGTATCACACGCTGATCGGGCTGCTGGCAGCGTCCGGCCTGCGCATCGGCGAGGCAATCAAGCTGGACCGCGGCGACATCGACTGGACCGAGGGCGTGCTGCACATCCGCGAGTCCAAGTTCGGCAAGTCCCGGCTGGTCCCGCTGCAGGACAGCACCACGAACGCCCTGCGCGAGTACGACACTCTGCGCGAGAGGCTGATGCCCAGACCCAAGGACCCCGCGCTGTTCATCTCCCTCACCGCCAAGCGACTGATCTATGCCTGCGTCCATCCGGTGTTCCGTACTCTGGTCGACACCGCCGGCGTGGGCCTCGACGCCTCGCACAGGCCCCGATTGCACGAACTGCGGCACACCTTCGCCGTTCGCACCCTGCTGCACTGGTATCGCACCGAGGACAACATCCAGGCGAGGATCCCGTCGCTGTCGACCTATATGGGACACCGCGAACCGGCCTGCACCTACTGGTATCTGTCGGCGGCCCCGGAACTGCTCACGCTGGCCGCCGCCCGCCACGACAGCATCCGGAAAGCGGCCCGCCCATGACCCTGATCGCACCCACTCTCCAGGCGTTCTCCACCGACCGGCTCTCCCGCCAGCGCCAGGCCAGCCCCCGCACCATCGCCGCCTACCGCGACGCGCTCCGCCTCCTGCTCGGCTTCGTCCAACAGCGGACCGGGACCGCTCCGGCGAAGCTGGACTGGAACGACCTGAACGCGGACGTGATCTCTGCGTTCCTGAACCACCTTGAGGACGAGCGCGGCAACAGCACCAGAACCCGCAACGTGCGCCTGACCGCGATCCGCTCCCTGTTCTCCTACGCCGCCCTCCAGCACCCCGAACACGCCCTGCTCATCCAGCGGGTCCTGGACATCCCGCCGAAGCGGTTCGACAAGAGGACCGTCACGTTCCTGACCGGCCAGGAGGTCGGCGCACTGCTGGCGGCACCGGATCCGAAACGCTGGGAAGGACGGAGGGACAAGGTCATGCTGGCCCTGGCCGTCCAGACCGGCCTGCGCGTCTCCGAGCTCACCAGCCTGAACTGCGACGACATCACCCTGGGCGACGGCGCCGCCGTCCGCTGCGAGGGAAAGGGACGCAAACAGCGCACCGTCCCACTCGACCGCCCCATCCAGAACCTGCTGGGCTCCTGGCTGAACGAGCGCGCCGGCCATGGAACCGACCCCTTGTTCTGCACCCGCACCGGGCGCCGCCTCAGCCGCGACGCCGTCGCACAACGCCTGAGCACCCACGCGCGCACCGCCGCGCAAACCTGCCCCTCCCTGATCGACAAGAGCATCCATCCGCACGTCCTACGGCACAGTTGCGCCATGTCGCTGCTGCAGGCCGGAGTGGACACCACCGTCATCGCGCTCCGGCTCGGCCACGCCGGCGTCCGCTCCACCGACGCTTACGTCCACGCCGACATGACCATCAAGGAAAAGGCACTTGCCCTTACCACGCCGGTCGCTGCCCGGCCGGACCGTTACCGTCCCACCGACAAGGTCCTCGCCTTCCTCGACCGCTTGTGACCGACAAAGATCGTTGGCTCTCAAGCGACCGACTGCGCGACCTACTGCCGCTCCTGCCAGCGTCGCTGGGCCTTGATGTGGATCATGCGATATCCCCAGACCTCGCACGTGGGCAGCTCCCGCATTTCCTCCGCAGTGGCGGCCCCGACCCAGCGCAATCCGTCATAGACCCCTGGGCCCGGACCAGGAGCATCGACATACCGCGGCAAGACGACTGCGTCTGCTTCCAGGGGACGCAGCCCGAGGATGACACCGCCGGTCTCCTGGATCGTCTTGATATGTGCTGACCCCGCCTCAAGCAACGCAGCCCCAGCGATGTCCACGGCTCGTGGCGGCTCGGTCCCGAACCAGTCGATCAGACCGGCCAGAAACATCGTGCGCTGACCGGGAATACCGCCGCGAGGAAGGTCAAGTACTCGCCCGCACCCGAACCACCCATCGCGCAGTGGAAGGGCCCAGAATTGCCCGGGCGCCAAGGAGCGAGTGCTTGATGGACGAAACGGATACGCCTGATCACGAACACCCATCAAGCGCCGCCTCCAGCCCTAGCGATCAAGTCCAGCGCCGAGGCTACCCGCGAGCAGTAGGCCGCCCCAGGCGGCGATGCTGTTCGACGGCGAGGTCGACCCCGACTGGGACGAGCGGCGCTTCCTCGGCGACTTCTACAACGAGATCCTCCACCAGGACACCTGCCAACCCGCCACCGCTGACGGCCTCGTTCTGCTCGCGGCCCTCGCCGCCGACGACCGGATTCCCGCCCGGCACCGGTTCGAAGCCGTTGGCCTGCTGTTCAGGGCTGCCACTGTCGCCGAGCGCCATCTCGCCGAGAGCTGGCCGGACACGCCGCAGCATGCCGATCCCGACAGTGAGGCCCGGGCCGGCAGCGCGGTCCAGGCTCACGTTCCAGATCTGCTGGCACGCTGGCCGGCCGAATGTCCAGCGGTCCGCCTCGCCCTCGCCGGACTCGCCGTGGTCTTCCCGACAGACCGCACCCTGCCCGCCCTGACACCGCGCCTACGGACCTTCACACACCAGCACCCCCAGGGCACCGACATCGGCGATTACGTGCGGTTCGTCCTCGTCCTGGCCACCCAGGACGACGACCAGATCCTCACAGTGACAGAGAAGCTCACTGACGCCTTCTGGACGGGAACAGCGCGCGGAGTGCCAACACGGCCACGAGCCCTCCACCTCCTCGGACAGATGCTGACCAAGGTCGGAATCGGACTCACCCGAGCCCCCGCCGGGCAGTGACGCACCGCGCGTCGCTCGCGCTGTTATTGCTCATGAACATTCACGGGCCTCAAGATCCGCAACTGCTGCCCAATCTGGCGGACTAACGCTGCCCATAGAAGTGAACGAAGCCAGTGCTGCTTCTGCGGGCGCCGTGATGCCGCTCAGCGCGGTGAAGAGACGGACGTGTTCGTGGGTCATGCCCTGCGCCGCAGCCGCCTCTGCCGTGGTCTTGCAGGTGCTGATTGTGTCGCGGAAGGCGGCGCGGCCGAGGGCGTCCGGTTCCACTCCGGGCCAGTCCACCTCGGTGACCCAGTCACGCGGCGGCTCCCAGTGAACGGGTTCGTCGATGCCGTGTTCGGCGAGGTTCGCGCGGGTGTGGACGATCACCATGCCGGCGCCGACCGCCACCTTGAGGCCGTGACGGCGCCTCCGGCACCACGCGCTGGAACAGCTCCCACAGCGCGTCCGGCACCAGCCGCTCAACAATCCCTGCCACGGCCAACAGCGCACCCGGCCAAATGAGATGACGTCCTATGTCGTGTCTCGTATTGATCTTGCAGGGGTGATATGTCGTTGAGCTCGTGGTCGACAGCCCGGAAGACTGTCGCCATGAGCTCTCGACGCTTCGTCTTCCTCGACCCTGACGGCATCA
Source organism: Streptomyces sp. NPDC002574 (assembly GCF_042889545.1). Lineage (NCBI taxonomy): Bacteria > Bacillati > Actinomycetota > Actinomycetes > Kitasatosporales > Streptomycetaceae > Streptomyces > Streptomyces sp. NPDC002574. The sequence continues at coordinate 129,386 of NZ_JBIARB010000020.1, forward strand.
GTGCCGGCGACCGGCTGCATGTGGTTGTCGAGGCGAAGACCGGGGTTGTCTATCAGCAGCAGTACGGCGGAACGGCTTGTCGGCAGGGGCAGGTCGAAGGTTTCCTGGTGCCGTTGTTCGGCCCTGATGAGCTGGACGCCTTGCGTCAGCTGTTTGAGAAGGACTTCCGTGGTGCCGGCACCTGGAACTACGCGTGGCCAGATGACGAGCTGGACAAGCTCCGCGAGATCATCGAAGCCATTCGCTACTGGGCATCGGATGGGGCCACCGAGGAGCCACACGCTCTCCGACTGGATGAGAGCCGTATCCGTGAGGCCGATGAGGCCTGGGTGCGGGTCATCACCCCGGACGGCCCGGGAGTGCTGGTGTGGTTCAACTCGGACTGAACACGGTGATCAGCCGTCTGCCCTGAGCCAGAGGACCAGCGCCGCGATGACGACCCCGGCCTGGTAACGGGCCGCCAATTTATCGAACCGGGTTGCCACGGCACGAAACTGCTTCAACCGGGCGAAGCACCGCTCGACGACGTTCCGCCCCCTGTAGGCGGTCCTGTCGAAGGCCGGTGGCCGGCCGCCCCTGCCCACACGGCGAGCTCGGTTGGCGACCTGGTCCCGGCGCTCGGGGATGGTCGCCTTGATGCCGCGGCGCCGCAACAGGTGGCGAATCTTCCGGGACGAATATGCCTTGTCCGCCACCACCCGGTCGGGCTTCGTGCGTGGGCGTCCGAGGCCGGTCCGCGGAATGCGGATTGCCTCCAGCACAGCGGGGAACATGGTGCAGTCTGCCGTGTTCCCGGTGCCGAGCACGATCGACAGAGGCAGCCCCCGGCCGTCCACCGCCATGTGGACCTTGGTGGTCAGCCCGCCCCGGGACCGGCCGAGCGCCTCGCGACGCGACAGCTGCCGGCGCATGACCCGCAACGGCAACAGGCAGCGTCACCAAAGGTGCAGGAAGCTCCGCACGTCGTCATAGCCGTCCTGGGCGCGACCGTCCACGTCTGACGGGTCCGCCTCGGCCCGCGCCGCCAGCGACATCGCCAGGGCAAGGGCCTCATCGCTGAGTCGACCGAAGCGTCGAGCGGTATGGCCCAGGCACAGGCCGGCGAGCCCGAGTAGCGGACTGCCCGAAACAGCCCGCGTTCCGACTTCCACGCACCAGTGCTGGACGAACTCTCGGTCGTCGTCGTTCAACGCGCTCCCGACCAAGACACTCGCTGCTTCGGTCTCGTGCGAGCGGTCGCCCAGGGCTCGCTCCAGCGTCTCGGCTACGACCTCGTGAGGCAGCGCAGGAGAGTTCCGGAAGCTCAGATGCGTATGCACTCCAGCGATTCGCTGCGTCACGTGGGGACGACATGCTGCTACCACCTCCGGTTCCAGTTGCTGTACGTACGCCAGCCACTCCGGAACCCGTTGCGGTAGGCACGCCTTACAGTGCGATAACCGTACCTCGTGTACCGACGAGCAAAGCGAGCTCCAGGTTTCTTGAGGTAGTGCCCGCCTGCAGGGTTGAGCAGGTGGTCCCCAATTCCGTCCCTCCCGCCACGCCAGGTCGCAGCCCAGTATCCACCGATGTGGCGCTTCTTCTTCTTGGTGCTCCAGCGGTAATTGAGCGCGCCCAGTGCTGCGCCGGACCCTGCGGCACATGCAAACGCTCCCCAGCCACCGGTCACCACGGAGCACCCGATAGTAAAGGCGGCAGTCGCTAGTCCCATGCGATGTCTTTTTATGAAGGCCCAGAATCGGCCGTCAAGGTCGAAACGATTGATGGGGTCGCCGTTGCAGTATTCGTATGCATTGGCCGAGCCGCCGGGGACCGGGTCGACCGAGAGGAAGCGTCCGGTGGTTGGGTCGTAGAGGCGTACTCCCATGAGGGTGGCGCCGGTGACGGTTTCGCTGGAGCGCTGTTTGCTGCCGAGCCAGCCGTAGCGGGTGGCTGTGCTGGCGTCTTCGGGGTTGCCGTATTCGTCGTAGGCCAGGGCGACTGGGGCCTGTGTGGTGTCCAGGGGGAGTTGGACGGTGGTGTCGCCGTGGATGTCGGTCAACTGGAGGACGACGGCGCCGGTGGCGCTGGTGATGGCGTCGAGGTCTCCGCCGAGTCCTTGGACGTTCCGGGTCAGGTTGCCGGTGTCTTCCTGGGTCCAGTCGGGGCTGTCGCTGTCGCCGCCGTAGTGGTTGGTTTTGGAGGCGTTCTGGGTCCAGGTGCCGCTGGTGTTGGTTTCGGTGGTCCAGGCGGCGAGGCGGCCGGCCGCGTCGAGGTTCCAAGTCTGCCGGTTGGTGCCGGAGGTCTGGGTGCGGACGAGGTCGTTGGTGTAGTAGCCGATGGTGGCGCCGGATGCCTGGGTGGTGGTGCGGCCGAACGCATCGTAGACGGTGCCCGCGGTGGTGAGGCGGTCGGCGCTGTCGTAGGTGTAGGACGTGGCGGTCGCGCCGGTGCTGGCACAGGCCGTGCCGGTGTCGCTGGTGGCTACGGCAAGCGCGGTGCGGTTGGAGTTACCGGCAGTGTTGTTGTCGAAGGTGTAGTCGCGGCGGGTGCAGGACCCGTCGGGGGCGGTGTCGTCGGCGCGGGTCAGTCGGCCGACGGCGTCGTAGGTGTAGGTGCGGTCGCGGGTCTGGCCGTTGCTTCCGGTCTCGCCGACGATCTGGCCTTGGGCCGTGTGGTCGGCGGTGTCGGAGGCGACGATGGTCTGGTCGCTGTCGCGGGTGTAGACCCGGGAGGTTTCCTGGCCTGCTTCGTCCTGGCCGGTGGTGAGGGTGTAGCCGCCGGGCATCGCCTGGGTGGCGAGGTCGCCGTCCGCGTCGTAGGTCGCGGAGAAGGTTCCGGCGACGGAGTCGGTGCGGGAGGTTTCCAGACCGCGGGGGTCCTTGGCGGTGTCGTAGGTGTAGGTGGTGGTCGACGGCGCGGAGTCGGTGGTCTTCACCGGCCGCCCGAGCTGGTCGTAGCTCGTGGTGGTGGTGTTCCCGGCGCCGTCGCTGTAGGAGATCTCCCTGCCGAGCAGGTCGGAGATGTGGGTGATCGTGCCGGCCGTGGTGGACTCGGTTGCGACGTCGCCGTTGGCGGCGTCGTAGGTGGTGGCCGTGTCCGGGACTGCGGTGCCGGTCCCGCCGGTGATGCTGACGGTCTTCACGCGACCGGCCGTGTCGTAGGACGTGGCGGTGGTGCGGGTCGTGCCGTTGCCGGTCTCGGTGACCTTGGCCGTGCTGCCCCACCGGTCGTACTCAACGGTCTTGGTCGGCAACTGGCTCGGGTTGGAGCCGCCACCGGTGATCGCACCGGCCGGGCCGACCGAGCAGACCATGTCGGCCCAGTCGAGGTGGCCGTTGCAGGCTCCGGTGCCGGTGGCCGAGTAGTAGGTGGTCACGGTGGTGCCGGCGTCGGTGCCGTTGGACTTGGGCAGGCTGGTCTTGATCACGCGGCCCTGCGCGTCGTACGACGTGCTGGTGGTGATCGCGAGCCCGGCCGGGTCGGTGGTCTGCTTGGTGGCCAGACCCTTCACCCAGTCGAACGTGGTCGTCGAGGTGCGTACGTCGCCGTCGGACGGGTACCCGTCGACGAAGACGCTGATCTTGACCGTGGTGACCTGGTTGGCGACCGTGGCGGTGCCGTCACTCGGACGGCCCTGGTCGTAGGTGTTGACCGTGTGCGTGCGGGCTGGCCGCGTGGTGCCGGCAGGCAGGTCGGTCCCGCCGGTTCCGGCCTTGAGCGTCGAGGCCAGGGCGACCCGATGCAGCGGTCCGAGCTCCTCCAGAAGGCGCTGGCCGGCGTTGACGGGGTCGGTGTCCTTGTCGGTGCCCTGGTCTGCCTGCACGGACGTCGTGTTGTAGTCCGACGTTGTCGACAGCAGGGGAGAACGCACTGCTCTTCCAACCAGGACCGGGTGACCGTTCCGGGGCGGTCGCGCTGCCGACCGCGGAGACCCATGTGGGTCAGGGCTGAGATGACCGCTGTGTTGCTCTAGCCGGTGGCCTTGGCCGTCTCCTGGTAGGACAGGCCCTGGTCTTCATACAGGCCAACGCGGCGCTGGCGTTGGCGAAGGCCCGCGTCGGGGCGCTGGCCGAGTGCACCGAACAGGGCATCCGCGAGGACCAGCGCGACGCCTGGGTGGCGTCCAACCCGCGGGTCCTGGCCGCCGATGCCGACCTGACGGCCGCACAGGACGCCCGCGCGGAGGCAACCCTGACCCAGACGGTCCTGGCGCTGCCCCGGCCGGTGTGGGAGGACGTGCTGCGCGAGCACGCGGCGACCGAGGCGCAGGCCGACCGGGGCATGGAGTACAACATCGACACCGTCCCTGCCGCGCTGGTCGCGGCACGCCACGTCGAGCGTGACGCCGGCGGCGCCGAGGCCGACGGCATGAGCAAGGCCGACGCGCAGGAGCTGCTGGACACCTGGTCGGACGGCGACGCGGAGGCCCTGTTCACGGCCGACCTCGTCATCAATCAGACGCTCCGAGCGGACTTGGGAAGAGGCTGATCTCCGACCACCGCCGCCCGCCGCGATCGCATCCTGGCCCACCTGCGCGCTGTCGGCCTCGGTGCCCTGGCCAACCTGGGCTTCCTCGGTCTGGACGACGACGGGGACGATCCCGTGGTCGTGACCGGCTTCGGCCACCCGCGCCCGCAGGCTCACATTCGCCGAGAAGGTGTGCGGCTCATATCCCCTGTCGGCCTGCGGACGGTGGTGCGCTGCGGTGGCCTGTGTCCGCGGCCGGCCTGGCCCCGGTTCGTCTGCCGTCCGGCTGCTCCCAGTTTGCCGCCTGGCCCTGCTGTGGTTGTGGGGTACGCGACCGTGTCGGGCGCGGGGTAGGGGTGCGGGGCCGGTCGCTGTAGGGGTGGTTGCCGGCGGGGCCTGATGTGGCGATGTGGACCTGCGGTGGGTGGTGGGTGGTTCCCGGCTGGGGTGCGGGTTGGTGTCGTTCGCACCTCTGGTACGTGCGGGGGTCGGGGTGGCGGGGTGAGGGGCTGGTCCCGTCGGGCGGAAGGCCAAGGGTGATCGTTTCCCGGGGTGGGGGAGGCATCTGGTCTGGGCCGTAGGGGGTGCTGGTTGTTGTGGTGCCGTGGCTGGGTGGGTATGACGTGCAAGGCCATCACGGCCGCGGGATACGCGTATTACCGGCGCAACATTGCCCAGGGCGATGGGGTGGGCGGTGGTGGGGTCGCGGTGTCCTCGGCCATGCCTGGGGTGCCGGTGGGGCAGTGGCACGGGCGGGCGGCGACTGTGCTGGGGCTTGCCGGTGAGGTGAGTGATCCGCAGATGCGGGCGTTGTTCGGGCTGGGGATGCACCCGGACGCCGAGGCGATCGTGGCGCGTGAAACATGGGCGGGCGCGACGAAGAAGCGGGTGTGGGATGCGGCCAGGCTTGGTCCTGCGATACCCAGCCTTGCGGAGGGGTCGCCGTTGGAGCGGCAGATCGATCAGGTGCTGCGGCACGCAAGTGAGCAGATGTGCCGGCCGCTGACCACGGCCGAGGCCAGGAACCTGAAGATGCAAGTGGCCGCGCGCGCGTTCCGCGCCGAGTACCAGCGGGCGCCGGATGACGGGAAGGAACTCGCCCGGTTCCTGGCCTGCCGCACCGGAAAGCAGCGCCAGGCTCGCGCCGGATATGACCTGACGTTTTCGTGTCAGGAGTTGTCGCTGCTGTTCGCGCTCGGGGACGAACGGGTGCGACAGGTCGTGCTCGAGGTGCAGGAGCAGGCCCGGTCCGAGACCGTCGCGTGGATCGAGGACCACGCGCTGGCGGTACGCAGAGGGGCCGGTGGACCGGCGCAGTTGCGGGCGAGGCCTGGGGTGCTGGCGACGGTGTATCTGCACTACGAGTCCCGGGCGGGGGACCCGATGCTGCACGAGCACGTCGTGATCAGCCCCCGCGTTCAGGGCCCGGACGGGCGGTGGCGGAACCTGGATGAACGCCTGCTGTACCGGGAGATCGTTTCAGCCTCGGAGCTGTTCAACCAGCGGGTACTGGAACTGCTGTGCTCCCGGTTGGGGTTGCGGACCGAGCCGGTGGAGGTCACGCCGGGCCGGCGTCCGGTGATGCAGGTCGTGGGCATCGATCCGCGGCTGCGGGCGGTGTTTTCTCAGCGCGGCACGGCGGTCCGCGACCTGGCAGGCGATCTGCTGGAGGACTACCAGCATCGGTACGGCCGGCAGCCCGACCCGGCTGTGCGGTACCGGCTGCAGGAGCAGGCGCGGCTGTCCACGCGACAGCCCAAACCCGCCGCGCGGTCGCTGGATGCGCTGCTGGGCCGCTGGCGGCAGCGGGCGATCGCCGCCACGGACCGGGCGACGGTGGACGGCGTGCTGCGGGCAGCGCAAGCCGCCGCCCGTGGAGCCGGTGATGAAGCCGCTGCCGGGATGGCTGCTGGCCGTGAGGCATTTGCCGCCCGCACCGCGGGTGCAGAAACTCCTGGTTCGGGGTCAGGGCCGGGCGGTGAGCAGGTGGTGGAGGTCGATGTCGATGTCGCCGGGGCGGCCGCCGAGGTGCTCGCCGAAGTCTCTGCGCACCGCGCCGTTTTCCGCCGCCGACACGTGCTGTCCGAGGCCCGCCGCTACTTGGCCCGCACCCTGGCCGGTGCGACGGCCCCGCCCGGCGCCGCGGACGCCATCGCCGACCGAGCCCTGGCCGACGCGGACTGTGAGGAGGTCACCCCGCCCGACCTTCACCCGGCGCATCTGGAGCTGACCCGCGAAGACGGTGAGAGCGTCTACCGCGCGATCGGGTCTCGTACTTACACCACGCGCTCGCTGCTGGCGGCTGAGGAGCGGCTGATGGCCGCCACCCAAACGCGGGTGGCGGCGCCCGTCGGGCGGGAGGTGTTCGCCGGCGTGGCCGCGCAGTACGGCGGGCGGCTGGATGCCGGGCAGCGCGAGCTGGCAGCGTCGTTCGCCGTGTCGGACAAGCTGCTTCTGGCCGGGCTGGGGCCGGCCGGGTCAGGGAAAACCACCGCGATGCGACTGCTCGCTGCCGCGGTGGACGCGGCCGGTGGCCGCCTGATCCCACTTGCACCCTCTGCCCGCGCCGCAGGCGTACTCGGGACCGACCTTGAGCGGCCCGCGCACACCCTGCACTCCTGGCTGCGCGGGCGCGAACTCGCCGCCCAAGCCCGCCCGGTCGGGGAGGCTTTCGCTCTGCGGCCGGGTGATGTGGTGCTGGTCGACGAGGCCGGCATGGCCGGCACCCGCCGGCTGGACCAGATCGTGGCTGATGCCGCCGCAGCGGGGGCGGCGGTGCGGCTGCTCGGGGACCCCTGCCAGCTGGCCGCGGTCGAGTCCGGCGGCGCGCTGCGCATGATCGCTTCGGGCGGGGGAGTGGTCGAACTGGACCGGCTGCACCGCTTCCGCACCGACGGTGAGGCCGGAGCGTCCCTGGTCTTGCGGGACAGCGACCACCCGGGGGAGGCGTTCGCCTGGTACTGGGACCGCGGCCGCATCATCGCCGGCACACCACACCGGATGCAACAGGCCGTGCTCACCGCGTGGGCCAAGGACACCGCCGCCGGGCGCAGCACGCTGATGACGGCCCCGGACACCGCCACCGTTGCCGCGCTCAACGTCCAAGCGCAGGCCTGGCACCGCTCCCGCGGCACCGTTACCGCAGGCCGCTCCGCCGCCCTGCGCGGGGGGCTGCGCGCCCATGTCGGCGACGTCGTCGTCACCCGCCGCAACGACCGCCGCCGAACCGTGCGCGGCAGCCGCGACTTCGTCAAGAACGGCGACACCTGGACCGTCCAAGCCATCGAGCCCAGCGGAACTCTCCTCGTCCGCCACACCAGCCACCAGGGACGGACCCGCCTGACCGCCGGCTATGCGGCCGCGCACTGCGAACTCGGCTATGCCTCCACCGTCCACCGCGCCCAAGGCATGACCGTCGACACCTCCCACGCCCTGGCCGCCCCTGGCTCCACCCGCGAGGGCGCCTACGTCCAGCTGACCCGCGGCCGGCACACCAACCGCCTCTATCTGGCCCTGGATTACGACGGGCAGGACGTCTCGCGGGCGCTGGAGGCGATCGCGGCCCGGCGCAGCACGCAGGTGTCGGCGACCGAAACCACCGCCGCACTGCAGCAGCGGGCCATCGACCCGGCGACGCTGGCCGCGCAGTACGCGGACGCCGCCGCCGCGGCCACCACCGCCCGCCTGACCAGCCTCCTGGAGCGTGCCCTCGGCCCGGGCCGGGTCGCCGCACTGCTGGCCGCCGACACCTTCCCCACGCTGGCCCGCACGCTGCTGGACGCCGAACGCGCCGGAGCCGACCTGCCCGCCGTGCTCGCGCAGGCCACCCCACCCGGCCCGGACACCACACAGGACGGCCCGGACGGCACCGGCAGCCGGCACGCCGCCGATGACTACCCGGAGGCCACAAAGGACGGCGGGGGCCCCGCGGGCGGCGCGGACCTGGCCGCGGGCCTTGCTGGACGCCTGCTCCGCCTGGTGCGTGCCGCGCGAGCCGAGCAGGCGGGTGTGACGTGCCCGGGCGGGCAGGACCCAGCAGCCTCCCCGGCTGCCGGTGGGCTGGCCGTGCTGCCGTCGCACCGACTGCACACCCTCATGGCCCGGGCCGCGAGCCTGCGTGCGGCCGCCCACAGCGAACTGCAGGCCGCTGACGCCGCCGCCGGCGCGCTGCCGGTCCCGGTCACCACCCGCACCGGCCGCACCCACCCGGCCTGGCCGCACCGCCCCTACGGTCCGCTCTCCCGCACCGAACTCGACACCCACCTGGCCACGGTCGGCGCCGTCCGCCGGGATGCCGAACGCACCGGCACACCCCTGTCGCCCGCCGCCTCGAACACCGTTGCCGCGCTCACCGCCGAGGACGACCTGCGCAGCGCCCTGCCCTGGCGGGACGCGGCGCGCGAGGACTGGCAACGCGACCGCACCCCGCACCTGTCGCAGTCCTCGCTGGCCGCGATACGCCACCACCACCGCACCCGCGCCTTCGACACCGACCAGCGGCTCCGCCACGCCCGCACCGTCCTTGCCGGGGCCGATGCGCTCGCCGACGCCTTCAACGCCGAACTCCTGCGCCGACTGGGGATGCCGGGCCGGCGCACGCAACGGCCCCCGTACCCGGCCGACATACCGGACTGGGTCGCCGACCGCACCGCCCAGGACCACCCCGACACCCCCGCACACTGGCGCCATCACCTGACGACACGTCACCGCATCCTCGCCTGGGCCCTGGCAGAACGCGGCCGCACCCTCGCCGGGTCGCCCCCGGCCTGGACGCGGCCGCTGGGCCCGCCCCCACCCGCGGAATCCATTGAGCGCCGCACCGCCTGGGAGCTGACCTGCGCCCTCACAGAACTGTGGCGCACCCGGCACGCCATCACCACGGTCCCCGGCCTCGGCCCACGCCCGGGTGACACCGACGACGGGGCCGCCTGGGACGCCATGGCCGCCCGCATCCGCGCTCTGACCACCGGCCCCGGCGCTGCCGCCCGCACCCAGGCCCCCGGCGAGTTGGCCCCGGCGCTGCTGCCCGCACCCTCCGCCCGGCCCAGCAGACCACCCGCCGCCCCGGTCCCCACCCCGCTGCCCCCACCGCCGATCCCGCCATCCAAGGTTCCTGCGCCGCCGCCCAACGTCGCGGCCCCGGTGGTGCCGCCCCCACCGCCTGCACCGCCCCTCAGCCTGCCGCCCATCCCCGCTCCGACCCACCCTCCGCACCCCACACCGCCGCCCGCACCCCCAGCCTCCGCCGACCGTGACGGTGTGACCGCCAGCCGCGCCGCCTACACCGTCCACGCTGCGCTGGCCCGCCGTGCCCTGGCCGCCGCCCTCACCGGCGAGCCCGCCCCTGAACCCTGGATGGACAGCATCCCGGCACCGGATCCCGGCAACTCCGGGGAGCTGTACGACTACACCCGCCTCATCGCCGCCATCACCGACTACCGCCAACGCCGAAACCACACCGGCCTGGACATCCTCGGCCCCCGCCCCACCGATGACAGCGCCCGGGAATGGGAGCACCTGACCGACGCCCGCAACCGCTACACCCACACCCGCGCCCGGGCCCGCCTGGACGCCCTGCGCCGGCGCAGCGCAGCCCGCACCGCCGGCTCCTCTCCGCAGCAGCCCGCGCCCTGGCCGCCGGGCCCACCACCCGGGGCGCAGGGGCCTGACACACCCCCGGCCCCGGGACGGCGTCCATAACCCCGCGCGCGGGCCGATCGTTGTCTTCACCCTTACTGCCGACGCTGGGGTGCGGGGCCGGAACTGGGCTGGCGGGGTGAGGGTTGCGGTGTCATCGTGCGGGTTTCCGGCTTCCTGTGGTGGTCGCCATTGGTGGCGTGCCGCGGCTGCGGAACCCTGCGTCTCGTCGCCGGTGCTCACGGCTTGGTGTCGGCCTGGTGAAGGGGGACCGGCAGTGTGGTGGTGCGGGTGCCCGATTGCGTCGAGCGGGACGTTCTCCCAATCCGTGTTGCGGGGCTTGGGACGCGGCTGCAGCACCGACGTCCGGCCTCTGGTGCGGTTGGTGCACTGCTGAGGTGAAAACGACCTCCGAAACCCTTGCCTCCGTCGGCGATGGCCACTGCCGTCAGGCAGCGATCCGCCTCCCGGGTGCCCATCGCGCCCATCTCCGCCTCGCCACATGGTCCGCCACCCGTCCGCACATCTGGCCGAGGAGTGTGCGGTGAACAGCCTGCTCAACTGGCTGCGCCTGCACCCCCTGCACATGGCCGGCGTCCTGATCGTCCTCGCGCAACTTGTCACGATGGTCCTGGCCGGAGTCTCCTGGCACCGCCGGCTGCACGCCGCGGCTGCGCAGCCGCCGTCCCCGGATGCGCAGCCCAGCAGCGGCAGGCGCAGCCAGGCGGGCGCCAAGCGGAAGGCCACCAGAAACAAGAAACGCAAGAAGAACAAGCGGCATCCGGCCGCTGTCGTGGTGGCCGCGCTCGCCGCCGCCGGGTGCACCGCTTACAGCGGTGACACCTCCTGGCGGTTCGCCGAGGAGCACCTGGAGATGCACTCCCTGCGCGAGCGGAGCTTCCTGTTCTTCGCCGCCGAACTCGCCCTGTTCGGCTGCGCACTCATGGCACGCAGCAACATGCACTACAAGAACAAGCCCGGAGCGCCCGGGATGCTGGTGTGGCTGATCACCACCGTCCAGGTGGTCCCCGCCTACACCGAGAGCCCCGACATCTGGGGCGGCACCGTCCGCGCCTTCGTCGGACCGGTCCTGGCCGCCTTGCTGTGCCACCTCGCGCTCGGCCTGGACCTGTGGCACGCCAAACCCGGCGCCCTGTCCGACAGCGTCCCCGCCGTGCTCCTGCGTGAACTCCGCGAGCGCCTGCTCTCCCGCCTCGGCCTGGCCGACCGCGGCCGCGACGCCGAACAGATCACACGCGACCGGGCCACCCACAAGGCGGTGCGCCTTGCGTCGTTGCCGAAGGCCGCCCAATGGTTGGAAAGCGTCAGGAACAGGCGACTTGGGGCCGCCGTCGCCCGCGCCGGGGTCGGGGAGGATCCCGAGCAGGGCGAGAAAATGCTTCGTCTGCTTGCTGTCCGGCGGACCGCAGGCGACCTCACCACCATGGAGATGCCCCCGACCTGGAAAGAGGCACTGCGCCCGGGCTTTTCCCTGGTGGAAACCACAACAGACAGACAGGGCCGCCACGACGGCTGGAACGGCGGGCCAGGCCGCACACCCCTTCCGCTGCCAGCGGGCCATCGGCCTGCAACCCGGGCAGCAAAGCCGGGGAGAAGCAGGAACTGGTCCTCGACGCGGACACGCCCGGCCCGTATCCCGCCGTTGCAGACCCGCGCCGGACCGAAGCCGTACACGCCCGCATCCCGGCCCAGCCAGCTTCAGCGGATGCGCAGCCGAATGCACATCACCACAGGACAGATGCGCAGCCGGATGCACACGATGGCGGGGCGGATGCGCAGCCGCACGCCAAGGCACCCGCCCCGGACGCGGATACGGATGCGACAGGAGTCCGGCCCGACCTGGATAGCGACGAACTCCTGGAGGAGGTATGCCGCCTCGACGCAGCCGTCCGCGCCGGCAGCGGCCGCAACGCATTGAAGGGCGTGTCGCTGCGACAACTTCAGACGCAGCTGCACATCGGAAAACGTCGTGCGCAGCGCCTGCAGCGCCTCCTCAAGCAGGATCCCGAGCAGTGGTGATCACCAGGGGGACACGCTCCAAGCCGCCTGTCCTCCCCCGTCTGCACCGCCGCACGCCGCGGGGGAGCGGCAGCCCTTGCCCGGGTCCCCTGGGGCTGCGGTGCGCGGTGTGGGGCGAGGGTCGTAGGGCCGCGCACCGACTGCCGCCGGCGCGCTCCGCAGGGCACGGCTGGCTCTGACCCCCTGTGTCACCGGGCGTGGGGCCAGGTGTAGGTGTGGTGCCCGTCGGGGGTGATGGTGATGCGGAACTGATCCTGGCTGGGGGATCCGTCGTGGAGCCACCGTTGGAGGTGGTCTTCGACGAGGTCCCACAGGCGTTCGGGGCCGCCTTGCCGGACCCGCCAGCCGCGCCGGCCGGGCTGCAGCAGGGCCCAGCTTCCGGCGTCGGTGTCCAGGAGCAGCTGGCCCCGGTCGCCGAGGTCGAGGCGCTGCGCTGCGGGTGCGGCGGTCTGGGCGACGAACCGGGCCGTCCAGTCGTCCAGGATGCTGGCGTCGATCGTGGTGTCGCGTTCGGTGCCGCCGTCGGTGTTGGGGAGCATGCCCAGGGGTGGGGGCTGGTGGGGGCGGGCGAGCATGAAGGAGACCTGCCCGCCCAGGAGCCGTCCGGTTGCGCTGCCGTCGTCGTGGACGGTGAGGCGGGCCAGTTCCGAGGAGTGCATCCAGCCGCACACGGCGGCGAGGATTTGGCCGCCGGGACGGGTCTGGGCGATCCACTGGCCGGGGATGGTGAGCACGCCGCAGGTGGCGATGACCCGGTCGTAGGGGGCGCCGTCCTTGTGTCCGGCCAGGCCGTCGCCGGTGACCAGGTCGGGGGCGTGGCCGAGGGTGGCCAGCGTGGTCGCGGCCGCGGTCGCCACCACGGGGTCGACCTCGACGGAGGTGACCAGGTCGTCCCCGAGGCGGTGGCACAGCAGCGCGGTGGAGTAGCCGGTGCCGGTACCGATCTCCAGCACCCGCATGCCGTCTTCGACCTCGAGGTCTTCCAGCATGCGCACGACCAGGCCGGGCAGGGTGCTGGAGCTGGTGGGCTGGCGCAGGATCCGGCCGTGGATGTCACCGGGCACGATCGTGCCGGCGATCTGGGTGACCAGCGAGACGTCGGTGTAGCAACCGGACAGCCAGCCTTCGTCGCCGGGCATCACCGGCTCCCATGCCGTCGGGACCGAACCGTGCACCTGACGGAAGAAGCCGCCACCAAGGAACTCGTGCCGCGCGGTGACGGCGACGGCCTCCTTCCATTGCGCCGAGCGCACGCTGCCGTCGGCCGTGAGGTGGTCCAACAACTGTTGGCGCAGGTCCTGCTCGTTCATGAGGTCTTCCGTTCCAGTAGACGGCGATGGCTGCCACCAGGAGCGGCCCGGTCTCGGCTCCCACCAGGCCCACTGGTCGGAGGGGCCGCGTTCCAGGACGGTCTCGCCGGGGCTTACGGCGAATTTGAAGGCGCAGAAGGCCAGCTCGAACCGGCCCCGATACCGGTGCAGGGTCTCGGTGACGCTGCCGGAGGCCGGACGACGGGGCAGGTCAGCCGACTGTCGTCGGTGCGCCAGCCCAGCAGGCCGGAGTCGATGCGAACGCGAAGGTCCGGCTACGGGGGCGCCGCGTCGCCATCCCGCCACCACACTTCTGCTGTATGGCTACCTGTCCAGTCCAGGACGCGTGGCGACACACGGTTTTGTGCATCCGCATCGCGGGACGCGCTGTGGCCCGTGGCGTTGCTGACCTGGGGCTCGGGCACCGGCGCGGCATGCGGCGTGGCCGTGGTACAGGCCTGGCAGGTATCGGCCAGGCGCCAGAGCCGGCCCTCTGCGCAGCACACCAAGACCAGCAGGACGAGGCCGTCACAGCCGCGGTGGCGCGGATGCCAGCGGGTTGCGTCCTTGGAAGTGGTGTACGGGTTCCCACCTGATGCGGGTGTTTGTCTCGGCGTTGGAGTGAGTCCCCGGATAGAAAGACGGCCACCG
>NZ_JBIARB010000021.1:0-135741 GCF_042889545.1 Streptomyces sp. NPDC002574
ACCGCACCACGATCCGTCGTCAGATCCCCCGCAAAGTGACGATCACCCGTGGCGTCAGGCACGTACTTCACCGCTACAACGATCCTCAAGCTCACGTGTGCTCTCCTACTACTGCGTCGGGGTACGTCAACTGCCCAGTAAAAGGCAGCATAGGCGCCTTGGACGACCGCTCCCCGCCGGGACGCTGCGGCGCTCCGGCAGAAATATTACTCGCCAGTACAGTCCGCTCCTTCCCCGTTCGCAAGGGCGGTGAACTGTGACGTTCCCGACGCGGCCGGTCGGCTCCGCACCGGAGTTCAGTGGCGCAGTGCGTTGAATCGGCCCTGGTGATAGAGGAGCGGACGGGCGGGGCCATCCGGGGCCCCGGCGACGGCCTGCGCGATGACGACACGGTGGTCGCCGGCGGGTATGCGGGCCACCACGCGGGCGACGAGCCAGGCCGAGACGTCCTCCAACAGGGGTACGCCGTAGGGGCCCGGGCCCCAGGCCGTGGGCGGGGCGAAGCGGTCGGCGCCCGTGCGGGCGAAGGTGGCCGCGAGGTCCTCCTGGTGCTCGCCGAGGATGTGGATGCCGACGTACGCGACGTCGGCGACCGTCGGCCAGGTCGAACCCTCGGTGCTGATGCCGAACGACACCAGCGGGGGCTCGGCGGAGACGGAGGTGAGCGAGGTGGCGGTGAAGCCGACGGGGCGCGCGCCCGGTGCGGTGATGACGGCGACGCCGGCCGCGTGGCGGCGGAAGACCGAGCGGAAGGCGGTGGTGTCGAAGGCGTCGGACACCGGAGCCGCGGAGGAGGCGGTCGACGGGGATCCGGCGTCCGCCGCGGATCCTGGGGAGGCCGCGGCCGGGTACGGCGTCGCGGGCAGCTGGGTGCCAGCGGGGCTCGCCGGGGAGCCGAAGTCGGGGGACGCGGTCATGGAGTTGCCCTCTTGGTGCTGTCGAGCCGGAGGCGTGCGGACTTCTGGACGCTCAACGGCAGTGACAGCGTGCGCTCGCGTGCCGACCGAGGTCGACGTCGAAGCGGGCGAAAAGAAGCAGGTCTCGCGACATAACGTCAGACTGACGATCAGGACGCCGCGCCGTCAAGGGCGCATGGCCGGATGCGACCGGCCTCATACCGCCGCGCCGAGGGCCGCGATGACGTCGGCCTTGCGGGGCTGCCCCGCCGCGCGCCGCACGATCGCGCCGTGCGCGTCGAGCACCAGGACGGTGGGGGTCTTGAGGATGCCGAGCCGCCGGACGAGGTCGAGGTGCGCCTCCGCGTCGATCTCGACGTGCGCGACGCCGTCGACCATCCGGACGACGTCCTCCAGGGTGCGCCGCGTCGCCCGGCAGGGGGCGCAGAACGCGCTGGAGAACTGGACGAGCGTGGCCCGCTCCCCGAGCTCCGCGCCGATCTCACCGGCCGTCAGCAGTTCGGCCGCGTCCTTGTCCCGCACACGTATCCTTCCGTCGCGCCGCCGGTGCACCAGTCCGAGGACCGCCGCCACGGCGAGCACCGCGACGCATACCACCACTCCGGTCATGTCCGCCCTCCCGGCGATTGCAGCGTTCACAGGACTGCCATGATTCCCGGGGGTCCGGCGGGGCCGGTGTCCGGAATCATGACTGCCATGAGCACTCACGCCATTGATGCCCGAGGACCGCGCTTCGCCGCAAGCCTGACGACGGTCGTGCTGGCCGTCGTCCTCATCACCGGCAGCGGCTGGCTGCTCGCCGTCCAGGCGCTCGTGTTCGCGGTGGGCGCCGCGGTGGGGGTCCAGCATTCACCTTATGGGCTGCTGTTCCGCACGGTGGTGCGCCCCCGGCTGGGCCCGCCGGCCGAGACCGAGGACCCGGCGCCCCCGCGCTTCGCGCAGGCGGTGGGGCTGGTGTTCGCGCTGATCGGACTGGTCGGCTGGTTCGCGGGCCCGCAGTGGCTGGGGCTGGCGGCGACCGGCTGCGCATTGGCGGCGGCGTTCCTCAACGCGGTCTTCGCCTACTGCCTCGGCTGCGAAATGTACCTGCTGGTGCGTCGTACGACCGGGTGACGTGATGAGAATCTCGCCCGGGCACGGGCACGCGGGATGACACGGCACCCGTTTACGGTGCACGATCAGCCCGCGGTCGCAAACCTACGGCCGCGTAACTTCCACCGGGGGCCACCCCCTACGAAGAAGGGGCCCCACGCATGGCCGAACTCGTCTACCCACCCGTCATCGGCTTCGCCCGCACGATGTTCAGGGTGCAGGGTCTGCGCTTCGACATCTCCGGCACGGAGCACGTGCCGCGCAACGGCGGCGCGCTGCTCGTCAGCAACCACATCGGCTACCTGGACTTCGTCTTCGCGGGTCTCACGGCGCTCCCGGCCAAGCGCCTGGTGCGCTTCATGGCCAAGGAGTCGGTGTTCCGGCACAAGGTGTCCGGGCCACTGATGCGGGCGATGAAGCACATCCCGGTGGACCGCTCGGAAGGCATGCACGCGTACAAGCACGCCCTGTCCGCGCTGCGCTCCGGCGAGATCATCGGTGTCTTCCCCGAGGCGACGATCTCGCAGTCCTTCACCCTCAAGTCCTTCAAGTCGGGAGCGGCGCGCCTGGCGATGGAGGCCGGCGTGCCGCTGCTGCCGGTCGCCCTGTGGGGCACCCAGCGCATGTGGACCAAGGGGCAGCCGCGCCAGCTCGGCCGCAACCGCTTCCCGATCTCGATCCGCGTCGGCGAGCAGATGCAGGCGGGCGAGAACGAGAAGCCGGGCGCGCTGACCCGCCGTCTGCGCCTGCGCGTACAGGAGTTGCTGGAGGACGCGCAGCGCGCCTACACCGGACGCCCGTCCGGTCCGGACGACCACTGGTGGCTGCCCGCGCACCTCGGCGGTTCGGCGCCGACCCCGGAGGACGTGGCCGCCCAGGAGCGGTCCGCCACGGAGGACTGACGGCACGCACCCCGGGACCCGCGCGTCCGCGTCGCCCTGACGTCCGCTCACAGTTCGGTGGGCAGCAGCCGCCAGAGGTGGGCCCGGTCGGTCGCGGTACGCAGGGCGCGGAGCACTGCCGGCGGCGGCGCGGCGTGGAGCCCCGGGTAGTCGCACTCGCCCCGTTCCGGCCGCGGTACCCAGGCGAGCCGCTCCTCCGCGAGCGAGAAGCGGGCGTCGACCCCGGGCTTGTTGCCGCGCGGGTCCTGGCGGGCCCAGTGGTCGTGGCCGGGGAGCCGGAGCGCGATGAGGCCGTGCACGAGCGGGTTGGTCCCGTCGTCGTCGGAGAGCCGCTGGTAGCACAGGCCCGCCGGGATGCCCTCGGCCCGCAACAAGGCGACGAGGGCATGGGACTTGGCGTGGCAGATGCCGGTGCGCAGGCCCAGGACGTCGGAGGCGCGCCAGGTGACGCGCGGATCCCCGGAGTCGGCGGAGTGCGGGACGGTGTCCCGTACGAAGGCGTACGCGGCCCGGGCATAGTCATGCGGAGTCGGCGCCGCCGCTCGCAGCCGGGCGGCGGTCTCGCGCACCAACGGGTGGTCGTGGTCGATCACCTCGTCAGCCGCCAGGTACTCGGCCGACGTGGCGCTCTGGGGTACCGGCTCCATGTGACGGATAATAGGAAGAAGTCAGGTGCTTCGACAATTGATTTTCCTGTAGCGGTATATCTATGCAGTCCGAGAGGTGGCTGTGGTGGACCGTGGAGGAAGACGCGCCACGAACACGGCCGTCGTGGCCGTGCTGGCCGTACTGGCCGTGCTGGTCGCGGGCCTGCTCTTCGCGCGGCACGGCGGTACGGACCGCACGTCGAACGCGCCGGGCCGCAGCACTCCCCCGGCGGCCACGCCGTCCGCGTCGCCCGTGCCGTCCGCGACACCCTTGGGTGAGCGCTCACCGTTCACCGGGCTGCCCCAGGACCGGCCGCGCCCGGTGCTCGCCGTGAAGATCGACAACGTCGGCCCGGCCCGGCCGCAGACCGGGATCGACCGGGCCGACCTGGTCTACGTGGAGCAGGTCGAGGCGGGGCTCACCCGGATCCTCGCTGTGTTCTCCTCGTCCCCCTCCCATCTGCCGGACCGCGTCGGCCCGGTGCGCAGCGCCCGCGAGTCGGACCTGGAGCTGCTGCGCCAGTTCGGCCGGCCCGCGCTCGCCTTCTCGGGCGCGCAGACCAGGCTGCTGCCGGTGATCGCGGCCGCGCCCTTGCACGACGTCTCCCCCGGGCACGCGGGCCGGGCGTACACGCGGGACGGTTCCCGTCCCGCGCCGCACAATCTGTACGCCTCGCCGGCACGGCTGCTGGCCGCCGCCCCGGACGCCTCCGCGAGCCGTGACATCGGCTTCCGCTTCGGCCCCGCACCTTCCGGCGGCACCGCCGCGACCACACGCACCGTGCGCTTCCCGTCCGCCTCGGTCGGCCTGCGCTGGTCGGCCGAACAGCGTCGCTGGCTGGTCTCGTTCGACGGCGGGCCCGCCACCGCGACGGGCTCCGGACGGCTCGGCGCCCCGACGGTGGTCATCCAGTACGTGACCGTGCGTGCCTCGCGGTACCACGACCGATGGGGCAGCGTCTCGCCGTACAGCGAGACCGTCGGGTCGGGCGAGGCGGAGGTGCTGCGCGACGGCGCCGCGTACCGGGCGCACTGGTCGCGCCCGGATGCGGACAGGGGAACGCGGTTCACCACCGGGCAGGGCGATCCGATGACCTTCGCACCCGGCCAGGTGTGGATCGTGCTGGCGCCGCGTCCCTCGTAGGCCTCAGGCGATCGCGCCGTCGGTTGCCGCCGGCGGCCCCGGGGCGCCGCGCGCAGCGAGAGCCGAGGCGAGGTCGCCGTGCACGGCGAAGACTCCCGTGGTGCGGGTCAGCCGTAACAGCCGCAGCACGGGAGGGTTGTCGGCGACGAGGCCGAACCGCCCGCCGCGCTCCAGGGTGCGCCGCCGTGCACGGATCAGCACCGACAGGCCGCTGCAGTCGAGAAAGCTGAGCCCGCGCAGGTCCACCACCACGTCGGGCCGCGGTCCGGCGCATGCCTCGTCCAGTCGTGCGCCGGCGCTCTCACCGGCGTACAGATCGAGCTCCCCCGACAGCTCCACCACGGTGGTCCCGCCCACCACCCACTGCCGCACCCCGAAGTCGTGCTCGTTGTCGAACAAAGCCGGCCCCCCGACTCCCGCACCCTGCTGGGCCCCTGACGCTCCGGCGTACGCCGCGCGCATTTCAGCGCGCCGCGCACACCCCCGTGGCTCCGGGATACCCCCCAGCGGTACCCGGAGTCAACACATGAGGACTAACCCGGCAGGACGACCAGTTCGCGGGCGGTCTGGTTGAGCCGCTCCCCGCCCTCGGCGGTGCACACCGCGATGTCCTCGATGCGGGCACCGAAGCGGCCGGGCAGGTAGATCCCGGGCTCGATGGAGAAGGCCATGCCGGGCTCCAGCGGCCGGGCGCTGCCCGCCACGATGTACGGCTCCTCGTGGGTCTCCAGGCCGATGCCGTGCCCGGTGCGGTGGATGAAGTGCTCCCCGTACCCGGCCGCGGCGATGATGTCCCGTCCCACCGCGTCCAGTTGCTCCGCCGTGACGCCCGGGCGCACGGCCTGCGTCTGGGCGTGCTGGGCACTGAGCAGCACCTCGTACATCTCCCGGAACTCCGCGGGCGGCTCGCCCACGGCGTAGGTACGGGTGGAGTCGGAGCAGTAGCCCTCCTGCGTGGTGCCGCCGATGTCGACCACGACGGGGTCGCCGGTGCGGATGACGCGGTCGGAGACCTCGTGGTGCGGGCTCGCCCCGTTCGGTCCGGAGGCCACGATGACGAAGTCGACCGTGGTGTGGCCCGCTTCGAGCACCGCCTCGGCGATGTCGCGGGCGGCCTCCCGCTCGGTGCGCCCGGCCGTGACCCACTCGCCGATGCGCCGGTGCACCCGGTCGATGGCGGCGGCGGCCCGGCGCAGCGCGTCGATCTCGGCGGGGGTCTTGCGCATGCGCAGCTCGCGCAGCACCTCGCCGGCCAGGCTCTGCTCGGCGTCGGGCAGCGCGGCGCGCAGGGCGAGCACCTTCTCCGCCCACATGTGGTTGTCGACGGCGACGCGGCCGCCGCCCGCCGTGCGGGGCAGACGTCGGGCGACGAGTGCGTAAGGGTCCTCGGTCTCGGCCCAGCCGACGATCTCGACGCCGAGCCCGCCGAGCGGCGAGATCTCGGCGCCCGGCTTCTCCAGTTCGGGCACGACGAGGAAGGGCTCGCCGAGCACCGGCAGCACGAGGCAGACCAGGCGCTCGGTGAGGTGGGCGTGGTAGCCGGTCAGGTAGCGCAGATCGGGCCCGGGGGACACGAGGAGCGCGTCGAGTCCGGCGTCGGCTGCGGCCTTGCGGGCCAGTGCGAGGCGTTCGGCCGGATAGAGGGGTGCCGAGAGGGCACCGCGGCCGGGAGCAAGGGGGGTGTCGGTCACGACTCTCACCGTAGACGCCCCTGGCGCCCGCCGCAGGCCTCCCGCGTCGGCGCAGGTCGTAGGCTTGCACCGATGGACGACCTCACCGCCCCCGATCCCCTCCCGGCACTCGCCGCCCTGCTGCGCTCGCTGCCCCCCTCGTGCGGACCGGTGCGCCTGGTCGCGGTCGACGGGCACGCCGGTGCCGGGAAGACGACCTTCGCCGGCGCGCTGGCCCGGGCCCTCGGCGGGGCGCCCGTGGTGCACCTGGACGATCTGGCCACCCACGACGAGTTGTTCGCCTGGACCGGCCGGCTCCGCGAGCAGGTGCTGGAACCGCTGAGCCGGGGCGGGACGGCACGGCCCGCGAAGTACGACTGGGTGGCCCGGCGCTTCGGCCCGCTGCTGGAAGTGCCCCCGGCACCGGTGGTCCTGATCGAGGGCGTGGGCGCTGGACGGCGGGCGGTACGGCCGTGGCTGGCGCGCACCCTGTGGCTGGACGTTCCCCGCGACACGGCCCGGGAGCGCGGCGAACGGCGCGACGGCCCGCAGCTCGCCGCGTTCTGGACCGGGTGGATGCGCGCGCAGGACGCCCATTTCGCCGCCGACCCCTCGCGTCGCTTCGCCGAACTGCTGGTGCGGCAGGTACCGGATGGGTACGAGATACGCGAAATGCCCACCGGGACGGCCCTGGCGCACACGGTCAGTCACCCAGCGTGACCGCCCGTCGCCGGTGCGCCCGCACCCTCCGGCGGGCCCCCGGACGGGGCTCGGGGGTGGCTTGACCAAGGGGCCGTACAGGAATTACGTTCTGAATGCGCGGTCCTGTACGACCGCCCCTGAGACGCGAAGCCCCCGGTTGTTCCCCCGTGACCGGGGGCTTCGTTCTGCCCTGGACGGGTGATCCGGCCCCGTACGGCAGCGAATTGCTCACCCAACGTCACGGCCCGCGTGGCTCTACGGCGCACCCCGCCTGCACGGGTACCATGCGAACGGGGTGCGAGGAGATGCGTTCGCGGTGCGCACCCCGTATCAACTCCCGCTCCGGGACGTGTGGTTGGGGTGGCGGGCGACACCGGGGGGAACGGTTGGTGGGGACCTGATGGATTTCGGCACGGAACACCCCGGCTCCCCTGCCGATCTCGCCTGGGTGCGGGCGGTGGACGCCTACACCATGGGCGCGTACTCCCAGGCCGAGGAGGAGTTCCGGGTCGCGGTGCGGCTCGACCCCGGCATGGCCGACGCCTGGCTCGGACTGCACGCCCTGCGCGCGGACACCGCCACCGCGCTGCTGCAGATGTACCGGCACCGCGACCGCTTCGGCGAGCAGCGGCGGGCCCGTCGTCGCTCCATGAACTCCTGGTACTGGCTGGGCTGGTGGGTGCAGCCGGTCCTGGAGACCCGCCGCGACCTGCTGCTGGCGCACGCCTCGCACTGGCTCGACGGACGCCATATCGCCGAACTGGACCGGGCGTTGGCCGAGTGCCCGCCGGTCGACACCGACCCGCACGTCCGTTTCCTGCACGCCTGCCGGGCCTACCTGGTCAAGGACTGGGACCAACTGGTGCGGCACACCGAGCCGTTGCTCGGCGACCCGGCCCTCGGCATCGAGGCGGGCCTGTTCGGCGGCATGGCCCGGGTGCGTCTGGAGCTGTACGGGCAGGCCGAACCGCTGCTGGTCACCGCCCTGATGCGGTGCCGCAGCGAGCAGCCGCAGCGCAAGGAGCTGCGCTACTGGCTGGCGCGCGCCTACGAGGGCACCGGCCGCACCGCCGCCGCGCTGCCGCTGTACCGGGCCGTGCACCGCGTCGACCCCGGTTTCATGGACACCTCCGCCCGCCTCACCGCCATAGACGAGTCGGACGGCCTCGGCGACGAGGCCGTCGACTACGCCTCTGTCGCCATGCCGGGCTTCGGGCAGACCGCTCCCGAGGGCCTGTTGCCCGACCCCGATCCCCTCGACGTACGCGGGAGCGGTATGGGCGTCGCGGGCGGCGGCGCCGGCGGCTCCGTGCTGGACGACCCGCTCGGCGGCGCCGGCCCGATCGACGACGACATCCGGGAGAAGGCGATCCTGCCCGTCTCCCCCATCGCGCCGCAGGTGCCGGTCATCGCGCCGGACCCGGTACTGCTCGCCCAGGCGCTGGCCGAGCTGGACCGCATGGTGGGCCTCGAACCGGTGAAGCGCCAGGTCCGCGCGCTGTCGGCGCAACTGCGCATGGCCCGGCTGCGGGCCGTCCAGGGACTGCCGGTGCAGCCCCCGAAGCGGCACTTCGTCTTCTCCGGCCCGTCGGGCACCGGGAAGACCACCGTCGCGCGCATCCTCGGCCGGGTCTTCTACGCCCTGGGGCTGCTCGGCGGCGATCATCTGGTGGAGGCCCAACGATCCGATCTTGTCGGGGAGTTCCTCGGCCAGACCGCGGTGAAGGCCAACGAGCTGATCGACTCGGCCCTCGGCGGGGTGCTGTTCGTGGACGAGGCGTACGCCCTGTCCAACTCCGGCTACAGCAAGGGCGACGCCTACGGCGACGAGGCCCTGCAGGTGCTCCTCAAGCGCGCCGAGGACAACCGCGACCGGCTCGTCGTGATCCTGGCCGGCTACCCCGAGGGCATGGACCGCCTGCTGGCCGCCAACCCCGGGCTCGGGTCGCGCTTCACCACCCGCGTCGACTTCCCGAGCTACCGCCCTCAGGAGCTCACGGACATCGGCGAGGTCCTGGCCGCCGACAACGGCGACCACTGGGACGAGGAGGCGCTGGAGGAACTGCTGGCGATCAGCGGCCACGTCGTCGACCAGGGCTGGATCGACGAACTCGGCAACGGGCGCTTCCTGCGCACGCTCTACGAGAAGAGCTGCGCCTACCGGGACCTGCGGCTGTCCGGCTACGCGGGCCCGCCGTCACGCGACGACTTGTCGACATTGCGGCTGCCCGATCTGATGCAGGCGTACGGCGAGGTCCTGTCGGGCCGCGGGCCCGGGCTGTCACCGCCGGAGCCCCTCGACTGAGGGGGACCCCGGGACCGGACCGGCCCCGGGGCACACACGCACCGCGTACGGCGGAAGGGCCCGGGCGGTCGCCCGGGCCCTTCTTCGTTCAGCTCGCCAGCGCCTGCGGCGCGTGGACGCTCTCCCGCTCGGGTGCCGGCTCCGGCTCGGGGGCCGTCTCCCGGTGGGCCGGGTCGCGGACCTCGCCGACCAGCATCTCCAGCACGTCCTCCAGGGCGACCAGCCCCAGCACCCGCCCGCCGGCGTCCGCGACCGCCGCGAGGTGCGACGCGGCGCGCCGCATCTGCGTGAGCGCGTCGTCCAGCGGCAGCTCGGCCCGCAGGGTGGCCATGGGCCGCCAGAGCCGGGAGGGCACCGGACGGTCCGGGTCGTCCAGGTCGAGGACGTCCTTGACGTGCAGGTAGCCGAGGTAGACACCGTCCGGTCCGGCCACCGGGTAGCGGGAGTAACCGGTACGGACGGTCAGTTCCTCGATCTCCGCGGAGGTGACGGTCGCGTCGACCGTGACCAGCTCCTCCGGCGCGAGCAGGACGTCGGTGACCGGGCGGCTGCCCAGTTCGAGCGCGTCCTCGAGGCGTTCCTGCGCGTCGTCGTCCAGGAGACCGGCCTGCCGGGCGTCCTCGACGAGCGCGGTGAGCTCCTCGCTGGTGAAGACCGCGTCGATCTCGTCCTTGGGCTCGACCCGGAACAGCCGCAGGATGACCTTCGCGCTCCAGCCGAGCACCGCGATGACCGGCCTGAACAGCCGGGCGAAGCCGACCAGTCCCGGGCTCAGCCAGAGCGCGGTCTTCTCGGGCGCGGCCATGGCCAGGTTCTTCGGGACCATCTCGCCGATGACCAGGTGGAGGAAGACCACCACGGCCAGCGCGATGACGTAGCCCGCCGGGTGGACCAGCCCCTCCGGGAGGTGGACGGCCACGAACAGCGGTTCCAGCAGATGGGCCACGGTCGGCTCGGCGACCGCGCCCAGCGTCAGGGAGCACACCGTGATGCCGAACTGGGCGGCCGCCATCATCTGCGGCAGGTTCTCCAGGCCGTGCAGCACGGTTCTGGCCCGCCGGTGGGTTCCGGCCAGGGGCTCGATCTGACTGCGCCGTACGGAGACCAGCGCGAACTCGGCACCGACGAAGAAGCCGTTGCCCAGCACCAGCAGGGCGGCGAGGAACAGTTGCAGGAAGCTCATCGGTCGCGCTCCTGCCCTGCCTGCGGCTCGTCGAACCCGACGCGCACCAGGCGAACCCTTTCCGCACGGTGGTGCGCCACTTCGCGCACCCGCAGCTCCCAGCCGGGCAGCAGTGCCGTGTCGCCCGGTTCGGGGATGCGTTCCAGCAGGTCGGCGACGAGGCCGGCCACGGTCTCGTAGGGGCCCTCGGGCGCCTCGAGTCCTATGCGCTCCAGCAGGTCGATGCGGCAGCCGCCGTCGGCGTCCCAGGCGGGCCTGCCGCCCTCGGCGGGGACCTGGGCCAGCTCGGGCAGGTCGGCCGAGTCGTGCTCGTCGCGGACCTCGCCGACGAGCTCCTCGACGATGTCCTCCAGGGTCACCACGCCGGCCGTGCCGCCGTACTCGTCGACCACGACGGCGATCGGCTGCTCGCGCCGCAGCCGCTCCAGCAGCGGCTGGACGGGCAGCGTCTCGGGGACGAGCAGCGGGGCCACCGTGATCCGCCCGACCGGGGTGCGGTCGCGCTCGTGGGCGGGGACGGCGAGGGCGTCCTTCAGGCTCGCCATGCCGACGATGTCGTCCAGCCGCTCCCGGTAGACCGGGAAGCGGGACAGCCCGGTGGCCCGGGTCAGGTTGAGCACGTCGGCGGCGGTGGCCGTGTCCTGCAGGGCGCTGACCCGCACGCGCGGGGTCATCACGTTCTCCGTCGTCAGGTCGCCGAGCGAGATCGTGCGGACGAACAGGTCCGCGGTGTCCTGCTCGATCACGCCGGCCTGCGCGGAGTGCCGGGCGAGCGAGACCAGCTCGGTCGGGGTGCGGGCGGAGGCGAGCTCCTCCGCCGGTTCGACGCCGAGGGCGCGCACCAGGCGGTTGGCGGCGGTGTTGAGCAGTTCGATCACCGGGCGGAAGGCGGCCGAGAAGACCCGCTGCGGTCCGGCCACGAAACGTGCCACCTGCAGCGGGCGGGAGACCGCCCAGTTCTTGGGGACCAGTTCGCCGACGACCATCTGGACGGCCGAGGCGAGGATCATGCCGATGACCACGGCGATGGCGGGCGAGACCCCGGAGGGGACGCCTATCGCGGTGAGCGGTCCGGACAGCAGGTCGGCGAGAGCGGGCTCGGCGAGCATGCCCACGACCAGCGAGGTGATCGTGATGCCGAGCTGGGTGCCGGAGAGCTGGAAGGAGAGCTTGCGCAGCGACTCGACGACGCTGCGTGCCCGTCGATCACCCGCGGCGGCCGCACGTTCGGCGGCCGGTCGCTCCACGGTCACCAGGCCGAATTCGGCGGCGACGAAGAAGCCGTTCGCGAGGATCAGGACAAAGGCCGCCCCGAGGAGCAGCAACGAGGTGTTCATGCCGCCGCTCCGGGATGTCGGTGCGGAGGGGCGGCGCAGGTACTACCGGACGGTCCGTCCATCGTGGCTTGGGTGTCACTCCTCGGGTCGTTGCGAAGGTTCCAGAGTAATGAAGAAACGGGGCTCGGCGGCAGGTCTACTGTCCCGCGGGCCCGCCCGAGCCGTGGACCTCGGCGAGAGCGCGCAGTCCCCGCGCGTCGCGCAGTGCGCGGGCGCGGCCGATACCAGGCTGAATGCCCATGGCGGCCAGGCTTGTTCCGTCCGCCAGGTCGAGGAGGACCCAGGGATCGCCGGGGCGCAGATTCACCCGGATCACCTGCGCCCATTCCAGGCGCCGCCGGGTGGTGAGATTGACCACGGTGACGCCGTCCCGGTCGGCGACGACCTTGGGACGGCTGAGCAGCACGAGCACCGCGGCGATGAGCGCGCCGGTGAGGACCATCCAGAGGCGGTCCGTGGTGTGCCAGGGCCGGGCCCCGTCGGCGGGCAGCATGACGGCGATCGCGACGAAGGCCGCGAGCAGGCCGCCCGCCAGGGTCAGCAGCACCGCGCGGGTACGCGTGGGCCGGAAGGTGACGGGCAGCTCGGGGAGGTCCGTGGACACGGCGGGCGCGGTCGGCGTGGCCGGATGGGCGGGGGTCACAGGCGGCAGGCGTGGATGCCGGTGGTGAGGATCGCCCGGGCACCCAGGTCGTAGAGCTCGTCCATGATCCGCTGGGCGTCCTTGCTGGGGACCATGGCGCGCACGGCGACCCAGCCCTCGTGGTGCAGCGGGGAGACGGTGGGCGACTCCAGGCCGGGCGTCAGGGCGATGGCCCGCTCGACGTGCTCGACCCGGATGTCGTAGTCCATCATCACGTAGCGACGGGCCACCAGGACGCCCTGGAGGCGGCGCAGGAACTGGCGCACCTTCGGTTCGGCGGTCTCGTCGGTCTCCCCGGTGCGGCGGATGACGACGGCCTCGGAGTCGAGGATCGGCTCGCCGATGACCTCCAGGCCCGCGTTCCGCAGCGAGGTGCCGGTCTCCACGACGTCGGCGATGACCTGCGCGACACCGAGCTGGATGGCGGTCTCGACGGCGCCGTCCAGCCGGACGACGGAGGCGTCGACCGAGTGGTCGGCCAGGTGCCGCTGGACGACCGTCGGGTAGGAGGTGGCGATCGTCAGGCCCCCGAACTCCTTCACGTCCGTCACCGTGCCCGGCACGGTGGCGTAGCGGAAGGTGGAACGGGCGAAGCCGAGCTGCAGGATCTCCTCGGCGTTGGCGGCGGAGTCCAGCAGCAGGTCGCGGCCGGTGATGCCGATGTCGAGGCGGCCGGAGCCGACGTAGACGGCGATGTCGCGCGGGCGCAGGTAGAAGAACTCGACGTCGTTCTCGCCGTCGACGAGGACGAGTTCCTTGGTGTCCTTGCGCTGGCGGTAGCCGGCTTCATGCAGCATCGCCGACGCAGGTCCGGACAGTGAACCCTTGTTGGGAACGGCGATGCGAAGCATGGGAGCGATCCTTTGCGGCTCGGTCGTACGGCGGGAGGGGATGCCGGAGGTTTCGGAATCTCGGGATGTCGGGATGTCAGGAACAGCAACGGGGCGTGCGCAGGGTGGCGCTGCTCACAGATGAGCGTATACGTCGTCGAGGCCGATGCCCCGCGCGACCATCATCACCTGCAGGTGGTACAGCAGCTGGGAGATCTCCTCCGCGGTGCGGTCGGCGCCCTCGTACTCGGCGGCCATCCACACCTCGGCGGCTTCCTCGACCACCTTCTTGCCGATCGCATGCACGCCCTTGCCGACCAGTTCGGCGGTGCGGGACGTGCTGGGGTCGCCAGTGGCGGCCTTCTGCTGGAGCTCGGTGAAGAGCTCCTCGAATGTCTTCTTGGCCATGGTGGTCCCACCCTACGCGGAAGAGCCCCTACCTCACCGCCACGGCTCGGACACCGAACGCAGGATGGTCGCGGTCGCGACCGCGGCGGTGACCGCCTCGTGCCCCTTGTCCTCGTTGGAGCCGGGCAGACCCGCCCGGTCCAGCGCCTGCTCCTCGGTGTCGCACGTCAGTACGCCGAAGCCGATCGGCACGCCGGTGTCGACCGAGACCTGCGTCAGGCCCTGGGTGACGCCCTGGCACACGTACTCGAAGTGCGGAGTGCCGCCGCGGATCACGACGCCGAGCGCGACGATCGCGTCGTAGCCGCGGTCGGCCATCGCCTTGGCGGCGACCGGCAGTTCGAAACTGCCGGGCACCCGCAGCAGGGTGGGCTCGTCGATGCCCAGGTCGCTCAGCGCGCGCACGGCGCCGTCGACCAGCCCGTCCATCACCTGCTCGTGCCACTGGGCCGCGATCACGGCCACTCGCAGGTCGCCGCAGTTCTTCACGGACAGTTCGGGGGCGCCCTTACCGCTCACGTGCTTCTTCTCCTTGTTGGTCGGTGGTTCGGTGGTTCGGTGGTTCGGTGGTGCAGTGCCGGGTGTCGCTCTACCGCGACCCGGACTACTGGTTGTGGTAGGCGGTGCTCGGGGCCGGGTCGAGCCAGGGAAGGTCGTGGCCCATCCGGTCCCGCTTGGTGCGCAGGTAGCGCAGGTTGTGCTCGCCGGCCGCGATCGGCATGGCCACCCGTTCGGTGACCTTGAGGCCGTGGCGGGTCAGCGCGTCGGTCTTGTCGGGGTTGTTGGTCATCAGGCGCACGGAGACCACGCCGAGGTCGGCGAGCATCTCGGCGGCGGCGCCGTAGTCGCGGGCGTCGGCGGGCAGGCCGAGCTCCAGGTTGGCGTCGAGGGTGTCGCGGCCGCGCTCCTGGAGTTCGTACGCGCGCAGCTTGGACAGCAGTCCGATGCCGCGGCCCTCGTGCCCGCGGAGGTAGACCACGACGCCACGGCCCTCGGACGCCACTCGTTCGAGTGAGGCCTGGAGCTGCGGGCCGCAGTCGCACCGCTGGGAGCTGAACACGTCGCCGGTCAGGCACTCGGAGTGGACGCGGGCCAGCACGTCCTCCCCGTCGCCGATCTCGCCCGCCACGAGGGCGATGTGCTCGATGCCGTCGGCGGTGTCGCGGTAGCCGTAGGCCCGGAAGTCACCGTGGGCGGTGGGCAGGCGGGTCTCCGCCTCGCGGCGGACGGTGGGCTCGGCGGAGCGTCGGTGGTCGATGAGATCCTCGATCGAGATGATGGCAAGACCGTGCTTGCGGGCGAACGTCATCAGGTCGGGAAGACGGGCCATGGTGCCGTCCTCGTTGGCGATCTCCACGATCGCCGCGGCGGGGCGCAGACCGGCCAGCCGGGCCAGGTCGACACCGGCCTCGGTGTGGCCGTTGCGGGTGAGCACACCACCGGCCCGGGCGCGCAGCGGGAAGACATGGCCGGGCCGGACGAAGTCCCCGGGCCCGGTGCCCCCGGTGGCGAGCAGCCGGATGGTGGTCGCCCGGTCGGCCGCCGAGATGCCGGTGGTGACGCCGTGGGCGGGGCTCGCGTCGACCGAGACGGTGAAGGCCGTCTTCATGGACTCGGTGTTGGACGCCACCATCTGCGGCAGGTCCAGCCGGTCCAGGTCGGACTCCTCCATCGGCACGCAGATCAGTCCGCGGCACTCGGACATCATGAAGGCGACGATCTCGGGCGTGGCCTTCTCGGCCGCGATGACGAGGTCGCCCTCGTTCTCGCGGTCCTCGTCGTCGACGACGACGACCGGGCGGCCGGCCGCGATGTCGGCGATGGCGCGCTCGACGGTGTCGAGGACGATCGGCTCGTCCTTCACCTCGTACAGGCCGTGCAGTGCGGTGCTCATGCTGCTGCCGCTCCTTCCAGGGCGGGCGCCTTGGGGCGCGGGACGCGGGTCTGCTGCCACCAGGCGTGCATGCCGGCGATCACCAGGACGAAGTAGAGGACGTAGACGAAGGCGGAGAACTTCAGGCCGCTGTTCCAGGCCAGCGGGACGCCGACGACGTCGACCGCGAGCCAGGCGAACCAGAACTCCACCCAGCCGCGGGCCATGGCGACCATCGCGGCGACGGTGCCGACGAAGATGTAGGCGTCGGGCCAGGGGTTCCAGGACAGCGAGGGGTAGAGGCTGAACAGCCCCACGACCGCGAACAGTCCGACGACGGTTCCGCCGACGAGCAGACCGCGCTCCCGCCACGTGGCGAAGCGGATCGCGATCCCGCCGGACGTCCTGGCGCCGCGCCGCCACTGGGCCCAGCCCCACACGGCGACACCGATCACCAGGAGCTGCTTGCCGACGCCACCGGTGAGGTGCGCGGACCAGTTGGCCGCCACCAGGACGACGCCGGACAGCAGTTGCACGGGCCAGGCCCACACCGAGCGGCGCCAGCCGAACGCGAGTCCGGCCAGGCCCAGGCCGTTGCCCACCACGTCGGTCCACAGGAACTGCTGGCCGAACGCGGAGAACGCGGACCCGTTCAGGGTGTCCAGGGCGCTCATTGCGCCGCCGCCCTCGGTGCCGTGACCCGGTCCCCGTAGAGCCGCTCGACGTACTTGGCGATGACGTCGACCTCGAGGTTCACCGGGTCGCCGGACTGCTTGAAGCCCAACGTGGTGAGGCCGAGGGTGGTGGGGATGAGGCTGACCGTGAAGGAGTCGGCGCCGGCCTCGACGACGGTCAGGCTGATGCCGTCGACCGTGATGGAGCCCTTCTCGACCACGTAGCGGGACAGCTCCGCGGGCAGCGAGATCCGGACGATCTCCCAGTGCTCGGCGGGGGTGCGCTCCACGATCGCGCCGGTGCCGTCCACGTGGCCCTGGACGAGGTGACCGCCGAGGCGGCCGCCGAGGGCCATGGGGCGCTCCAGGTTGACCTTGCTGCCTCCGCGCAGTGCGCCGAGGCTGGACCGCTTGAGGGTCTCGGCCATCACGTCGGCGGTGAACTCGCCCTCGCCGGTCTCGACGACGGTGAGGCACACGCCGTTGACCGCGATGGAGTCGCCGTGCTTGGCGCCTTCGGTGACGAGCGGGCCTCGCAGACGGAAACGGGAGGCGTCGCCCAGGTCCTCGATGGCGACGACGTCGCCCAGCTCTTCGACGATTCCGGTGAACACTCAGTTCTCCTCAATTCGGCTCGGGTATGCGGTAATACGCAGGTCGGGGCCGATGTGTTCGGTCTCGGCGACGTCGAGCCGCAACGCCTGCGAGATGGTCGTGATTCCCGCGTCGCCGAGAGCGGCCGCTCCGGCGCCGAGCAGGACGGGGGCGAGGTAGCCGACGACCTTGTCGATCGCCCCCGCGGCGAGGAAGGCGCCGGCCATCGTGGGGCCGCCCTCGAGGAGTACGGAACGCACGCCGCGGCCGTAGAGCTCGCCGAGCAGCGCGTGCACGGCGATGCCGTTGCCGGTGCGCGGGAGCCGCGCGATGTCGACGCCGGGCAGGTGGTCGGTGTCGGCGTCCTCGGCGACGGCGACGAGGGTGGGCGCGACGTCGTCCAGGACGCGGGCGCCGGGCCGGATCTTGGCGTTGGTGTCGACCACGACGCGCAGCGGCTGCGTGAAGGAGCCCGCGACGCCGCGTACGGCCAGATGGGGGTCGTCGGCGCGCAGGGTGCCGGAACCGACGACGACGGCGTCGGACTCGGCGCGCAGCCGGTGGACGTCGGCACGGGAGGCCGCGGAGCTGATCCAGCGGCTGGTGCCGTCGGCGGCGGCGATGCGGCCGTCGAGGGTACTGGCGTACTTCCACACCACGAAGGGGCGCCGTTCACGGGCGGCGGTGAGCCAGACCTCGTTGCCCCGGGCGGCCTCGGCGGCCAGCAGGCCGCACTCCACGTCGATCCCGGCGGCGGTCAGGGTGACGCCTCCCCCGGTGGCCGCGGGGGTGGGGTCGCCGACGGCGTAGACGACGCGGGAGACCCCGGCGGCGATGAGCGCCTGGGCGCAGGGGCCGGTACGACCGGTGTGGTTGCACGGTTCCAGGGTGACGACGGCGGTGCCTCCGCGGGCGGCCTCCCCGGCCGCGCGGAGCGCGTGGACCTCCGCGTGCGGGCCTCCGGCCCGCTGGTGCCAGCCCTCTCCCACCACCTGTCCGCGGGCGTCGAGGATCACGGCGCCGACGACGGGGTTGGGGCTGGTGGAGCCCAGACCGCGGGCGGCGAGCTCCACGGCCCGGCGCATCGCGTCGACTTCACCTGGTGTGGCCACCGGGTCCTCCTGCCTCATCGGGCACGGACTCCGGGGCTGCGCGGGAATCAGAGCGGACGTACGGATCCGGGAAACGCCGGAGTCGGAGGGGTGGCCGCGCCAGTCCGTATCGTCGTATCCGGGGATACGCACTCGCGCTGCCGCCGACGGCGGCGTACCGGTTCCTGCCCGCCGCGCACTGCCTCCCATCCGGACTTTAACCGTCGGTCCAGGAATCTCACCTGGTCAACCGGCCGCTGGATGCGGACGGGTCGCGGACTGTAACCGCCGGTTCGGAGTTTCACCGACCCCGGAGTGCGCTGAACGTCACTGGTACTGCACTCAGTCTGCCACGAACGATCGATGCGCATGCAATCGCTTCCTGTGGGGTCCCTCACAGGCGTGCGGGCCACACCCATTGACGCCACTGGTCTAGTCCTCTTAGTCTGCCGCCAACGCCCCTGCCCGGCAGGCCCTTTCGGAGGTCCGACGTGCCCCCACGCACCCGCGCCGCCACCACCCGGCACCAGGGCGATCCCTTCCCCGCACGCCAACTCCGCCCCACCACTGACACATCCCCCCACAAACGCCCGGCGGCGGAAGAACGCCTCCCCCGCCGTCGGGCCGTACGTCAGACGTCCGGCGTGAACAGCGCGTCCTGCGCGGCGTCCATCGCGGACAGCAGGGCGCCGCGGAGCACGGCACTGCCCGCGACCGTCCCCGCCCGCACCTCCGTCGGCAGCGGGGACATTCGCGCGAGCCGCTCGGCGACCCGGGTGGCCAGCTCCCCGGCGCCGGCCCGGCCGACCTCCCCGCCCAGCACGACGCAGCCCGGGTCGAGCACGGCGCACACCGCCGCCACCCCTATGGCCACCCGGTCCGCCAGCGCGTCGAGAAACAGCTCGCCCCGCTTGCCGCCCGCCCGCGCCCGCGTGACCACCGCCTCCGCCGCCAGGGCGTCGTCCTCGTCCCCGGGGACCGGCAGACCGTGCGCACGGGCCAGCGCGCACACGGCGGCGCTCCCCGCGAGCGAGTGGAACCCGCCCCCGCACCCGCTCGCCGTGGGCAGCTGGAACGTCCCCGGGACCGGCAGGAAGCCGATCTCGCCGGTACCGCCCGAGGCACCGCGGCGCAGCACACCGCCCAGCACCACCGCGGCGCCGACGCCGTGGCCGAGCCACAGCAGCACGAACGTCTCCCGGTCGCGGACCGAGCCGAGGCGCTGCTCGGCCACGGCGGCGAGATTGACCTCGTTCTCCAGCAGCACCGGCACATCGAGCCGCCTGCGCAATTCGGCCACCAGGGCGGAGTGCCAGGCCGGCAGCTGACCGGTGGCGCGCAGCTCGCCGGTGGCCGGGTCGACCAGGCCCGGGGCACCGACCGCGATCGTGTGCAGCGCCGCCGCCCCCGCGCGCCGCGCGGTGCGTTCCAGGAGGGCGACCGAACGGGAGACCGTCCGCTTGGGGTCGCCCAGCGGGTCGACGGGCAGCACGGTGCTGCCGATCGTGACGCCCAGCAGGTCGGCGACCTCGATGGCCACGCTGTGCGTGCGCACGTCGAACGCGGCCAGGTGGGCCCGGTCGGCCACGATGCCGTACAACCGCGCGTTGGGGCCGCGGCGGTCGGCGCCGGACTCCCCCACGACCGTCACCAGGCCCGACTCCTGCAGCCGTTCGACGAGGTCGGCGACGCTCGGGCGGGACAGGCCCGTCAGCTCCTTCAGCTGGGACGCGGTCAACGGGCCCTGCGCCTGCAGCAGTTCGAGCGCCAGCCGGTCGTTGATCGCACGGGCCGTACGGGGGGACGCGGTACGGCCTGCGGGCGGGCGGAGGGCACTCATGACGGGGATCCTTCCAGAAGCCCCGGCCCGGTGGCCGGGAGCGGCTGCATTCCGGCTATCTTTCAGGAAGCCTGCCTGTTAATTTACAGGGACGAACCTTGGGGCGGGACACTGGGAGGGATCACCCATGGCGACGACCACGACGAGGAAGACCGAGCCGCGGCTGCGACGTGCCCACCTGGCCGTCGCCGCCGTTTTCGCCGTGCACGGAGCGGTCACCGGCAGCTTCGCCACCCGGATCCCCTGGATCCAGGAGCACGCGGACCTCAGCGCCGGCCAACTCGGCTTCGCCCTCGTCTTCGCCGCCCTCGGCGCGTCCGCGGCCATGCCGCTCGCGGCCCGCATCGCACACGTCCTCGGCATGCGCGCCGCGCTGCGCGTCCTGGTCACCCTGTGGTGCGCCTCGCTGGCCCTGCCGGCGCTCTCGCCCGGGCTGCCCTGGCTGTGCGGGGCGATGTTCGTCTACGGGGCCTCGGCGGGCATGGCGGACGTCGTCATGAACGCCCAGGGGGTCGAGGTCGAGGAACGCCTCGGCCGGTCGATCATGTCCGGCCTGCACGGCATGTGGAGCGCCGGCGCGCTGCTCGGCTCCCTCGTCGGCGTCGCCGCGGCCCACGCGGAACTCGACGCACGCGTCCACCTCGCGATCACCGCCGCCGTACTGGTCGTGATCGGGCTGGTCGTCTGCGGCGGCGTCCTGGACCTGCGGCCCGCCCAGCACGACGAGGCCCCCGCCCGCTTCGCGCTGCCTCCGCGCTCCGCCCTGGTCATCGGCGCGATCGGCTTCTGCGCGGTCTTCGCCGAGGGCGCCAGCATGGACTGGAGCGCGGTCTACCTGCGCGACATCACCGACGCCTCGCCGGGCGTCGCCGCCGCCTCCTACACCGCCTTTGCCTGCACCATGGCCGTCTCCCGGCTCCTGGGCGACCTCGTCGTGCGGCGCTTCGGGCCGGTCCGCACGGTCCGTGTCGGCGGCGTCCTCGCCACCGCGGGCGGTGTCCTGGTGGCCACCGCCGCCAACCAGGTCGCGGCCATCGCCGGCTTCGCCCTCCTCGGCGTCGGCATCGCCGTCGTCGTGCCGCTGTGCTTCGCCGCGGCCGGGCGCAGCGGGCCCAACCCGAGCCAGGCCATCGCGGGCGTCGCCACCGTCACGTACACCTCCGGGCTCGTCGCCCCCGCCGCCATCGGCTCCATCGCGCAGGCCAGCTCCCTCCAGGCCTCCTTCGGCCTGGTCACCCTGCTGGCCGTCGGGCTCACCCTCGGAGCGGGCGTCCTGCGGGCCGCCGGCACGTCGGTGGCCGAACACACCGACAATCCCGTCGCGACGACCGCACCGCGCGTCTAGCCTGCCCCGCATGCGGATCTTCCTGGAGACGGAGCGGCTGCGCCTGCGGCACTTCACCGACAGCGACGCGGACGCCGACCACCTCATCGGCCTCGACAGCGACCCCGAGGTCATGCGCTACCTCGGGCGCCCCACGCCCGCCGACGTCATCCGGCACGACGTCCTCCCGCGCTTCGCGCGCTCCCAGGTCTGGGCCGCCGAGGAGCGTCCCACCGGGCACTTCGTCGGCTGGTTCGCCCTCACCCCGCGCGACGGCGGCCCAGCGGACGACCTCGAACTCGGCTACCGGCTGCGGCGCACCGCGTGGGGTCGCGGCTACGCCACGGAGGGCGCTCGCGCGCTGGTCGCCAAGGCCTTCACGGACCTGGGGGCGCGGCGCGTGTACGCGGAGACCATGTTCGTCAACGCGCGGTCGCGGCGCGTCATGGAGAACGCGGGGCTCTCCTTCGTGCGGGTCTTTCACGAGCAGTGGGAGGACCCCCTGCCGGGTGCCGAGCACGGCGAGGTCGAGTACGCCCTCCTCCGGTCGGACTGGTCTGCCCCGTAGGTTCTTCTCCCCCACCCACCCTCCCTCCCCCAGCCTCCGGCCGGGGGTGCCCCCACCTCCCCCGCCCCCTCCGTAGTTCCAAGCGCCTGATCCCCGGAGGGGTGTTGTTGACGGTGACGGCTGGGCACCTGGACAGCGCCGCGCCAACGGATGGCCCGAGCACGGTGCCGCCTCTACCCCCCACCGGGGATCAGGCGCACGACGAAACCGAGGGGGCGGGGTCGCAGGGTGGGCGTTCTGGACTGTGGAGCATATTTGGGTGCACGACCCGGAGTGACCAGTGGAGAGCACCGGAGGCACCTAAATGTGCTGTCCAGAATGGCCAGCCCGGAGGCCCCGAACCCGGCACCCCACGAAACGCGCGCCGGGGCACCTGACCTCGCCGGGCTGGGGGCACCCCCGGCCGAAGGTTGGGGGAGGGAGGGTGGGCGGGGAAAAAACGCACCCGTTCCGGGGACCGCATCCGCGCCGCGCCGCGCCCCCGCCCCACCCCCCTGCAACGCTGACCGCATGACGACGGCACAGCGGGCCGTGCCCGCAGGCGTGGAGCAGGTGGTGGCGCGGATGCGGGCGCTGGGCGCGGCGCTGCCGCCCCGCGACGGCGTGGCGGTGTTCAACCGCGTCTATCTGTCGGTCACCGAGGAACTGGCCCGGCGGCTGGCCGCCGGCGCGTTCGGCGATCCCCCGGCCGCCGCCGAGCTGGGCGCCCGCTTCGCCGGCCGCTATCTGACCGCGGTCGAGGGCGGCCAGGACGGCCGCACCGTGCCGGCCTGCTGGCGGCCGTTGCTGCTGCTGCGCGGGCATCCGGGCGTGCGCCCGGTGCAGTTCGCGCTCGCGGGCATCAACGCCCATGTGGGGCACGATCTCGCGCTGTCGGTGGTGGACACCTGCGCGGCGCTGGAGCGCGAGCCCGCCTCGCTGGAGGCGGACTTCGACCGG
The DNA here is from genome assembly GCF_042889545.1 of Streptomyces sp. NPDC002574. Classification (NCBI taxonomy): domain Bacteria; kingdom Bacillati; phylum Actinomycetota; class Actinomycetes; order Kitasatosporales; family Streptomycetaceae; genus Streptomyces; species Streptomyces sp. NPDC002574. The sequence continues at coordinate 22,684 of NZ_JBIARB010000021.1, forward strand.
GTCGGGGATCTGCTGACGGCGGTCGAGGAGCGGGTCCGCGAGGAACTGATGCCGGGCCCGGACCTCCTGGACCTCGCCGATCCGCTGACGCATCTGGCCGGTTCGTGGAGCCTGGACCGCGCGCGGGACGCGGCGTGGGCCGCGTCCCGCGTGCTGTGGTCGCTGCGCGGACTGCCTGAGGTGCACGAGGAGTTCACCGAGAAGCTCGACGCGGGCGTCGGGCTCGTCGGGCGCTTCCTGCTGACCCCGCTCGTCCGCTGAGGGCAGCCCCTCAGTCCTCGTCGAGCATCACCGGCGCGATCTCGTCGTAGCGGTCGCCGGGGCCCGGGTTGGTCTCGTCGGTGGCGCCGCCGAACTGGTGCATGACGCCCCACACGGCGTTGAGCGCGGTCTGCACGGCGCCCTCGGCCCAGCCCGCCGTCCAGGAGATGTCGTCGCCGGCGAGGAAGATGCCGCGCTTGTCCTCGGGCAGCGTGTCCTGCATGAAGTGGGTGAACAGGCGCCGCTGGTAGCGGTAGTGGCCGGGCAGGTTGGCCTTGAACGCACCCATGAAGTAGGGCTCGTTCTCCCAGGAGACGGTCACCGGGTTGCCGATGATGTGCCGGCGGATGTCGACCTTCGGGTAGATCTCGCGGAGCGACTTGAGCATGACCTCCATGCGTTCGGACGCGCTCAGCGGCAGCCACTTGAGGCTGTCGTCGCACCAGGTGTACGACAGGCAGATCACGGCCGGCTGGTCCGGGCCGTTGTCCAGCAGGTAGGTGCCGCGGGTCATGCGGTCGGTGAGCGTCATGCTCATCACGTCGCGCCCGGTTTCCTCGTCCTTGTCGAGCCAGAACGGCCGGTCCACGGGGACGAACAGCTTGCTGGACTCCATGTAGTGCGTGCGCTCGATCGCCGTCCAGTGGTCGATCGGGAAGAGCGAGTCGTCGCAGTCGATCTTGCTGAGCAGCATCCAGCTCTGCGCGGTGAAGATCGCCGCCTGGTAGGTGCGGATGGCGCCGCCGGCGTCGGTGACCGTGATCCGGTTGCCGGCGGTGCGGTGCAGGCGGGTCACGGCCGGACGCGGGGCGCCGTCGTGCAGCGACTTCAGCGAGGTGCCGTAGGGCCAGTGCACGATCTTCTCGGGCTCGCGCTCCCACAGCCGCACCGGGAGCTGCTGGCTGCCGCCGACGATGCCGCGGTGGTGGTCGTCGGCCTCGGTGTAGACGACGCGCAGGATCTCCAGGATGGAGTTGGGGAAGTCGGTGTCCCAGCCGCCGGTGCCGAAGCCGACCTGCCCGAAGATCTCGCGGTGGCGGAAGGAGGTGAAGGCCTCGGAGTCGCACAGGAAGCCGTAGAAGGTCTGGTTGTCGAGCTTCTCGACCAGCTTCGACCAGATCTCGCGGATGCGCGGGACGTCGCGCTCGCGCATGGCGCGGTTCATGTCGCCGAAGTCCGCGCCCTCCTCCAGGCAGGTGTTCCAGGCGTGCGCGACGTCGCGGTAGACCTGCGGCAGGTCGTCGACGGTCTCGGCGTAGTGCGACTCGCCCTTGAGGTCGACGACGGTCGACGGGGTCTCGGGGGCGAGCGGGTTGGGGAAGGGCGTGGTCTCCAGGCCCACCAGGTCGATGTAGTGCTGCAGCGCCGTGGACGACGGCGGGAAGCGCATCGCGCCCATCTCCGCGGTCAGGCTCTCGTCGCAGCCCTCGAAGCCGACGGTGCGCAGCCGGCCGCCGATCCGGTCGGCCTCGTAGACGACGGGCTTGAGGCCCATCTTCATCAGTTCGTACGCGGCGACGATGCCGGACAGGCCGCCGCCGATGACCGCGACCTCGGTGCCGTGGGCGGTCGCCGGTATGGAGCCGAGACCCGCCGGGTCGGCCAGGAAGTCGTCGTACGCGAAGGGGAAGTCGGGGCCGAACATGGTGATGGGCGGGGCGGACGGCACCTCGGGGTGCTGCTCGTCGTGGACCGCGGTGGGCACCGTGGACGTCATGGGGTGACTCTCCTGGCAGTGGAACGGGGGCGGGGCGGGGGCGAAAGGGGTGTGGGGTGGGGTTCAGCCCAGCGAGCGGTAGAGCTCGGGGCGGCGGTCGGCGAGGTAGGGCGTCTCCTCGCGGACGGCGCGCAGGACGGCGGGGTCGGCGTCGGCGACGACCAGTTCCTCCCCGGTGCCGGCCCGGGCGCGGACCGCGCCGTCGGGGCCGGCGAGGCAGCTGAGCCCGGCGAAGTCGAACTCGCCCTCGGGCCCGCAGCGGTTGGCGTAGGCCACGTGCAGCTGGCTCTCGTAGGCGCGGGCCGGCACGAGGGTCTGCGGGACGAACTCGTACGGCCGCATGAGGGCGGTCGGCACGGCGAGCAGTTCGGTGCCGGCCAGGGCGTGCGCCCGCACGGTCTCCGGGAACTCGACGTCGTAGCAGATCAGGATGCCGATCCGGGTGCCGTCGAGGTCGGCCTGGACGACGGCCTCGTCGCCTGGGGTGAACCAGGTGCGCTCGAAGTCGCCGAAGAGATGGGTCTTGCGGTAGTTGGCGAGGCGTTCGCCGTCCGGGCCGATCAGCTGGGCGGCGTTGAAGACGTCGTCGCCGTCGCGCTCGGGGTATCCGTAGACGATGCCCAGGCCGTGCTCGGCGGCGATGCGCGCGACGCGGCCGGCCGTGGGCCCGTCGGCCGTCTCGGCGAGGGACGGGACCGCGTCACCGAGGGCGTAGCCGGTCGCGAACATCTCGGAGGTGACGAGCAGCCGCGCCCCCGCCGCGGCGGCCCGGCGCGCGGCCGCGGCGAGCGCGGCCACGCTGTCGTCGACGGACGAGGGGACGCCGCTCGGGCCTTGGTACAGCGCGGTGCGCAGCGGCGCCATGGAGCCTCTTTCGCCTGGTGGGATGCCGGTTCGGGGTCTGTCTCGACCGTACGATTCCGCCCACCGCGGCGACAAGACGCGTCCATTGCGCACCGACCGTCGATTCGTTGCGTGCTTGGGCGCCCTCGCGGCGATTCGTTGCGTACGGGTGTGCGAGCTACGCCGGCGAGCCCGAGGTGTAGCGCCGCAGGAGCGGTGAGAGGACCAGGACCGACTTGGTGCGCTCCACGAAGGGCTCGCCCGCGATCCGCTCCAGGACGCGTTCGAAGTGCCGCACGTCGGAGGCGTAGATCTGGACGACGGCGTCCGCCTCGCCGGTGACGGTCGAGGCGGAGGCCACCTCCGGGTACCGCGACAGGCCGCGGCGGATGTCCTCCGGCGAGGTGTTGTGGCGGCAGTAGAGCTCGACGAAGGCCTCGGTCTCCCAGCCCAGCGCCGAGGGCTCGACCCGGACGGTGAACCCCGTGATGGCGCCCGCCGCCAGCAGGCGGTCGACCCGGCGCTTGACGGCCGGGGCGGAGAGGCCGACCACCGTGCCGATGTCGGCGTACGAGCGGCGGGCGTCCTCGGCGAGGGCGTGGACGATGCGTTCGTCGAGATCGTTCAGGCGCACGGGGGGTGGATCACTTCTCTTCGCGGGCGGGCTGGGAACGGCGCATGCCGCACCGCAACAGACTACGAGCCCGATCGCCGTCCACCCCGCGAAGACCTACCAGGTGATCGTCCCGAATCGGGCGGGACCTGTCCGCACGACCACGGCTTCACCGGCCCCCCGCTCCCCGCACGCCGGGGCGAACGGGGAGCCGGGGGCACGGAGTCGGTCACTGCCAGCTGGCGTGCAGGGGCTTGCCCTCGGCGTAGCCGGCCGCGCTCTGGATGCCGACGACGGCCTTCTCGGCGAACTCCGCGAGGCTGGCGGCGCCCGCGTAGGTGCAGGAGCTGCGGACGCCCGCGATGATCGAGTCGATCAGGTCCTCGACACCGGGACGGGCCGGGTCGAGGAACATCCGGGAGGTGGAGATGCCCTCCTCGAACAGCGCCTTGCGGGCCCGGTCGTACGCGGAGTCCTCGCTGGTGCGGTTGGCCACGGCGCGGGCCGAGGCCATGCCGAAGCTCTCCTTGTAGACCCGCCCGTCGGCGGTCTGCTGAAGGTCGCCGGGCGACTCGTAGGTGCCCGCGAACCAGGAGCCGACCATGACGTTGGACGCGCCGGCGGCCAGCGCCATCGCCACGTCGCGCGGGTGGCGCACTCCGCCGTCGGCCCAGACGTGCTTGCCGTGCTTCGCGGCCTCGGCGGCGCACTCCATCACCGCGGAGAACTGCGGGCGGCCCACGCCGGTCATCATGCGCGTGGTGCACATCGCGCCGGGCCCCACACCCACCTTGATGATGTCGGCGCCGGCCTCGATCAGGTCGCGCACACCCTCGGCGGAGACCACGTTGCCGGCCACGACCGGCACCTGCGGGTCCAGCGCGCGGACGGCCCTGACGGCCTGGAGCATCGTCTCCTGGTGGCCGTGAGCGGTGTCCACGACGAGAGTGTCGGCGCCCGCGTCGAGCAGCAGCTTGGCCTTGCCCGCCACGTCCCCGTTGATGCCGACGGCCGCGGCGATGCGCAGCCTGCCCCGCGCGTCGGTGGCGGGCGTGTAGAGGGTGGCGCGCAGGGCGCCCTTGCGGGTGATGACGCCGGCGAGCCTGCCGTCCGCGCCGACGGCGGGGGCCAGCTTGCGGTTGGCCTCCTCCAGACGGTTGAAGGCCTCGCGCGGGTCGATGTCCGCGGGCAGCAGCAGAAGGTCCTTGGACATGACCACGGACACCTGGGTGAAGCGGTCCACGCCGGTCAGGTCGTGCTCGGTGACCACGCCGACCGGGCGGCCGTCCTCCACGACGACGGCGGCACCGTGCGCCCGCTTGGGCAGCAGGGCCAGCGCGTCGGCGACGGTGGCGTGCCCTCCCAGGGAGATCGGCGTGTCGAGCACGAGGTGACGTTGCTTGACCCAGCCGATCACCTCGGTGACCACGTCGATCGGGATGTCCTGCGGGATGACGACCAGGCCTCCCCGGCGGGCGACGGTCTCGGCCATACGCCGGCCGGCGATCGCGGTCATGTTGGCGACCACCAGGGGGATGGTGGTGCCGGTGCCGTCGGGGGCTGAGAGGTCGACGCCCTGGCGCGAACCCACCGCGGAACGGCTGGGGACCATGAACACGTCGTCGTACGTCAGATCGTACGGAGGCTTTGCATCATTGAGGAAACGCACGTACTTGATTTTTGCACGGCAGGGGCGGCAACGGCCACGGACGAAAGTCCGGTGCTCAGGAGGTTCCTTTGGAGGTTCCTCCACATGCGTGGGGACGGCGGGCACCGTGGGACCACCGTGCCGACCGCGGCACCGGCGGGGATCCGCCGCTCCCCGCACGGGTTCAGCACGCTCCGTCTGCCTCCTTCGCGGGCGCCCCGGGGTGCTCGGCCCGGCCGCCGGCCGTCAGGCCGCGAGCAGTTCCGCCGCGCGCTCGGCGATGGCGCAGACGGTCGCGTTGGTGTTGGCGGACGGGATGGCCGGGATGACGGAGGCGTCGGCCACCCGCAGCCCGTCGATGCCGTGCACCCGCAGGTCGCCGCCGACGACCGCCCCGGATCCGTCCCCCATCCGGCAGGTGCCGACGGGGTGGGCGTACGAGGCCAGGGTCCGGTGGACGTACGCCCGCAGCGCCGCGTCGTCCTCGACGCCGGGGCCGGCCAGCACCTCCGTCCCGTGCCACGCGGACATGACCGGGGACCGGCCGATCGCGCGGGCGATCCGGTGCCACCGCCCACCACGACAACGTCGTAGGTCCCGGTTGCCGATCACATGACGGATGCCACCTTTCTTTGACATTTCCGCCGATATCATCTGAAAGGTAACACTGTTACGTTATCGACGCTAAAATAGGTTCGATAGCATTGAAACCATGGGAGAGGCGACAGCACAGGCATCGACGCCAGGAACGCGGGAACGGCTCCTGCTGGCCGCCGCGGACCTGCTGTCCCAGGGGGGCCGGGACGCGGTGTCGACCCGCGCCGTGAGCGCGGCGGCCGGGGTCCAGGCGCCCACGCTCTACCGGGTGTTCGGGGACAAGGAGGGCCTGCTCGACGCGGTCGCCGAGTACGGCTTCCAGGGATACCTGGCGGACAAGCAGGCGCTCGCCAGGACCGGCGATCCCGTCGCCGACCTGCGGCGCTCCTGGGATCTGCACGTCGAGTTCGGACTGTCGATGCCGGCGTACTACCGGCTGATCTACGGGGACGCCCGCGCCGCGACGGGCTCCGCCGCCCGCTCCGTGGAGCTGCTGCGCGACCGGATCGCCCGGGTCGCGTCCGCCGGGCGGCTGCGCATGAGTGTGGAACGGGCGACCCGCCTCATGCACGCCAACGGGGTCGGGGTCGTCTTCACACTGCTGGCCGACCCCCCGGAGGAGCGCGACCAGGGTCTGTCGGCACTCGCCCGCGACAGCGTGATGCGGGCGATCACGACGGACGGGGACGAGGGGAGCCCGGCCGCGGGGCCCGCGACCGTGGCCGCCCGGGCCGGCGCGCTGCGCGAGGCGCTGCGCGATCCGGGGAGCTCCGCGCTGACGGCGGGTGAACGCGCCCTGCTGACCGAATGGCTCGACCGCCTGGCCGACGCGCCCGAGGGTATGCCGGGGGCGTGAAGCGCGGCGCGCCTACAGCCCGGCGGGGTCGGCGCGGTCCAGCGCCGGGCGGGGCATGGGCTCGGTCGACTCCAGCAGGTAGTCGGCCGCCGACGTGTCGGTGACGATGCTGGTGACCAGACCGGAGCGGAGGACCGCGTCCACCGCGATCGCCTTGCGCCGGCCGCCGGCGATCGCCAGCACCTCCGGGATGCGGCGCAGCCGGTCCGCCTCGATGGTGATGCAGCGCTCCCCCAGGTCCCGCCCGACGAGGCGGCCCTCGGTGTCGAACAGGTGCGAGGACATCTCGGCGGCCACACCCAGGGACGCGTAGTGCTCGCGCTCGGCGTCGGTGAGCGCGTCGTGCACCGTGGAGATGCCGGCCGCCCACGAGCCGATGGAGACGACCGCGACGGTGACCTTGTCGAAGTAGCTCATGGCGGCCGCGATGCCGCTCTGGGCGCGCAGCGCGGCGGCCGTGGCCGGGTCGGCCAGCACCATGGGGGCGTACATGGGGTGGGCCTCACCCCCGGAGACGGCCGCGGCGGTGCGCACCGCCTCGACCGATCCGCGGTCGGCGGTGCCCGCGTCGTACACGCCGGTCAGCTGGACGACCGTGCAGGGCGGGAGCCGGTCGAGGGCGTTGGCCATGGTGATGATGGAGCGGCCCCAGGCGAGGCCGAGCACGTCGCCCTCGCTGACCAGTTCACCGAGCAGCTGCGCGGCGACCGCGCCCAGGTTCTCCGGGTCGGGGCCGTCCGTCTCGTCGGCGGGGGATTCGACGACGACCGCGTGCCGCAGGCCGTAGCGGGCGCGCAGGGCGTCGGAGCGTTCGGCGTCGAGCTCGGCGGGGACCCTGATCTCGATGCGCACCAGATCGCGTTCGAGGGCCGTCTCCAGGACCCGGGCCACCTTGAAGCGGCTCACACCGAACTCCTCGGCGATCTGGATCTTGGACTTCCCCTCCAAGTAGAAGCGGCGTGCCATCGCCGCGGCCTGGACCATCTCGCCGGGGCCCATGCGCACCCCTGTGCGGCCTGTGGTCACGTTCTCTCCCCAGTTGCCCATCTGATCGGCTCCGCGCTCATCCTCGCACGTACTACCGGGTACCGGAGCACGCCGCCCAAGGAGTGGTCAGTGGGCGCAGGCGGCCGCGGCCTGCTTGCGCAGCGCGCGTACGGCCTCGGCGGGATCCTCCGCGCCGTAGACCGCGGAACCGGCGACGAAGACGTCGGCGCCGGCCTCGGCGCAGCGCTCGATCGTGGACGCGGAGACGCCGCCGTCCACCTGGAGCCACAGCTCCAGGCCGTGCCGCTCGATCAGCTGCCGGGCCCGGCGGATCTTGGGGAGCATGATGTCGAGGAAGGCCTGGCCGCCGAAGCCCGGCTCCACCGTCATGATCAGCAGCATGTCGAGCTCGGGCAGCAGGTCCTCGTAGGGCTCGACCGGGGTGGCCGGCTTGAGCGCCATCGACGCCCGGGCGCCCATGGCGCGGATCTCACGGGCGAGGCGCACGGGGGCGGCGGCGGCCTCGACGTGGAAGGTGACGGAGCCGGCGCCCGCCTCGACGTAGGCCGGCGCCCAGCGGTCCGGGTCCTCGATCATCAGGTGGCAGTCGAGCGGGGTCTCGGTCGCCTTGCGCAGTGACTCGACGACCGGCACACCGAGCGTGAGGTTGGGGACGAAGTGATTGTCCATCACGTCGACATGGAGCCAGTCGGCTCCCTCGACCGCGCGGGCTTCGTCGGCGAGCCGGGCGAAGTCGGCGGAGAGGATGCTGGGGTTGATCTGCACGGCCATGCCCCCAGTATGGCGGTGCGGACCCGCCGGCCGCGCATCCGGGCACGGTGCCTCGGGAAAACCCGGGGCCCGTCCGGCAGCGTGCGCCCTCGCGCCTGCCGCAGCCGTCCTGGAACCAACACGCCTGGCACGAGCGGCAGTTCGAGCCGCGGGTGGGCCGCGCCGGGCCCGGAACGGCAGTGACCGCCCGCGCAGGGATGCGGGCGGTCACGGACGGGACAGGACGTCCCCGGTCGGCCGGGCGGCGATGCGCCCGGGCCTCACGTGTTGGGACGCTTGCCGTGGTTGGCGCCCTTCTTCTTCCGGGCGCGCCTCTTGTTTCCTCGCTTGGACATGGTGCCCAACTCTCTCATCAAGGACATTTCGGCCAGCCCCAGTCTAGGAGCGGAGCACCCGCCAGGCACGTTCCCCGTGCTCAGCCGGTGCGTCGCAGCAGCGCGAGGTACATCGCGTCCGTGCCGTGCAGATGCGGCCACAGCTGGACGTCGGGACCGTCCCCGAGGTCCGCCACGCCGGGCATCAGCGGCCGGGCGTCGACCCACTCGACGGCGACGGCGCCGGAGGCGCCCAGCACGTCCTCGACGACCGCCCGGGTCTCCGCCGGGTGCGGCGAGCAGGTGGCGTAGCCGACCACGCCGCCGACGCGCACCGCGCGCAGCGCCGATTCCAGCAGCCCGCGCTGCAGCGGCGCGAACCCCGCCAGGTCCTCGGCACGGCGCCGCCAGCGGGCCTCGGGCCTGCGGCGCAGGGCCCCGAGGCCCGTGCAGGGCACGTCGACCAGGACACGGTCGAAGGAGCCCGCCCGCCACGCGGGTCGGGTGCCGTCGGCGACGATGACCTCGTAAGGACCCGGGTTGCCGGCCAGCGTGCGCGCGACGAGGCGTGCGCGGTGCGGCTGCTTCTCCGAGGCCACCAGGGCCGCCCCGCGCTGCGCCGCGAGCGCCGCGAGCAGCGCCGCCTTGCCGCCGGGACCCGCGCAGCCGTCCAGCCACACCCGGTCCGGGCCGTCGCCGAGCGGCGCCGCGGCCAGGGCGGCGGCGACGAGCTGGCTGCCCTCGTCCTGCACGCCGGCCCGGCCCTCGCGCACCGCCTCGACGGCCGCCGGGTCGCCGCCCTCGGCGAGACGCACGGCGTACGGCGACCAGCGGCCGGGCTCGGTGGCCTCCGGCGGCAGCGCGTCGGCCAGCTCCTGCGGCGTGACGCGGCCCGGCCGGGCGACCAGCGTGACCTCGGGGCGCTCGTTGTCGGCCGCGAGCAGTTCCTCCATGCCGGCGCGGCCGCCGCCGAGGGCGTCCCACAGGGCGGAGACGATCCACCGCGGGTGGGAGTGGACGACGGCGAGGTGGTCCTCCGGGTCCTCGTCGTAGGGCGGGGCGACCTCGTCCAGCCACGCGTCCAGGTCCTGCGCGGCGATGCGGCGCAGGACGGCATTGACGAACTTCGACCGTCCGTCGCCCAGCACGACCCTGGCCAGCTCCACGGTGGCGGAGACGGCGGCGTGCGTCGGGATGCGCGTGCCCAGCAGCTGGTGGGCACCGAGGGAGAGCACGTCCAGCACCGGCGGGTCCACCTCGCGCAGCGGGCGGTCCACGCAGGCCGCGATCACGGCGTCGTAGGTGCCCCGGCGGCGCAGCGTTCCGTAGACCAGTTCGGTGGCCAGCGCGGCGTCCCGCCGGTCGAACTCCCTGCCCTTGCGGACCGCCTCGGCCTCGGCCTCGCGCAGCAGCGAGGGCAGGACGAGGTTGGCGTACGCGTCCCGCTCGTCGACGGCCCGCAGTGCCTCGAAGGCCAGGATGCGCACGGGGTCGCGCTGCGGCTTGCGGTACGGCCGGCCGCCTTGCGGCGGCCCGCCCTGCGCGCGGCCCGGGCGGGCGGCGGACGGGGATCGGCGGCGTGACGGTTCGCTCACGTGAAAGGTGCTCCGGAAGGGTCGGTGGTACGGCGGGGCGTCGTGCCCCGGTTCCGAGCGTACGTGGGACGCGCGGTCACGCGCCCAGCCGCTCCCCCGAGGGGACGCGGACGCCGCGCGCCCAGTCGGCGGCGGCCATCGGCTTCTTGCCCTGCGGGCGCACCTCGCCGAGCTCCACGGCGTGGCTGCCGGTGCCGACGAGCACGGCCCGCTTGGTGACCTCCAGCTCGCCGGGCGCGAGGCCGGCGTGCTCGGGCAGGAGGGTCACGGGGCCGATCTTCAGCCGCTCGCCGCCGAAGAGGGTCCAGGCGCCCGGGGCGGGGGTGCAGCCGCGGACCAGGCGGTCCACACGCAGCGCGGGGGCCTTCCAGTCGATCCGGGCGTCCTCGACGGTGATCTTGGGCGCCGTCGTGATCCCCTCCGCGGGCTGCGGGCGGGCGACCAGCGAGCCGTCCTCGATGCCGTCCATGGTGGCCGTCAGCAGCTTCGCCCCACTGTGGGCGAGCCGGGTGAGCAGGTCGCCGCTGGTGTCCCCGGACCGCACGTCCTCGGTGACCACACCGTAGACCGGACCGGAGTCCAGGCCCTCCTCGATGAGGAAGGTGGAGGCGCCGGTGACGTCGTCGCCGGCCATCACGGCGTGCTGGACGGGCGCCGCGCCGCGCCAGGCGGGCAGCAGGGAGAAGTGCAGGTTGACCCACCCCTGGGCGGGCACGTCGAGGGCGACACGGGGCAGCAGGGCGCCGTAGGCGACGACCGGGCAGCAGTCGGGCGCGATCTCGCGGAGCCGGGCCAGGAAGTCCTCGTCACGGGGCCGCGCGGGCCTGAGCACCTCGATCCCGGCCTCCTCGGCCCGCTGGGCCACCGGGCTGGCGACGAGCTTGCGCCCGCGGCCCGCGACGGCGTCGGGCCGCGTGACGACGGCGACGACCTCGTGCCGGCCGGAGGCGATCAGGGCGTCGAGGGCGGGAACGGCGACCTCGGGGGTGCCGGCGAAGACGAGCCTCATGCGGGTGCGGTGCCTTTCTACAGAACGCGGCTCTACAGAGCGCGGCCGAAGGTGCTGTGCGGCGAGACGCGGACCTGGGGCTCGGGCTGCCCGGCCCACTCCGCCTCCCGTATCGCCTTCATGGCGGCCTTGCGCTGCTCGGGATCGAGCCGGTCGATGAAGATGATCCCGTCGAGGTGGTCGGTCTCGTGCTGGATGCAGCGCGCGAGCAGTTGTGTGCCCTCGATGGTGACGGGGTCGCCGTACATGGTGAATCCGCGGGCCACGACGCCGTGCGCGCGCTTGGTGTCGAAACGCAGGCCGGGCAGCGAGAGGCAGCCCTCGGGGCCGTCCTGTTCCTCGTCGGTCAGGCGCAGGTCGGGGTTGACGAGGTGGCCGACCTCGCCGTCGACGTGGTAGGTGAACACCCGCAGCGACACACCGATCTGAGGGGCCGCCAGGCCCGCGCCCGGGGCGTCGCGCATGGTCTCCTCGAGGTCCTTGACGAGGGTGCGCAGTTCTTTGTCGAACACGGTCACCGGCTGCGCCTTCATGCGCAGCACGGGGTCGCCGAAGAGGCGGATCGGCTGGATGGACACGCGGCGGTCTCCGTGGTGGACGACGGGTGGACAACCGCACCAGTCTATGGGCCGACGAGGCGGGGGCGCGCACGGCTTCACGCGCCCCCTGGCGAGCGGGATGCGCCCCCGCTGCGTGACTCCCCGGGCGGCTGGCGCGTTGATGTCAAAGGAGATTGACCGACACGAGCCGGCTCGAGAGGCCAGTTGATGCCCGAACACGCAACTCACGACGCCCAGGCCAGGGCGAGCCTTCACCTGCTGGTGCGGGACATCGAGCGGGTCCGCCGACAGGTCGACGCGCTGCGCACCCTCACCACCCAGCTGGGCAATGTCTACCGTCCCCGGCGCAGCGGCCCGTCCGCCGGATTCGTCGTCTACGGCCGGGCGCCCGCCCCCACCGTACGGCTCGCCCAGGAACTGCGGGACAGCGTCGAGACCCTGGTGACCGCGGCCGTGGAGTTCGACCGCTCCCTGGGCTTCTCCTGGGACGCCGTCGGCTCCGCGCTGGGCGTCACCAAGCAGGCCGTCCACCGTCGCTACGGCACCCGTCGTGCGGCCACCGCCACCTCGGTGGAGGCACACGGCGAGCCCGCGCCCGCCTCCCCCGCACCCGCCGTCGCGGCGGTCCCCGCGCCCACCGTCCCAGCGGCCCGGGCCATGCCCACCGCCGTGCCCCGCGAGGAGGGACTTCCCGGCGCGGTCCCCGCTCCCCGCACCGGCTGACCCCTCCCGACCCACCCCTCAGACGCCCTCCCGCCCCGCCGCCCACCGCGCCACCACAGGCCGGACGCCGGGGCGGACGCGTCTGCGGGCTCACACCTCGGGCCTCAGCCGATGTCGGGCGGGTCGATGCGCACCCGCACCGGATCGGCCTCCTTGCGGGCGATGCGCGCGGTCTGCGCGGCCTTGAGCGCGGCGGCGAGCGCCGCCCCGTTCCCCGGACGTACGCGCAGCAGCACGCGATCCCACCGCTCGCCGGGTGGGGTGTCCCCGCTGCGGCGCGGACGCGCGGGGTCGACGACCGGCAACGGCACGGGCCCCAGGATGTCGGTGCCCTCCGGAAGGCGGACGGTCTCCAGCAGGTCGGCCACGGCAGCGGGGCGCCCGCTCACCGAGGCCATCCGGGAGACCGGCGGGAAGCCGAGTTCGGCGCGTTCCGACAGCTCCCGCACGGCATGCCCGACCGGATCCCAGCGCACGAGGGCCTGCACCGGACGGAGCGTGGGCTCCGCCATGACCACGACGGTGCCGCCCTCGCCGGCCGGGCGCACCAGGGCGGCGGCGTGGGCCCAGCGGCGCAGGGTCTCCTCCCCCGCGCGCAGGTCAGGGCGGTTGAGCAGGGCCCAGCCGTCCAGGAGCAGCGCGGCCGCGTAACCGCCGTCGGCGACCGGCTCGGCGCCGGGCGTGGAGATCACCAGCGCGGGCGTCTCCGGTACCGAGGCCAGCACCCCGTCACGGCCCGAGGTGCGTACGGGCACCTTGGCGAAGGCACGGCCGAGTTCGTCGGCGGTGCGGCGGACGCCGACCACCTGGGCGCGCAGCCGGAAGCCGCCGCACTCCTTGCAGTGCCAGGCCGCTTCGGGCCGTCCGCACCAGCCGCAGTGCGGGGCGCTGTCGCCGTCGCCGAGCTGGAGCGGCCCGGCGCACTGCGCGCAGCGCGCGGGTTCCCGGCAGCGCTCGCAGGCCAGCCGGGGCACATAGCCGCGCCGGGGCACCTGGACGAGCACCGGCCCGCGCTGGAGGGCCTCGCGGGTGACCTGCCACGCCACGCTCGGCAGGCGGGCGGCGCGCGCCGCGGCGTCCCGCGCCTCGTCGCCCTCGACGACGGTGCGCACCAGCGGGGCGGCGGCCCGGACCCGGTCCCGAGGGGCCGTGATGGGCAACGCCCACTGGCTGTCGACCAGTTGGGCGCCCTCGACGGTGCAGGTGAGGCCGCCCAGCAGGAATCCGGCCCCTTCCTCGGCGGCTCGCAGCAGCAGCACGTCGCGGGCGTGCGGCTGCGGCGCGTGCGGTTCGGCGTGGCTGGAGTCGCCGTCGTCCCACAGCACGGTCAGGCCGAGGTCCGCCACCGGGGCGAACATGGCGGCCCGGGTGCCCACGACGGCGCGGACGCTCCCCCGGCTCACCGCGAGCCAGCGGCGGTAGCGCTCCTCGGGCCCGGCGTCCGCGGTGAGCAGCACATGGTGCCCGTCCCCGAGCAGCGCGGTCAGCGCGCTGTCGATCCGGGCGGCGGCACGGCCGTCGGGGACGACCGCGAGCGCTCCGCGCCCGGAGGCCAGTGTCGCCGCCATGGCGCGGGCGACCTCCTCGGGCCAGGTCGGTCCCGGCAGGGCCGTCCACACCGCACGCGGGGTGTCGCCGCGGGCGAGGGCCTGCAGGAAGGCGGGGCCGGTGGCGTACCGCCGCCACGTCCCGGGGTCCACCGGGGCGGGGGCGGGCAGCGGCTCGCGGACCGGTTCGGCCTCGGCCTTCGCCCGCCGCGGCGGCACCGCGAGCTGGACGACGTCGGCGAGGGCTCCGGCGTAGCGGTCGGCGACCGACCGGCACAGACGCAGCAGCTCGGGGGTCAGCACCTCCTCCGGCGACAGCACCTGGGCGAGCGGCGCGAGCGGCCCCCGGTAGTCGCTCTCGGCCAGCCGGTCCACGATGAAGCCGTCGTGCAGCTCACCGCCCTCACGGCGGCCCTTCACCACGCGCGCGCCGAAGCGGACCCGCACCCGGACGCCCGGCCGGGCCTCGGCGTCCATCGCGGCGGGCACGGCGTAGTCGAAGTACTGGTCGAGGTGGAGCAGCCCCTTGTCGACCAGGACCCGGGCGACCGGCAGCCCGTCGGCGAGCGCGGCCCCCCGCCAGGTACGCGGCTTGGCCCGGGGCTCCTTGGCCTTGCGCACCGTCTCCCGGATGAGCGCGAGCTGCTCTCCCCCCTGCGGCCCGTCCGCCGGGGGTGTCTCGTCGTGGTCCTCGCTGCTCACAGCCTCAGTGTTACCAGACGGCTCGGACAGCGCGGCGCCCCTGCCGCCCGGGCGGCGGTCGGGCGGCAGGCGGGAGGAGCGACGAGGACGAAAACGGGGGACGGCCCCGGACCGTGCGGTCCAGGGCCGTCCCCGATGTCCTGTGCGATGCGGTCCTACAGACCGACCGTCTCGCGCAGCGCCTCGACGCGGTCGGTGCGCTCCCAGGTGAAGTCGGGGAGGGCGCGGCCGAAGTGCCCGTACGCCGCGGTCTGGGCGTAGATCGGGCGGAGCAGGTCGAGGTCGCGGATGATCGCGGCCGGGCGCAGGTCGAAGACCTGGCTGATGGCCTGCTCGATCCGCTCGGGCTCCACGGTGTGGGTGCCGAAGGTCTCGACGAAGAGGCCGACCGGCTCGGCCTTGCCGATCGCGTACGCGACCTGGACCTCGCAGCGCGAGGCCAGCCCGGCGGCGACGACGTTCTTGGCGACCCAGCGCATCGCGTAGGCGGCCGAACGGTCGACCTTGGACGGGTCCTTGCCGGAGAAGGCGCCACCGCCGTGGCGGGCCATGCCGCCGTAGGTGTCGATGATGATCTTGCGACCGGTGAGGCCGGCGTCGCCCATCGGGCCGCCGATCTCGAAGCGCCCGGTCGGGTTGACCAGCAGGCGGTAGCCCTCGGTGTCGATCTTGATGCCGTCGTCCAGGAGCGCCTTGAGCTCCGGCTCCACGACGAACTCGCGGATGTCGGGCGCGAGCAGCGAGTCCAGGTCGATGTCGCTCGCGTGCTGCGAGGAGACGACGACGGTGTCCAGGCGCACGGCCTTGTCGCCGTTGTACTCGATGGTGACCTGGGTCTTGCCGTCGGGACGCAGGTACGGGATGGTCCCGTTCTTGCGGACCTCGGTCAGCCGCCGGGAGAGCCGGTGCGCGAGCGTGATCGGGAGCGGCATCAGCTCGGGGGTCTCGTCGCACGCGTAGCCGAACATCAGGCCCTGGTCGCCCGCGCCCTGCTTGTCCAGCTCGTCCTCATCGCCCTCGACCCGGCTCTCGTACGCCGTGTCGACACCCTGCGCGATGTCCGGGGACTGCGCGCCGATGGACACCGAGACGCCGCAGGAGGCGCCGTCGAAGCCCTTCTTCGAGGAGTCGTAGCCGATGTCGAGGATCTTGTTGCGCACCAGGGTCGCGATGTCGGCGTAACCCTTGGTGGTGACCTCTCCGGCGACGTGCACCAGGCCGGTGGTGATCAACGTCTCGACGGCGACGCGGGAGGTGGGGTCCTCCTTGAGCAGTGCGTCGAGGATCGTGTCGCTGATCTGGTCAGCGATCTTGTCGGGGTGACCCTCGGTCACGGACTCCGAAGTGAACAGGCGGCGGGACACATCGCTCCCTGGGGTTGCAGCGGCTGCTGGCTGATCGTTGGTGGCTCGCGCGGGGCTGCGCCCGGCAGGCCAGGGGTCAGTTTATCGTTGGTGACGCGCAGATGGACACGGCATCTCGAACGTTGGGAACGCCGTGACCTGCATCACTGTCCATCACCCCGGGCGCGAACGCCAGTAGCGCGCTCGCGCGACACGCAGTGTCGTGCCCCGACGGGCACGCCGGTCAGGCAAGACGCCGGACGACCAGATCCCAGACCTGCTCGGCCAGAGCCTCCTTGGGGCCGTGCGGCACCGGGGTCTCACTGCCGTCGGCGCCGATGATCACGGCCTCGTTCTCCTCGGTCCCGAACGCCTTGTGGTCGCCGACCTCGTTGACGACCAGCAGGTCGCACCCCTTGCGGGCGAGCTTGGCGCGGCCGTTGGCCAGCACGTCGTCGGTCTCGGCGGCGAAGCCCACGACGACCTGTGCGGCGTTGGGCCGTTCGGCGGAGAGCTCGGCGAGGACGTCGGGGTTGCGCACCAGCTCGACGGGCGCGGGCTCCTCGCCGTCCTTCTTCTTGATCTTGCCCTCGGCGTAGTGCGCCGGACGGAAGTCGGCGACGGCCGCGGCCATCACCACCGCGTCGGCATCGGCGGCGGCCTTCAGGACCGCCTCGCGCAGCTGCACGGCGGTGCCCACCCGGACCACGTCGACGCCGGCCGGGTCGGCGAGCGCGGTGTTCGCGGCGACCAGGGTGACCCGGGCCCCCCGCGCGACGGCCGTGCGGGCCAGGGCGTAGCCCTGCTTGCCGGAGGAGCGGTTGCCCAGGTAGCGGACGGGGTCCAGCGGCTCACGGGTGCCACCGGCGCTGACCACGACGTGACGTCCGGCCAGGTCGGCCTCCGTCGCCCGGGGGCCGCGCAGCAGCACCCGGCGGCAGACCTCGAAGATCTCGGCCGGGTCGGGCAGCCGGCCCTTGCCGGTGTCGACGCCGGTGAGCCGGCCGACCGCGGGCTCGATCACGATCGCGCCGCGGCGGCGGAGCGTGGCCACGTTCTCCTGGGTGGCCGCGTGCTCCCACATCTCGGTGTGCATGGCGGGCACGAACACCACCGGGCAGCGCGCGGTCAGCAGCGTGTTCGTCAGCAGGTCGTCGGCGAGACCGTGGGCGGCCTTGGCCAGTACGTCGGCGGTGGCGGGGGCGACCACGACCAGGTCGGCGCCCTGCCCGATGCGCACGTGCGGCACCTCGTGGACGGACTCCCAGACCTCCGTCGAGACGGGGTTGCCGGACAGCGCGGACCAGGTGGCCTCGCCGACGAAGTGCAGCGCGGAGGCGGTGGGCACGACCCGTACCTCGTGGCCGGACTCGGTGAACCGGCGCAGCACCTCACACGCCTTGTAGGCGGCGATCCCGCCGCTCACACCCAGGACGACCTGTGGCTTGCCCATCGTCTCTCCCGCGCTGTGTGGACCGTGTGCGTACCTGCCCATGACACACCACGGGCCCGGCAGCTCGGCCGCCGGGCCCCCTGATGCATGCGTGGGTCGTGCTACTGGGCCGGGCCCTCGATGGCCTCGGAGGTCAGCAGACCCGCGTTGATCTCGCGCAGTGCGATCGACAGCGGCTTCTCGTGCACGTGGGTGTCCACGAGGGGGCCGACGTACTCCAGCAGGCCTTCGCCCAGCTGCGAGTAGTACGCGTTGATCTGACGCGCGCGCTTGGCCGCGTAGATCACGAGGCTGTACTTCGAGTCAGTGGCCTCGAGCAGCTCGTCGATCGGCGGGTTGATGATGCCCTCGGGCGTGGTGATGGAAGAGGACACGCTCTACCTTCCGATTGGATGGACTGGATGAACCTGGATCAACATCGACGACCAACTGTGCTCCGGGCGGGTCCGCGGGCCGTGGTGTGCTCGGCTCCCGGGTCGTGTCCGGAAAAGGCCACAAAAGATCAGTCTACTGTCATCAAGGCTAGCAGCTCGCGCGCCACGTCCTCGACGGACGTGTTGACCAGGGTGGTGTCGAACTCCGTCTCGGCCGCCAGCTCGACCCGGGCGGCCTCGAGACGGCGCTCGATGACCTCCGGCGGCTCGGTGCCGCGGCCGGTGAGCCGGCGGACCAGTTCGTCCCAGCTCGGCGGCGCGAGGAAGATCAGCTGGGCGTCGGACATCGACTCCCGGACCTGGCGCGCGCCCTGCAGGTCGATCTCCAGCAGGACCGGCTCGCCGGCGTCCAGCCGCTCCAGGACGGCCTGACGCGGGGTGCCGTACCGGTTGCCGGCGAATTCGGCCCACTCCAGCAGTTCGCCGTTGGCGACGAGCTTGTCGAACTCGTCACTGTCGACGAAGAAGTAGTGCACCCCGTGCTCCTCCCCGGGCCGCGGCCTGCGGGTGGTGGCCGAGACCGAGAGCCAGACCTCGGGGTGGACTGTGCGCATATGAGCGACGACCGTGCTCTTGCCGACCCCCGAGGGGCCGGAGAGCACGGTCAGCCGCGGACGTTCACTCATGGAGCGATTATCCCGGTTCCCGGAGGGTGCTGGGAACGTCAGACAGCAGGACTGCCGAACTCGCGCTCCAGGGATGCGATCTGGTTGGAGCCGAGCCCACGGACCCGGCGGCTCTCGGAGATGCCGAGCCGCTCCATGATCTGCTTGGCGCGGACCTTGCCCACGCCCGGCAGGGACTCCAGGAGGGCGGAGACCTTCATCTTGCCGATGACGTCGTTCTCCTGGCCCTGCTTGATGACCTCGTGCAGCGAGGCGCCGGAGTGCTTGAGCCGATTCTTGACCTCGGCGCGCTCCCGGCGAGCCGCGGCGGCCTTCTCGAGCGCGGCAGCGCGCTGTTCAGGGGTAAGGGGCGGAAGAGCCACGCCTACGTCACCTCGGAAGTAGAACTGTCGGATACGGATCGGTGTGGAACCTAGCTGCCCCCCACCTGCAGGGGCAACGTGAAACGCGCACCTTGCGCGCTCTCGTCGGAGACTAGCGGCCCGAACGCTCACAGTCAGCGCAAACAAGAAGAAAAGTCCTGGTCAGCGTCAATCGACCAGGACTTTCCGGACAAATCTGAGCAGGTTTCCGGACGTCTTGACTCCTACTTGACGGCTTCGGCGAGCTGAACGGCCTCCTGCCGGGCCGCTTCACGCAGTGCGGAGACCGACGGCCCGTGCCGCAGAACGCCCCGGCTCACGCTGGGTACGACGTTGCGTACCGCGTCCCCGAACACCCTTGGGAGGTCCTTGGCCGTGGCCCCCTGGGCGCCGATTCCGGGGGCGAGG
This sequence comes from Streptomyces sp. NPDC002574, assembly GCF_042889545.1. Classification (NCBI taxonomy): domain Bacteria; kingdom Bacillati; phylum Actinomycetota; class Actinomycetes; order Kitasatosporales; family Streptomycetaceae; genus Streptomyces; species Streptomyces sp. NPDC002574. The sequence goes on from NZ_JBIARB010000021.1 coordinate 42,074, forward strand.
AGGGGGCCGTTCACAGCCAGATCCACGCCGGCCCGCTCCAAGGTGGCCCCGACGACCGCGCCGACCGAGCCGAGGGGCGCGGCACCCGCGTTCTCGGCGGCGATGTGGTCCAGCATCACCTGTGCGAGCGACCTGCCGTCCGGCGCGGTTGACCGCTGGACCTCCGCGCCCTCCGGATTGGAGGTCAGCGCCAGCACGAAGACGCCGCTGCCGCTCGCGCGCGCCGCGTCCAGGGCCGGGCGCAGGGAGCCGAAGCCGAGGTAGGGGCTGACGGTGACGGCGTCGGAGAAGAGCGGGGACGCCGGGTCGAGGTAGGTGGCGGCGTACGCGCCCATGGTGGAGCCGATGTCGCCGCGCTTGGCGTCCATCACCACCAGGGCGCCCGCGGCGCGGGCGTCGGCGACCGCCCGCTCCAGGACGGCGATGCCGCGCGAGCCGAAGCGCTCGAAGAAGGCGCTCTGCGGCTTCAGTACCGCCACGCGGTCGGCGAGGGCCTCCACGACGGTGCGGGTGAAGCGCTCCAGGCCCGCGATGTCGTCGTCCAGACCCCAGCCGGTGAGCAGGGAGGAGTGCGGGTCGATCCCGACGCACAGCGGGCCGCGGGTGTCCATGGCGCGGCGCAGGCGTGCGCCGAAGGGCTCGGGGCTCATCACGGGGCGGCTGCCTTCCGGGTGTCGGCGCCGACGGCGTCGGCGAGTGTGGCGTACGGGCTGTCCTTCAGGCGGGTCGCCAGGCCGCGGTGGACCGTGCGGCACCAGAAGGGGCCCTGGTAGACGAAGGCGCTGTAGCCCTGCACCAGGGTCGCCCCGGCGAGGATGCGCTGCCAGACGTCGTCGGCGGTCTCGACGCCGCCGACCCCCACCAGCGTGATCCGGTCGCCGACCCGGGCGTACAGGCGGCGCAGCACTTCAAGGGAGCGCGCCTTCAGCGGGGCGCCGGACAGCCCGCCGGTCTCCTTGACCAGTGCGGGGTCGGAGCGCAGGCCGAGGCCGTCACGGGCGATGGTGGTGTTGGTGGCGATGATGCCGTCCAGGCCGAGCTCGAGGGCGAGGTCGGCGACGGCGTCCACGTCCTCGTCGGCGAGGTCGGGCGCGATCTTCACGAGCAGCGGCACCCGTCGGCCGGGCACGGCGCGGTCGGCGGCCTCCCGCACGGCGGTGAGCAGCGGCCGCAGGTGGTCGACGGCCTGAAGGTTCCGCAGTCCGGGGGTGTTGGGCGACGAGACGTTGACGACGAGGTAGTCGGCGTGGCGGGCCAGTCGCTCGGTGGAGGTCACGTAGTCCGCGACCGCCTCGTCCTCGGGGACGACCTTGGTCTTGCCGATGTTGACGCCGACGGTCGTCGGGAAGACCGCCGTGCGGGCCGCCAGGCGCTCGGCCACCGCCGCGGAGCCCTCGTTGTTGAAGCCCATGCGGTTGATCAGCGCCCGGTCCTCGATCAGCCGGAACAACCGCTGCCGCGGGTTGCCGGGCTGCGGCTGGGCGGTGACGGTGCCGATCTCGACGTGGTCGAAGCCGAGCATGGTCAGCCCGTCGATGCCGACCGCGTTCTTGTCGAAGCCGGCGGCCAGCCCGAAGGGACCGTGCATCCGGCGGCCGAGGGCCTCGGTGCGCAGCTCCCGGTACCGGGGCGCGAGGAGCGCGGCGACGAAGGTGCGCAGCACGGGGACGCGGGCGGCGCGGCGGATCCAGCCGAAGGCGAGGTGGTGGGCCTGCTCGGGGTCGAGGCGTTTGAAGATCAGGCGGAACAGGAGCGCGTACATGGTGCCTCCACGGCGGACGAAGGGCGGGCGGGCTCGTGACGAGGGGGACACCGCGCCGGTGTCCCCCTCTCGTGCCCCCTACGCCTCGCGGGCGGCGATGAGGCGTTCCGCGTGCTCCTGAAGGGAACGGACCCCGACGTCGCCGCGGGCCAGGGCGTCCAGCCCCTGCACCGCGGCGGCGAGCGCCTGCACGGTGGTCAGGCACGGGACGCCGCGGGCCACGGCGGCGGTACGGATGTCGTACCCGTCGAGGCGGCCGCCGGTGCCGAACGGGGTGTTGACGATGAGGTCGATCGCGCCGTCGTGGATGAGGTCGACCACGGTCGGCTCGCCGTTCGGGCCGGTGCCCTCGCTCTTCTTGCGCACGACGGTGGCCTCGATGCCGTTGCGCTTGAGCACCTCGGCGGTACCGGAGGTGGCCAGCAGCTCGAAGCCGTGCTCCACCAGGGCCCGGGCCGGGAAGATCAGCGCGCGCTTGTCGCGGTTGGCCACCGAGACGAAGGCGCGGCCCTTGGTCGGCAGCGCGCCGTAGGCACCGGCCTGCGACTTGGCGTACGCCGTGCCGAAGACCGAGTCGATGCCCATGACCTCACCGGTGGAGCGCATCTCCGGGCCGAGGACGGTGTCCACACCACGGCCGTGCACGTCACGGAAGCGGCTCCATGGCAGCACGGCCTCCTTGACGGAGATCGGCGCGTCGAGCGGCAGGGTGCCGCCGTCGCCGTGGGCCGGCAGCAGGCCCTCCGCGCGCAGTTCGGCGACGGTGGCGCCGAGCGAGATGCGGGCGGCGGCCTTGGCCAGCGGCACCGCGGTCGCCTTGGAGGTGAAGGGCACGGTGCGCGAGGCGCGCGGGTTGGCCTCCAGCACGTACAGGATGTCCCCGGCCAGGGCGAACTGGATGTTGATCAGGCCCTGGACGCCGACGCCCTTGGCGATGGCCTCGGTGGAGGCGCGCAGCCGCTTGATGTCGTGGCCGCCCAGCGTGATCGGGGGCAGGGCGCAGGCGGAGTCGCCGGAGTGGATGCCGGCCTCCTCGATGTGCTCCATGACGCCGCCGAGGTAGAGCTCGTGGCCGTCGTAGAGCGCGTCGACGTCGATCTCGATGGCGTCGTCGAGGAAGCGGTCGACCAGGACGGGGCGGTCCGGGCCGATCTCGGTGGACTCGGCGATGTAGGAGGCGAGGCGGGTCTCGTCGTAGACGATCTCCATGCCGCGGCCGCCGAGCACGTACGAGGGGCGCACCAGGACCGGGTAGCCGATCTCGTCGGCGATGGCCTTGGCCTCCTCGAAGGTGGTGGCCGTGCCGTGTTTGGGGGCGGGCAGGCCGGCCTTCGCCAGGACGCGGCCGAAGGCGCCCCGGTCCTCGGCGAGGTGGATGGCCTCGGGCGAGGTGCCGACGACGGGCACGCCGTTGTCCTTCAGGGCCTGCGCGAGGCCGAGCGGGGTCTGGCCGCCGAGCTGGACGACGACGCCCGCCACGGGGCCCGCCTGCTGCTCGGCGTGGACGATCTCCAGGACGTCCTCCAGCGTGAGCGGCTCGAAGTAGAGCCGGTCGGAGGTGTCGTAGTCGGTGGAGACGGTCTCGGGATTGCAGTTGACCATGACGGTCTCGTAGCCCGCGTCGTGCAGCGCGAAGGAGGCGTGCACACAGGAGTAGTCGAACTCGATGCCCTGGCCGATGCGGTTCGGTCCGGAGCCGAGGATGATCACGGCGGGCTTCTCGCGCGGCGCGACCTCGGTCTCCTCGTCGTAGGACGAGTAGAAGTACGGGGTGCGGGCGGCGAACTCGGCGGCGCAGGTGTCGACCGTCTTGTAGACCGGGCGGACGCCGAGCGCGTGCCGGACCTCGCGGACGACGTCCTCGCGCAGTCCGCGGACCGCGGCGATCTGGGCGTCGGAGAAGCCGTAGCGCTTGGCCTCGGCCAGCAGCTCGGGGTCGAGCTTGCCCGCGGCGGCCAGCTCGTCGGCGATCTCCTTGATCAGGAAGAGCTGGTCGACGAACCAGGGGTCGATCCTCGTCGCGTCGAAGACCTCCTCCGGCGTGGCGCCGGCCCGGATCGCCTGCATGACGGTGTTGATCCGGCCGTCGGTGGGACGCCCAGCGGTGAGCAGCAGCTCGCCCTTGTCGCCCGGTTCGCCGGTGAAGGCGAACTGGCTGCCCGTCTTCTCCAGCGAGCGCAGCGCCTTCTGCAGCGCCTCGGGGAAGTTGCGGCCGATCGCCATCGCCTCGCCGACCGACTTCATGGTGGTGGTGAGGGTGGAGTCGGCGGCCGGGAACTTCTCGAAGGCGAAGCGCGGCACCTTGACGACGACGTAGTCGAGCGTCGGCTCGAAGGACGCCGGCGTCTGCTCGGTGATGTCGTTGGGGATCTCGTCGAGGGTGTAGCCGACGGCCAGCTTGGCGGCGATCTTGGCGATCGGGAAACCGGTCGCCTTGGAGGCGAGCGCGGAGGAGCGGGAGACGCGGGGGTTCATCTCGATGACGATGACCCGGCCGTCCTCGGGATCGACCGCGAACTGGATGTTGCAGCCGCCGGTGTCCACGCCGACCTCGCGGATCACGGCGATGCCGATGTCGCGCAGGGTCTGGTACTCGCGGTCGGTCAGCGTCATCGCGGGCGCGACCGTGATGGAGTCGCCGGTGTGCACGCCCATGGGGTCGAAGTTCTCGATGGAGCAGACGACCACGACGTTGTCGTTCTTGTCGCGCATCAGCTCCAGCTCGTACTCCTTCCAGCCGAGGATGGACTCCTCCAGGAGCACCTCGGTCGTCGGGGAGAGCGTCAGTCCCTGGCCGGCGATGCGGCGCAGCTCCTCCTCGTCGTGGGCGAAGCCGGAGCCGGCGCCGCCCATGGTGAAGGAGGGGCGGACGACGACCGGGTAGCCGCCGAGGGTGCCGACGCCGGCGATCACCTCGTCCATGGTGTGGCAGATGACCGAGCGGGCGGACTCGCCGTGGCCGATCTTGGCGTTGACGGCCCGGACGACGTCCTTGAACAGGTCGCGGTCCTCGCCCTTGTTGATGGCCTCGACATTGGCGCCGATCAGCTCGACGCCGTACTTGTCGAGGACGCCCGCCGTGTGGAGCGAGATCGCGGTGTTGAGCGCGGTCTGGCCGCCCAGGGTGGGCAGCAGCGCGTCCGGGCGCTCCTTGGCGATGATCTTCTCGACGAACTCCGGGGTGATCGGCTCCACATAGGTGGCGTCGGCGATCTCCGGGTCGGTCATGATCGTGGCCGGGTTGGAGTTGACCAGGATCACCCGCAGGCCCTCGGCGCGCAGGACGCGGCACGCCTGGGTGCCGGAGTAGTCGAACTCGGCTGCCTGGCCGATGACGATCGGGCCGGAGCCGATGACCAGGACGGACTGGATATCGGTGCGCTTAGGCACGCTGGCCCTCCATGAGCTTCACGAAGCGGTCGAACAGGTACGCGGCGTCGTGCGGACCTGCGGCGGCCTCGGGGTGGTACTGGACGCTGAAGGCGGGGGTGTCGAGCAACCGCAGGCCCTCGACCACGTTGTCGTTGAGGCAGACGTGGGAGACCTCGACCCGCCCGTACGGGGTGTCGGTGACCTGGTCGAGCGGCGCGTCCACGGCGAATCCGTGGTTGTGCGCGGTGACCTCGACCTTGCCGGTGGAACGGTCCTGCACCGGCTGGTTGATGCCGCGGTGGCCGTACTTGAGCTTGTACGTGCCGAACCCGACGGCCCGGCCGAGCAGTTGGTTGCCGAAGCAGATGCCGAACAGCGGGGTCCTCCGCTCCAGGACGCCCTGGATGACGGTCAGGTCGGCGGTGGCCGGGTCACCGGGGCCGTTGGAGAGGAAGACACCGTCGGGACCGGCCGCGTAGATCTCCTCCAGGGAGGCGCCCGCGGGCAGGACGTGCACCTCGATGCCGCGCTCGGCCATGCGCTGCGGCGTCATGCCCTTGATGCCGAGGTCCAGGGCGACGACGGTGAACTTCTTCTCACCGACGGCCGGGACGACGTACGGCTCCTTGGTGGCGACCTCCGCGGACAGGTCGGCGCCCGTCATCTGCGGGGCGGCCTGCACCTCGGCCAGGAGTGCGGCCTCGTCGGCGTGCGCCTTGTCGCCGGAGAAGATGCCGACGCGCATGGCGCCGCGCTCGCGCAGGTGGCGGGTGAGGGCGCGGGTGTCGATGCCGCTGATGCCGACGACTCCCTGGCGGGTCAGTTCCTCGTCCAGGGTGCGCCGCGAGCGCCAGTTGGAGGACACCCGGGCGGGGTCGCGGACGACATATCCGGCCACCCAGATACGGGAGGACTCCGGGTCCTCGTCGTTGACCCCGGTGTTGCCCACGTGCGGGGCGGTCATCACGACCACCTGGCGGTGGTACGAGGGGTCGGTCAGCGTCTCCTGGTAGCCGGTCATGCCGGTGGAGAAGACGGCCTCGCCGAAGGTCTCCCCCACGGCCCCGTAGGCACGGCCGCGGAAGGTGCGGCCGTCCTCCAGGACGAGTACGGCAGGGACCCTGGCGGGCCGCTGGGCGGAGGTCGTCATCGTGCGCCTTCCTGGTCGTGCGTAAGGGTGTTCAGTGCCTCGACCCACGCGATGTGCTCGGCGGAGCGGTCGGAGCGGAAGCCGGAGTCGATCTCCCGGTCGCCGTGCGCCCAGGTGATCACCAGCAGGCCGCCCTCGGTGAGGACCTTGCCCGCGATGCCCTTGTCGAGGCGGGCACCGCGCAGTGCACCGGCCGGGATGAAGAAGTCCGGCGCACCGGTGCGGACGACGTCGACGCCGCGGTCGGTCAGGGTGAGCTCGGCGCGGCTGCGCACGCCCAGCCCATGGGCGACGATGCGGTCCAGCCACTGCCCCGCGGTGGTGCTGCCGTGGTAGCGGCCGTCCATGGTCAGCAGGACCGGCCGCGGCTCGCCCTGCTCCTCGGGGGCGGTGGGGAGGGCGGGGACGTCGCCCTGGAGCGTGCCGCGCCACTTCCAGCCCTGGCGCATCAGCCAGTAGACGAGCGCGATGAACAGCAGCAGGCCGACGACCCAGCCGATACGGGAGGACCAGTCGGTGACCTGGGCGGAGTGCTTGCCCTCCGCCGCGATGAGTACCAGAGGTGTCACGAGAGCTTCCCGTCCATGACCGTCGCCTTGCCCCGCAGGAAAGTGGCGAACACCTGGCCCGGCAGCTCCAGCCCCTCGTAGGGCGTGTTCCGGCTGCGGGAGGCGAAGCCCGCGGGATTCACCACACCACGGTATGCCGGAACGACCAGCGTGAGGTTGGCGGGCTCGCCTGCCGAGACGGGTCGTCCGTGGCCGGACAGCCGCCCGATGGCTGCCGGGCGGAAGGACATGCGGTCGGCGACGCCGGCCCAGTCGAGCAGCCCGGTGTCGACCATGGCGTGCTGGACGACCGACAGCGCGGTCTCCAGGCCGATCATGCCCATGGCCGCCGCGCCCCACTCGCAGTCCTTGTCCTCGTGCGGGTGGGGGGCGTGGTCGGTGGCCACGCAGTCGATGGTGCCGTCGGCCAGCGCCTCGCGCAGGGCCATGACGTCGGCCTCGGTGCGCAGCGGCGGGTTGACCTTGTAGACGGGGTTGTAGGTGCGCACCAGCTCGTCGGTGAGCAGCAGGTGGTGCGGGGTGACCTCGGCGGTGACGTCCCAGCCCTTGGACTTGGCCCAGCGGACGATCTCCACCGAGCCGGCCGTGGACAGGTGGCAGATGTGCACGCGGGAACCGACGTGGGCGGCGAGCAGCACGTCGCGGGCGATGATCGACTCCTCGGCGACGGCCGGCCAGCCGGTCAGCCCCAGCTCGCCGGAGACGACGCCCTCGTTCATCTGGGCGCCCTCGGTCAGCCGCGGCTCCTGCGCGTGCTGGGCGACGACGCCGTCGAAGGCCTTCACGTACTCCAGGGCGCGGCGCATCATGACCGCGTCGTCCACGCACTTGCCGTCGTCGGAGAACACCCGGACACCGGCCACGGAGTCGGCCATCGCGCCGAGCTCGGCGAGCTTCTTCCCCTCCAGGCCCACGGTGACGGCACCGACGGGCTGGACGTCGCAGTAGCCGTGCTCGCGGCCGAGCCGCCAGACCTGCTCGACGACGCCGGCGGTGTCGGCCACCGGGAAGGTGTTCGCCATCGCGTGCACGGCGGTGTAGCCGCCGACGGCCGCCGCCTTGGTGCCGGTGAGGACGGTCTCGGAGTCCTCGCGGCCGGGCTCGCGCAGATGGGTGTGGAGGTCGACCAGCCCCGGCAGCAGGACCATGCTCTCGGCCTCGACGACGGCGGCACCCGCGGGGGCGGTCAGCCCGGTGCCGATCTCGGCGATGGTCTCGCCGTCGATGAGGACGTCCTGCGGGTCGCCGCCCAGGATCCTCGCGCCGCGGATCAGCGTCTTCGGGGTCGCGCTCATGGTCACTTGCTCTCCTCGGTGCGGGCGGGGGCGGAGACGGCGGGCTCGGCGCCGCCGAGCAGCAGGTACAGGACGGCCATGCGGATGCTGACGCCGTTCCTGACCTGCTCGACGGCGGTGCAGCGCGGCGAGTCCGCGACGTCGGCGGTGATCTCCATGCCGCGGTTCATCGGGCCGGGGTGCATGACGACGGCGTGCTCCGGCAGGGCGGCCATCCGGATGCCGTCGAGGCCGTAGCGGCGGGAGTACTCGCGCTCGGTCGGGAAGAAGGCCGCGTTCATGCGCTCGCGCTGGACGCGCAGCATCATCACGGCGTCGGTCTTGGCGAGCACCGCGTCCAGGTCGTACGAGACCTCGCAGGGCCAGTTCTCGACGCCGATCGGCAGCAGGGTGGGCGGCGCCACGAGGGTGACCTCGGCGCCCAGGGTGTTCAGCAGCAGCACATTGGAGCGGGCCACACGGCTGTGCAGCACATCGCCCACCACGGTGACGCGCCGGCCCGCCAGGTCGCGGCCGGGGCCGGACAGATGGCGGCGCATGGTGAAGGCGTCCAGCAGCGCCTGGGTGGGGTGCTCGTGGGTGCCGTCGCCGGCGTTGACCACGCTGCCGCCGATCCAGTCGGAGTACGCGAGGCGGTGCGGGGCGCCGGACATGTGGTGGCGGATGACGACGGCGTCGGCGCCCATCGCCTCCAGGGTGAGGGCAGTGTCCTTCAGCGACTCGCCCTTGGAGACCGAGGACCCCTTGGCGGAGAAGTTGATGACGTCGGCCGACAGTCGCTTGGCGGCGGCCTCGAAGGAGATGCGGGTGCGGGTCGAGTCCTCGAAGAAGAGGTTCACGACCGTGCGGCCGCGCAGGGTGGGGAGCTTCTTGATGGGGCGGTCGGCCACGCGGGCCATCTCCTCGGCGGTGTCGAGCACGAGGAGGGCGTCGTCGCGGGTGAGGTCGGCCGCCGAGATCAGGTGGCGCTTCATCGGTCACTCCGGAGGATGCGTGCGGGGGCGGGCAGAGGGGCGGCACGCGGCGTCTCCCGGACGGCTCGTGCCGGGGGACGGGCGGGCATGGCTGTGCCCCGGGAGACGGGGCGGAACCGCGCTACTCGTCCGCCGGGGAGCCGTCGCGTACGCCGAGCAGGACGCAGTCGCGCCCGTCCTCCTCGGTCAGGTGGACCTTGACGGTCTCGCGCAGCGAGGTGGGGATGTTCTTGCCGACGTAGTCGGCACGGATGGGCAGCTCGCGGTGGCCGCGGTCGACCAGGACGGCCAGCTGCACCGCGCGCGGGCGGCCGATGTCGTTCAGCGCGTCGAGGGCGGCGCGGATGGTGCGGCCGGAGAAGAGCACGTCGTCCACGAGGACGACCAGGCGGCGGTCCACGCCGTCGGCCGGGATCTCGGTGCGGGCGAGCGCGCGGGCCGGGCCGAGCCGCAGGTCGTCGCGGTACATGGTGATGTCGAGCGAGCCGACCGGGACCTTGCCGCCGGTGATGCCGTCGAGCTTGTCGGCGAGTCTGCGGGCCAGGTGGACGCCGCGGGTCGGAATGCCGAGAAGCACCACGTCGTCGGCGCCCTTGGCGCGTTCGACGATCTCGTGGGCGATGCGGGTCAGCACCCGCTCGATGTCCTGCGCCTCCAGCACGGGCCGGGACGGCACCGTTGAGGCTTCATTGTGTGCGGCCATGAAAAATGGACCCCCTTCCCCGCCTCACGGGACGGGTCTTAAAGGACGCCAAAACGTACAGGACCACCGTACCAGCCCCGCTGACCTGCTCCGTCGCGGGTGACGCGCCGATGACCTCGCTCGTCCGGGGGACCGGTGTGGACCATTCGGCTTGACGGATTCCAATTACGCTGCGTAACCTCACAGTGAGTTACTGAGTTTCCGTCCGGGGAGCGTTATGTCCAGCGATTACGCCAAACAGCTCGGAGCGAAGCTCCGCGCCATCCGCACACAGCAGGGACTCTCCCTCCACGGCGTCGAGGAGAAGTCCCAGGGGCGCTGGAAGGCCGTCGTGGTCGGCTCGTACGAGCGTGGGGACCGCGCGGTCACGGTGCAGCGGCTTGCCGAGCTCGCCGACTTCTACGGCGTGCCGGTCCAGGAGCTCCTGCCCGGTTCCGCGCCCGGTGGTGCCGCCGAGCCGCCGCCGAAGCTCGTCCTCGATCTCGAGCGCCTCGGCCAGGTGCCGTCCGACAAGGCCGGCCCGCTGCAGAGGTACGCCGCGACGATCCAGAGCCAGCGAGGTGACTACAACGGCAAGGTGCTGTCGATCCGCCAGGACGACCTGCGCACCCTCGCCGTCATCTACGACCAGTCGCCCTCGGTCCTGACCGAGCAGCTCATCGGCTGGGGCGTCCTCGACGCGGACGCGCGGCGCGCGGTGCAGCACGAGGAGGGCTGACACCCTCGGGAAGCAGAAACGTTCACGCCCCTGTGCGGTGGCCTTTCGGACACCGCACGGGGGCGCTTGCGTTCCCGGGCCCGGAAGAACCCGGCCGGCGGCACGCGACGGGCCCGGAACGCGATGGCGTTCCGGGCCCGTGGGTCGCTCGGGGAGGCTCAGTCCTCGTTCTGCGGCAGATCCTCGCGCAGGCTCGGCTTGAGCTCCTTCAGGCGGGCCAGCAGGCCGTTCACGAACGACGGCGAGTCGTCCGTGGAGAACTCCTTGGCCAGCTGCACGGCCTCGTCCAGGGCGACGGCGTCGGGGACGTCGTCCTCCCAGATCAGCTCGTAGGCGCCGAGCCGCAGGATGTTGCGGTCGACGACCGGCATCCGGTCGAGGCTCCAGCCCACAGCGTGCTTCGAGAGCAGTTCGTCGATCCGCTTCGCCCGTTCGGCGTAACCCTCGACGAGTTTCATGGTGTATTCGCTGACCGGCGGCTGCCGGTCGTCGGTGCGGGCGAGCCTGATCCAGTCCGCCATGGCGGTCTTGGGGTTGACGCCCCGCTGCTCCGCCTCGAAGAGGATCTGGAAGGCGCGCTTACGGGCCTTGTTGCGAGCGGCCACGGTTAGCTGGTCACCCGGCCGAGATAGTCACCCGTGCGGGTGTCGACCTTGATCTTCTCACCGGTGGTGATGAAGAGCGGCACGCCGATCTCGTAACCGGTCTCCAGCTTGGCCGGCTTGGTGCCGCCGGTGGAGCGGTCGCCCTGGACGCCCGGCTCGGTGTACTCGATGACCAGCTCGACCGCGGCCGGCAGCTCGATGTACAGGGGCGCGCCCTCGTACATGGCGACGACGGCCTCGAAGCCCTCCAGGAGGAAGTGGGCGGCGTCGCCGACGACCTCGGGGGTGATGTAGATCTGGTCGTACGTGTCCATGTCCATGAACACGAAGCTCTCGCCGTCCTTGTAGGAGAACTGCATCCCGCGCTTGTCGACGTTGGCCGTCTCGACCTTCACGCCGGCGTTGAAGGTCTTGTCGACGACCTTGCCGGAGAGCACGTTCTTGAGCTTCGTACGGACGAAGGCGGGGCCCTTGCCGGGCTTGACGTGCTGGAACTCGACTACGGACCAGAGCTGGCCGCCGTCGAGCTTGAGCACGAGGCCGTTCTTGAGGTCGTTCGTGGTGGCCACGGTTGCGGAATCTCCTGCACTGCTGCTTCGGGGACCAAACAGGTGCCCGCCCGCTACAGGGCGAGCAGCTCCTTGGTCGTGATGGTGAGTAGCTCGGGCCCGCCGTCCGTCGGGGGACGCACGACGAGTGTGTCGTCGATCCGGACACCGCCGCGGCCCGGGAGGTGGACCCCCGGTTCGACGGTGACCGGCACGCAAGCGTCCAGTTTACCCATGGCAGCAGGCGACAACCGAGGGTCCTCGCCGATCTCCAGACCGACCCCGTGTCCCGTGCTCTCCCCCAGGGCGTCGCCGTACCCGCCGGACTCCAGGACGTGCCGTGCGGCATGGTCCACGTCGCGGCACGCCGCGCCTGGCAGCAGTGCCTCCCGGCCGGCCCGCTGGGCGGCGAAGACGAGGTCGTACAGCTCGATCTGCCAGTCGGCGGGGGACGTGCCGATCACGAAGGTACGGCCGACCTCGCAGCGGTAGCCGCGGTAGCAGGCGCCCAGCCGCACGGTCAGGAAGTCGCCCTCCTCGACCCGCCGGTCGGTGGGCAGATGGCGCGAGGCACCCGAATGCGGCCCGGTGCCGACGCAGGTCGGGAAGGCGGGGCCGTCGGCGCCGTGGTCGATGAGGCGCCGTTCCAGCTCCAGTGCCAGATGCCGCTCGGTGCGCCCCACCAGGATCGACTCCAGGAGCTCGCTGAGGGCCTGGTCGGCGATCTCTGCGGCGATGCGCAGGGCGGAGATCTCCTGCTCGTCCTTGACCAGCCGGAGCTGTTCCACGGCCGTCCCGAGGTCGGTGAGGCGGACGCCTGGTGCGGCCGCGCCCATCGCGCGGTGCCGGGCGACGGTGAGGTGGTGCTCCTCCACGGCCACTGCATCGGCCTTGCGCTCGGCGGCCAGGCCCGCGGCGGCGACCGCGGGGTCGGCGTCGGGGGACGGCAGCACGACCGCGCGCACGTCGTCGGGAAGGCGTCCCTCGGCGAGGTCCCCGGAGGGGTGGCGGCCGTGCACCAGGACGTCCTCGGGGCCCGGGGTGATCAGCAGCACCGTGCCGGGCGGGGCGCAGCCGGTCAGGTAGCGGACGTTCGCGGGGCGGGAGACCAGCGCCGCCGCCGCTCCGGACGCCGCGCATCGGTCCCGCAACCGTTCCCTGCGGGCAGCGTGCACCTCGGACATGTGGTGAGCGTACGTCGGGTCCCGCCGCTCGGCCTGTCGAGCCGGGCCGCCGGACGGGCTACCAGGCGGGCGGGCCCTGCAGGCTGCGGGTGACCACGCTGTCGAGGGCGGCGGCCGCCGCGGGCACGTCCAGGTGCGAGTTGTCGATGATCGGCAGCCCGGACCCGTACCAGCCGGCCATCCGGCCGTGGATGCGGGCGACCTCCTCGTCGGTCAGCCGCCGGTTGCCGGTGCGCTGCGCGTTGCGGGCGAGCACGACGTCGAGGCCGGGGAGCAGTACGACGGGCAGCAGGCCGGGGCCGACGTGGCGCTTCCAGCCGCCGAGGCCGACCACCGGCCGGTCGGGGAAGACGGCGTCGTCGATGATGCAGGAGATGCCGTTCGCCAGGAAGTTGCGGGCGGCGAAGCCGCAGGTGCGGCGGGCGAGGCGGTACTGCGCCTCGGAGTGGTCGTTCCAGCCCGACTGGGGGTCGGCGAAGCCGGAGCGGACCCATTCGCGCACGTCGTCCAGGCTGATGTGCGCGGTGGGGACACCGCGGTGGTCGGCCCAGTGGCGGGCGATGGTGGTCTTCCCGGCTCCCGCGGCGCCGATCAGCAGGACGGCCACGGGGCCGTGGCCGGGGCGCGGACGCGGGCCGCCAGGGCTGGTTCCGGGGTCGGCACCGGGCTGGTGCACCTGCTCGGGCGGCCGTCCCGGGTGCTGGACGGGGGCGCCGGCTGCCATCGGGAAGTGGCCGGTCAGGCCGGTCGCCGCCGGGGGCTGAGGCGGCGGACCCGGCTGGCCGGCTGGCTGTCCGCCGTGCGGCGGTGGCAGAGGCGCGCCCACGCCATGCTGCATCGCGGCCACTCCGTCCCGTACAAGTGCTTTCAGGTTCGACCGAACGGTACCGTCAACGGCCGTAGTTGTGTGAACGGCCGGGTCACCCGCAGGGTGCCCGGCCGTTCGGCGACAGTGGTGCCGGTCGCTACTTGGAGATCTCCGCGTAGGCGGCGAGGAGCACAGCCGGGTCGGGTGCCTCCAGCACGGTGGGCTTGGCGAGGGCGTCCAGGACGATGAAGCGGAGCCGGTCGCCGCGGGACTTCTTGTCGACCTTCATGGTCTCCAGCAGTCGCGGCCACTGGTCGCCGCGGTAGGTCAGCGGCAGTCCCACCGATTCCAGCACCGTGCGGTGGCGGTCCGCGGTGGCGTCGTCCAACCGCCCGGCGAGACGGCCGAGTTCGGCGGCGAAGACCATGCCGATGGAGACGGCCGCGCCGTGCCGCCAGTCGTACCGCTCGTTCTTCTCGATGGCGTGGCCGAGCGTGTGGCCGTAGTTGAGGATCTCCCGCAGACCCGACTCCTTGAGGTCCGCGGAGACCACCTCGGCCTTGACCCGGATGGCCCGCTCGATCAGCTCGGCGGTGTGCACGCCGTCGGGGGTGCGGGCGGCGGCCGGGTCGCCCTCGATCAGGTCGAGGATGACCGGGTCGGCGATGAAGCCCGCCTTGATGATCTCCGCGAGGCCGCTGACGTAGTCGTTGACCGCGAGGGACTCCAGGGCGGCGAGGTCGCACAGCACGCCGGCGGGCGGGTGGAAGGCGCCGACGAGGTTCTTGCCCTCGGCGGTGTTGATGCCGGTCTTGCCGCCGACGGCGGCGTCCACCATGCCCAGCACCGTGGTCGGGACCGCGATCCAGCGGACGCCCCGCAGCCAGGTGGCGGCGACGAAGCCGGCCAGGTCGGTGGTGGCACCGCCGCCGACGCCGACGACGACGTCCGTGCGGGTGAAGCCGGACTGGCCGAGCGCCCGCCAGCAGTACGCGGCGACCTCGGCCGTCTTGGCCTCCTCCGCGTTCGGCACCTGGATGGCGACGGCTTCGTAGCCCTGCTCGGCCAGGTCGTCGCGGAGCGCCTCGCCAGTGGCGGAGAGCGCCTCGGGGTGGATGACGGCGACGCGGGCCGCCTTCTCGCCGATCAGGCCGGGCAGCTCGCCGAGCAGCTGCCGGCCGACCAGGACCTCGTACGGCTCGGTGCCCGCACTGCCCCCGACCGGGATGCGGACGGTGGCGTGGGCGGCGTGCTCGGTCATGCGGTCTTCAGCTCCAGTGCGTCCAGGACGGCCTCGGCGACGTCCTCGGGGGTACGGTCCTGCGTGCTCACCACGGCCCGGGCTACTTCGGTGTACAGCGGGCGCCGGGCGTCCATCAGCTCCCGCCACTGCCGTCGCGGGTTGACGGCGAGCAGCGGCCGGGCGGCGTCGAGGCCGACGCGCTTGACGGCCTCGGCGACGTCCATGTCGAGGAAGACCACGGGCAGGCCGGCGAGCAGCCCCCGGGTGTCCTCGCTGAGGATCGCGCCGCCGCCCAGGGCGAGCACCCCGGGGTGCTCGGCCAGCGCGGTCCGCACCGCCCGGGCCTCCAGGGCCCGGAAGTGCTCCTCGCCGTCCTCCACGAAGATGTCGGAGATCGGGCGGCCCTCGGCCTCGACGATGTCCGCGTCGGTGTCGCGGCAGGTCACACCCAGGCGTTCGGCCAGCAGTTCGCCGACGGTGGTCTTGCCGACGCCCATCGGCCCGACCAGGACGACGACCGGCGCGCTCACCGGATCGCCAGGTGGTCGAGGTAGCCGCGCACATTGCGGCGGGTCTCGGTGACGCTGTCGCCGCCGAACTTCTCGGCCACCGCGTCGGCCAGCACCAGGGCGACCATCGCCTCGGCCACGATGCCCGCGGCGGGCACGGCGCAGACGTCGGAACGCTGGTGGTGGGCCTGGGTGGCCTCGCCGGTGGTCACGTCCACGGTGGCCAGGGCGCGCGGCACGGTGGCGATGGGCTTCATCGCGGCGCGCACGCGCAGCAGTTCACCGGTGGACAGGCCGCCCTCGGTGCCGCCGGAGCGACCGGAGGAGCGGCGGATGCCGTCGGGGGTGGCCACGATCTCGTCGTGCGCCTTGGAGCCGGGGACGCGGGCGAGTTCGAAGCCGTCGCCGACCTCGACGCCCTTGATGGCCTGGATGCCCATGAGGGCCGCGGCCAGGCGCGCGTCCAGACGGCGGTCCCAGTGGACGTGGCTGCCGAGGCCGACCGGCACGCCGTACGCCAGCACCTCCACGACGCCGCCCAGGGTGTCGCCGTCCTTGTGCGCCTGGTCGATCTCCGCGATCATCCGCTTGCTCGCGTCGGAGTCGAGGCAGCGCACGGGGTCGGCGTCGAGCTTCTCGACGTCGGCCGGAGTGGGCAGGACGCCGTACGGTGCCTTGGCCGAGGCGAGTTCCACGACGTGGGAGACGATCTCGATACCGGCCGTCTCCTTGAGGTACGAGCGGGCCACGGCGCCCAGCGCGACGCGGGCGGCGGTCTCACGGGCGGAGGCGCGCTCCAGGATCGGCCGGGCCTCGTCGAAGCCGTACTTCTGCATGCCGGCGAGGTCGGCGTGGCCGGGGCGCGGGCGGGTCAGCGGGGCGTTGCGGGCGAGTCCGGCGAGGATCTCGGGGTCGACCGGGTCGGCCGACATGACCTGCTCCCACTTGGGCCACTCGGTGTTCCCGACCATGATCGCGACCGGCGAGCCCATGGTCAGCCCGTGGCGGACGCCGCCGAGGAAGGTGACCTGGTCCTGCTCGAACTTCATGCGGGCACCGCGGCCGTAGCCCAGCCGCCGCCGCGCGAGGTGGTCCGCCACCATAGCGGTGGTGATCGGCACACCGGAGGGGAGTCCCTCCAGCGTCGCGACGAGTGCGGGGCCGTGCGACTCCCCCGCGGTCAGCCAGCGCAACGTGCTCAACGGTGCTCGCTCCTTCTCCATGGGCCGGCCCGCGGCAAGGCGGGCCGGACCGGCCGTGCGTACTCCGAATCCTTTCACGTCCGCGCGCGAGGACCGAGCACGGTCCGCCGAGCGGACACCAGGCGTCGCCGGCGCCGAGGCTCAGGAGCGGTGCAGCGCCGCCTCCCCCGCGGCGCGCATCGCCGCCAGGGGCGCGGGCCGGCGGCCGGTCATCAGCTCCACCTGGAGCACCGCCTGGTGCACGAGCAGGTCGAGCCCGCCGACCAGTGCTCCCCCGCGGGCGGACCACGCGGCGGCCAGGGCCGTCGGCCAGGGGTCGTACAGCACGTCGAAGAGCGTGCCCGGCGTCTGCGGCACGGCCGCGGCGAGCGCGTCCGTGGTGCCGGCCGGGGTCGTGGCGACCACCAGGGGGGCGTCGAAGGCGCGGTGCGCGTCCTCCCATGCCGCGGTGCGCACGGACACGCCCAGCCGCTCGCCCCACTGCCGCATCTCGGCCGCGCGCGCCGCGCTGCGCACATAGGCGGTGACCTCGCCGTCGCAGATCTGCGCCAGTGCGGCCAGGGCGGAGGACGCGGTCGCGCCCGCTCCCAGGACCGATGCCGCCGCCACCCGCCCGACGCCGCGCTCGCGCAGGGCCGCCACCATGCCGGGGATGTCGGTGTTGTCGCCCGTGCGGCGGCCGTCCTCGGCGAACACCACGGTGTTGACGGCCTCCACCGAGGCCGCTGTGCCGCTGATCCCGTCGAGCAGCGGGATCACCGCGCGCTTCAGCGGCATCGTCAGCGACAGTCCGGCCCAGCGCCCGTCGCCCTGCCCCAGTTCCGTCAGGAATCCGGGCAGGGCCTCCTCACCGACGTCGAACCGGTCGTACGTCCAGTCGTCCAGGCCCAACTCCGCGTAGGCGGCGCGGTGCAGCACGGGCGACAGGGAGTGGGCGATGGGCGATCCGAGGACCGCCGCCCGCTTGCCCTCACTCATCAACCGCCGTGCTCCCGCTGGTACTTGTTGAACTCCTCGACGTTCTTGTCGTGCTCGGCCTGGCTGTTGGTGAAGCGCGTGTCACCCGGCTTGACCGTCACGAAGAACAGCCAGTTGCCCTTCGTCGGATGCAGCGCCGCGTCGATCGCCTGGTGCCCGGGGTTGCCGATCGGCCCCGGCGGCAGGCCCTTGTGGTTGTACGTGTTGTACGGCGACGGGTCCTTGGTGTCGGCCGTCGACGTGTTGAGCGTGCTGCGGCCCTTGGCGTAGTTGATCGTCGAGTCGAAGCCCAGGAACATGTTCTGGTCGAGGCGGTTGTAGATGACCCGCGAGACCTTGCCGAACTCGTCGTCCTCCTTCGCCTCGGCCTGTACCAGGCTGGCGATGGTGATGACCTCGTGCGGCGACATTCCGACCTTCTTGGCCTGCGCCTGGAGGTCGTCCTTCTCGTACTCGGCGGTCGCCTGCTTGACCATCTGCTTCAGCAGCTCCTCGGGCTTCATGTCCTTGGCGATGCTGTAGCGGGAGGGGAAGAGGAATCCTTCCAGCGGGTCCTTTATGTCGGCCCCGTCGTCCGCCCAGGACGGCATGCCGAGCTTGTCGGCATCGGCCGTGGCGACCTTCTTGGTGGTGCCCTCGTCCAGTCCCAGCTTGGCGTCGATCGTCGAGTAGATCTGCGCGTCCCGCAGGCCCTCGGCGATGATCAGCACGTTCTGGGAATTGGGGTCGAGCATCATCTTCACGGCGCTGGCGGCGGACATCTCCTTGTGGAGGACGTACACGCCGGCCTGGATGAGCTTGCCCTTGGGGTTCTGATTCGTGGCGGTGGTGAACGCGTCGACGCTCTTGACCACGCCGGACTTCTTGAGGATGTTGCCGATCTCGATGCCGCTGGCGCCCTGCGGGATCTCGACCTGCACCTCTCCGGTGCCCTGGCCCGCGAAGTCGGGCGCCGGGCCGAAATGCGACTGGTAGTACGAGTAGCCGAAGTACGTCACGCCGGCCAGGCCGCCGCCGAGCACCACGAGCACGACCATGCAGGCCATACCGCTGCGGCGCTTCTTGCCGCCGCCCTTGCCCGCCTTGCCGCCTCGGCGGTCGCCGCGGCCGGAGGCGTGGTCGTCGCCGTCCTCGTCGTCGTCACCGCCGCCCGAGAAGAAGGCGTGGTCGTCGGCGGCCTCCGTCTCGTCGTCCCACTCGGGACGGGACGGCTCGGGCTGCCGGCGCTGCGGCTGCGGGCGTTGGGGCTGGGGGCGCTGCGGGACCTGCTGCGGAGGCGCCTGCTCGTACCCCTGCGGGGCCTGCTGCTGCTCCTGGTACCGCTGGTCCGGCGGCTGCGGCGGCGGGTAGCCGTTCTGACCGTAGTAGTCGGGCTGCTGCGGCTGGCCGCCGTAGGGGTCGCCGCCGTAGCCGGCCGGGGTGCCCCAGGAGTCGTACTGCTGCTGCTGGGCGTCGTACGGGTACTGGGGCTGCTGCCCGGTGCCGCCGTACGGGTCCCAGCCGCCCTGCTGCTGGTACTGCGCCTGCTGGGCCTGCGGGTGCTGCTGCTGAGGCTGGGGGTACTGCTGTTGCTGCTGGGAATATTGCTGCGGGTACTGCTGCTGCTGTTGCTGAGGATGCTGCGGGTGCTGCGGGTGCTGCGGGTGCTGGGCATGCCGCTGAGGCTGCTGCTGCGGGTGCTGCTGGTCGCCCCACTGGTCACCGAAGAGAGGGTCTTCGGGGTGCCATGCTTCGGAGCCTGAGCTCCGGCCATAGTCAGTCATCGATCCCCTACGGTTCGGTTCGCGAGGCGGCAACAGGCCGGCGCTTGTGACGCGGCCCAGGTCGGCCGGCCCCTGGGCACCTCGGCTCCGCTGCGGAGCCGCTGTGTCGCGCGGAACGTTACCGTACCGCGATCAGATAAAAGGTTCGACGCTCTCTCCGGGAGCTTTCCCGGACACCCGTTCGGTCTCCAGGGCACTCTGCAGGATAACGACAGCGGCAGCCTGATCGACGACCGAACGTCCCTTCTTCGCCGTCACACCCGAAGCACGCAGCCCCTGGGTGGCGGTCACCGTGGTCATCCGCTCGTCCACCAGCCGCACCGGGACCGGCGAGATGATCTTAGCCACATCCTCGGCGAAGCCGCGTGCCTTGGCCGCGGCCGCTCCCTCCCGCCCGCTGAGTGAGCGGGGCAGGCCGACCAGGACCTCGATCGGCTCGTACTCCTCGACGATCTGCGCGATGCGCCGGCGCGCGGCCGGGACGTCCCGGCCGGGCACCGTTTCGACCGGCGTGGCGAGGACCCCGTCGGGGTCGCAGGAGGCGACCCCGATGCGGGCGTCCCCGACGTCGATCGCGATCCTGCGACCCCTGCGCATGAGCGACATCAGGCTGTCTCGGCGACCAGTCGCTGCACCGCGGCCACGGCGTCACCGACGGCGTCGGCGTTCTGGCCGCCGCCCTGGGCGACGTCCGGCTTGCCGCCACCGCCGCCGCCGAGGGTCTTGGCGGCAGCGCGGACCAGGTCACCGGCCTTGAGGCCGCGCTCGCGGGCCGCCTCATTGGTGGCGATCACGGTCAGCGGGCGGTCATTGGCCACAGTGAACAGCGCCACGACGGCCGGCCGGCCGCCGGTGATCCGCTGGCGGACGTCCAGGACGAGCTTGCGCAGGTCGTCGGCGCTCGTGCCGTCCGGGACCTGCCCGGTCACCACGGCGACGCCCTTGACGTCCTGGGCGGACTCGGCGAGCCCGGCGGCGGCCTGCAGCACCTTCTCGGCGCGGAAGCGCTCGATCTCCTTCTCGGCGTCCTTGAGCTTGGAGAGCATGCCGGCGATCTTCTCCGGAAGCTCCTCCGGGCGGCCCTTGACCAGCTGCTGGAGCTGGGCGACGACCGTGTGCTCGCGGGCGAGGAAGTTGTACGCGTCCACGCCGACCAGGGCCTCGACACGGCGCACGCCGGAGCCGATCGAGGACTCGCCGAGCAGCTTCACCAGGCCCAGCTGCGCGGTGTTGTGGACGTGCGTGCCGCCGCACAGCTCCTTGGAGTAGTCGCCGATGGTCACGACGCGCACGCGCTCGCCGTACTTCTCGCCGAACTCGGCGATCGCGCCCGCCTTCTTGGCCTCGTCGATGCTCATGATCTCGGCGCTGACGTCGAGTTCACGGGAGAGGACGGCGTTGATCTTCTGCTCGACGTCCGTCAGCACGCTGCCGGGCACGGCCGTCGGCGAGCCGAAGTCGAAGCGGAAGCGGCCCGGGGAGTTCTCCGAACCGGCCTGGGCGGCCGTCGGGCCGAGGGCGTCGCGCAGCGCCTGGTGCGTGAGGTGCGTGGCGCTGTGGGCGCGGGCGATGGCGCGGCGGCGGCCCAGGTCGATCTTGGCCAGCACGCCGGATCCGACGGTGACCTCACCGACCTGCACACTGCCCTTGTGCACGGTGACGCCCGGCACGGGCTGCTGCACGTCGCGGACCTCGATGACGGCGCCGGAGTCGGTGCGGATGCGGCCGGTGTCGGCGAGCTGACCGCCACCCTCGGCGTAGAAGGGGGTGCGGTCGAGGATGACCTCGACCTCGTCGCCCTCGTTGGCGGCGGGCGACGGCACGCCGTCCACCAGCAGGCCGACGACGTTGGCCTCGCCCTCGTTGTCGCTGTAGCCGGTGAACACGGTCGTGCCGGCGGAGTCGGCGACGGAGCGGTAGGCCGACAGGTCGGCGTGACCGCTCTTCTTCACCAGGGCGTCGGCCTTGGCGCGGTCCCGCTGCTCCTTCATCAGGCGGCGGAAGCCCTCCTCGTCCACCGACAGGCCCTGCTCGGAGGCCATTTCGAGGGTGAGGTCGATCGGGAAGCCCCATGTGTCGTGGAGCAGGAAGGCCTTGTCGCCGGGCAGCACGGCGGAGCCGGCGGCCTTGGTCTCGGTGACGGCGGTGTCGAGGATGTTCGTGCCGGCCTTCAGCGTCTTGAGGAAGGCGTTCTCCTCGGCGACGGCGACCGTCTCGATGCGCTTGCGGTCCTGGACCAGCTCCGGGTACTGCTGGCCCATCGTCTTGATGACGGCGTCGACCAGGTCGAGGACGACCGCGTCGGTGGCGCCCAGCAGGCGCATGTTGCGGATGGCGCGGCGCATGATCCGGCGCAGCACATAGCCGCGGCCCTCGTTGCCGGGGGTGACGCCGTCGCCGACGAGCATGACGGACGTGCGCATGTGGTCGGCGACCACGCGCAGCGAGACGTCGGACTCGTGGGCGGCACCGTAGGCGACGCCGGTGAGCTCGGTGGCCTTGTCGATGACGACGCGCAGGGTGTCGGTCTCGTACATGTTCTGCACGTCCTGCAGGATCATGGCGAGACGTTCGAGACCGAGGCCGGTGTCGATGTTCTTGGCGGGCAGGTCGCCGAGGATCGGGAACTCCTCCTTGCCGGTGCCCTCCCCGCGCTCGTACTGCATGAAGACCAGGTTCCAGATCTCCACGTACCGCTCGTCGTTGACCGCAGGGCCGCCCTCGACGCCGAACTCGGGGCCGCGGTCGTAGTTGATCTCGGAGCACGGACCGCAGGGGCCGGGGACGCCCATGGACCAGAAGTTGTCCTTCATGCCCAGGCGCTGGATGCGCTCGGCGGGCACGCCCACGACGTCGCGCCAGATCTGCTCGGCCTCGTCGTCGTCCTTGTAGACGGTGATCCACAGCCGCTCGGGGTCGAGGCCGTAACCGCCGTCCGCCACGGGAGCGGTGAGCAGCTCCCAGGCGAACTTGATGGCGCCTTCCTTGAAGTAGTCGCCGAAGGAGAAGTTGCCGCACATCTGGAAGAAGGTGCCGTGCCGCGTGGTCTTGCCGACCTCTTCGATGTCGGGCGTGCGGACGCACTTCTGCACGCTGGTGGCGCGCGGGAAGGGCGGCTTGACCTCACCCAGGAAGTAGGGCTTGAACGGGACCATGCCCGCGGGCACCAGAAGAAGGGTCGGGTCGTCGGCGATGAGCGACGCCGACGGCACGACGGTGTGCCCGCGCTCCTCGAAGAAGCGCAGCCAGCGGCGGCGGATTTCTGCCGACTCCATCAGTGATCGTCCTTCCGGTGGTGGTACGTGATCGCCGGGCGCTGTGCCGGCATGTCGAGTTCGGGGGCCGTGCGGCCCAGTTGGTCGTTCAGCTGGTCCTCACGCTCGGCCATGCCGGCGCGGACGTCCTGCGCGAAGGTGCGCAGCCGGCCCCCGGCCTCCAGTGCCTTGTCGGCCGCCTTGGCGGCGAGGCTCTCCGGGGTCAGGCTGCGAATCGTGCGGTGGACCTTGGTGGTGGCCCACACTCCGGCGGCGGCACCGGCGGTGAACCAGAAGGCACGGCGGAACATGGCAGGTCAGCCCCTCGACTTACGGCTGCGGGCGGACGGGAGCGTCCGGCCGAGGACCACGGTGCGCTTCTTGCCGGCACCCTTGGTCTGCAGGTTGACCGCGCGTCGCACGCCGTAGCCGAAGGCCGCGACCTTCACCAGGGGGCCACCGAACGTGGAGGCGACGGTCGTGGAGAGCGCGGAGGCGTTGGCGGTCACCTCGGCGACGTCGGAGGTGATGGAGTCGACGCGGGCGAGCTGCGCGTGCGCGGAGCGCACCGCCTCGGATGCCTCGCCGAGCAGCGGCACGGCCCGGTCGGTCACCTCGGCGACCAGTTGGGTGGCCTGCCGGAGCGCCTGGGCGAGCCGCACGAGCGCCACGGCGAGGAACGACACCAGGATCGCCCAGAAGACGGCCACGATGAGGCCGGCCACCTCTCCACCGGACACGTTGCTGCTCCCTCGGATCGCCGCGTCAACCAGGTAACGACCTTATCGTGACGGGCCCCGCACTCCGTACCGCAATACCGCCCGGTGGCGCCGCCCGGCTGTACGTTCCGCTTATTTGACGATACCCTCCGTGACCCATGCACCAAGAGAGGACGCCCGGCAACCTGCCGGGCGAGCTGAACCACTTCGTCGGCCGGCGGCGTGAACTCGGCGAGGTGAACCACCTGCTGGGCAAGGCCCGGATGGTGACGCTGACGGGGGTCGGCGGGGTCGGCAAGACCCGTCTCGCGCTGCGCGCGGCGGCGTCGGCAGCTTCCGCAGGGTCAACGGCGGGGTTCGGCGGCGGCGCGTGGCTGGCGGAGCTCGGCGCCGTCCGTGATCCGGGACTGGTGGACCACGCGGTCGCCGCCGCCCTCGACCTGACCGACCACACGATGCGCGGCCCGCGGGCCGCGCTCGTCGGTTTTCTGGCCGACCGCGAACTGCTGCTCGTCCTGGACTGCTGCGAGGGGCAGGTGGACGCCGCGGCCGACCTCGCCGAGGCACTGCTGCGGCAGGCGCCGGGCCTGCGGGTGCTGGCCACGAGCCGGCAGCCGCTCGGCGTACCGGGCGAGCACGTGCTGTCCCTGGAGCCGCTGGCCGATCCGCACGAGGCGGTGGAACTGTTCGCGGAGCGGGCGGCCGCCGCGCAGCCGGGGTTCCGGGTGGACGACCGCAACCGCGCCGAGGTCGAGGAGCTGTGCCGGCGGCTGGACGGCATCCCGCTCGCGCTGGAACTGGCGGCGGGCCGGGTGCGCGCGCTGTCGGTGCCGCAGATCACCGGACGGCTGGACGACCGGTTCCGGTTGCTGACCCGGCGCGGCTCCGGCGGGCCCGAGCGGCACCGCGCGCTGCGCACGGCGATCGGCTGGAGCCACGAGTTGTGCACCCCCCAGGAACGCCTGCTCTGGGCACGGCTGTCGGTCTTCGCGGGCGACTTCGACCTGGAGGCGGCGGAATACGTGTGCGCCGGTGCCGAAGTGCCCGCCGAGGCCATGGTCGACGTACTGGCGGACCTGGTCGACAAGTCGGTGGTGCTGCGCCGCGAGGCTGCGGGCGTGGTCCGCTACCTGCTGCTGGACACCGTGCGCGACTACGGGCTCGGATGGCTGCGCGAGCTGGGCGAGGAGCGGCGGCTGCGGGGCCGGCACCGTGACTGGTACCTGGGCTTCGCCACCTGGGGCGAGATGGAGTGGTTCAGCGCCCGGCAGGCGGAGGTCTCGTCGAGCACCGAGCGCGAACTGGCCAACCTGCGGGCCGCGCTGGAGTTCTCGCTGGAGCTCCCCGAGGAGTTCCGCACGGGTCAGTACCTCGCGGCGAGCCTGTGGTTCTTCTGGGTCGGCTGCGGGCGGCTCGCCGAGGGCCGCTACTGGCTGGAGCGGGCGCTGACGGCCGACTCCTCACCGACCGGGCAGCGCGCGAAGGCGCTGTGGGTGTGCGGTTACGTCTCGATCCTGCAGGGGGACGGCACGGCCGCGCTCGGGATGCTCTACGAGTGCCGCGCGCAGGCCCTGGAGACCGGCAACGCGGCGGCCGTCGCCTACGCGGTGCACCGGATGGGCTGCGGGGCGCTGCTCAGCGACGACCTCCCGCGCGCCAAGGCGCTGTTCGAGGAGGCGCTGGGCCACTACCGGACGCTGGGCGAGCTCAACAGCAACGTCATCATGGCCGAGGTCGAACTCGCCATGGCGGTGGCCTTCCTGGGCGACCTGGAGGGCGGGATCGAGCTGTGCGAGCGCATCCGGGAGACCTGCGAGGACCACGGGGAGCGCTGGGCGCTGGCGTACGCGCTGTACACGCGGGCCGTCATCGCCTGGTGGCAGGAGGACCCGCGCCTGGCGGCGGAGCTGGCGGCGGAGTGCGTCCGCATCAACCACGCCTTCCGCGACCTGGTCGGCATCGTGCTGGGCATCGAGTTACTGGCGGCGCTGACGGCCTCGCACGACGCCCAGGAGGCGGCGGTCCTGCAGGGTGCCGCGGGCAGCATCTGGGACGCGGTGGGCCTGCCGGTCTTCGGTTCGCGCTACTTCGGCATCCCGCACAGCCGCTGCGAGGAGCTCAGCCGCGCGGAGCTGGGCCGCGCGGGATACGAACGGGCCTTCGCGGAGGGCGGCGCCCTGGATCTGGACTCGGCCGTGGCCCGTGCCCTCGACGGGTGCCCGCCGGCGCTCGCGGGCACCCACCGCCGCCCCCGGGGCCCGGCTCCGGTGGGCGATTCCGCCACGCCGGACCCCGACCGGGTGAGCGGCGGTCACCGCGGCTCGGCCCGCCCGCGCACAGCGCCGGACTGACACCCCCGCGGAAACGGCGAAGGCCCGCCGCGCACGCCCCGGGGGGCAGTGCGCGGCGGGCCTTCGTACGTCTTGTCGAGAGCGTGCGTCAGCGCGCGTAGTACTCGACGACGAGCTGCTCGTCGCAGATCACGGGGACCTCGCGACGGTTCGGCAGACGGTCGAGGCGGAACGCCAGCGCCTGCAGGTTGACCTGCAGGTACTTCGGGGTCTCGCCCTCGCCGGCCCAGCCACCCTCGCGGGCGACCTGGAACGGGGTCTTGGCGCGCGAGCGCTCGCGGACCATGACGACGTCGTCCGGGGTCACACGGAAGGACGGCTTGTCGACCTTGTGGCCGTTGACCTCGATGTGGCCGTGGACGACCATCTGGCGGGCCTGGTAGATGGTGCGGGCCAGGCCGGCGCGCAGGACGAGGGCGTCCAGGCGGCGCTCGAGCTCGACGATCAGGGCCTCACCGGTCTTGCCGCTGACCTTGCGGGCGCGGTCGTAGGCACGGGCCATCTGGCGCTCGGAGATGTCGTACTGCGCACGCAGGCGCTGCTTCTCCAGCAGTCGGACCTTGTAGTCACTGTTCTGCTTGCGGCCGCGGCCGTGCTCGCCCGGCGGGTAGGGACGGGCCTCGAAGTACTTGACAGCCTTCGGCGTCAGGGCGATGCCGAGCGCACGCGACTTCTTGACCTTGGGACGCGACTGATTCACGTTTCCCGGACCTCCATGTAAGTTAGGTTAGCCTTACCTTAGCGAAGGAGATCGTATGTCTCGCCCTGGGAACACCACGCGCATCACGGACATCACAGACAGTGCCAACGCCACACAGGGCGCCGTCGACGCCTCATCAGGCACCGACTTGACGGAGGTCCGATCAGCTCATGGTCAGCCGCGTCCCAGCGGGCATGAAACCGTTCGACTGCCGTCAGCAGCCGAACGCACACGAACTCTCGTACAGAGTACCGCCTCCGCGGTACTGGTCGTTCCAGGTGTTCACGTGGAGCGCCCGGAGTCGATGATTCCGCTGGAACGCATCGTGGGCACCGACGGCGACCTCTTCCTGCTGTTCTCCGCCGATTCACCGGCGGCACGGGCCGCCGCGCACGCCGAGGCCGACGAGCTGTCCGCTGTGCTGGAGATCACCGATGTGGCTCCCGTGGCGGTGCGCGCACGCATCCGCGGGCGCGCCTGGATCAGCGGATGGCTCACGGTGGCCCGGGATCTGCCGACCCCCGCGGGGCGGGTCCGGCTGCGCCTGGAGGTCGGCGAGGCCTCGCTGGACGACCTGTGGGGCACGGGGCAGGTCGAGCCCGACGACTTCGCCACGGCCGAGGCCGACCCGCTGATCGCCCACGAGGCGGAACTGCTGCAGCACCTCGCCGCGGGCCACGCCGACCAGGTGGCCTGGCTGTGCGCCCTCGTCGGCGACGCGGGCGGGACCCACCGGGCGCCCACCGGCGCGGTGCCGCTGGCGCTCGACCGGTTCGGGCTGCGGGTGCGCTTCACCGGGGCGGAGGACGTCTTCGACGCCCGCTTCGAGTTCCCCGAGCCGGTGCGCGGCCACCAGGACCTGCACCGGGCGATGCACGCGCTCTTCGACGCCGCCGAGGAGGCCGCCCTCGGGCGGCGGGACCGCTGACCGGCCACCGGCCCGCTACTCCCCCGCGAGCCGCTCCCGGACCCGGTCCAGGACGTCGGCGTAGCGCGCCTCCGCGCCGTGGCGCGTGGGCTCGTAGTAGTGCGTGCCGTGGATCTCGTCCGGGGCGTACTGCTGGGCGGCGATGCCGCCGGGCAGGTCGTGCGGGTACAGGTAGCCCTTGCCGTGGCCCAGCTTGGCGGCGCCCTTGTAGTGGCTGTCGCGCAGATGCGCCGGGATCGGCCCGGTCTTGCCCGCCCGGACGTCCGCCAGCGCCGCGCCTATGGCCGTGGTCGCGGAGTTCGACTTGGGCGCGAGGGCCAGCGCGATGGTGGCGTGGCTCAGGGTCAGCGCCGCCTCGGGGAAGCCGATCATCGCCACCGCCTGGGCGGCGGCGACCGCCGTCGGCAGCGCGGTCGGATCCGCGAGGCCGATGTCCTCGCTCGCCGAGATCATCAGCCGTCGCGCGATGAACCGCGGGTCCTCCCCCGCCTCGATCATGCGCGCCAGGTAGTGCAGCGCCGCGTCCACGTCGGAGCCGCGGATGGACTTGATCAGGGCACTGGCCACGTCGTAGTGCTGGTCGCCGTCACGGTCGTACCTCACCGCGGCGCGGTCGACGGACTCCTCCAGCGTGGCCAGGGAGATCTCCTGCTCGCCCTTGGCGAGGGCCGCTCCCGCGCCGGCCTCCAGCGCGGTCAGCGCCCGGCGGGCATCGCCCCCTGCGATGCGCAGCAGGTGGTCCTCGGCCTCCCCGGACAGGGCGACCGCGCCCTTCAGGCCGCGCTCGTCCTCCAGGGCCCGCCGCACCAGGCCGCGCAGGTCGTCGTCGGTGAGCGACTCCAGGGTGAGCAGCAGCGACCGCGACAGCAGCGGCGAGATGATCGAGAAGTACGGGTTCTCGGTGGTCGCCGCGATCAGGGTGACCCAGCGGTTCTCGACGGCGGGCAGCAGGGAGTCCTGCTGCGCCTTGCTGAAGCGATGGATCTCGTCGAGGAACAGGACGGTGTCCCGGCCGTAGCCACCGGACTCGCGCTTGGCGCTCTCGATGACAGCGCGGACCTCCTTGACGCCCGCGGTGATCGCCGAGAGCTCGACGAAGCGCTTGTTGGTGGCATGGCTGACCACGTACGCGAGCGTCGTCTTGCCGATGCCGGGCGGCCCCCACAGGATCACCGAGGACGGCCCGGCCGGGCCGCCGCCGCCCTCGCCGACCAGCCGGCGCAGCGGCGAGCCGGGGCGGAGCAGATGCCCCTGCCCCACGACCTCGTCCAGGGTGCGCGGACGCATCCGTACCGCGAGGGGACTGCCTCCCGGCTCCCTCGACTGACGTTCCTCTGCGGCGGCGGTGAACAGGTCGGGCTCCACGGCACGAAAGCCTATGTCACCGCACTGACAGCCCCGGTCAGATCAGGGTGCTCCAGTACGACCACCAGCGGGTCAGGATCAGCAGGACGATCACGCCGTACCAGAGCACGGGAATGACCCAGTGGAACTCCAGCACGGCGTTGCGCAGTGCCGCGGGCGCCGGGATGATCTTGTTCTTCAGGTTGTGCACGAGGGTGTACCAGAACAGCGCGATCGTGACGACCCAGGCCAGCGAGCACCACAGGCACAGCGAACCGATGTTGTAGAGCGACTGGTACTGCAGCCACGTGACGAAGCCGACACCGAAGACCGTGCCGGCCTGCAGGCCCAGCCAGAACCAGCGGCGGTAGCGGGCCCCGGCGAGGATGCCCATGCCGATGCCGATGACCACCGGGTAGGCGACCATGCCGATCATCGGGTTGGGGAAACCGAAGGCGTGCGCCTGCTCGCTCTTCATGATGTTGCCGCAGGAGATGATCGGGTTCAGGCTGCAGCCGGGGACGAAGTTCGGGTCCTCCAGCAGCTTGAACTTGTCGATCGTGATGACCCACGAGGCCAGCAGGCCGAGGGCACCGCAGACCACGAGCAACCAGGTGAAGGCCCTGCCCGCGCCGATGCGCTCCTGGGCTGGCTCCTCCAGGTGCCCGCCGTCGGTGAGGGTCGTGTCAACCGCCGAAGTCACCATGTCGCCGTTCCGTAGGTCGGGAAATCTGCCGCACTGCCCAACGCGCCTCATGCGCGGGAAGTGCCGGGTTCCATGGTGCCGTGTCCCCCGTACGAGGGACAACGAGACAAAATGAACGCCGTGTTGACGAGCGCTACGTGCGTGAACGCCTGCGGAGTGTTACCGAGATGCCGGGCGGCGAGCGGGTCCCACTCCTCCGGGAGCAGTCCGAGGTCGTTGGCACTGTCCAGGACGCGGGCGAACAGGGCCCGGGCCTCGTCCTCCCGGCCCTGCGCGGCCAGGGCGTCGGCGAGCCAGAAGGAGCACGCCAGGAAGGCCCCCTCCGCTCCCGGCACGCCGTCGGGCTCGGTGTAGCGGCGGACGAAGCCGTGCAGGTCCAGCTCGTCGCGCACGGCCTCTACGGTGCGGGTCACCCGCGGGTCGTCGGGCGGCAGGAAGCCGGTCTTGACGATGAACAGCGTCGCCGCGTCGAGGGCCCGGCCTCCGTAGTGCTGGACGAAGACCCCGCGCCGGGCGTCGTAGCCGTTGGCGCAGACGTCGGCGTGGATCTCGTCGCGCAGTGCCCGCCAGCGCTCCACGGGCGCGGGCAGCCCGGTCGCCTCCGCCATGCGCACGGCCCGGTCGGCGGCGACCCAGGACATCACCTTGGAGTGGACGAAGTGCCGGCGCCCGCCGCGCACCTCCCACAGCCCCTCGTCCGGCTCGCGCCAGTGACCCTCCAGGTGCGTCAGCATCCTGCGCAGGAAGGCCCACACCTGGCGCTCCATGGGAATGCCGGCCCGCAGTGCCAGGTGCAGGGTGTCGACGACCTCGCCGTACACGTCGAGCTGGAACTGACCGACCGCGGCATTGCCGAGCCGGACCGGGCCGGAGCCCTCGTAGCCGGGGAACCAGTCGGCGTGGGTCTCGGGCAGGTGGCGCTCCCCCGCCACGCCGTACAGGCTGCGCAGGTCGCCGGGGTCGCCGGCGATCGCCCGCAGCAGCCACTGGCGCCAGGCCGCGGCCTCCTCGCGGAAGCCGCCCCGCAGCAGGGCGGACAGGGTCATGCTGGAGTCGCGCAGCCAGCAGAAGCGGTAGTCCCAGTTGCGGACACCGCCGATGCGCTCGGGCAGTGAGGTGGTCGGGGCGGCGACGATGCCCCCGGTGGGCTGGTAGGCCAGGGCCTTGAGGGTGATCAGCGAGCGCAGTACGGCGCCCGGGTAGTCGCCCTCGTAGCGGAATCCGGCGGCCCAGGCCTGCCAGCGCTCGGCGGTGCAGCGCAGCGCGGCCTCCGGGTCGGTGCGGTGCGAGGCGCTCAGGTGCGAGGGCTGCCAGGTGAGCACGAAGGGCACGCGCTGCCCGGCCTCCACGGTGACGTCGGAGCGGGTGCAGCCGTCGGAGCCGTAGGTGTGGACGCCCGGTGTCGCCCGCAGCCAGGCGGAGTCGGGGCCCGCGACGGCGACGCGGTGGTGCCCGGTGCGCCGCACCCAGGGTGCGGTTCGGCCGTAGTTGAAGCGCAGGCGCAGCTCGCTGCGCATGTCCACGGTGCCGCTGAGTCCCTCCACGATGCGGATGAGGTGGGGCGCCCGCCCGCGCTGGGGCATGAAATCGATCACCTTGGCGGTGCCGCCGGGGGTGCGCCAGAACGTCTCCAGCACCAGGGTGCCCGGCCGGTAGGCGCGGCTCTCGCACGGCCCGCCCTCCGCGGGGGACAGCCGCCAGCTGCCGTGGCGGTCGTCGCCCAGGAGGGCGGCGAAGCAGCTCGGGGAGTCGAAACGGGGCAGGCAGAGCCAGTCGACGGAGCCGTCCCGGCCGACGAGCGCGGCCGTCTGCAGGTCCCCGATGAGGCCGTAGTCCTCGATGAGCCCGCTCATAGTGAACCGATCACTGCGAGAATGCGTACATATTAGACATTAAGGATTTTAGGCTGATCCGGTGAGCCGGGGCCTCCCGCCGGCTCGGGAGAGGTGCACGATGCAACGTCCGGAATGGGTGCCGGCCGGGACCGACGTGGAGACCCCCAACGCCGCACGGGTCTACGACTACTACCTGGGCGGGTCGCACAACTTCGCGGCCGACCGCGACATGGCCCGCGAGGCCCTGACGCTGTGGCCCGACCTCGCGGAGATCATGCGGGCCAACCGCGCGTTCCTGCGCCGCTCGGTGCAGTACGTCGCGGCCCAGGGCGTGAGCCGCTTCATCGACATCGGATCGGGCATCCCGACCTACGGCGCCGTCCACGAGGTGGCGCGCCCGGTCCGCCCCGACGCCCGGGTGGTGTACGTCGACGACGATCCGATCGCCGTGGCGCACAGCCGGCTGATGCTGAAGGACGACCCGCGCTGCGCGATGGTGGCCGCCGACATGACCGACCCCGTCGACCTGCTGTCCCGGCCCGAGATCGAGGACCTGCTGCGGCCGGGGGAACCGGTCGCCGTCCTGCTCGTCGCCGTCCTGCACTTCGTCCCGGACAGCGCCGCCCCCGCCAAGATCGTGGCCACGCTCCGGGAGGCCATGCCCCCGGGCAGCTACCTGGTGCTCTCGCACGCCTCCCAGGAGTCCCGCCCCGAACAGGCCGCCCCCCTGGAGGCGCTCTACGCCCGGACCCCGACGCCGCTGACCATGCGCACCCGGCAGCAGGTTGCGACGTTCTTCGAGGGCTTCGAGATGGTCGAGCCCGGCATCGTGTGGCTGACCGAGTGGCACCCCGACGACCCGGAGTCGGTCGGCCCGCACCCCGAGATGCTGTCGGGTCTGACCGGGGTGGGGATACGGCCGTGACGGAGCCGATGACCCCCGTGGGCACCCGCGACTTCACCGAGGCCTGGTACCGGCTGCTCCGCTCCGGCCAGGGGCTGGCCCTGCCGCCGCCGACGCTGGCGCAGGTGGCCGGCCGCACGGCGGAGCTGCTGCGCCGCTCGCTGGCCGGGACCGCGGCGGACACCCCGTTGGCCGACGAGGCGGCGGCGCTGCTGGTGGACGCCCACTTCACCGATCCCGAGATCCTCGCGCACGCCGTCGCGCTGCTGCACACGCAGCGGGCCGCACCGGGCCGCGTGGCGGCCGTCTCCGGCGCGTTCGCCGCCGGCTGGGCGTCGGCCCTGCGCGAGCGGACGCTGCGCGAGCAGGAGTCGATCCAGCGCGCCGCCTTCGACGCCCGGGAGGAGGCCGAGCGGGCCTGGCGGGCCTCGGAGGCCCGGTTCCGCGCCCTGTTCGAGCACGCCGCCATCGGCATCGGCATGGCCGATGTGAACGGCACGATCCTGCAGGTCAACCGGGCGCTGCGGGAGCTGTTCTGCGCCCGGTCGGAGGACCTGCGGGGCCGCCGGGTGACCGACCTGGTGCATCCGGAGGACGCGCCGGGGGTGTGGGAGGCGTACGAGGACCTGGTGCAGGGCCGGCGGGACCGCTTCGCGTGCGACAAGCCGTACTACCGGCGCGACGGCGAGGTGGTCTGGACGCATCTGACGGTCTCGCTGATCCGCGGCGAGAACGGCGAACCCCGCTACCAGGTGGCGATGGTGGAGGACATCACCGACCGCTACCGGCTGCAGGAGCGGCTGCGCCACCAGGCGACCCACGACCCGCTCACCGGGCTGCCGAACCGGGCGGCGTTCTTCGAGCGGCTGGAGGCGCTGTTCGAGGACCCGCGGCCGGGCGCCCGCTTCGGCCTGTGCTACGTCGACCTGGACGGCTTCAAGGTCGTCAACGACAGCCTGGGCCACGAGACCGGGGACCGGCTGCTGACGGCGGTGGCCGAGCGCCTGGACTGCGCGCTCACCCCGCTGGGGCACCTGGTGGCCCGGCTCGGCGGCGACGAGTTCGTGGTGCTCCTGGAGAACTGCCGGGGCGAGGAGGAGGCGGTGGCCGTCGCCAAGCTCGTGCTGACGACCCTCGCCAGGCCGTTCCTGATCGCCGGTCACAAACTGGCCATCGGCGCCAGCGTGGGCGTCCTGGCGCGCACGGTGGCGGCGACCACGCCGGGCGCCGCGGTGCGCGCGGCCGATCTGACGCTGTACCGGTCGAAGGAGTCCGGGCGCGGCCGCTGGACCCTGTTCGACCCGACGCAGAACGCGCGCGCGGTGAGCCGGTACGCGATCTCCGTACGGCTGCCGGTGGCGCTGGACCGCGGCGAGTTCTTCGTGGACTACCAGCCGTTGTGCGCACTCTCCGACGGCAGCCTGGCCGCGGTCGAGGCCCTGGTGCGCTGGCGTCACCCGCAGTTCGGTGTGCTGGGCCCGGACGAGTTCGTCGCGACGGCCGAGGAGACCGGGCTGATCATGCCGCTGGGACGGTGGATCCTGGAGCGGGCGATCGGTCAGGCCGCGGAGTGGGTGCGCCGGTTCGGGGACGCGGCACCGCAGATCAACGTCAACCTGGCGGTGCGCCAGGCGCGCAACCCGGGGCTGGTGAA
Source organism: Streptomyces sp. NPDC002574 (assembly GCF_042889545.1). NCBI lineage: Bacteria > Bacillati > Actinomycetota > Actinomycetes > Kitasatosporales > Streptomycetaceae > Streptomyces > Streptomyces sp. NPDC002574. Next base: position 75,852 of record NZ_JBIARB010000021.1, read on the forward strand.
CGACATCACCCGCATCCTGGACAGCAGCGGCCTGGATCCCCGCCGGCTGCAACTGGAGATCACCGAGAGCACGGTCATCGGACCCGAGGACGAGTCGCTGCGGGCGCTGCAGGCACTTGCCGATGCCGGCGTGTCGCTGGCGGTGGACGACTTCGGCACCGGCTGGTCGAACCTGGCCTATCTGCGGAACCTCCCGGTGTCCGGACTGAAGATCGCGGGTGCCTTCGTGTCGGACACCCACGAGGACGGGTCGGAGGAGCCGCTGGGCTGGCGGATCGTCGGCGGGCTGGTGTCGCTGGCGCACGCGCTGGGCCTCACCGTCACCGCGGAGGGCGTGGAGACCCCGCAGCACGCGCGGTGGCTGCGCTCGCTGGGCTGCGACTGGGGGCAGGGGTGGTACTTCGGCCGGCCCGTGGCGCCGGAGGAGATCGCCCGGAGAATCACCAAAGGTCACTCTGCGTACCCCGCGGGCAAAAGCGAGGCAAAGTAAGGGCCGAAATCTTGACTCTGCGTGAGGGCCGCGAGTTAGATGAAGTTCCGGAGGCAATTGATCCGGATCGCCCCGATTCACCGTGCATGAGTGATCCCGGTGATTGCCCCGCGTGATGGTCGACGCTCCGGCGTCCTGGATCGAGCACACCGTCGCCCACCCGTCATGGACCCCTCTCATGACAGCAGACCCCGTCACCGGCACCCCCGCGCGGACCGCCCGCCTCGCGGAACTCTCCGCCGGCAGATCCGGGCAGAAGCAACGACGGTTCCCGGCCCCCACCGGGATGCCGAACCAGGCACTTCCCCGCCCGGGCGGACCCCCAGGCACCGCCTGGTGGCTGCTCGCGGCGGGGAAGCGATGAGCGGCGCCGACCGGCGCGCCCTCGCGGCCTGCCCCTGCCCCGCCGCCCGAGACTCGCTCTACACCGCTGCGCGCGTCGTCGAACCGGCTCTGACCGTCCCCGGCGAACTCCACTCGCCGGGTGGTACGGATCCGTTCGGTGCCGCCGACACGGACAGACGCGTGTTGGCGTGGGAGCGGCTGCATGGACACCCGCTCGGGATGGACACTCCCCACGGTACGCCCCGGCGCTCCCGCCGGAGTGGGCCGTGCGCCGGTCGACGCCGCCCTTCGCGACCTCCCCTGCGACCGAACGCACGCGGTCCGGCCGGTTTCCCCCGGCCGGACCGCATCGGCGCCGGGCTCAGCCGAGCCGCTCGCGCAGCGCGCCGACGATCCCGTCGGCGGGCACGGCGGTCTGCTCGCCGCTCTCCAGGTCCTTCACCTGCACGACGCCCTCGGCGAGATCGCGCTCACCGGCGACGATCGCGAACCGGGCGCCCGAACGGTTCGCGGACTTCATGGCGTTCTTCAGGCCCTTGCCGCCGAAGGCGAAGTCGGTGGCGACACCGGCCCGGCGCAGCTCGGTGACCGCGCCGAACAGCACCCGGCGCGCCTCCTCGCCCAGCGGGACCGCGAACACCTGCGTGGGAGCGGGCAGTTCGAGCTCCACGCCCTCGGCCTTCAGCGCGAGCACGGTGCGGTCCACACCGAGCGCCCAGCCCACGGACGGCAGCGCCGGGCCGCCGATCATCTCCGACAGGCCGTCGTAGCGGCCGCCGCCGCCCACCGCGGACTGCGAGCCCAGGCCGTCGTGGACGAACTCGAAGGTGGTGCGGGTGTAGTAGTCCAGACCGCGCACGAGCTTGGGGTCGTCCTCGTACTCCACGCCCGCCGCCGTCAGCAGTTCGCGCACCTGCTCGTGGTAGGCCTTGCAGGCCTCGCACAGGTGGTCACGCATCATCGGGGCGCCGACGAGCTGCTTCTGGACGGTGTCGCGCTTGTCGTCCAGGACGCGCAGCGGGTTGATCTCGATCCGCCGGCGGGTGTCCTCGTCGAGGTCGAGACCGCGCAGGAAGTCCTGCAGCGCGGCCCGGTAGACCGGACGGCACTCCTTGTCGCCCAGGGAGTTGAGCAGCAGCCGGAAGTCGCGCAGCCCGAGCGAGCGGTACGCGTCCACGGCCAGGATGATCAGCTCGGCGTCCAGCACCGGGTCCTCGGCGCCGATCGCCTCGGCGCCGACCTGGGAGAAGTGGCGGTAACGCCCCGCCTGCGGACGCTCGTAGCGGTAGTAGGAGCCGGAGTACCAGAGCTTGACCGGCAGATTGCCGGTCTTGTGCAGGTTGGCCTCCAGCGCGGCGCGCAGCACGGAGGCGGTGCCCTCGGGGCGCAGGGCGAGCTCCGTACCGCCCTTGGTGGTGAGGGTGTACATCTCCTTGGTCACGATGTCGGTGGACTCGCCGACGCCGCGCGAGAACAGCTCCACCTGCTCGAAACCGGGGGTCTCCACGTAGCCGTAGCCGGCCCGCCGCAGCGGCGCGGAGATCGCCTCGCGCACCGCCAGGAACACGGCGGAATCGGGCGGCAGGAGGTCATAGGTGCCCTTGGGGGCCTTGAAGGTGCTCACAGGAAGTCTCTCGTCACATTCCTCGTCGCGGAGGCGCCGTCTGACCGGCCTCTCCGAGGCCGCGGGCCAACTCCGCAAGATACGGATTGGAGGCGCGCTCACGGCCGATGGTCGTCTGGGGACCGTGACCGGACAGCACCACGGTCGAGTCGTCGAGCGGCAGGCACACACGGGCCAGCGACGCGTACATCTCGTCCATGTCACCGCCGGGCAGGTCGGTGCGTCCGACGGAGCCGGCGAACAGCAGGTCGCCCGAGAAGAACACCGAGGGGATCTCGGCGGTCTCGGGCAGCCTGAAGGCCACCGACCCCTTGGTATGGCCGGGCGCGTGCGCCACGGTCAGCTCCAGACCGGCCAGCTCCAGGCTGCTGCCGTCGGAGAGCTCCCTCAGGTCGTCCGGCTCGCCGACGGTGATTTCGCCGAGCAGTTGGGCGCCGATGGAACGGCCGAGGGCCTTCTCCGGGTCGTCCAGCATGTAGCGGTCGCGGGGGTGGATCCAGGCCGGGACGCCGTGCGCCCCGCAGACCGGAACGACCGAGGCCACATGGTCGATGTGGCCGTGGGTGAGGATGACGGCGACGGGCTTGAGACGGTGTTTGGCGAGCGTGTCCTCGACACCCTGGGCCGCTTCGTGGCCCGGGTCGATGATCACGCACTCCTCACCGGCGGCGGGGGCCACCACGTAGCAGTTGGTGCCCCAGGCCCCGGCGGGGAACCCGGCAATGAGCACGTTCGTCCTTCTGTCGGCTGTCGTTCGCGGCAGGTCGTGCCGCCCGAGGGCGACGTCCTGAGCCTACCGGCGTGAACGCGGCCATCGCGAACCAGTAACGTCGCTGGACTGTGGGCGTGGCGGGCGCGAAGATCGGCCACGACGTACAGACAGACGTACAAGTGCGTACAAGCACATTCGACAGTTCGAGCAGAGGGCATCGGGAGACGGCTCAGTGGTCACCAAGGATCAGCGGCGGCGCCAGCTCGCCCGGGAGAAGTTCGAGCGCCAGCAGGAGCGCCGGGTGGGTGCGCGCAGCCGCGCACGGCAGCGCAACGCGGTGATCGCCGCCGTCGTGGCGGTCGTCCTGGCCGCCGGGGCCACCGCCTGGGCGGTCGGCGCCTTCAGCGGCGACTCGAAGCAGGACGAGGCGGCCGCCAAGGCCTCCCCGAGCGCGGCGTCCAGCGCCGCGCCCAGCAAGGTGCCCGACCCGTGCGCCAAGCCCGCCGCGGGCGCCCCCGGCACCGAGCAGTGGAAGAAGGAGCCCGCGGTCACCATCGACGCGGCCGCGAAGTACACCTTCGACCTGCAGACCACCTGCGGCGACATCGCACTGGACCTCGACGCGAAGAACGCGCCGCACACGGTGAACTCCTTCGCCTTCCTGGCCGGCAAGGGCTTCTTCGACCACACCAAGTGCCACCGGCTCACCACCTCCGGCATCTACGTGCTGCAGTGCGGCGACCCGACGGGCTCCGGCTCCGGCGGTCCCGGCTACACGATCCCGGACGAGAACCTGAAGGCGACGGCGGTCGCCAAGGGCACGTACCCGGCGGGCACCGTCGCCATGGCGAACACCGGCCAGCCGCACACCGGCGGCAGCCAGTTCTTCCTCGTCTACCAGGACAGCCCGCTGCCGCCGTCCTACACGCCGTTCGGAACGATCACGGCCGGTGGCATGGACGTGCTCAAGAAGATCGCCGCCGCCGGGGACTCGACGGGCGCCGGTGACGGTGCGCCGAACGCGACCGTGGTGATCAACAAGGCGACGGTCAGCGCGTCCTGAGCCGTGTCCCCGCACCCGCGCGGTGAATTCGCGGGTGCGGGATGCGGACAGCCGGGCCACCGGTCGCCTATGTTGGCGTTGTGTAGGGTGCCTGCGCCGACGGCTGCACCGCGCAAGTGGCAGCCCGTCGGGACCGGCCAGGGCACGGCCCGGCCGGATGGAACTGTGGACGATGCCGTGTGCCGTGAAGCGGCCGGGCATCACGTGGAGGAGGCGCTGTGAGCAGCGACCCGTGGGGCCGCGTCGACGAGACGGGGACCGTGTACGTACGTACGGCCGAGGGCGAGCGTGAAGTCGGCTCGTGGCAGGCGGGCTCCCCCGAGGAGGCGCTGGCCTACTTCGAGCGGAAGTACGAGGGTCTCGTCGTCGAGATCGGCCTCCTCGAACGCCGGGTGAAGACCACCGACCTGTCCGCCAAGGACGCGCTGACGGCCATCGAGCACCTGCGGACCGCGGTGACCGAGGCCCACGCCGTCGGCGACCTGGCGGCGCTGGGCGAGCGGCTGGACGGGCTGACCGCGCTGGTCGACTCGCGCCGCGAAGAGCGCAAGGTGGCCAAGGCCAAGGCCTCCGAGGAGGCCAAGTCGGCCAAGGAGAACCTGGTCGTCGAGGCCGAGCAGTTGGCCGAGAGCGAGCAGTGGCGGGCCGCCGGCGAGCGCCTGCGCGCCCTGGTCGACACCTGGAAGGGCCTGCCCCGGCTGGACCGCAAGACCGACGACGAGCTGTGGCACCGCTTCAGCCACGCCCGTTCGGTCTTCTCCAAGCGCCGCAAGGGCCACTTCGCGCAGCTCGACGCGCAGCGCGAGGAGGCCCGGCAGCACAAGGAGAAGCTGGTGGAGGAGGCGCAGGCGCTCTCCGGCTCCACCGACTGGGGTCCGACCGCGGCGCGCTACCGCGAGCTGATGACCGAGTGGAAGGCCGCCGGCCGCGCGCAGCGCGAGGCCGAGGACGACCTGTGGAACCGTTTCCGCGGTGCCCAGGACGTCTTCTTCGCGGCCCGCTCCGAGGTCTTCGCGGAGCGGGACACCGAGCAGCGCGAGAACCTCACGCTCAAGGAGGAGCTGGCCATCGAGGCCGAGAAGCTGCTCCCGGTGACCGACCTCAAGGCGGCCCGTGCGGCCTTCCGCGGCATCAACGAGCGCTGGGAGGCGATCGGTCACGTGCCGCGCGACGCCCGGCCTCGGATCGAGGCCCGCATGCACGCGGTCGAGCGCGCCATCCACGACACCGAGGAGAACGAGTGGCGGCGCACCAACCCCGAGGCGCGGGCGCGGGCGGCGGGCCTCACCGGCCAGCTGCAGGCTGCCGTCGACAAGCTGCGTGACCAGATCGAGAAGGCCAACGCCGCGGGGAACAGCTCCAAGGCGGACAAGCTCCAGCGCGAGCTGGACGGGCGGCAGGCGCTGCTCGACCAGGCGCTGAAGTCCCTCGACGAGTTCAGCGGCTGACAGCGGCCGCCGGCTCCGCCGGTCGAACGCGCAGGGCCCGTACGCATCGCGTACGGGCCCTGCGCGTTGTCGTGGGCTTCCTGCCGCCCCCTGGGCGCGCCGTCAGCGCTGGCGTGCCGAGGTGACCCGGTAGACGTCGTAGACGCCCTCCACGCCGCGCACGGCCTTCAGGACGTGGCCGAGGTGCTTGGGATCGCCCATCTCGAAGGTGAAGCGGGAGGTGGCCACCCGGTCGCGGGAGGTCTGGACGGCCGCGGACAGGATGTTGACGTGCTGGTCGGACAGCACACGCGTGACGTCCGACAGCAGGCGCGAACGGTCCAGGGCCTCGACCTGGATGGCGACCAGGAAGACCGACGACTGCGTCGGCGCCCACTCGACCTCGATGATCCGCTCCGGCTGCTGCGACAGCGCCTCGACGTTGACGCAGTCCGCACGGTGCACGGAGACCCCGTTGCCGCGGGTGACGAAGCCGATGATCGGGTCGCCCGGCACCGGGGTGCAGCACCGCGACAGCTTGACCCACACGTCCCGCTCGCCCTTGACGATGACGCCCGGGTCGGCGGCCGACCGCCGCTTGGTCCGGCTGCGCGAGGGCATCGTGATCTCGGCGATGTCCTCGGTCGCGCCCTCTTCGCCGCCCAGCGCCTCGACGAGCTTCTGCACCACCGACTGGGCGGTGATGTGCCCCTCGCCGATCGCCGCGTACAGCGCGGAGATGTCGGGGTAGCGCATCTCGTGCGCCAGGGTGACCAGCGAGTCGCCGGTGAGCACGCGCTGGATCGGCAGGCCCTGCTTGCGCATGGCGCGCGCGATGGCGTCCTTGCCCTGCTCGACGGCCTCCTCGCGGCGCTCCTTGGAGAACCAGGCGCGGATCTTGTTGCGCGCCCGCGGGGACTTGACGAAGCCCAGCCAGTCGCGGGACGGCCCCGCCCCGGCGGCCTTGGAGGTGAAGACCTCCACGGTGTCGCCGTTGTCGAGGGTCGATTCCAGCGGCACCAGGCGGCCGTTGACGCGCGCGCCGATGGTGCGGTGGCCGACCTCGGTGTGCACCGCATACGCGAAGTCGACGGGGGTGGCGCCCGCGGGCAGCGCGATGACGTCGCCCTTGGGCGTGAAGACGAAGACCTCGTTGCGCGACAGGTCGAAGCGCAACGACTCCAGGAACTCGCCCGGGTCCTCCGTCTCCTTCTGCCAGTCCAGCAACTGCCGCAGCCACGCCATGTCGTTGACCGCGTCGTCCTTCTTCGCGGACTTCGGGCTGTCGGTGCGCACCTTGGAGGCGCCGGCGACGGCCTCCTGCTTGTACTTCCAGTGCGCCGCGATGCCGTACTCGGCGCGGCGGTGCATGTCGAAGGTGCGGATCTGGATCTCGACCGGCTTGCCGCTGGGCCCGATGACCGTCGTGTGCAGCGACTGGTACATATTGAACTTGGGCATCGCGATGTAGTCCTTGAACCGCCCCGGCACCGGGTTCCACCGCGCGTGGATGGTGCCCAACGCCGCGTAGCAGTCGCGGACGGTGTCGACCAGGACCCGGATGCCCACCAGGTCGTAGATCTCGGCGAAGTCGCGGCCCCGCACGATCATCTTCTGGTACACGCTGTAGTAGTGCTTCGGGCGGCCGGTGACGGTCGCCTTGATGCGGGCGGCGCGCAGGTCCTGCTGCACCTGGTCGGTGACGACCGCCAGGTACTCGTCCCGCTTGGGGGCGCGCTCCGCGACGAGCCGGACGATCTCGTCGTACATCTTGGGGTAGAGGATCGCGAAGGCGAGGTCCTCCAGTTCCCACTTGATGGTGTTCATGCCCAGCCGGTGCGCCAGCGGTGCGTAGATCTCCAGCGTCTCGCGGGCCTTCTTCTCCTGCTTCTCCCGCTTGAGGTAGCGCATGGTGCGCATGTTGTGCAGGCGGTCGGCGAGCTTGATCACCAGGACGCGCGGGTCCTTGGCCATCGCCACGACCATCTTGCGCACGGTCTCGGCCTGCGCGGCCTCGCCGAACTTGACCTTGTCCAGCTTGGTGACGCCGTCCACCAGCAGGGCGACGGAGTCGCCGAAGTCGCGGCGCAGCGCGTCCAGGCCGTACTCGGTGTCCTCCACCGTGTCGTGCAGCAGTCCCGCCATCAAGGTGGCCGGGTCCATGCCGAGCTCGGCCAGGATCGTCGTCACCGCGAGCGGGTGCGTGATGTACGGGTCACCGCTCTTGCGCTTCTGGCCGCGGTGCCAGCGCTCGGCCACCTGGTAGGCGCGCTCGATCTGGCGCAGCTGCGACGCGTCGCCCTTGGGGTCGTTGCTGCGCACTATGCGCAGCAGGGGCTCCAGCACCGGGTTGTACGGGCTGGAACGCTGCACGCCCAACCGGGCGAGGCGGGCGCGGACGCGGTTCGACGAGGTCGCGGGCCGGTTCGGCGCCACGCTGCCGGGGGTGCGCACGGGCCGGGCTCCCGGGGTCGCCGGCGAGGCCTTGGGAGGTGTGCTCTCCGCAGGGGCGGCAGGCGTGGCGGAAGGAGCCGCGGAGACGGAGGACGCCTCGCGTCCCTCCGCGGCGGTCATCGGCTGGGTCGACCTGGCCTCGTCTTGCAAGGGCACTCCTTCTGGGCCCCTCCTGTCCGAGAACGGGCAAGGAGGGAGGGTCCGGTACCCCATGGTAGCGATGTGACCGGGTGAACCGCGTCCCGTCCCGTCCCTCCCGCCCCGCGGCACGCCGGAACGGGCCGGGAACGCCTGTGGTGCCCGGTCGGAAGACCGGGCACCACAGGGACGGAGCGACGCACCACTCGGATCCGTTCAGATCCGTTCAGATCCGTTCGAATCCGCTCACACCACGATCAGGGCCTCCAGCGGGGCCCCGGCCAGGGCCGGGGCGAGACGCTCGCGCCCGCCCAGGAAGCCGAGCTCCAGCAGGACGGCGACCCCGGCGACCTCGGCGCCGGTGCGGCGGATGAGGTCGAGGGAGGCCTCGGCCGTCCCGCCGGTGGCCAGCACGTCGTCGATGACGAGCACCCGGTCGCCGGCCCCGAACGCGTCCTGATGGACCTCGATCTCGGCCGTGCCGTACTCCAGCCCGTACGTCCGCCCGTGCGTGGCCGCGGGCAGCTTGCCCGCCTTGCGGACCGGGACGAAGCCCAGTCCGGCGCGGGCCGCGGCCGGGGCGGCGAGGATGAACCCGCGCGCCTCCAGTCCGACGACCTTGTCGGCGCCGTGCCGGGTGCAGACCTCGGCGAGGGCGTCGACCAGGGCGCCGAAGGCGGCGGGGTCGGCGAGCAGCGGGGTGATGTCCTTGAACATCACGCCCGGCCTGGGGTAGTCGGGCACGTCCCGGATGCGGCTGAGCAGCAGGCTGCGCAGCTCGCCCCGGGCGGCGTCCGTCGTCGTCATCTGTGGTGTTCCTCGGTGCTTCTGCTTCAGCGGCGCTTGCCGGACGGGCGGTTGCGGCCGCGGTTGCGGGACGGCGTCTCGCGCCGGCCGCCGGCCGCTCCCGCGGTGGCGGCGTGCGGGTCGTCGTCGTGGTCGCCGTGATCGCCGTGGCGGCCGTCCGCCGCTTCCGCGGAGTCCTGCGGGTCGTCCCCGCCCTGCTCGGCACGGCGGGCGTCGGCGGCGCGCTTGGCGAGCACCCGCTTGCGCAGCGCCTTGATCTCCGGGTCGCGCTCCTTGAGGTCCGCGACCAGCGGGGTCGCGATGAAGATCGAGGAGTACGCACCGGCGGTGAGGCCGACGAAGAGCGACAGCGCGATGTCGTTGAGCGTGCCCGCGCCGAGCAGGCCGCCACCGACGAACAGCAGGCCGGCGACCGGCAGCAGCGCCACGACCGTGGTGTTGATCGACCGCACCAGGGTCTGGTTGAGGCTGCGGTTGGCGAGCTCGCTGTACGTGTAGCGGTTCTGCTTGGTGATGTCCTTGGTCGTCTCCTTCAGACCGTCGAAGACGACGACGGTGTCGTAGAGGGAGTAACCGAGGACCGTGAGCAGACCGATCACCGTGCCGGGCGTGACCTCGAAACCGACGATCGCGTACACGCCGATGGTGATGGTGAGGTCGTGCAGCAGCGCGATCAGGGCGGCCACGGCCTTGCGCCACTCGAAGGCGATCGCCATGTAGATCGTCACGAGGACCATGAAGATCACCAGGCCTTCGAAGGCCTTCTTGGAGATCTCCTCGCCCCAGCTCGGACCGATGATCTGCGGGTCGATGTCGCCGGGCTTGATGTTCAGGTCCTGGGCGATGTCGCCCTGGATCTTCTTGGCCTCGTCGAGCGTGATGTCGCTGATCTGGATGCGGACGCTGCCCGTGCCGAGCTTCTGCACGAGGGCCTGGTGCCCGTCGGTGTCGCTGCCGATCCGGTCCTGGACCTGGGACACCGACATCGAGGTCTTGGGCGTGGTGAACACCGCGCCGCCGGAGAACTCGATGCCGAGCTTCAGGCCGTTGACGACCAGACCCAGGATGGCGGCGACCGTGATCAGGATCGAGACGGTGTACCAGATCTTGCGCTTGCCCACGAAGTCGTAGGCGATCTCGCCCCGGTGCAGGCGGTGCCCGAGGTTTCCGAGCCGGGACATCAGGCCTCCTTGACGTCGGTACGGCCCGCGGAACGGCGGGTGCGGCGCAGCGGGGGGGTGACGCCCAGGGCGCGCGGGTCGAGTCCGGACCAGGGGTGTCCGCCGGCGTAGAACTTCTTGCGCGCGAGGATCGTCATGAGCGGCTTGGTGAACAGGAAGACCACCGCCACGTCGAGCAGCGTCGTCAGTCCGAGGGTGAAGGCGAAGCCCTGCACCTTGCCGACGGAGACGATGAACAGGACGGCGGCGGACAGGAACGACACGAAGTCCGAGACGAGGATCGTGCGCCGGGCGCGCGGCCATCCGCGGGCCACGGCGGGCTGCAGGGAGCGGCCCTCGCGCAGTTCGTCACGGATGCGCTCGAAGAACACGATGAAGGAGTCGGCGGTGATACCGATGGCGACGATGGCACCGCAGACGGCCGGCAGGTTCAGCGCGAAGCCGATGGCCGGGCCGAGCAGCGTCATGATCTCGTAGGTCAGGATCGCGGAGACCACGAGGCTGAGGATCGCGACGAAGCTCAGACCCCGGTAGTACGCGATCAGGTAGAGCATGACCAGCGCGAGACCGACCGCGCCGGCGATGATGCCGCCGTGCAGCTGCTCGCCGCCGACCGCCGCGGAGACCTTGGTGACGTCGGACTTGTCGAAGGTCAGCGGCAGGGAGCCGTAGGACAGGACGTTGGACAGGTCCTGCGCGCTCTCCTGGGTGAAGCTGCCGTAGATCTCCGCGCTGCCGCTCAGGGTCTGGTTCACCGAGGGAGCGGAGACGACCTCGTTGTCCAGCACGATCGCGAACTGGTTGTTCGGCGGCTGCTGCTGGGAGAGCTGCGAGGTGATCTTCGAGAAGTCCTTGGAACCGGTGCCGTCGAAGGACAGCGTGACGACCCAGCCGTTGCCGCTCTGGGTGTCGTACTGGGCGGCCGCCTTCTTGACGTTCTTGCCGTCGACCGCGGACGGGCCCAGCGCGTACTTGGCGCGGCCGTCCTGGCTGCACGCGACGATCTTGTCGGTGGGCTTGGCCTTCAGGTTGAGGTTCGCGCGGGCTTCCTTGTCGGAGCAGTCCAGCGCGGCGAGCTTCGCCTGCAGGTCGGCCGGGATCGAGGTGTCCAGCGTGCTGCCCGGGGCTGCCGGGGTGGTGGCCGGCGCGCTCGCCGGAGCCGACGGGGGCGCCGAGGCCGGCGCGGTCGGCGTGGTCGACGAGCCGGACTTCAGCGCGTCGGTGACGGCGCGGCCCTGCGTCGAGGAGCTCGGGGACGGGGAGGTGGTGCTCGTCGTCCCGGTCGAGGCCGTCGAGGACGGCGAGGCCGGGGACGACGCCTTCCCGGAGGGGCTGGACGAGGGAGAGGGCGAAACGGGCGGGGTGTTGGCCACCTCGGCGAGAACGGGCCGGAAGTAGAGCTGGGCCGTGGTGCCCACCTGCTTCTCCGCCTGCTCCGAGTCCGTGCCCTTGGGGATGTTGACGATGATGTTGCGATCGCCCTGCGTCTGGACCTCGGCCTCGGACACACCGAGACCGTTGACACGCCGCTCGATGATGCCGACGGCCGTGTCCATGTTGGTCTTGTTGATCGCGTTGGACTGATCGCTCTTGGCCGTCAACGTGATGCTCGTGCCGCCGGCGAGGTCAATGCCCAGTCGCGGCGTCGTGTGGCCGGAGAGGAACATCCCTCCCGTGAGCGCCACGATGGCCAGCAGGATCACTGCCAGCGCCCGCCCGGGGTATCCCTGGCTCCCCGAGGGCTTGCGGCCCCTCTTCGGTGCTGCCACCTTCTCGATTCTCCCTGTCCAACCGCCCTGCGGACCTGCGCGCGCAGCAGGGCGGCACGATGTGTTGTACGGACGTGCCGACGCGTAAACGTACCTGCCCCAGGTGTCGTCCCGGGGCGGTGGCGTTACTTGGAGTCGGTGCCGTCCGTCTTGGGGGCGTCCTGCACCTTGGCCTCGTCCGTGGACTTGGCGAGGTCGACGCGGTCCTCGTCCTCGGCGGAGTCGTCGGCGTGCTCGGCGTCGGCGGCCTCGAACTCCGGCTCGGGCTCGATGCCGTGGACGATGCGGTCGTACTCGGCCTGGTCCAGCACGGCGGCGATGGCGTTCTTCGCGAAGTGCGCGTGCACGCCGTCGGCGAGCTCGAGCAGCACCGTGTCGTCGTTGACCTCCTTGACGACCGCGTACATGCCGCCGATGGTGCGGATGCCGGCACCCGGCGCCATCTGGTCACGCATGTTCACCGCCTGGCGCTGCTTGTTCTTGGCGGAGCGGGTCATCAGCAGCATGACACCGATGATCAGAACGAAAGGCAGGATCTGGATGAGGTTCATGGTGTCAGGACGGTCCTTCGCATGGCCACGGTGGCCTCGTCTACGGGATCTGCGGGATCTGCGCGATCTACGGGGGTTGGGTCGTCGTTCCGGAGGACGACGTCGGCGGAGTCTAAGCGTTCGTTCGCCGCTGGAACAACGCCAAGCATTACACCGTGGTTCCTGCGGCGGCGAGTCTCCCCGCCGTCAAGGGCCGAACAGCCCGTCTTGCCCGGGTCCGCCGCCCTGCGGGGGCACGAGTCCAAGGTGTGCCCACGCTGCACGCGTGGCCACACGACCGCGCGGCGTACGCGCCAACAACCCCTCGCGCACCAGGAACGGCTCGGCCACCTCCTCCACCGTCTCGCGCTCCTCCCCCACGGCCACCGCCAGTGTCGACAGCCCCACGGGCCCGCCGCCGAAGAGCTTCAGCAGCGCCTGCAGCACGGCCCGGTCCAGCCGATCCAGGCCGCGGCCGTCGACCTCGTAGACGTCCAGGGCGCGCGCGGCGATCTCCCGGGTGATCCTGCCGTCGGCCTTGACCTGGGCGAAGTCGCGGACGCGGCGCAGGAGTCGGTTGGCGATGCGGGGGGTGCCGCGGGAGCGGCCGGCGATCTCCGCGGCGCCGTCGGCCTCGATGTCGACGTCCAGGAGCCTGGCGGAACGGTGGATGACGCGCTCCAGTTCGGCCGGGGCGTAGAACTCCATGTGGCCGGTGAAGCCGAAGCGGTCGCGCAGCGGCGGCGGCAGCAGTCCGGCCCGGGTGGTGGCGCCGACCAGGGTGAACGGGGGCAGTTCCAGCGGGATGGCGGTGGCGCCGGGGCCCTTGCCGACGATGACGTCGACCCGGAAGTCCTCCATCGCCATGTAGAGCATCTCCTCGGCGGGCCGGGACATCCGGTGGATCTCGTCGAGGAAGAGCACCTCCCCCTCGGCGAGCGAGGACAGGATCGCGGCCAGGTCGCCCGCGTGCTGGATCGCGGGGCCCGAGGTGATGCGGATGGGAGCGCCCATCTCGGCCGCGATGATCATCGACAGGGTGGTCTTGCCGAGCCCGGGTGCACCGGAGAGCAGCACATGGTCCGCGGTGCCGCCGCGCTGGCGGGCCGCCTTGAGGACCAGGTCCAGTTGCTCGCGGACCCTTTCCTGGCCGACGAACTCGTCCAGCGCCTTGGGCCGCAGTGCCGCTTCGACGGCCTGGTCCTCGCCGTCGGCGGAGGCGCCGACCAGACGATCGGCGGTGGTCGGTACGGACTCGTCGTCCCAGTTCACTTCGGTGCGCCTTACGGTCAGCGGACTGCGGTCAGCGGGCGGGGGGTCAGCGGGTCCGGTTCAGGGTCTGGAGAGCCGCCCGCAGAAGGGCGCCGACGTGCGGTTCGGCACTCGCCTCGGCCTGCGGGGCGACGGCCGCCACGGCCTCCTCCGCCTCACGGGGCTGGTAGCCCAGGCCGATGAGCGCGGTGTGCAGCTGCTCGCGCCAGGAGGCGGGCCCTGCGGCCGCGGCGGGACGGGCGACCGCGGTGCCCACGGGCGCGCCGAGACGGTCCTTGAGCTCCAGCAGCAGGCGCTGGGCGCCCTTCTTGCCGATGCCGGGCACCAGGGTGAGCGCCTTCTCGTCACCCGTGGCGACGGCGACGCGCAGGGCGTCGGGCGTGTGCACGGCCAGCATGGCCTGGGCCAGCCGGGGGCCGACGCCGCTGGCGGTCTGCAGCAGCTCGAAGACCTGGCGTTCGTCGTCGTCGGCGAAGCCGTAGAGGGTCAGGGAGTCCTCGCGCACCACCAGGGAGGTGGCCAGCCGGGCCTGCTCGCCCAGCCGGAGCGCGGCCAGGGTGCCCGGGGCGCACTGCACGGCCATGCCGATCCCGCCGACCTCGATCACCGCGGTGTCGGGGGCGAGGGCCGCGACGGGCCCGCTGACGAAGGCGATCATGAGGTGCGCTCCTGGATTCGTGCTTTGGCGGCCGCGTGCGCCTGCTGCAGACGGTTGGTCGCGGTGCCGCGCCAGATGTGACAGATGGCCAGTGCGAGCGCGTCGGCGGCGTCCGCGGGCTTCGGCGGGGCGTCCAGCCGCAGCAGGCGGGTGACCATGGCGCCCACCTGGGCCTTGTCCGCCCGGCCGCTGCCGGTGACGGCGGCCTTGACCTCGCTGGGAGTGTGCAGGTGCACCGGCAGGCCGCGGCGCGAGGCGCACAGGATGGCCACCGCGCTCGCCTGCGCCGTGCCCATCACGGTGCGGACGTTGTGCTGGCTGAACACCCGTTCCACGGCGACGGCTTGGGGCCGGTACTCGTCCAGCCAGGCCTCGATGCCGCGTTCGACGAGGACGAGGCGCTCGCCGATGTCGGCGTCCGCGGGGGTGCGGACCACCCCGACTCCGGCCATCCGCAAAGGTGTTCCGGGGGCGCCGTCCACCACGCCGACACCGCACCGGGTCAGTCCCGGGTCCACGCCGAGCACACGCACCGCGCCCCTCCCTCCTTCGGTCAGCTGTTCAGCCGTTCCTGGAGGTTATCGGGTGGCACCGACAACGACGGCGGCCCGGTGGGGGTGTGTCCCCACCGGGCCGCCGCGCGAGCCGTGCGGCGCCGTGGCCGCTCAGGCGTCGACCTTCTCCATGATCTCGTCGGAGACGTCGAAGTTGGCGAAGACGTTCTGCACGTCGTCGCTGTCCTCGAGCGCGTCGATGAGCTTGAAGATCTTCCGGGCGCCCTCCTCGTCCAGCTCCACCTGCATGGTGGGGACGAAGTTGGCCTCCGCGGAGTCGTAGTCGATGCCCGCCTCCTGCAGTGCGGTGCGGACCGCGACGAGGTCGGTGGCCTCGCTCAGCACCTCGAAGGACTCACCGAGGTCGTTGACCTCCTCGGCGCCCGCCTCCAGGACCGCGCCGAGCACGTCGTCCTCGGAGAGCTCCGCCTTGGGGACGATCACGACACCCCTGCGGTTGAACAGGTAGGACACCGACCCCGGGTCGGCCATGGAGCCGCCGTTGCGGGTCATCGCGACGCGTACGTCGGAGGCGGCACGGTTGCGGTTGTCGGTGAGGCACTCGATGAGCACCGCGACACCGTTCGGGCCGTAGCCTTCGTACATGATCGTCTCGTAGTCGGCACCGCCCGCCTCGAGACCGGCACCGCGCTTGACCGCGCTGTCGATGTTCTTGTTGGGCACCGAGCTCTTCTTCGCCTTCTGGATGGCGTCGAAGAGGGTCGGGTTGCCGGAGATGTCGGCACCGCCGGCGCGTGCCGCGACTTCGATGTTCTTGATCAGCTTCGCGAAGAGCTTGCCGCGCTTGGCGTCAACCACGGCCTTCTTGTGCTTCGTCGTAGCCCATTTAGAGTGGCCGGACATCAGCCTGTCTCCTTCACGTCACCGATTGCTTCACGAACACTGCGATCCTACCGGGATCGTGTCACCCGGCGGCGCGCACCATGTCGACGAAGTACCGGTGCACCCGGTGGTCCCCGGTCAGTTCGGGATGGAACGAGGTGGCCAGCAGGTTGCCCTGGCGCACGGCGACGATCGTGCCGTCGTCCAGCCGGGCCAGCGTGGCGACCCCGCTGCCGGTGGACTCGACCCAGGGGGCGCGGATGAAGACGCCCTCCACCGGGCCGCCGTCGACGCCCTCGACCTCGACCGCGGTCTCGAAGGACTCGTTCTGCCGGCCGAAGGCGTTGCGCCGCACGGTCATGTCGATCCCGCCGAAGGTCTCCTGGTCGTCCCGGCCGTCCAGGATCTTGTCCGCGAGCATGATCATGCCGGCGCAGGTCCCGTAGACGGGCAGGCCCTCGCGGATGCGGTCGCGCAGCGGCTGCGCCATACCGAAGAGCACGGCCAGCTTGGACATGGTGGTCGACTCGCCGCCGGGGACCACCAGACCGTCGATCTCGGCGAGTTCCTCGGGCCGCCGCACCGGGCGGGCGAGGGTGTCGGCCTCGGCGAGGGCGACGAGGTGCTCACGGACGTCGCCCTGGAGGGCGAGGACGCCGATGGTGGGAGCACTGCTGGAACGGGATGACAGGGGTGACACGGTCGAGCCTTCCGGAGGTCTGGGGCGGGCGCGGCGGACGGGCAGGCCGTCACCGGCCCGCCCGTCGCGGGGCGCTCACCAGCCGCGGTTGGCGTACCGCTCGGTCTCGGGGAGGGTGTCGCAGTTGATGCCGACCATGGCCTCGCCCAGGTTGCGGGAGGCGTCCGCGATGATCTTCGGGTCGTCGTAGAAGGTGGTGGCCTTCACGATGGCGGCGGCGCGCTTGGCCGGGTCGCCGGACTTGAAGATGCCGGAGCCGACGAAGACGCCCTCGGCGCCGAGCTGGCGCATCAGCGCGGCGTCGGCCGGGGTGGCCACACCGCCGGCGGAGAACAGCACGACCGGGAGCTTGCCGAGCTCGGCGACCTCCTTGACGAGCTCGTAGGGGGCGCGCAGCTCCTTGGCGGCGGCGTACAGCTCGTTGTTGTCGTAGCCGCGCAGGCGGGCGATCTCGTTCTTGATCTGGCGCAGGTGGCGGACGGCCTCCACGACGTTGCCGGTGCCGGCCTCGCCCTTGGAGCGGATCATGGCCGCGCCCTCGGCGATGCGGCGCAGGGCCTCGCCCAGGTTGGTGGCACCGCAGACGAAGGGGGTGGTGAACGCCCACTTGTCGGAGTGGTTGACCTCGTCGGCCGGGGTGAGGACCTCGGACTCGTCGATGTAGTCGACGCCGAGCGACTGCAGCACCTGGGCCTCGACGAAGTGGCCGATGCGGGACTTGGCCATGACCGGGATCGAGACGGCCTCGATGATGCCCTCGATCATGTCCGGGTCGGACATGCGCGCCACGCCGCCGTCCTTGCGGATGTCGGCCGGGACCCGCTCCAGGGCCATGACGGCCACCGCGCCGGCGTCCTCGGCGATCTTCGCCTGGTCCGGGGTGACGACGTCCATGATCACGCCGCCCTTGAGCTGCTCGGCCATGCCGCGCTTGACGCGCGCGGTGCCGGTCTCAGGGGACTGGGGGGTGCTGGGAAGCGTGCTGGACACGGTGACCTCACTCGGCGACGGGACTTCTGGGGGGAGCGGCATTTGCCCTGTATCCCATGGTGGACCGCGCGAAGTGGACCGGAAAAGGGCCAATCGCGCCTCAGTGGCCTGCCGCGCCGTCCGCGGTGAGGACGGCCGGGGGCTCGTCGTCCATTTCGAACGTCACCGGCCGCGGGGCGTGCCCGGCGAGCCGGAACCAGCGCACCTTGCGGTGCGCGCGCAGCGCCCGGGCGGCGCGCACGGCGTCGTTGTGGAAGCGGCGGGCCATCGGCACGCGGCGGACCGCCTGCGTGAGCTCCTGGGCGGCGTTCTCGCCGCCGGGCGCCTGCCGTACGGCGTCGACCGCGTCGGCCTCGGAGAACACCGCCCGCAGCGCCTGGCTCAGCTCGCTCTCGGCCACCTCGCGCTGGTCGTCCTCCGCCTGCCGGGCCGAGTGCGCGGCCTCGTAGAGCACGATGCTGGCCGCCGGGTCCAGCACGCCCGCCGTCGCGAGCTCCTGGGCCACCGAGGCCCTGCGCAGCAGCTGTGCGTCCAGCGCGGCACGGGCGGCGTCGATGCGCGCGTGCAGCCGGTCCAGCCGGCCCGCGGTCCAGCTCAGATAGAGGCCTATGGCGACGACCGCCACGGCCACCCAGATGATGGTGGTCACGGGCGGCAAGGCTACCGGTGCGCGGGGCGCGGCCCGCCGGGCGGCAGACCGTCACCCCCGCCGCGGCTCAGTCGCGGGCGAAGCCGAACCGGGCGCGCAGCCCGACGCGCTCGTCGGCGGCGACCGCCGCGGCGCCGGCGGTGACCGTCTCGTAGACCGCCAGGATGTCCGAGGCCACCCTCGACCAGTCGAAGCGCCGCACGTGCCGCGAGCCCAGTTCGCGCAGCTCGGCCCGGCGCTCGGGGTCGCCGAGCAGCCGTACCGCCGCCGCCGCGAGGGCCTGCGGGTCCTCGTTGGGGAAGACCTCGCCGGCCGCTCCCTGGTCGAGCACCTGGCGGAAGGCGTCCAGGTCGCTGGCGAGCACCGGGGCGCCCGCCGACATCGCCTCGACCAGGATGATGCCGAAGCTCTCGCCGCCGGTGTTCGGCGCGACGTACAGGTCGACGCTGCGCAGCAGCCGTGCCTTGTCCTCGTCGCTGACCATGCCGAGGAACTCCACGCGCGAGCGCATGTCCGCGGGCAGGTCCTCCACGGCCTCCTTCTCGTCGCCGCGCCCGGCGACCAGCAGGCGGGTCTCAGGGCGCTCCGCGAGGATCCCGGGAAGCGCCCTCATGAGCACGGGCAGCCCCTTGCGGGGCTCGTCGATACGCCCGATGAAGCCGATCGTCCCGCCCTGCCACTCGGACTTGGGCTCGGCCTCGGCGAAGAAGCGCACGTCGACGCCGTTGGGGATGACCACGGCGTCCCCGCCCAGGTGCTCGACCAGGGTGCGCCGCGCGTACTCGCTGACGGCGATGCGGGCGCTGATCTTCTCCAGGGCGGCCTGCAGGATCGGGTACGCGGCGATCATCGCCCGCGAGCGCGGGTTCGAGGTGTGGAAGGTGGCGACGATCGGCCCCTGCGCCGCCCAGCAGGTGAGCAGTCCCAGCGAGGGCGAGGAGGGCTCGTGGACGTGGATGACGTCGAAGGCGCCCTCGTGCAGCCAGCGCCGCACCCGGGCGGCCGACAGGAAGCCGAAGTTGAGGCGGGCCACGGAGCCGTTGTACGGGACGGGGACGGCCCGGCCGGAGGAGACGACGTACGGCGGCAGCGGGGTGTCGTCGTCCGCGGGGGCCAGGACGGAGACCTCGTGGCCGAGCGCGATCAGGTGCTCGGCCAGGTCGCGGATGTGGAACTGGACGCCTCCGGGGACGTCCCAGGAGTACGGGCTGACGATCCCGATCCTCAAGATTTCTCCGTTCCGGAGCGGTCGGAGGCGGTGCCGGACACCGGGGGGGACGCCTCGACGGACCCGCCGGGTTGCCCGGGAACGGCGGTGCCGGCCGGCTCCGGACGGGCTTCGAGGTCCTCGAGCCACAGCCGTTGCAGCATGTGCCAGTCCTCGGGGTGCTCGGCGATCCCGGCGGCGAAGACGTCCGCGAGCCGCTGCGTCATGGCGGCGGTCCTCTCGGTGCGCGTGCCGTCCCCCGGGACCTCCACGGGCGGGTGGACGCGGCCCTGGAGGGTCCGCGACGCGTCGTACCAGAGGGTCACCGGCAGCAGGAGCGCGCCGGTCTGCACGGCGAGCAGCGCGGGTCCGGCGGGCATCCGGGCGCGCGCGCCGAAGAAGTCCACCGGGACGCCGGAGGCGGACAGGTCCCGGTCGGCCACCAGGCAGACCAGCCCGCCGTCGCGGAGCCGCCGCGCCAGGGTGCCGAAGGCGGCGCCGCCGGTGTGCGGCAGCACCTCCATGCCCAGGCCCTCGCGGTAGGCCACGAAGCGGTCGTACAGCGTCTCCGGCTTGAGCCGCTCGGCGACAGTGGTGAAGGGCACGCCGAGCTTGGTGGTGACCCAGGCGCCGGCGAGGTCCCAGTTGGCCATGTGCGGCAGGGCGAGGACGACGCCGCGGCCCGCGGCCAGGCCGTCCACCAGGTGGTGCAGGTCCTCGGGGGCGAAGCCCTCGCGGACGCGTTCCGTGCTCCACGCGGGCAGCCGGAAGGACTCCATCCAATAGCGCAGGTAGGAGCGCATGCCGGCCCTGGACAGCTCGCGCAGGCGGGCCTCGTCGGCGTCCGGCACGACGCGCGCCAGGTTGCCCTCCAGCCGGGTCACGCCCTTGCCGCGCCGGCTCCACGCGAAGTCGGCCACCGCGCGCCCCAGGCCGTTCGCCACCGGCTCGGGGAGGCGTTTGACCGCGCCCCAGCCCAGTCCGTACAGCGCGTCGGTCAGCCGGTCCTTCACGCCGCCCCGCTTCCTTCGCGTGCCGCGGCGTCGGCCTCGAAGGCCTCCCGGCGCACGGTGATCACCCGCTGCACCAGCGTGACCAGGCTGCCGACGGCCACGATCCACAGCGCGATCGGCAGCAGCCACTGGATGCCCGGCACGCCGAACTTGTGCAGACCGGCGAAGCCGCAGGCCACCAGCGAGATCACCAGGCGCTCGGCGCGCTCGACGAGCCCGTTGACGGCGACCGGCAGGCCGATGCTCTCGCCGCGCGCCTTGGTGTACGACACCACCTGGCCGCTGGCGAGGCAGAAGATCGTCACCGCGCACAGCACGAGATCGTTCCCGCCCCCTGCGTACCACAGGGCGAGGCCGCCGAAGATGGCCGCGTCGGCGACCCGGTCGAGCGTGGAGTCGAGGAACGCGCCCCACCGGCTGGAGACGCCGGCCTGGCGCGCCATGTTGCCGTCGACCAGGTCGGAGAAGACGAAGAGCGTGATCACGACCGTGCCCCAGAAGAACTCGCCCCTGGGGTAGAAGACCAGCGCTCCCGCGACCACGCCTCCGGTGCCGATCAGCGTGACCGTGTCCGGGCTGACGCCCAGGCGCAGCAGAAACGCGGCGAACGGTGTGAGAACACGCGTGAAGAATGCACGCGCGTACTTGTTCAGCATGGCCTTCCCGGAGGTCGGTGGTGCCCGGCGCGGCTCCGGCGGCCGCCCGGCTGGCCCATCGTAGCCAGGTGGGATGTTCCGGATGCGCCGGGCTCCCGCCCCACGGGCACACGTACGACGTATGGACGCACCGTGACGCGCGTGGGAAGGTCGAATTACCGCGGGCGCCGCAGAGGCCGCCCTGGTCGGGTGGTCTCCCGTGGCGCGCAGTCCCCATGCCGTGACGGACCGGGAGGCGAGGCACATGGGTGACAGGAGAGATGCAGGCCCAGGAGCCGCCGGAAGGGCATCGGCGGCCGACCGGCCCGCCGACGTACGCAACGTGGTGCTGGTCGGCCACAGTGGCTCCGGGAAGACGACGCTGGTCGAGGCACTCGCCCTGGCCACAGGGTCGGTGAACCGTGCCGGGCACGTCGCCGACGGCGGAACGGTCTCCGACCACGACGAGATCGAGCACCGCCAGCAGCGCTCGGTGCAGTTGTCGCTCGTCCCGGTCGAATGGGACGGAATCAAGATCAATCTGCTCGACACCCCCGGCTATGCCGACTTCGTGGGTGAGCTCAGGGCCGGTCTGCGCGCTGCGGACGCGGCCCTGTTCGTCGTCTCGGCCGCCGACGGCGTGGACGGCGCGACCCGCATGGTCTGGGACGAGTGCGCGGCGGTCGGCATGCCGCGCGCGGTGGTCATCACCCATTTGGAGGCAGCACGCGCCTCCTTCGAGGAGATGACCGAGACCTGCCGCGAGGTCTTCGGCGGCGACTCCCCCGAGTCCGTGCTGCCGCTGTACCTGCCGCTGCACGGCGAGGAGAGTCCCGGCAGCGACGGGCACCGGCCGGTGACGGGTCTGATCGGGCTGCTGTCGCAGCGGATCTACGACTACTGCTCGGGCGACCGCGAGGAGGGCACCCCCGCGCCGGACGACGTCCCGGTGATCGACGAGGCCCGCGGCCGGCTCATCGAGGGGATCATCGCCGAGAGCGAGGACGAGACCCTCATGGACCGCTACCTCGGCGGCGAGGAGCTGGACCTGAAGACCCTGGTCCAGGACCTCGAACGGGCCGTCGCCCGGGGCTCGTTCCACCCCGTGCTCGCCGCCGCCCCCGCGGCGGAGGGCTGCAAGCAGGGCATCGGCACCGTGGAACTGCTCGAACTGATCACGGGCGGTTTCCCGACCCCGCTGGAGCGCGAGGTCCCGCGGGTCAGCACCCCGCAGGGCACGCCGCACGACCAGCTGACCTGCGACCCGGACGGGCCGCTGGCCGCCGAGGTGGTCAAGACCTACTCCGACCCGTACGTGGGCCGGATCAGCCTGGTACGGGTCTTCTCCGGCACCCTGCGCCCCGACGAGACCGTCCACGTCTCCGGGCACGGGCTGGAGGACCGGGGTCACGAGGACCACGACGTGGACGAGCGGATCGGCGCGCTGTCCTCGCCCTTCGGCAAGCAGCAGCGGCCGGTGCCGCAGTGCATCGCGGGCGACCTGGCGTGCGTGGCGAAGCTGACCCGGGCGGAGACCGGCGACACGCTCTCCTCCAAGGACGACCCGCTGCTGATGGAGCCGTGGCTGATGCCCGACCCGCTGCTGCCGGTCGCCATCCAGGCGCACAGCAAGGCCGACGAGGACAAGTTGTCCATGGGCCTGGCACGGTTGGTCGCCGAGGACCCGACGATGCGGCTGGAACAGAACCCGGACACCAACCAGGTGGTCCTGTGGTGCCTGGGCGAGGCCCATGTCGACGTCGCGCTGGAGCGGCTGCGCACCCGCTACGGGGTCCAGGTGGACTCGATCCCGCACAAGGTGGCGCTGCGGGAGACCTTCGGCGAGAAGGCCACGGCCCGCGGACGGCACGTCAAACAGTCCGGCGGGCACGGCCAGTTCGCGATCTGCGACATCGAGGTCGAGCCGCTGCCGGTCGGTTCCGGCATCGAGTTCGTCGACAAGGTCGTCGGCGGCGCGGTACCACGGCAGTTCATCCCGTCGGTGGAGAAGGGCGTACGGGCGCAGGCCGCCCGGGGCGTGGCGCTGGGCTTCCCGGTGGAGGACATCCGGATCACGCTCGTCGACGGCAAGGCGCACTCGGTGGACTCGTCCGACGCGGCCTTCCAGACCGCGGGCGCGCTCGCGCTGCGCGAGGCGGCGGCGCAGTGCCGCATCCACCTGCTGGAGCCGGTGAGCGAGATCCGGGTGATGGTGCCCGACGAGTACGTCGGGCCGGTCATGAGCGACCTGTCCGGCCGCCGGGGCCGGGTGCTGGGCACCGAACCCGTCGGGCAGGGCCGCACCCTCGTACGGGCCGAAGTGCCGGAGATCGAGATCGGTCGCTACGCGGTCGATCTGCGTTCGCTCTCGCACGGAATGGGTCGCTACGCGCGCAGTCATGCCCGTCACGAGCCGATGCCTCCGCAGCTGGCCAGCAGGCTGAGAGAGCAGCACGCCCAGGAGGTGGGCGCCAAGTAGCCCTCAGGCGGCACAAGTCGGCGGCCCGGCGGAACGATCAAGTTCCGCCGGGCCCATGACGCATGTCACACACCCCGTATACGCTGTGTGGGCAGCACGGGAGGAATGCCGAGGCTGTGGCCGGGGAATGTGCCGGACGGGCTTTCGCCTGCGCGGACGGCACGAGGAGGGGGCGCTAGTGAGCAACAGTTACGACTTCCTGAGCCCGGGCGCACAGATTCCGTTGAGCGGCGCGGACGGCCAGACCGCGGCCACCCAGGCGCTGGCCTCGGCCGCCTACCGGGACGGCAAGCTGGACGCGCTGTCCGAGGCGGACGCCGGCATGACCGTCGTCACCCCACCCAAACTCTCCTTGCTGCAGGCCAACTTGGGCGAGGCCTTCGCCCGCGCCGTGCAGAACCGGATGCTCGGCGCGGCGCGCAACGAGCTGGTGCAGTCCTTCGGCGCCGAGCCGCAGACCGTCGTCGAGCACTGCCTGGCCGCCAACCGCATCCGGCAGGAGCGGGACAACCGGCTCACCGGCATCATGGTCGTCTTCGGCCTGGTCTTCCTGCCGGGCGTGCTGCTCTGGCTGGGCGCGTTCCAACTGCGCAGCACGATAAAGAAGGCCGAGGGGTCGCGCACCGGACTGCTGGGCTCCGTCGTCCTGCTGGTGGTCGGCTTCTTCGCCGTCCTCTTCGTCCTCAACCCGCCGCTGACCGGCTTCTGGTCGCAGTACCTGCGCGTGATGATGGTCGCGCCGGTGCTCGGCTGGTTCTGGGCGAAGCGGATCTGCGAACGGACCGCCAAGGACCTGCGGGACCGCTGGGCCGGGCTGGTCTCCGGCAGCGGCGTGGGCGCCAAGATCCCCGAGGCGGTGCCGCGCACCCCCAACGAGACCCGGGCCGAGAAGCTGCGCCAGAGCCTGGCCAAGCTCTCCGCCGAGCAGCAGAGCAACGTGGTCTTCTACGCCGGCCCCAAGGGCATACTCGGCATGGGCACCCGCTGGGGCGACTGGCAGATGGCCGAGGAGCTGACCCCGCGGGAAGGCCTCGGCGAGATCCACCCGTTCCGCAGCTGGGACGTCATCAAGGCGGTGCACGGCCGGCTGCGCGAGCTGGAGCGCGGCCCGCTGCACACGGGCGGCTTCCCCAAGCCGGTCATACGCCACTGGGTCGTCGCGCCGATCGGCGAGGGCGCGAAGAAGGTCACCCGGCCCACCGGGGCGGACGTCGAGGGCTACACCGTCAGGGACTTCGAGATACAGCGGATCTGCAACGAGCAGCAGTTCGGCAAGGGCAACCGCCACTACCTCGGGGTCCAGTTCGTGCTCTGGGACGGGCAGTTGGTGATAACCCTGCTGGTCACCGTGACCGTCCTGGCGAGCACGCTGCGCGTCGAGGTCACCGGTCACGCCCTGGGCCCCGTGCACTCGCTCTTCACCTCGGCGCCCGATCCCAAGGAGAAGAAGGTCAGCCACCCGGTGAAGTTCTGGGAGACCAGGACCGTCGCCATGCCGCTGGTCGAGAGCGACGAGGTGGTGCGGCTCGCCGCCCGCGCGCCGCTGTCCCGCTTCCCCCAGGTGCTGGAGTACCTGGGCGGCAAGATCGTGCTTCCCGAACCCTTCGGGCTGCGGCACACCTGGGCCTCGGCGCCCTGGACGCACCGCTTCATGGCCGACGACGCCCTGCGCGCGGCGACCCCGGTGCTGCGCGCGGTCCACTCCGCCGCCATCGAGGTCATGCAGGAGAACGGTGTGAACACCGAGAAGTTCGCCACCCGCTCGCTCTTCCTGAGCACCTCGGTGCAGAGCGCCACCCCGTCCGAGGCCGACGTCTACTGACGCCGCCCTCCCGGCGGCCGGAAGCCCCCGGAAGAGGCCGGATCAGCCGGTGGGCCAGGCGTCCGCGAGCATCTTGCGGGTGTCGGCGAGGAGCTGCGGCAGCACCTTGGTGTGCCCGACCACCGGCATGAAGTTGGTGTCGCCGCCCCAGCGCGGCACCACATGCTGATGCAGGTGCGCGGCGATCCCGGCACCGGCGACGGTGCCCTGGTTCATGCCGATGTTGAAGCCGTGGGCGCCCGATGCCGACCGCAGGGCGCCCATGGCCCGCTTGGTGAAGTCCGCCAGCTCGGCGGTCTCCGCCAGGGCGAGGTCGGTGTAGTCGGCGACATGGCGGTACGGGACCACCATCAGGTGGCCGCCGTTGTACGGGTAGAGGTTGAGGACCGCGTACACGGTGGCGCCGCGGGCGATGACCAGCCCGTCCTCGTCACTCATCTCCGGAATCGCGCAGAAGGGACAGCCGTCCCCGGCCCCGGGGCCGGTCGGCTTGTTCTCGCCCTGGATGTACGCCATGCGGTGCGGCGTCCACAGGCGCTGGAACGCGTCCTGCGTCCCCACTCCGTTCTGCAGTTCCGGCTCACTCGTCATGCCTTGCAGCATATGGCGTCGGCCCCGCTCAGCGTGTCGCCGGGGGCGCTCCCCCGCGCAGCGCAGGATGCTGGCCCCATGCCCTTGCAAGACGAGCGGCGGCTGCGGGAGTGGGAGCGGCGCGGGAGCGTGCCGCTGTCCCTGGCGTCTCTGGTGTTCCTCGTCACCTACGCCGTGCGTGTGCTGGCCACCGGCCTGTCGCACGACGTGCGCGACCTCCTGTTACTGATCACCCTCGTGACCTGGGCCTTCTTCGTCGCCGACTATCTGCTGCGGGTGACGGTGGCACCCCACCGCTGGTCCTATGTGCGCCGCCGCTGGCTGGACCTGGTGGTCGTGATCATGCCCCTGCTGCGTCCGCTGCGGATCCTGCAGAACTACTCCACCGTGCAGAGCCGCCAGGAACGGCCCCGGCTCTCCCTGGAGGCCCGGGTGATGTCCTACGCAGGGCTCACCACGCTGCTGCTGGGCTTCGCGGCGAGCGTGCAGGTGTACGCGATCGAGCGGCAGGCGCCCGGCGCCACCATCCGCACCTACGGCGACGCGGTGTGGTGGGCGTGCTCCGCCGTGACCACGACCGGCTACGGCGACGTGGTGCCGGTCACCGTCAAGGGGCGGTTGATCGGGGCCGGCGTGATGTTCCTGGGCGTCGTCCTGATCGGCGCGGTCGTCGGCTCCTTCTCGTCCTGGCTGACCAAGAGCTTCCGCCGTCCCGAGGAGCGCGGGGACCGACAAGGGCCCCCGGGGGACGGATAGTCCTCCCGGGGGCCCCGTCACGCCGTAGAGTCGGGGCCGGCCGTCAGACCTGGACGCGGTCCTCGACGGCCTTGGCGATCTCGGCGAGGGCCTCGTCGCGCGGGATGCCGTTCTTCTGCGAACCGTCGCGGTAGCGGAAGGAGACCGTGCCCGCGGCCATGTCCTCGTCGCCGACGATGACCATGAACGGCACCTTGCTCTTCTGGGCGTTGCGGATCTTCTTCTGCATCCGGTCCGCCGAGCCGTCCACCTCGACCCGCAGGCCCTTCTTGCGCGCCTCGGCGGCGAAGTCCTCCAGGTACGACACGTGCGCGTCGCCGATCGGGATGCCGACCGCCTGCACGGGGGCCAGCCACGCCGGGAAGGCGCCCGCGTAGTGCTCCAGCAGCACCGCGAAGAAGCGCTCGATGGAACCGAAGAGCGCGCGGTGGATCATGACCGGGCGCTGCTTGGAGCCGTCGGCCGCCGTGTACTCCAGGTCGAAGCGCTCGGGCAGGTTGAAGTCCAGCTGCACGGTCGACATCTGCCAGGTGCGGCCGATGGCGTCCTTGGCCTGGACGGAGATCTTCGGGCCGTAGAAGGCGGCGCCGCCCGGGTCCGGGACGAGCGGCAGACCTTGCTTCTCGGCCACCTGGCGCAGGACCTCGGTGGCCTCCTCCCAGGTCTCGTCCGAACCGACGTACTTCACCGGGTCCTTGGTGGACAGCTCCAGGTAGAAGTCGGTCAGGCCGTAGTCGCGCAGCAGGTTGAGGACGAAGGTGAGCGTCTTGTCGAGCTCCTCGGCCATCTGCTCGCGGGTGCAGTAGATGTGCGCGTCGTCCTGCGTGAAGCCGCGGGCGCGGGTGAGGCCGTGCACGACGCCCGACTTCTCGTACCGGTACACGGTGCCGAACTCGAAGAGCCGCAGCGGCAGTTCACGGTAGGACCGGCCGCGGGCGTCGAAGATCAGGTTGTGCATCGGGCAGTTCATGGGCTTGAGGTAGTAGTCGACGCCCTCGTCCAGCTGCATGGGCGGGTACATGCCGTCGGCGTACCAGTCCAGGTGGCCCGAGGTCTCGAACAGCTTCCCCTTGGTGGCGTGCGGGGTGTAGACGAACTCGTACCCCTCCTCCTCGTGCCGGCGGCGCGAGTAGTCCTCCATGACCCGGCGGATGATGCCGCCCCGGGGGTGGAAGACCGCGAGGCCCGAACCGATCTGCTCCGGGACGGAGAACAGGTCGAGCTCGGCGCCGAGCTTGCGGTGGTCGCGCTTCTCGGCCTCGACGAGGAAGTCCAGGTGCGCCTTCAGCTCGTCCCTGGACGGCCAGGCGGTGCCGTAGATGCGCTGGAGCTGCTTGTTCTTCTCGCTGCCGCGCCAGTAGGCGGCGGCGGAGCGCATCAGCTTGAACGCCGGGATGATCCGGGTGGTGGGCAGGTGGGGACCGCGGCAGAGGTCCTTCCAGCACAGCTCGCCGGTCTTGGCGTCCAGGTTGTCGTAGATGGTCAGCTCGCCGGCGCCGACCTCGGCGGAGGCGCCCTCGGCCGCGTCGGCGGCGGAGCCCTTGAGGCCGATCAGCTCCAGCTTGTACGGCTCGCCGGCCAGCTCCTCGCGGGCGGCGTCGTCACCGACGGCACGGCGGGAGAAGCGCTGCCCCCGCTTGACGATCTCCTGCATCTTCTTCTCGATGCGCTTGAGGTCGTCGGGGTGGAAGGGCGTCTCGACGTCGAAGTCGTAGTAGAAGCCATCCTTGATGGGCGGGCCGATGCCGAGCTTCGCCTCCGGGAAGAGCTCCTGCACGGCCTGCGCCATCACATGCGCGGTGGAGTGCCGCAGGATGTTGAGGCCGTCCTCGCTGCCGATCTCCACGGCCTCGACCTCGTCGCCGTCGGCGATCTCGTACGCGAGGTCCTTCAGCTGCCCGGCGACGCGGGCGGCGACGACGGTGCGCTCGCCCTCGAAGAGCTCGGCGGCCGTCGTGCCCGTGGTCACCACGCGCTCTTCCCGCTCATCGGAATCGCGTTTGATGGTCACACGGACGTCTGACACCGGTCTCTCCTGACGTATGTCCCACTGGGCCCGGCAGCGGAAGCTGCACCGCTGAATCCTACCGAGCCCCGCGGGTCCGCCGCGAAGTGATCGCTGCCGGGAGGGCGCGTCACCCGCCGAAGGAGTCCTCGAAGGTGTCGACCCCGCCGTGCAGCGCCTTCAGCAGCCGGTCGCGGTCGGCCTCGTCGACGTGGACCGGGGTCAGGGCGGCCGGGTGCGTCAGGTGCCGGAAGCCGGTACGGGTCTCCAGCCGGCCGGACAGCCGGATCGGCAGCCCCACCAGGTGCGCCTGGGCGGCGATCCGGTAGGCGTCCTCGGCCAGGCGCACCCGGATGTGCCGGACGTCCGCCCCCGCCAGGACCCGCAGCCGCACCGTGCCGCTGCCGGAGGGGCGCGGGCGGCGCAGCCGGGTGACCGTCCCGGTGACGCGGACGTCCACCGACGGTTCCTCCCGCACATAACGCTCGCTCGCGGCCTCCAGGGCCGGGAGGTCGCCAGGGGAGAACTCGACCGGCTCGGGCACGGCCGCGAACCCCGCCGGTGGCCCGGCCCCCGGGGCCCAGGAGAGGGTGACGACCACGCCCTCGGTGCCGCGTATCAAGCGGATCAGGGAGTCGGCCAGCTCATGGCAGACCCCCAGGCCCACGGCGGCGTCGAAGGCCTCCATGCCGCCGGTGGTGCGCTGGTAGTCCACCGCGTCCCGGGCGGCCTGCAGCGCGCGCAGCAGTGTCGCGGTGACGGACCGCCCCTCCGGGACCGGGGAGTAGGCGGTCAGTTGGTGTCCCGCCGGGGCCGGGCCGACGAGCACCTGCTCCAGGTAGGCGGTGGCATGGCCGGTGTGCCGCTGGCCGAAGTAGCCGTAGCGGTCCCGCTCGGCGCGGGCCGCGGCCATGAGCATGATCCGGGCGGCCGAACGCAGCTGCTCGGCAGCGGTCCACGTCACGGCGGCCCCGTCGACCAACGGCACCGAACGCTGCCAGCGGATCTCGTCACCGGGCACGGCGAGCGCGGTCAGCACCTCGCGCGCCGAGGGCACACCGCAGCGGGCGAGGGCGTCGAGCGCCTCGCCCAGCAGCTCCTCGTGGTCCGCGTAACGGGCCTCGCCCCGCCGGTCGGGCACCAGGAGGCTCATCCGCGCGGAGGCCCCGGAGTCGCCGGGCGGTGTCCAGCGCGTGTAGCGGCCGGGCGTGCCGCCGCGCAACTGCCAGCCGTGGCGGGCCAGCAGGGCGGTGAGCACACCGGGGTCGACCCGCTCGGGGTCGGGCGGCACGAGTACATCGTCGGCCGGCCGGCTCATCAGGGCCTCCCTCCCGCCCCGACCCGGGTCATGATCTCGCACAGGGCGCGGTCGTCGAAGATCCGCGCGGTGGGTATCCGCACGGTGGTCTTGCGCTTGCCGGTCACGGCGTGGCCGGCGAGGTTCGTCCAGTAACAGCAGTGTCGCAGTTCCAGCCGGTCGTGGCTGGCCCGCAGCCAGTCCTCCTGCGTGCGCGGCACGAGCATCACCACCAGGATCTTGTGCACCGACACCGGGGACCGGGCCAGCTTCACCAGGTGCTCGTTCTCGAGCGTGAAGGCGAAGGTCGGCCCGGGCGGACGTGGTGCCACCTGGTAGGTGCACTTGAGCTGCACCTTGATCGTGACCTCGTCGTCGATGTCGTGGCCACGTGAGCTGTGACTTATGTGCCAGTCGATCCCGTTGTCCGGAAAGGGCTGGGCGAGCGAACACCCCGCGGCCGCGGCGACCGCGTGCAGATATCCCACCTGCAGGGTTTCCATGCAACTGGTGGTGGCGAGCCCGCCCCGCAGCGGTGCGACCCGCTCCGGCAGCAGCCCGCCCGGTATGGGCTGCTCGAGCGCCATCGCTCTCCGTGCCTCTCCGGGCCGCGGGACTCCTGGTGATTCCCCGTACCCTGTCCATCCCCATCGGCGTCAAGTCGCAAACGAGCCGGGTTCGGTGACATCCGGTCACGGGTACTCATGACAGTGAGCGATCCGTCAATTCGTCACCTTTGTACGGGGGGTGCGCCATGCCGCACTGGTACGACGGCCCATTGGCCGCCTTCGACACCGAGACCACCGGCGTGGACGTCGAGCGGGACCGTGTGGTCTCCGCCGCGCTGGTGGTGCAGGACACACCGCACGCGCCGCCGCGCACGACCGGCTGGCTGATCGACCCCGGCGTCCCGGTCCCGGACGGCGCCCGCGCGGTGCACGGGCTGGACGACGCCTACTTGCAGGCCAACGGCCGCCGGCCGGGCCCGGTCATGGAGGAGATGGCCCGGGCGCTCGCCGACCAGGCAGCCCTGGGCGTGCCCCTGGTGGTGATGAACGCGCCCTTCGATCTCACCCTGCTGGACCGGGAGTTGCGCAGGCACCGCGGCACCGCCCTCGACGGCTACCTGGTGCGCGGGCCGCTGCGGGTGCTCGATCCGAGGGTGCTGGACAAGTACGTCGACCGTTACCGCAAGGGCCGCCGCACACTCACCGATCTGTGCGCGCACTACGGGGTGGCCCTGACCGACGCGCACGACGCCTCCGCGGACGCGCTCGCCGCGATGGCCCTCGTGCGCGAACTGGGACGGCGCTTCGCCGAGCGCATAGGCACGATGCAGCCGGCCGAACTGCACGCCCGTCAGGCCCTGTGGCACGCCGGCCAGGCACGGGGGCTGCAGGCCTGGTTCGCCCGCAGCGGCACGGACGAGCGGGTCGACCCGGCCTGGCCGCTGCGCCCCTCCGCCCCGGTCACCGCGTCGGAGGAGCCCGCGGCGTAGGACCTCGGGTACTCCAGTGCCCGCAACGGCGGAAGGCCGGTCCCTGAGGACCGGCCTTCCGTGGTGCGTGGGCGATACTGGGATCGAACCAGTGACCCCTTCGGTGTGAACGAAGTGCTCTCCCGCTGAGCTAATCGCCCGGGAACGTCCTGAACCATACAGGGCCCGGGGCACTGCGTTCAAACCACTTGGCCGCCGCCCGCCGCGTCGCGGTCCAGCCGGGCCGCGAGACCGCGCCTGCCGCGCCGCATCATCAGCGCGTGGTTGGCCCGGAACAGCGGGCGGCACAGCACGGCGAGCCGCCGCATCAGCGGCTTGTTGACGATCACGTCCTCCTCGAACAGCAGGCGCGTGCCGCCGTCCGTCCCGCCCGCGCCGACCGTCCAGCGCACCCAGCCCTCCAGGTCGCCGCTCATCGCCGCCTCCAGGACCCGCGCCGCCGGGTCGCGCCGGGTCTGCCGTGCGGTCACCAGCAGGTCGTACGGCAGGACCGAGCGGAAGCGCATCATGCCCACGGTCTCGCCGGTCTGCCGCACCTCGCGGATCTGCGGCCACCACGACGGGTACTGGTCCGGCCGCTCCAGCAGGCCGTAGACCGTCTCGGGCGGCGCGGGCAACTCCCACAGCGTGCGGAAGCGGTAGCGGCTCCAGTCCATGGAGCCAGTGTGCGTACTCAGCGCGCATCTGAGTAGCCGCGCGCATGACGGGGGGCCGGGCCCGGCGCCACACTCCGACGCATGGACCCGAAGCGCCCGCACACCGACCGCTGTCCCGGCTGCGGGTGGTACCTGCTCGCAGCCGTCCCCCCGATGGCGCCGACACCGGCCTGCCCCCGGTGCGGGACGACGCTGGTGGGACCGGCCGCCGACGAACTGCGCGACACCGACCGCGCGATCTCGCGCCTGGACGTCGAACGCGGCCGGCTGCTCATGCGGCGCGCGCAACTGCTCGCCCATCTGCGGCCCGCCTTCCCGGCCCCGCCGACTCCCGTGTGGGGCACGCCGGTTGCGGCACGCGACGCCTCGCCGCGGACGGTGCAGAACCTGCTGCTCACCCTGGGCGGGCTGCTCCTGGCGGTCGCCGCGATCGCCTTCACCGTCATCAGCTGGGGCCACCTCGGCATCGCCGGCCGCTCCGCGGTCCTGGGCGTCCTCACGCTGGCCGCCGCGGCCGTCCCCGTACTGCTCCTGCGGCGCTCGCTGGTGGCGACGGCTGAGGTCGTGGCGTGCCTCGCCCTCGTGCTGCTGCTCCTCGACGCCTACGCCCTGCGGCGGGTGGCCCTCCCCGAACCGGACGGCCTGCGCTACGCGGCGGTCGCCCTGGCCGTCGTGAGCGCCGCCTGGACCAGCTACGCCCGGCTGCTGCCGCGCCTCGTGCTGCCCGGCCCCCTGGCGTTCGTGCTGGCCCAACTCCCCCTGTTCCTCTGGGCGTCGGCCGCGCAGTCCGCGGAAGCGACGGCGGCGGCACTGCTCGCGACGGCGGCGCTCGACACGGTGGCCGCGCTGCACACGAAGCGGCCCGGCCCGCGACTGACCGCCGCCGTGTGCGGCACCGCGCTCGGCCTGTGCGGACTGCTGACCGCGGGCGTCCTGTCCGGCGCCGCGACCGGTACCGGGCCGGCCCTGCGGGCGAGCGGCCTGCTGCTCGGCGCCGCGGCGATCGCGGGGACGGCCGCCCTGCGGCGGGCGCCGGCCGCGCCCGTCGCGGGCATGCTCTCCGGAGTCGCCGCGGTGTCCGCGGTCGCGGCGGCCGGCGGGGTCGTACGCCTCATGGCGGCGGCCGACTGGACCGCCGTGGGGTACCTGCTGTGCGCGATGGCGGCACTGGCCGCGGCCGCTGCCCTTCCCCTGCGGCGGGCCGTGGCCGTCGGCCTCGCGTCCGGCGCGGCGGCCGCCGGCGCGGTGGCCGTGCTGTGGGCGCTGCCGCCGCTCACCGTCGCCCTCCTCACCCCCGCCGACTTCCACGGGCCGGCCGCGGCGCCCGCGGTCGCCGGGCTCGCCGCCGTGACGCTCGCGGCGACCGCCCGCCGCCTGGACTCCCGCCCCGCGGCCTCCGGCGCGATCGTGGCGACCGCGGCCGCCCTCTGCGCGATCGACCTGCCCCTGGCACGCGTCGCCGTCGTCGCGGCCCTCCTCGCGCTGTCGGCGATCGCCCTCACCCCGGCCGCGCTCGCCACGGCGGGCGTCCTGGCGCTGACCACGGTCGGGTGGGTCCACGAGGACGGCCCGATGACGCTCACCGTGCTCGCGCTGCTCCTCGTGGCCTACGGCGCCCTCTTCGCCGCCGCGGCCCGCACGCGGGCGGTCAGCGCCGCCTGCGCGGTCGCCTGCGCGGCGGGCCTCGCGTGGGACGGGCCGCTCGTCGCGGGGTGGCCGCGGCACGACGCCGCCTTCGCCGTCCTAAGCGTCGCCGCGGCCGCCCAGGCACTCGCCCTCACCCGGACCGCACGCGCCTTCGAGTACCCCGGGTACGCCGCAGCAGCCCTCGCGGTCTGCCTCACGGCCGACGAGCCCCCTGCCCTCGCCCTCGCGCTCGCCTGCACCGGGGTGGTCGTCGCGGCGGTCGCCGCGCTCCGGGCCGAACGGCGCCGCCTCCACCACGTCGCGACCGCGCTCTTCGTCGCGGCGCTCTGGGCACGCCTCGCGGCGTCCGGCGTCACGACCCCCGAGGCCTACACCGCGCCGCTCACCGCGGTCGCGATCACCCTCGGCCTCCTCGCGCGGCGCCGCGACGCCACGATCTCCTCCTGGCTCGCCTACGGCCCCGGCCTCGCGGTCACGCTCCTGCCCTCGCTCGTCACCGCCTGGGGCGACCCGGGGTGGCCCCGGCCCCTCCTGCTCGGCGCCGCCGCGCTCGCCGTCACGCTCCTCGGCGCGGCCCGGCGACTGGCCGCCCCCCTGCTTCTCGGCGGAGCCGTACTCGCCCTTGACGCGGTTCACGAGCTCGCGCCCTTCATCGCGCAGGCGCTGGGCGCGGTGCCGCGCTGGGTTCCGCTCGCGGTGGCGGGGGTCCTGCTCCTCGCGCTCGGCGCGACGTACGAGCGGCGGCTCCGGGAAGTGCGGCAGCTGCGCCGCCGCCTCCTCCGCCTCCGCTGAGCCCGCGCTGCGCTTGCTGCCCGGGCAGGTTTTTCCCCACCCGCCCTCCCTCCCCCAACCTCCGGCCGGGGGTGCCCCCAGCCCGGCGCGGTAAGTGACCCCCTTGCGCTGCGTGCCTTGGGGGGCGGTGCCGCGCCGGGGTCCTCCCCAGCTACCGCTGGGAGGTGCCCCCACCTCAGCGCTCGCGGTCTACGTCCACATCGTCCGGCATCGGGCCACGCGGTCACCGCTCGTCGCTCCCCCAGCGGGCGGACCCCGCCACACCCCCTTCCGGGTCGGCTGCGCGACATGACGGCCGGTGGGGGTGCTGTCGGCGGTGACGGCTGCGCACTTTGACGGCGCTGCGCCAACGGGTGGCCCGAGCGCGGTGCCGTCTCTACCCACCCTCCGGGGATCAGGCGCGATACGAAACGGAGGGGGCGGGGGTGGTGGGGGCACCCCCGGCCGGAGGCTGGGGGAGGGTGGGTGTTCTGGACTGTGGAGCATATTTGGGTGCACGACCCGGGGTGATCAAGGAACAGTGCCCGAGGCACCAAAATGTGCTGTCCAGAATGGCCAGCCCCGGAGGCCCCGAACCCGGCCCACGCATCACGCGCGCCGGGGTCACTGACCTCGCCGGGCTGGGGGCACCCCCGGCCGAAGGTTGGGGGAGGGAGGGCGGGCGGGGAAAAAAGCCGAGGCCCCAGGCGGAACGCCTGAGGCCTCGGTGACGGTGGGCGATACTGGGATCGAACCAGTGACCCCTTCGGTGTGAACGAAGTGCTCTCCCGCTGAGCTAATCGCCCGTCGCGGGAACAACATTACCGCATGTCAGCCCATGCCCCCGACGCGGCCCCGCCCGCCCGCTCACCCCATGCCCGCCCTCCACGGCATGACGAAGCCGAAGCGCCACAGGTAGTAGCCGAGCAGGGCGCCGACGATCACCAGACCGATGGCGGTGAGGATGACATTGCGACGCCGGACAGCCGGGTCGAGCGCCTTCTGCGTCGCCTCGGTGACCTTGCGCTTGGTCCAGCGCAGCACGAGCTGGGCCCAGACGAACTCGGTCGCCCATACGGCCATACCGGCGAAGATGATCACCCAGCCGGGACCGGGTAGCGGGAGCAGGACGATGCCGCCGCCGACGATGGCGAGGCCGAGGACGAAGACGCCCACCTGCCAGCTCACGTGGAGCGCGCGGGACCGCCGGATGAAGAGCGGCGCCCGGGAGCCGAGCGGGCGTTCCGGACCGCCCGGTCCAGCCGCGTCGCCCGCCGTGCCGTCGTTGTCGCCGGTGGCGGGATCCGTGGCCACGGCCGCCGTCCGCTCGTCACTCTCCGCAGTCATGTTCTCAAACCTACCCGACCTCCCTTCCTCACCGGAATGGCTCGCCGGGGAGGAAAAGAACTCGGCCGGACGAGGTACCGGAACCCTCACAAACCCGTCAGAGGGGTTTACAACGTCCCCGCAGGTGGCATGTCGATTTCGCCGACGTGCGAATCCCCGAGCGCACACTGAGCGAAAGGCCCTGGCGCTTATGAACACCACGGTCAGCTGCGAGCTGCACCTGCGCCTCGTTGTGTCGAGCGAATCGTCACTGCCCGTGCCCGCGGGCTTGCGGTACGACACGGCCGATCCCTACGCCGTGCACGCCACTTTCCACACCGGTGCCGAGGAGACGGTCGAATGGGTCTTCGCCCGCGACCTGCTCGCCGAAGGCCTGCACCGGCCCACCGGTACCGGCGACGTCCGGGTCTGGCCGTCCCGAAGTCACGGTCAGGGCGTCGTGTGCATCGCCCTCAGCTCTCCCGAGGGGGAGGCGCTGCTGGAAGCCCCGGCACGCGCCCTGGAGTCGTTCCTCAAGCGGACCGACGCCGCGGTGCCGCCCGGTACCGAACATCGACACTTCGATCTGGACACCGAGCTCTCGCACATCCTCGCCGAGAGCTGAGTCCGCCGACCGTCCGCTGCCGTACGCATCTCGGGGGTACGGCGCGGACCTGACCCGCCGAAGCCGCCGCCGCGGAGCCGTGCCGCTCCACGACGGCGGCTCTCGCGCTACAGTCACCGGAACGCCCGCCCCACAAGGCCAGGGAGAGAGCGATTCCGTGCTGATCAACCATGACACCAGGTGCGCGCTCGACTGCGTGGTGGACCTGATCAACACCACGCCGGAGAGCGACGGCCAGGAGGGTCTCCCCGATCTCACGGCCCTGCAGGTCTTCGTGGAGCGCAATCAGATCAGCGACGTGAACACGCTCGACGAGCAGGACCTGCTGGCCGTGCGGAGGATACGCGGCCGTTTCGCCCAGGCGTTCGCCGCCCCGAGCACGCCCGCGGCGGCCGCTCTGGTGAACTCGCTGGTGGCCGAGGCGGGCACCACTCCGCGTCTGACGGACCACGACGGCTACGACTGGCACGTGCACTACTTCGCCCCCGGGGCGTCGCTGGCCAACCACCTGGCGGCGGACTGCGGTATGGCCCTGGCGTTCATCCTGGTGGCCGGCGAGCGCGAGCGACTGCGCCACTGCGACGCACCCGATTGCCGCCGTGCCTTCGTGGACCTCTCGCGCAACCGCTCCCGCCGCTACTGCGACAGCCGCACCTGCGGAAACCGGCTGCACGTGGCGGCCTACCGGGCGCGGCGCCGCGAGGCGGTGGCGGTACCGGCTCAGAACGGCCAGAGGTCGTAGAGCCCGCCGAGACCGAGCAGGCCGCCGATGACGGTCAGGAACAGCATCAGCGGCGGCTGGGAGAGCGCGAAGAGGCAACCGCGGGGCTCGTCGTTTTCGAGTTCCATGGCCTTACAAGGTCGTGGGACGTTCGGCAGGGGCACGAACTCGCACAACCGTACGCCCCAGGGCACGCCAACTGACGCCCCGGGGACGGTAGTTGAGGTTTGCTGCCACCGCGATGATGGCGCAGCGGCGCGGACCCCGGCGACCAACACGCCGCTCAGATGCCCCGGCGCTTGAGGATCTCCTCGATCTCACCGAATTCGGCCAGGTCGGGATCGGTTTTGATCTTCTCCTTGGCCTTCTTGGACTCCGGCCGTACATCCGGCCGACGCGCCGCGCCGAGTGCCGGAGCGCTCGCGCCGGGCACGGCCGCGGGCGTCCCGTGGCGCTCCGGTGCGCGCCCGCGGCGTCCGGCGATCCTGCCCACCGCGTAGAGCACGACGGCCAGCGCCAGGACGCCGAATCCCGCCCACACCGAGGGCTTGAAGACCAGGTCGGCCGTCCAGTCCCCCACGGCGGCGACCACCTTGCCGCCCAGGGTCGCCAGGCCGGTCATCCAGAACCCCACGGGCAGCAGCGCCACGGCGGCTATGCGCACCGCGCGCGCGAACCTGCGGCGGTACGCGGTGAGCACGGCGATGGCGAGGCCCGCCGCGGACAGCGCGACACACACGGTCGAGGTCAGCATGCGCAGCTCCTCCGAAGGCGACTCCTGCGTCCATCGTGCACCTGTCCCGCCCCGCCGGGCCATGGTCCGGCGGCAACGTCAGGGTGATCTCCGGGACGCCTCCTCCCCCGGTGGGAGACTGACCCCATGAACGAAGCGACCCCCGGCACCGCCCTCCTCGAGTTCTGGTGCGAACTCCAGTGCCCCGACTGCGCGACCGCGCTGACCGACCTCCGCGCGCTGCGGGAGACCTACGGCGACGCCCTGGAGATCCAGCTCCGGCACTTCCCCCTGGAGAAGCACAAGCACTCCTACGCCGCCGCACAGGCCGCCGAGGAGGCCTTCGCGCAGGGCCGGGGGTGGGAGTACGCGGAAGCCGTCCTCGCCCGCACGGAGGAGCTCGGCAGCCGGGGGGAGCCGCTGCTCGTGGACATCGCGGCGGAGCTGGGACTGGACGCGGAGGAGGTCGACACGGCGCTGATCGACGGGCGCCATCTGCTGATCGTCGACGCGGACCAGGCGGAGGGCAAGGCGATCGGCGTGACGGGGACCCCCACGTACGTCATCGGCGGGGAGCGGTTCGACGGCGGCAAGAGCCAGGAGGGGCTGCGCGAGCGCGTCGAGGCGGTGGCCGACCGGCTGCTCGGGCGATAGGGACTCCGCTGCCGCGGTGTCGCGCCGCTCAGAGCAGCGGTTTGGCGAAGTGCACGTGCGTCGTGCGGTAGCCCAGCGACTCGTAGAGCCGCAGCGCGGGATCGTTGCCGGCGAAGACGTTGAGGCCGAGCCAGTGCAGCCCGTCGGCGACGCAGGCGCCTTCGGCGACGAGCATGAGGGTGCGCCCGTGGCCCCGGCCGCGGTGGCCGGCCTCGACCTGGACGTTGTAGACGTAGCCGGCGGGCTCGCCGTCGTCCGTGTCGCGGCGGCCCACCCACAGGTCGCCCACGTCCTCGCCGCCGGCCCGCAGGACCCGCAGGACGGTGCCGGGGGTCGCCGGACCCCCGGGCAGCGCCGACCGGT
This sequence comes from Streptomyces sp. NPDC002574, assembly GCF_042889545.1. Taxonomy (NCBI): domain Bacteria; kingdom Bacillati; phylum Actinomycetota; class Actinomycetes; order Kitasatosporales; family Streptomycetaceae; genus Streptomyces; species Streptomyces sp. NPDC002574. The sequence continues at coordinate 114,857 of NZ_JBIARB010000021.1, forward strand.
GGTCGGCCTCGGCCTTGGCGCGGGCCTGGGCCTCGGGGACACCGCGCAGGGTCCAGCTGCGGACGTACTCGTCCTGCATCCGGGCCAGCCATGCCGGGAACTCCGCCGCGGTCATCGCCCGCGGCTCGCTGCCCTCCGGCAGGGCGGGCGGCGCGTCCGGGAGCGCCTTGAGCATGTTCCGGTTCCGCTCCGTGTAGCCGAGCGTCCTGGCGAGGCGGAACGCGCCCGTCTCGCCGGACCGGACGCTGACCTCGATCCGGCGGCAGCCCCAGTCCCGCAGCACCTCCTCGGCAGCGAGGGCCGCGACGGTGCCGCGGCCCCTGCGCTGCTGGTCGTTCTCGATCCGCAGAGCGGCGATGCGACCGGTCTCCGGGCCGAACCGGGCGTCGGTGCACAGCGTGGTCTCCCCCACGGGGCGACCGTTGACGCAGATCGTGTAGCGGCGGGCGCGGACGCCGCCGCGCCACGTCTGTTCCGGCTCCGCGGGTCGCAGCGTGGTGGTCATGGTGGGGTTCTACTAGGTCGGCGCCCGTACGTCACGGGTTGACGTTCTCCGCCGCGCGCTCGGCGAAGACACGCATCGCCTTGGCGGTCACCGGGCCCGGTGTGCCGGGCAGTTCGCGGGCATCGGTGCGGTGGACCGCCTGCACGTCGCGCAGGGTGGAGGTCAGGAAGATCTCGTCGGCCTCGTCGAGCACGTCCAGGGGCAGGTCCGCCTCCTCGGCCCCGGCCCAGTCCGCCACGAGCTCACGGGTGATCCCGGCCAGGCAGCCGGAGGCGAGCGGCGGGGTGAGGAGCTTGCCGCCCACGACGACGAAGACGTTGGAGCCGGTGCCCTCGCAGAGCGCTCCTTGCGTGTTGGCGAACAGCGCCTCCGAGGCGCCGGCGCGGTGGGCTCGCGCGAGGGCGACGACGTTCTCGCCGTAGGACGTGGTCTTCAGCCCGGCCAGGGCCCCCTTCTCGTTGCGGGTCCAGGGCACCGTGATGACGGCGGTGCTGTCCGGGCGCGGGTTCGCGGAGCCGAGGGCGACCACGAGGGTCGGTCCGGTGGTCCCGCGTTCGGAGCCGAGCGGCGAGGTGCCGCCGGTGTACGTGATCCGCAGCCGGCCGAGCGGCACCGGGTTCGTGGCCAGCACCGCCTCGCAGGCGTGCCGCACCGCGTCGAGGTCGGGCTCGGGAAGGCCCAGGCCCTCCGCGGAACGGGCCAGGCGCCGCAGGTGCCGGTCCATGGCGAAGGCCGTGCCGTGCGAGGCCTTGAGCGTCTCGAAGACGCCGTCTCCCACGGTCAGTCCGTGGTCCATCACGGACACCAGGGCCTCGTCGGCCTCGCGCAGTGCGCCGTGGACCCAGATCGTCGTGCTCACCGTGTCACTCCGCCTCGTCGTCGCAGTCGTACGTACCCGACGCTACCGCCAGCAGCCGGGACGCCTTCAGTTCGGTCTCCTCCCACTCCCGGTCGGGGTCCGAGCCCCAGGTGATGCCGGCGCCGGTGCCGAAGCGCAGCAGCGGAGCTCCGGGCATGGTGCGGTCGATCCAGAAGGTGCGGATGCCGACCGCGAGCTCGCCGGTGCGGCGGTCGGCGTCGACCCAGCCGATGCCGCCGCAGTAGGGGCCGCGCGGGGCCGTCTCCAGCTCCTCGATGATGCGCAGGGCGCTGGACTTGGGGGCACCGGTGACGGAGCCGGGCGGGAAGGCGGCGGCCAGCAGGTCGGCCCAGCCGGCGCCCTCGCGGAGCTCGCCGCGGACGGTGGAGACCAGATGGACCAGTCCGGGGTGCTTCTCCACGACGCACAGGTCGGGGACGGTGACGGTGCCGGTGGCGCAGACCCGGCCGAGGTCGTTGCGGACCAGGTCGACGATCATCACGTTCTCGGCGTGGTCCTTGGGCAGCAGATCGGCCTCCGTGCGGCCGGTGCCCTTGATCGGGCCGGACTCGATCACGCCGTCGCGGCGGCGCAGGAAGAGCTCGGGGGAGGCGGTGGCGACCTCTATGCCGTGCCCGGGCAGGCGGACGGTGCCCGCGTACGGCGCCGGGTTGCCGTGCGCGAGGGCGGCGCCGAGGGCGTCGATGTCGGCGCCCGGGTCGGGCAGCGGCGCGGACAGCACGCGGCAGAGGTTGGCCTGGTAGACCTCGCCGGCCGCGATGTACTCGCGCACTCGGCGCACTCCGGCGGTGTAGGCGGCGCGGTCCAGGGAGGACGTCCAGGCGTCGGTGGCCGGGCCGCGCCAGTCCGCGGCGGCGCGCCGGGGAGCGGAACCGGGATCGGGGACGACCGTGCCGAAGCGCGCGCAGACCGTCCCGCCCTCGAAGCCGGCGACGACCGCCCAGAAGCCGGACGAGTCCAGCGCGGCGGGGTCGCTGGTGACATCCCGCAGGTCGGAGGCGAGAAAGCCGCCGATTCTGGCGAGGGGGGCGAGGTCGGGCACGGGGCTTCCCAGGTCGGTCCGTAGGGGTGAATGCGAGTGTAAGTCGGCACCGGCGGGCCAGATGCGCTGGTCACCGACCCGGCACGCTGCGGAAACGCGTTTTGGAGGCGGAGCGGTCTTCCGCTAGAGTTCAACTCGTCGCCGGGACGCGGAAGCGCCCCGGCCGAGGTCCCGCCCGGGTGCGAGCTCCGGGGGAGACGCTGCGGACGTGGCTCAGTTGGTAGAGCATCACCTTGCCAAGGTGAGGGTCGCGAGTTCGAATCTCGTCGTCCGCTCGAAGTGGGGGTTCCCGCCCCCGCGCTGGTGGAGTGGCCGAGAGGCGAGGCAACGGCCTGCAAAGCCGTCTACACGGGTTCAAATCCCGTCTCCACCTCTTCGGACGATTAGCTCAGCGGGAGAGCGCTTCCCTGACACGGAAGAGGTCACTGGTTCAATCCCAGTATCGTCCACTGGGGCTCCGGCCCCCGAGGGTCTTCCCTCACGCGCGATTAGCTCAGCGGGAGAGCGCTTCCCTGACACGGAAGAGGTCACTGGTTCAATCCCAGTATCGCGCACGCGGTATCAGAGGTACCGATGGTTCACGAGGACGATTAGCTCAGCGGGAGAGCGCTTCCCTGACACGGAAGAGGTCACTGGTTCAATCCCAGTATCGTCCACCACCCCAGAGGGCCGGAGCGTTTCGCTCCGGCCCTCTGTCGTGTCAGGACGAGAAGAGCATGTGCGCCCAGCTCTGCTTGTGGTGGCCGTGGTGCCCCCCGTGGTGACCGCCGTGGTGCGGCGCGCCCCAGGCAGGGGCGGCGTGCTGCTGGGGGTAGGCCTGCGGGTAGCCGGGCGGCGGCGGGGCGGGCTGGGCGTACTGCGACTCCACGCGGGTCAGCGCCTCGAGCTCCCCGTAGTCCAGGAAGATCCCCCGGCAGTTGGCGCACTGCTCGATCTGGACGCCGCTGCGGTTGAACGTCTGCATCGCGCCATGACACTTGGGACAGAGCATCGTCGGCTCATCTCCTCGCTCGCACCGGCCGGGGGCCCTCCCCCGGCGTAGAACTGCACTTTACTTCCGCGATTCGGCGGCACGTATCGAGGACGGCCTGTTCCGTCACGTCGAGTACGCGGCCTTCCTGCGCGGCCTTGGCGACCGCGATGGCCGCGGTCTGCACCGCCAACGCCCGTGCCGCCACGTCCAGATGCGGCCACGGGTCACCGTCCGCGGGAACGGCGGGGCCGCCGGCGGCGCGGTACGCGCCGAGGAAGCGGCCCCAGTCGGCGGGGTCCAGCAGCCCGGCGGCGAACCACATCGCCGGCCGGGCCAGATCCCAGGCAGGCCCACCGAGCCCGAGGTCGTCCACGTCGATCAGCCGCCACGGGCCCAGCGGCGCGGGGTGGCGCACCAGTTGGCCGAGGTGGAGGTCGCCGTGGCACAGCGCCGCGCCGTCGCGCGGCTGCGGCGCCTCGTCGCGCGCCCAGGCGGGCAGCCCGCGCCAGGCGGCCAGGACGGCCGGTTCGGCCGCGCCCGCCGCCAGCATCCGGGCCACTCCCCGGGCCGCCTTGGCCGGGCCGCGCATCGGCGGCAGCGGACCGGGCAGCGCGGCGACCGGCACCGAGTGCAGCCGGGCGAGCAGCCTGCCCGCGTCCTCCCAGGGCGCGGAGTCCGGGGCGTCCGGATCGACGGGCCGGCCGAACGGCCACACCGTCACCGTGCGGCCGTGCACGGGCGCGCTCAGGGCGCCGTCGGTACCGGGCAGCGCGGCCGGGGGCAGCAGGATGCCGTCGAGCAACGGATGGGCGGCCACCCGCAGCCGCACGGAGAGCGCCGCGGAATCGGTGTCACCGGCGTGGGCCTTGGCGACCAGGCCGCCGCTGCGCACGACCGTGGACTCGGCGCGCTCCGCCAGCACAGCCAGCACCGCGGGCTCCGGCGGCCGCGCCGGGCCGGGGATCCCCGAGGCCGCTGCCGCGATCGCCCCCAGGGCGCGCGTCAGCGTCGGTGCACTGCTGGTCAAGGACTCCCCCACCGCTGGTCTCACCGGCCCACTGTGCGGCAGCGCGCCGCGCGGTGGCAATGCCGAAGAAGATGCCCGGGTACCGCCACAGGTACCCGGGCACTCATGCCGTCCGCCGGACCCCCGTCCCCACGGGGTTACTTCACCGGCTGTCGCTGGCCCGGACCGCTCTTCCGGACCCTCGGAGCGATCTGTCAGCGCCCCATCAGACCGGCTACGGACGACGCCTGTGTGACGACCGCGTCCCAGCCCCCGAAGACCACCGCGAGCAGTACCGCCAGCGGCAGGGCCATGGCCACCGCCACCAGAGGATGCCGGGTGCCGGACGGACGTATGCCGAAGGCGGCGATCCTGCTGCCGCGTCCCGGCCGCGCCGGGCGGCTCACCGTGTTCGCCATGGCCCTCTCCTGGGTCCCGTGGTCGTGCTTCCTTCTGTTGATGTTCAGGGCGGCGGGCGTTTGACCTCGGGGGACGAGTGCTCCGCCCGCCGCTTGACCTCAACACTAGGCGGCGGGCCGGGGCGGGTCGTCATGCCCTCGTACCCCTTCTCCGGCCTCCCCCAGGATGACTCCGCGACGCGTCGCGTACTCCCGTGGGTGGAGGCGGCGGCCGAAGGCCCCGGGACATCCCCGAGGGGATGTCCCGGGGAAGGGCGCGGCGGGGTGGTCAGTCCCCGTCGCCCTCCTCGGTGTCGTCCCTGGGTATGGGCTGCTCCACCAGCGCGAGGACACGCGTCGCCATGAAGCGCGCGGTGCGCACGACCGAGCCGGAACGGGTGACTTCGCTCACTTCCACCACCCCGCGACGTACCGCCGTCTCGACCCTGCGCCCTGCCCTGGTGGCCACTACTTCGTACGTCCTGGTCGTGTCCCCCGCATCCACGACAATCTCCACACGATCACCTTTCATGGCGTCAATCCCCCTTGCACGATGGATTGTTGACGGCATGAAGAAAATCCGGCCCCGAATCCGCCGGACCGTTCCCCACCTTTCAAGGATCCCACCCGGCACTGACAATCCCCCGTCCGGCGCGGGCGCGGCCTCGCGGCGCGACGGTCGGTCAGTCCGTAAGCTGTCGACGTCAGACTGGCCGGGCAGGCAGCGGGGATGGACGACATGACGATGATGCGGCTCCGGCGCGAGGACCCGCGTGTCGTCGGCTCGTTCCGGCTGCACCGGAGACTCGGCGCGGGCGGCATGGGGGTGGTGTACCTGGGCGCCGACAAACGCGGCCAGCGCGTCGCGCTCAAGGTGATCCGCCCCGAGCTCGCCGAGGACCAGGAGTTCCGTTCCCGCTTCGCCCGCGAGGTCTCCGCCGCCCGGCGCATCCGCGGCGGCTGCACGGCGCGGCTGGTGGCCGCGGACCTGGAGGCCGAACGCCCGTGGTTCGCCACCCAGTACGTGCCCGGGCCGTCCCTCCACGACAAGGTCGCCCGCGACGGCATCCTGCCGGCCGCCGAGGTCGCCTCGGTCGGCGCGGCCCTGGCCGAGGGCCTGGTCGCCGTGCACGAGGCCGGGGTCGTCCACCGCGACCTGAAGCCCTCCAACATCCTGCTGTCGCCCAAGGGTCCGCGCATCATCGACTTCGGCATCGCCTGGGCGACCGGCGCGAGCACCCTCACCCACGTCGGCACGGCGGTCGGCTCCCCGGGCTTCCTCGCACCGGAGCAGGTCCGCGGGGCCGCGGTCACGCCCGCGACGGACGTCTTCGCCTTCGGCGCGACCCTGGCGTACGCCGCCATGGGCGACTCACCCTTCGGGCAGGGCAGTTCCGAGGTCATGCTCTACCGCGTCGTGCACGAGGAGCCGGACCTCGCGGGCGTCCCGGACTCGCTCGCCCCTCTGGTGTACGCCTGCCTGACGAAGGATCCGGAGGCGCGGCCCAGCACGGTGCAACTCTCCGAGCGGCTGGCCGAGATCGCCGCCCGCGAGGCGCGCGGGCTGGGGCCGGGCCGCCGGGACATCGTGCCCAAGGCGGCCGGCCCGCGGCCCGAGCGGCCCACGGGGCCGCGGGCACAGGCGTACGCCGACCAGCAGACGGAGCGGCGCGCGGCGCCGGGCACGCCGCCGCCCTCCTCCCGTACGCCTGCGCGTACGCCGGCGCGCACCCCCGCCAGGACGCCCTCCGGGCGGACCCCGGCGCCGCGTACGCCCGCGAAGCGCCGTCCGGGCGGCGCGGATCGGCGGCTGTTGCGGCAGCGGCTCATCGTCTTCGTGACGGTCACGTTGCTGGTTGCGCTCGGGATCGCGGCTGCGCAGGGGTGTCAGGGGCCGTCGCGGGGCCTTCGCCCGATCACGGGGGTTGCGGCGGGCCCCAGCGTCTAGCGCGGGGCGCGCTTGTTGCCCGGGTAGGTTTTTTCCCCGCCCGCCCTCCCGTGTGCCCGGCGAGGTCAGTGACCCCGGCGCGCGTGTGTTCCTGGGCCGGGGTCGGGGCCTCCGGGGCTGGCCATTCTGGACAGCACATTTAGGTGCCTCCGGTGCTTTCCATCGATTACCCCGGGTGCCGCACCCAAATATGCTCCACAGTCCAGAACGCCCACCCCTGCACCCCCGCCCCCTCCGTAGTTGTCGCGCCTGATCCCCGGTGGGTGGGTAGAGACGGCACCGTGCTCGGGCCATCCATTGGCGCGGCGCTGTCCGGGTGCCCAGCCGTCACTGCCAACCACCCCCCACCGGGATCAGGCGCATGACGAAACGGAGGGGGCGGGGGAGTTGGGGGCACCCCCGGCCGGAGGCTGGGGGAGGGTGGATGTTCTGGACGGTGCGGCATATTTGTGCGCGGTATCCGGGTCGGGATGGGATGAGCAGGTGCTGGAAACGCGCGTAAATATGCCAGTCCAGGACGTGCAGCCCCGGAGGCCCCGAACCCGGCCCACCCCGCACGCGCGCCGGGGTGCGTGACTTCACGGGGCTGGGGGCACCCCCGGCCGAAGGTTGGGGGAGGGCGGGCGAGGAAATACGGGGAACCGCGCTCGGGGGGTGACATGCGGGGCGGGGTGGGTTAATTTCCAAGCGCTTGCTTAGTGACCGCGACCGCGGAGGGACGCACCGCATGACGCTCACCCCTGAGGAGCTGCGCGAACGCGTGCGCGCGCTGCTCGCCTCGTACGATCCCGCGGCGACCGGCCGCCTGGACTTCCTGCGGGCCCGGTTCGACGCCGGGCTGGCATGGGTGCACTACCCGGAGGGCCTCGGCGGCCTGGGCGCCCCCCGCTCCCTGCAGGCCGTGGTGGACGCGGAGCTGGCGGCCGCCGGGGCGCCGGACAACGAACCACGCCGTATCGGCATCGGCCTCGGGATGGCGGCCCCGACCGTCCTCCGCTACGGCACCGACGACCAGAAGTCCCGCTTCCTGCGCGCCTTGTGGACCGGCGAGGAGGTCTGGTGCCAGCTGTTCAGCGAGCCCGGTGCCGGATCGGACCTGGCGGGCCTGCGCACCCGGGCCGTCAGGGACGGCGACGACTGGCTGGTGACCGGGCAGAAGGTGTGGACGTCCAACGCCCACAACGCGCGCTGGGCGATCCTGATCGCCCGCACCGACCCGGACCTCCCCAAGCACCAGGGCATCACGTACTTCGTGTGCGACATGACCGACCCCGGGGTCGAGGTGCGGCCGCTGCGCCAGATCACCGGCGAGGCGGAGTTCAACGAGGTCTTCCTCACCGACGTCCGGATCCCGGACGCGCACCGCCTCGGCGCCGTGGGCGACGGCTGGCGGGTGGCGCAGACGACGCTGATGAACGAGCGGGTCGCGATCGGCGGCACGGCGCTGCCCCGCGAGGGCGGCATGATCGGCACGGTCGCCGCGACGTGGCGGGAGCGGCCCGAGCTGCGCACGCCGGACCTGCACGACCGCCTGCTGCGGCTCTGGGTGGACGCCGAGGTCACCCGCCTCACCGGCGAACGGCTGCGCCAGCAGCTCGCGGTGGGCGCGCCCGGCCCCGAGGGCTCGGGCATGAAGCTGGCGTTCGCCACGCTCAACCAGCGCGTCAGCGGCCTGGAGGTCGAGCTGCTGGGCGAGGACGGACTGCGGTACGGCGACTGGACGATGACCCGCCCCGAGATCGTCGACTTCTACGGCCGCGACGCCGGCTACCGCTACCTGCGGGCGAAGGGCAACTCGATCGAGGGCGGCACGTCCGAGATCCTGCGCAACATCATCTCCGAGCGGGTCCTGGGCCTGCCCTCCGAGCCCCGTACGGACAAGGACGTCCCGTGGAAGGACCTGCCGCGATGAGTTCCGATCTGCTGTACTCCGACGTCGAGGACGATCTGCGCTCCGCGGTGCGCGGGCTGCTCACCGACCGGTGCGCGCCCGCCGACGTGCTGGCCCACGTCGGCGCGGGCGCGCCCTACGACGGGGCGCTGTGGCGCACGCTGGCGCAGGAGGTCGGACTCGCCGGGCTGCTGGTGCCCGAGAAGCTGGGCGGCCAGGGCGCCTCGGCGCGGGAGGCCGCGGTGGTGCTGGAGGAGCTGGGCGGCTTCGTCGCGCCGGTTCCGTTCCTGGGCAGCGCCGTGCTGGCCACGTCCGCCCTGCTCGCGGCGGGCACCAAGGACGCGGACGCGGTGGCGGCCCGGCTCGCCGAGGGCACGGAGCCGGCGGCGCTCGTGGTGCCGCTGCCCACCGCGCCCGGCGCGGACTTCCCGGCGACGGTGCGCGCCGACGCGGAGGGAGTGCTGACCGGCAGGGTGACCAGCGTGGCCGACGGATCCGGCGCCGGGGTGCTGCTGGTGCCCGCGCTCGGCCCGGAAGGTCCCGAGCTGTACGCGGTGCGGGCGGACGCCGCGGGCGTCGAGGTCTCCGTGCCCGTGCCGCTGGACCTGACCCGGCCCATCGCCGACATCACGTTCGCGGGAGTCGCGGGCCGCCGCCTCGCCGGCCCCGGGAGCGCCGCCGCGGCGCTGCGCGCGGCGCTGCTGACCGGAGCGGGCCTGCTGGCGTCGGAGCAGCTGGGCGTGGCCCAGTGGTGCCTGGACGAGACCGTGCGGTATCTGAAGGAGCGGCACCAGTTCGGCCGCGTGGTCGGCTCGTTCCAGTCGCTCAAGCACCGCCTCGCGGACCTGTGGCTGGAACTCGTGCAGGCCCGTGCCGCCGCCCGCAACGCCGCCGACGCGCTGGCGCGCGGGGACCGGGAGGCGGCCGTCGCGGTCGCCGTGGCGCAGGCGTTCTGCGCGCCCGTGGCGGTACGTGCCGCCGAGGAGTGCATTCAGCTGCACGGCGGCATCGGCATGACCTGGGAGCACCCCGCCCATCTGTACCTGAAGCGCGCCAAGGCCGACGAGATCGCGCTGGGCACGCCCGGCCGCCACCGCACCGCCCTTGCCACGCTGGTGGACCTGCCGCCGGCGGGCTGACTCCCGCGCGGTGGAGCGGCCGGCCGTGACCGGCCGCCCCACCGCGCGTCGGCGATCCGCACAGAAATGCGCCCACCTCCGCGACCCGGAAGAATGGAGAGCCGCGGGAACTGCGACACGCACCAGGCTGGAGGCCTTGTGATGCGCGCTGTGCGTCTCGATCATTTCGGCGGTCCCGATGTCCTCGACATCACCACCCGACCCGATCCCTCGAAGAAGGCCGGCGACGCGCTGATCGCCGTCAAGGCGGCGTCCGTGAACCCGTCGGACGTGAAGAACGTCGCCGGCCAGATGGAGGGAACGGTCCTTCCCCGCATTCCCGGGCGCAACTTCGCCGGCGTCGTCGTCGAGGGTCCGTCCGACTGGGTCGGCGCCGAGGTGTGGGGCACGGGAGGCGACATCGGCTTCCGGCGCGACGGCTCCCACGCGGAGTTGCTGGCCGTCCCCGAGGCGGCGCTCGTCCGCAAGCCCGAACGGCTCGGCTTCGAGGAGGCGTCCTCCTCTGGCGTGCACTTCGTCACCGGCTGGCTCGGCACCGTGGTGAAGGCCCGGCTGGCTCCCGGTGAGGCCATCGCGGTGTTCGGCGTCTCGGGCGGCGTCGGTGGCGCCGTGGCCCAGATCGCCCATGTGATGGGCGCCCATGTCATCGGCGTCGACCGCGTGCACCCCGCCGGCCACACGCCGGCCGCTTCGGTGATCGACGCGTTCGTGGCCCTTGACGGCGGCCCGCGGGACATCGGCTCCCGCATCAAGCAAGGCACCTCGGGCCACGGCGTGAACGTGGTGTTCGACGCCGTCGGCGGCGTCACCACCGCGGCGGCGCTCGCCTCGCTCGCCCACGGCGGCCGGCTCGTGGTCATCAGCTCGGTCGGCACCCGCACCGTGGAGATCGACCTGGTCGACCTGTACCGCAACGAGACCCTCGTCATCGGCTGCAACAGCGCCGACCTCGACGTCGTGGAGAGCGGCGCGATCCTCGACCGGCTCACGCCGTACTTCGACTCCGGACAGTTCCGGCCCATGCCGATCGCCGAGCGCTTCAGCCTGGAGGACGCCCAGGACGCGTACCGCGCCGTGGCCGGCCACATCAAAGGGGCCGTGGTCATCCGCCCGTGAGCACCGAACCCGGAGGACCGTCCCGGGAACACAGTGATCTGAGGTCGGCCCGCAGCTATCTGGGCCGGTTCCAGTGGCAGCGGCTGCTGCGGCTGGGGCCGTTCCGTTGGCGCGCCGCCGCGCCGTGGCGCGCGGCCCGGGTGGCGGTGGGGGTGGTCGTGCCGCTCGCCGTGGGATCGGCTCTCGGGCATCTGGAGTACGGGGCCTTCGCTTCGCTGGGCGCGCTGCCCGCGGGGTTCGCGTCCTTCCAGGGCGTGACGCGCAGCCGTGTGGCCGCGGTGTCCGCGGCCAGCGTCGGGATGGCCGTGTCCACGTTCGTCGGGGCCACGACCGCGGCCGCCGTCCCGTGGCTGCTGGTCGTGGTCGTCAGCCTCTGGGGTTACCTCATCGGGCTGGCGGTCTGCCTGGGACCGCGGCTGAGTGTGGCGGCCGTTCAGTGGCCCGTCGCGCTGCTGATCTCGATCGGCCTTCCGCTCGGGCCGGCCGAGGCGGCGCTGCGCGCCTGTCTGGTGCTCGCCGGCGGTCTGTTCCAGGGCGCCCTTGTCGCCCTCTCCTGGGCGCTGCAGAAGGGTGATCCGGAGCGCGCGGCGCTGTCGGCGTCCTACCGGAGCCTGGCCGCCTACGCCGGCGAGGTGGCCGCGGGGCGGGCCGGGGCGCCGCCGTCGGCCGCCTTCCCGGGCAGGGACCGGCTCGCCGACCCCAACCCCCTGCTGCCGGAGGCCGTCCGGCTGGCCTGCATCGACTTGCTGGAGCAGGCCGAACGCATCCGCGCCTCGCTGTCCGCACTGGGCGTGCACGTGGCGGGCGATCCCTCCGGGTCCGCCGACCGTTTCACCGCCGGCGCCGGCCGGGCCCTCGGCCTCACCGCGGACGCGCTGGGATCGGGCCGGGCCGAGCGGGCGGAGCGCCTCCGCGAGCTGGACCGGTACCTGGCGGAGCTGAAAGCTCCCTCCGGCGCTGTTGCGCACTGGGCCGCCGAGTCCCTGCTCGGGCAACTGCGGGCCGTCAGCCGCATCCTGGGGCGCCTCGACACGGCGCGCGGGCGGACGCCGCCCGGCGATGTGCCGAGCGGCTTTCCGGTGCCGGCCCCGGCGGGCGGCCTCAGATGGACGGTCCTCACCCTGCGGGCCAACCTCACGCCCGCGGGGGAGGCCGGCCGTCACGCGGTGCGGCTCGCCGTGGTCGCGGGCCTGGCCGAGCTGATGGTCCAGGCCACCGGCCTCTACGAGGGCCGATGGGTGGTGCTGACGATCTTCCTGGTGCTCAAACCCGACTACAACTCGACGGTGTACCGCAGCGTCCACCGCGCGATCGGCACGGCAGTCGGAGCCGGGCTCGGCGCGGCCGTGGCCGAACTGGCCCACCCGGGGCCCGCCGGTCTGGTCGTGGCGGCCGGCATCACCGTCGCGGCCGCCTACGCCCTGTTCGACGTGAACTACGCGCTCTACAGCTGCTTCCTCACCGTGTACATCGTGATCCTCCTCGACATCCTCGGGTTCGCGGCGGAGACCACCGCCACGGCCCGTCTGGTCGACACGGCGATCGGAGCCACGCTCGCGCTCATCGCCTTCTCCGTGTGGCCGACCTGGGAGGGCCTCGCCGCGCAGGAGAAGTTCGCCCGCCTCATGCGGGCCAACGGCCGGTACGCGACGGCCCTGCTCCGCGAACTCGCCTACCCCGGGCGGGTGAAGGCGGAGCGACTGCGCACCCTCCAGGCGGCCGCCCGCCGGGCCCGCACCGACGCCGAGGCGTCCACCGCCCGGCTGGCCGACGAACCCGCGCACCCCCCGCTGACCCCCGCCGTCGCCAGAGCCCTGGTCGCCGCGGTGACCAGACTCGCGCACGCCGAGTTGGCGTTGCACGCCCTCATCGCCTCGCCCTGCCCCTGCCCGCCGATCGGCCAGGAGGGCGGCGGGCAGGACGCCGAGCGCCTCGACGCCCTCGGCGCCGCCCTGGACGTCACGATGACCTCCCTGGCCGGAGCGCTCAGATCCATGCGGCCGCCTGGCCCCCTTCCCCCGCTGCGCCGGCTCCAGGAGGAGTTCCGCGACCGGCCGGTGCCACCCGATGTCCATCTGACGCCCATCACGGACGACGTGGTCAACGCCGTCGACACCCTCACGGCGGTCCTGCGCCGCGGTCCCGTCGTGCCGGCTTCGTGACGCCTCTCCCCGGTGCGGTGGCGTGCCGCCTTCGTCGGGGCGTAGCGTTTTGAGGAGAGCGGCACCAGGCGGCGCCGGCACCGCGCCACGATGCTGGAGGGCGGTTCTCGTATGAACCTCGCTTCTGACCTGGTGGACAGCGCCCGCGCCCACCCGGACCGGGCGGCGCTGCGCCTGGGGTCCGAGACCGTCTCCTACGGCTCCCTCGACGGCGGCAGCGCGGGCATGGCCCGGCTGCTCCGCGAGCGGGGTGTCGCACCGGGCGACCGCGTGGCCGTCATGCTGCCCAACACCCCGGAGTTCGCCCTCGTCTATTACGGCGTACTGCGGGCCGGCGGCATCGTCGTACCGATGAACCCCCTGCTCAAGTCCCGGGAGATCGCCTACTACCTGGGCGACTCGGGTGCCCGGCTGCTGGTCGCGTGGCACACCGCCGCCGACGAGGCGCGGGCCGGTGCGCAGGAGGCGGAGGCCGAGGTGCTCGTCGTCGATCCCGGCGGGTTCGACGGGCTGCTCGCCCACACCCCCGCCGCCGAGGACCTGACCGACCGCCGCGCGGACGACACCGCGGTGATCCTCTACACCTCCGGGACGACCGGGCATCCGAAGGGTGCCGAGCTCACCCACGCCAACCTCGCCCGCAACCGTGACGTGGCCGCCGGTCTGATCCGGCTCTCCCCCGACGACGTGGTGTTCGGCGGGCTGCCGCTGTTCCACGCGTTCGGGCAGACCTGCACGCTCAACGCCTCCGTCACCGCCGGCGCGTGCCTCACTCTGCTGCCGCACTTCCGCGCCGAAGCGGCTCTGGCCCTCCTCGGCGAGCACGGGGTGACCGTCCTGGCCGGAGTGCCGACGATCCTGGGGAGGCTGCTGAAGCCGCCCGACAGGGACGCCTACGACGTCTCCCGTCTGCGGCTGTCCGTCTGCGGCGGCGCGGCGATGCCGGCCCGGGTGGTGCGCGACTTCGAGGCCGCGTTCGGATGCGTGGTGCTCGAAGGCTACGGGCTGTCGGAGACCTCGCCCGTCGCCTCGTTCAACACCCTCGAGGGCCAACGCAAACGCGGTTCGGTCGGCACCCCGGTCCCGGGCGTCGAGATGCGGGTGGTCGACGCCGGCGACGACGAAGTGCCGCACGGGGAGACCGGCGAGATCGTGATCCGCGGTCACAACGTGATGAAGGGGTACTGGCGGCGGCCCGACGAGACCGCGGCCGCCATCCGGGACGGCTGGTTCCACACCGGCGATCTCGGCCGGGTCGACGAGGACGGCTACTTCTGGATCGTCGGGCGGAAGAAGGACGTGATCATCCGCGGCGGGTACAACGTGTACCCGCGCGAGGTCGAGGCCGTGCTGTACGGGCACCCCGCGGTCGCCGAGGCAGCGGTCGTCGGCCTGCCCGACCCCGATCTCGGTGAGGAGGTCGGCGCGGCGGTCGTCCTCGCGCCGGGAGCGCGGACGACGGCCGAGGAGCTGCGCCAGTACGTCAAGGACCGGGTCGCCGCCTACAAGTACCCGCGCAGGATCTGGACGGTGGACTCGCTGCCGAAGGGGCCCACCGGCAAGACCCTCAAGCAGGCGATCGTCCCTCCGGCCGAAGCCGGCAGGCGGTAGGGCGACGACGGCGGAGGCGCACGGACATGGCCGGCAACACCCCCGAGGCCGCGAAGCAACTCTCCCTGACGGCGGCGAACATGAGGCCGCACCTGTCGGATGTCAGCTGCGCCATCCAGGAGCACGTGATGTCCGAGATGGCACAACTCGGGGGCGACGACACCGTCCTGAGGCTTCTGCACGCGAGCGTCTCGGAGAACGTCACGACCTTGCTGGACGTCTTCGAGAACGACATCCCGCCGGACACCGTCGGGGAGCCCGTGGCGGCCAAGGAGTACGCGCGGCGGCTGGCCCAGCGGGACGTTCCGGTCATCGCGCTGGTCAGGGCCTACAGGATCGCCCACGGGTGCTTCCTGCAACGGTGTCTCGACGAGCTCCACCGCGGTGACGTCGGCGAGGATCTCTCCGCCGCGACCACTGCCCGCATGCTGGCGGTGAGCTTCGACTACGTCGACCGCGTCACCGAGCACGTGGTCGAGGTCCACCGGCGGGAACGGGACCTCTGGCTGCTGAACGAGACCGCGGGCCTGACCGCTCGCGTCCGGGACGTGCTCGCGGACCGCGACGCCGACCCCGGCCGGGCGGAGTCGGCCCTCGGTTACCGGTTCGCCCAGCACCACCTCGGGCTGGTGGCCTGGCTCCCCGCCCCCGGTCGCGGCGGTGCCGCACTGGCCCGGCTCGACCGCTTCACCGGTGAGCTCGCCGGGGCGCTGGAGTGCCCCGGCCGGCCCCTGTTCGTCCCCCAGGACGAGACGCTCGCATGGGTCTGGCTGCCGCTGGGCGGGCGTCGCCAGGTCCCCTGGGAACGGCTCTCGGACGTGGTGGAGGACGCCGATCCCTCCGCGCGGGTCTGCGCGGGAGGTGTGGAGCCGGGCATCGGCGGATTCCGCCGCACGCACCGCCAGGCCCTGCGCGCGCAGGAGCTCGCCGCGATGGCGAACCCCCACTGCCGGTTCACGGCCTACGCCCGGGTCGCGCCGATCGCCTTGATGTGCGGGAACGTCGACGACCTGTGCACCTGGGTCAGGGGTGTCCTGGGCCCGTTGGCCGCCGACGACGAGCACTCCTCGCGCCTGCGCGAGACCCTGCGGATCTTCCTGGCCACCGGGTGCAGTTACACGGCCACCGCGGGCCGTCAGATCCTGCACAAGAACACGGTGCAGTACCGGATCCGGAAGGCCGAGGAGGCCATGGGGCACACCGTCCAGGAACGGCGCACCGATCTGGACGTCGCCCTGCTGGCCGTGGAGCACCTGGGATCGGTGGTGCTCAGGAAGAAGCCCGCGTGACCCCCGGCACGCCGGGACTCACGATGCGCCGAGGGCGCGCATGACCTTGATCTGCGCCTGGTCCCGTGCGGTCTCCAGCTCCACGATGCTCGCCCCGAAGTCGGCCTGTGCGGAGAGCAGTCCGACGGTCCGCTCGTCGAGTGCCGGGGTGCCGAGCCCGCGCCACGCGGCCTCCAGGCCGGGGCCGAAGTGCTGCAGGAAGGCGGGCAGGCCGCCGGGGCCGCCGCCCAGGTGGAAGCTGCGGAACGGCCCGGCGACGGCCCAGCGCAGGCCGATCGAGGCGGTGACGATGTCGTCGAGCTCCTGCTCGGTGACCACGCCCTCCACGACGAGGTGGATCGCTTCACGGAAGAGCGCGGATTGCAGGCGGTTGGCGACGAACCCGGGGAACTCCTTGTGCAGCACCTGCGGTCGTTTGCCCAGCGCGGTGTAGAAGGCGACGGCACGCCGCACGGTCTCCGGATCGGTCTCCTTGCCGGGGACGACCTCCACCAGGGGCACCAGGTGCGGCGGGTTGAAGGGGTGGCCGATGACGAGGCGTCCGGGCCGCTTCATCCCCCGGGCCATCTCGGTGGCGGGGATGCCGGAGGTGGAGCTGAGCAGCAGGGTGTCCGCGCGCACGGCCCGCTCGACCCGCGGCAGCAGGTCCTGCTTGAACTCCAGCCGCTCGGGGCTGTTCTCCTGCACCACGTCGGCGTCCGCGAGCGCCCGGTCGAGGTCGGCCTCGAAGCGCAGGTTGCGGTCGAGTCCTGCGGTGGGCAGACCGAGCGCCTCCAGCGCCGGTTCGGCCTCCCGCAGCTGGTCGTGCACGCGCCGGTCCACGTCGGGCAGCGGGTCGTTGACGGTGACGGTCAGGCCCTTGGCGAGGAACAGGGCCGCCCACGACGCACCGATGACCCCCGCGCCGATGACGGTGACGTGCCGATACGCGTCCAAGGTGTCGCTCATGACGACTCCTTTCACGTGAGGTAGTCGTGGACGACCTCGGCCGGCGGCAGGGTGAGGTCGGTCAGCACGTGGCTGGCGGAGAGGACTTCAAGGACGGGGAGGTCCGCCAGCGGCGCGAGGGCGTGCTCGAAGAGCTGCAGCCGGGCGGGGCCGGTCCAGGAGCCCTTGACGGTGATGTCCCCGACCTGGAACCGGACCAGCTCGCAGATGCGCGGCTCCCCGGTGTAGCCGCGGAGGATCTTCAGCATGAAGGTGGGGCGGCAGACCTCGTCCCGCGCCTGGTCCGCGTCGAGCGGGGCGTGCTTGTAGCCCATGGTCGCGGTCGCGACCCGCAGCGAGCCGTAGTCGAGCGTGCCGACCAGGGTGTCGGAGTCGACGGCCAGCCGCGGGGCGCCGAGCTTCTTCGGGTAGGCGCTCAGTTCACGGCCGCTGGCGATGGCCGGCAGGCTGTCGACGTACATGCCGAGGACGTACTCGCCCCGCTCGCCCTCGTACTCCACGGAAAGCACCTGGCCGGACTCGGAGTAGTCACCGAGGCCGGTGGTGTCGGGCATCCTCATGAGCTCGAACCGCACCGTCGGATCGGCGACCCGCAGGGGTGCGGGGACGACGCGTTCCAGGGCCTCGCGGTCCGTGCGGTAGGTGATGTTGAGGTACTCCCGGTCGGTGAAGCGGTACGGGCCCGGGGGGTAGGCCGGGGCGTCCAACGGGGTGGTGAGCTGGTGGGTCACGTCCTGGGTGCGCATGGTGGGGCCGCCTGGATTGGGTGGGTGTGGTGGGAGGTCACGCGGTCAGCTGCCCTGCCACTCGGGTGCCCGCTTCTCGGCGAAGGCGCGGGCGCCCTCCTTGGCGTCGTGGGACGCCAGCACGGGAGCGACGATCCGGTCCTGGTCGCGGAAGGCGTCCTGGTCCCGGAAGGCGGTCCGCTCGTTGACGACGCGTTTGACGGCCGCGATCGCCAGGGGCGCGTTGTGCGCGACGCGGTGGGCCAGTTCGAGGGCGCGGGTCAGTGCCGCGCCCGGCTCGGTGAGGTGGTTGACGAGACCGAGCCGCTCGGCGCGGTCGGCGGGCAGCGGGTCGCCGGTGAGCAGCAGCTCCAGGGCGATGTTCCGCGGGATGCGCTCGGGCAGGCGCACCATGCCGCCCTCGGGGGGCACGATGCCGTAGTGGACCTCGGTCTGGCCGAAGGTGGCGTCGCGGGCGGCCACGATCATGTCGCAGGCGAGCGCCATCTCGGTGCCGCCGCCCAGCGCGTAGCCCTCGACCGCGGCGATGAGCGGGGTGTTGATCGCGATGCGGGTGATGCCCGCGAAGCCCCGGCCGGGAAGGACGGGCGTCTGCCCGGTCGCGAACGCCTTGAGGTCCATGCCGGCGCTGAAGATGCCGCCCGCGCCGGTGAGGATGCCGACCAGGAGGTCGTCACGGGCGTCGAGTTCGTCGACCGCCGCGGCCAGCGCGTGCGCGGTGGCGCCGTCGATGGCGTTGCGGGCCTTCGGCCGGTCGATGGTGATCACGAAGATGCCGTCGCGTTCCTCGGTGCGCACGGTCGGCGTGCCATTGGTCGCGCTCATGGCGGTGGGTCCCTTCTCTGCTGTCCCCCCTGCTCTGCTCTGTCCTTTCCGGCAGCCATCGAAAGAGGTCGCGCTCGCGGTCGTGGTCTCAGTCGACCGCTGCGGCCCTGCGGAGGCCCGCGATCCCGGCGTCGTCGTAGCCGAGGTCGCGGAGCACGGAATCGGTGTGTTCGCCCAGGTCGGGGGCGGGCCGCGGGGACACCTTCCGCTCCTGGTCCAGTCGCACGGGGCTGTCGATCGTCAGGTGCTGCTCGGTGGCGCCGTCCTCGATGGGCACCAGGACCCGGTTGGCGAGGAGCTGGGGGTCACGCGCACATTCCTCGAAGGTCTGCACGACCCCGTAGGTGAGGCCCGCGGCGTCGAGCAGTTCGCGCCACTCCGCCAGGGTGCGGGTCGCGAACGTCCTGTCCAGCAGGGCGGCGATCTCGGCGGCGTGGAGGCGGCGGCTCGGCGTGTCGGCGTAGTGCGGGTTGCGGGCCGCCTCGGGCCGGCCGATGGCCCGGAGGAACAGGGGGACCTGCTTGTCCTCGTTGGCGAAGGCCAGCAGCAGCCAGCGGTCGTCCGCCGTGCGGTACACATTGGCGAGCGCGTTCGGCGGATCGGTCCGGTCGGACGGCCGGGGGCCCTTGCCGCCGACCAGCACGGCCTGCAGCCACATGCTCGCCGACCACGCCCCCTCGGCGATCAGCGACGCCGTGACACGGGCGCCCTCGCCGGTCCTCTCCCGCCGGTACAGCGCGGTCATGATGCCGGCGAACAGGGTGATCGCCGTCGGGTGGTCGCCCGACCCGAAGGCGTTCATCACCGGCGGCGCGCCCCGCCCGCGCGTCACGTCCATCAGCCCGGTGCGCGCCCAGAAGGCGGTCACGTCGAATCCGGGCAGGTGCGCCTCCGGGCCCTCCTCCCCGAAGCCGGTGACGTCGGCGTAGATCAGCCGGCGGTTGAGGGGCGCCAGATCGTCGTACTCCAGGCGCAGCCCGGCGCGCGTGCGCGGCGGGAAGTTGGTCACCAGCACGTCCGCCCACTCCGCCAGCCGCTCGACCACCGGCCGGGCCTCGGGGGACTTCAGGTCGAGGGCGATGCTGCGCTTGTTGCGGTTGTCCATCTGCCAGGGGTAATTGACCCCCTCGACGCGGGGGTTCGGCGGGAAGCGGCTGAGCGCCCGGTAGCTGTCCCCGACATGCGGTGGTTCCACCTTGACGACGTCGGCGCCGAAGTCCCCGAGCACCGTGGCCGCGGCGGGACCCGCGATGAAGCTCGCGAGGTCGACGACGTGCAGTCCCTCCAGCAGGGGTGTGTCCGCCATGGCAATCCCTTCTCCGGCACGGCACCCGGGGACGGGGGCCGCACCGGCCGTGCGTGAGCCGGATCAGCGGCGGGCGCCCACGACCGGCTGTGCCGCGTTCCTCCCGCTCCGCGGGGACCGGACCGCATCCGCACCTCTGAGGCTAGAAGTCGCGGGCGAACGGGGCATTGGGCCGCACACACCAACTTCGGCGCGAATTTGGTGCCCGCGTACCGGGGGCTCTACGCCGCGGCCGCTCGGGGACCCACCGGTCCGGCACCCGCCGCCGGGGTTCTCGTCATGTTCCAGGCCTTGATCACGGGACGGCCGTGCTCGACGCCGAGCCGGCTGACGGTGCCGGAGTCCAGGGCGAACAGTGATCCCGCGGAGGGCGGCAGGCCGAGCCGGCGGGCGGTGAGGACCCCGCAGTACGTGGCCGTGGGCCACGAGGAGCACGTCGCCCGCGGCGGGGTCGCGCAGTATCGGCTCGCTGCGCGCGAGCACGCGATCGGCGCGGCGGCCCACGTCCCGGGGGCTCTCCCCCGGGTGGCCGGCGGGCCCGGGGCCACGCCGTCGGTCCACAGGTTCCACGTCGGCCGGGTGCGGTGGATCTCCGCGGTGGTGATGCCCTCGTAGCCGCCGTAGTCCCATCCCCGCAGGTCCGGGTCGACATCGGCGCCGGCCGCCCCGGCCGGCTCCGCCGTGCGCACGGCCCGGCGCAGCGGGCTGGTCAGGACGAGGCCGATGTCGTGCGCGGTGAGCAGCGGGGCGACGTGGGCGGCCTCCTCCTCACCGTGGGCCGCGAGGGGAAGGTCGGTGTGGCTGGTGTGCTGCCGGGACAGGGTCCATGCGGTTTCGCCGTGGCGGAGCAGGAGCAGGTGGCCCATGATCCTTCATCCGCTTTCGGCCATCGGCACCTGGTGCGATGTGCAGGGGGCGGGGCGGGCGCCGGCGGCGCCGGCCACTGGAGGGCCGGCGCCGCAACGGGCTCGAACCGTGGGTTACTTGTCGCCGTCCGCGGTCTCGACGGCGTGGCCGCCGAACTGGTTGCGCAGCGCGGCGATCATCTTCATCTGCGGGGAGTCGTCCTGGCGGGAGGCGAAGCGCGCGAAGAGCGACGC
>NZ_JBIARB010000022.1:0-133298 GCF_042889545.1 Streptomyces sp. NPDC002574
TGGCGGGTCGTGCGGGTGCGCTGGCTCCGGTGATCGCGGGGTTGCTGGTGCGTGAGCCGGAGCGGCGGTTGTCGTCGCCGGAGGCGGAGCGGATGTTGCGGGCGGTGGCCGCCGAGACCACCACCGCCAACGTCCCCCGCGACGCCCTGACACGACCCACCGGCCCCGTGACCGCCCCGGTCCCCGTACCGCGTGCTCGCGGGCGCCGGGCGCCGCTGTGGGCCGCCGGTGGCGTCCTGGTGGCCGCCCTCGCAGGGGGCGGGTTCTACGCCGTCCCGCACTTCGCCGGTGCGCACCCCGCCACCGCGGGCTCGCCCCGACCGTCGTCCCCGCCCCCGTCGCCCCCGTCGGCGCCGCAGGGCACGCCGTCCCCCTCGTACAGCCCGCCTCCCGTCCCGGACGGCTACCACCTGGCCGAGGAGCCGGACCGCGGCTTCGCCATCCCCGTGCCGGACGGCTGGACGCGGCAGGTGAGCGATGCGGGCCGGCAGTTCGTGTACGTCGACCCGACGGGGCTGGTCGGGCTGCGCGTGGGCTCGCTGGACTTCGCCGGGCCCAGCCCGCTCCGGCATTTCGAGGACTTGGAGGCGCAGACGATCCCGAAGCTGGACGGCTACGGGCAACTGCGCATGCAGAGCACGCGATGGCGCGGACGGCCCGCCGCCATATGGGAGTTCACCTTCCAGGGCAAGGTACGTCCGTTCCGCGCGATCGACCTCGGATTCGGGCAGCCCGGGGAGCGGGAGTTCACGGTCTACCTCTCCGCCCCGGCCGACCGGTGGGCCTCGTGCCGAGCGGTCTTCGACCACGCGGTGGACGGGCTCCGACTCGACGACTGACGCGGCTGACGCCCATCCGGGCCCGCCGCTCTCAGGCCTCGGCGGGCTCGGACTCGACCTCGCGCCGTACGGGAACGCCGGGTTCGGGCGCCCCGGGCGCCTCCGCGGCGGGGAGGTCCGGCCGCCGATCGCGGCGGACGTCCCCGACGGTGAGGGCCACGACGGCCGCGGAGCCGACGAACTCCAGCAGGTGCTGGGACATGTCCACGAGGGAGGGCGACACCGTGTCGCCCGCGTAGGCACACAGATCGGTGAACGCCGACGGCATCATGAACAGCGACAGACCGGTGGAGCAGCCCGTCGCGATCGGCCGGCGCCGGGCGGCCAGCAGCATGCCGGCCCCGCACAGCACGGTCAGGCAGGCCCACTGGTACGGGGCGGACACGCCGAGGACCGCGCGCCCGGTCCCCCTGCCGACGAGCAGGTCGCCGAGCACGCCGGGGCCGACCTGGAAGGCCGTGACCGCGTTCCGGCCGATGTAGAAGACGTTGAGCACCGCCAGCAGCAGCCCGGAGGTGGCCGCCGTGACCTTCACGGGACGGATCCCGCCGCCGGATGCCGCGTCCGCGGCGGCGGCCTCGTACTCGATGTGCCGCGCCAGGAGCAGGAGCGCGCCGAGGACGAGGGCGACGACCACGGCGAGGGCGGCGCTGCCGCCGACGGCGGTCACCGAGGGGCCTGTGAGGGGGCCGAACCACGGGTCGGCGGGCGAGTCGAGGAGGAAGTACCAGACCGCGGGCAGGCGGAAGCCGAGTGTCACGGCGCAGGCGGTCACCAGGAGTCCGCCGGCGCCCCGGGTGCCCAGGAACGCGGCCGCCGCGGCGGCGAGTTGCAGTGCCGCCAGCCCCAGGTCGAGGGAGGACGTCGCCGACAGGCCGGGGGCGTGGCCGGTCGTCCACACCGTCCACGCACCCGGCAGGCCGCGCACGGCCAGGTCGTACAGGAGCCAGAAGGCCGTCTGGACGAACAACGCGAGGCTGAGCACGGCCATGACGACGCGCAATTGATGAATCGACACACCTGGCTGGTTCATGGCGCGCGCTGTCCTCTTCTCCGTCTTCCACGGCTTCCGCGTCAAACGGCGGTCGATGCGACGCGGACCCGATGACGGAGCAGATCATAAACCTGTTCTCATGCCGCGCAAGGACGGAACAAGGCGCGGGGGAAAGGAGCCTGACAAAGTATCAGGCATAAGGGACATGATTCGCCGGGATCGGCGCGCGTATTCCATTCCCGGCACGGATCTTCCATTCCGGACGGGATACCGGGCCGAGCGGAGCGGCCGGCCCTGTCCGGCTCGCATTCATGGGAGCCGGGTGCCGCCCTCGTCCTGCGGGAACGGCACTCTGGCACGGCCGTACTATTTTGTGGGGCGCGTGGTCGGTAATAATGCGGACGAGCGGCCTCACGGGCAATGGCGCCCGCCTGATGTGTCGGTTCCCCCGCGGGGCGAGGTCTCGAAGCCGGCAGCCGACCGCAATGGATCAAGGAATTGCATTCACGTCCGATGACTGAGTCACGCATGCCCCGCACAGGGGTGACAACCTTGTCGCGCGCGTCCGGGCGCGCTGTCGCCCCGGTGCCCGCGACGCGCGGCGGGCGGGTCGGGTGACCTCCGCGCAGAGTCCCGAGGGTGCGGTCCACTACCGGGCCGACATGGTCCTGACCGCCGAGGAGGCGCGGGTCTCCGAGCGGCACTTCATGAACTGGGAGCGCGGTCCGTTCTCCCACCTCATCCGCCTCGCCGTGCCGGACTTCGCCGTTCCCCGCGGTTTCCGCTTCGTCGCGAACGGCCACCTCATCGACGGGCTGCTGTCCGCGGAGGTGTACTGCGACACGCTGACGGGTGTGTCGGGGAACCATCTCGACCAGGATCCGATCGTCGCCGACCTGGTGACCTCGGGCTGGATCGAGTTCCTGGAGGGGAAGGAAAAGCACTCCGTCAAGCCGGGCCAGATATGCGTCCGCGACACGAAGGCGTCCTGGGAGTTCTCCTGCGCGCCGGCGACGACCGCGCACGTGATCTCCATCCCGCGGCACCTCGTGCTGCCGCACATCGGGTCACGCAGGGCCCTGGGGCGGGCCCACATAGCGGACGTCGACGTCCCCGAGGTCCGCTTCTTCGTCAATTTCCTGGAAGCGATCAAGAAGAGCGGCAGCGAACTGGAGGGGTCGGTCGCCGCGCGGAACATGGCCCGGGACGCCTGCGCGACGCTCTTCTCGCACATCATCTCGGAGCGCCCCGGTTCGGCGCTCAGTGATCATCCCCGGGCCGTGGTGGTGGCCGCCAGGAGCGTCATAGAAGAGAATCTCGAAAGCGGCGACCTGTCCCCGCCGATGGTCGCCAGGAGCGTCGGGGTGTCCCTGCGCACCCTGCACCGGTGCTTCTCCGCGTCCGACGACTCGGTCATGGCGTTCGCCCGGCGGCGGCGTCTGCAGAAGGCGCACGACGAACTCGTGACGCTGGGCAGCGCGGCCGGGATGTCCGAGATCGCGGCGCGCTGGCACTTCTCGGACGCGAGTCACTTCATCCGGCACTTCAAAGCGGCCTACGGGGCCACGCCCGCCGCCTACGTGAGAGAGCGAAGGAAGTAAGTCCCCCATGACGACCCGAGAGCACGACCCGCTGCAGCCGATCGCGTCCGCGTATGCCGACCTTCTGGAGAACCTGGCGTCCCTGGTCACCGGGCGCACCCGCAGGGGTCCGCGCGGTGCGGTGCTGGCCGTCACCGGGGCGCCGGTCGCCTCACTGAACGGCATCGTCGTTCCCGCCCTGGAGCCGGATCCGGACGAGATAGCCGAGTTGGCGGCCTCCGAACCCTGGGACCTTCCGTGGAGCATCCACGTCCGCGGGGTGCCGGGACCCGGCGTCACGGAAGTGGCGGCACGGCACGGACTGATCGCGTTCCACCGCTCACCGCTCATGGTCCGGCACCCCGGTCAGGGAATGCCGGAGGAGCGGGCGGTCGGGGCGCTGAAGGTACGGGCGATCGACGTCGGTGAGTTCGGCCGGTATGCCGCGATCATGGCGGAGGGCTTCGAGGTGCCGTCCGAGGTGTTCCGGACGTTCGCCGATCCGGCCCTGGACCGCATGGACGGTGCCACGTTCGTCCTGGCCGAGGTGGACGGTGTCCCGGTGGGGACGGGGATGGCGGTCGTGACCGGTGACCTGACCGGGATCTTCAACATCTCCACGCTGCCGGCCCACCGGCGCCGGGGGTACGGCGCGGCTGTCACCGCGGAGCTGGTCCGGGCCGGTTACGCCGCCGGCGCCACCACCGCCTTCCTCTACGCCAGTGAGATGGGCGAACCCGTCTACGCGGCGGCCGGCTTCCGCACCGAGGAACACCTGACGACGATCTCGGCTCCCTCACCGGCGTGACGAGCGCGTCCCGTTCCGCCCGCCGCGGTGTTGCCTACTGTGGGACGTGGCGGGGCGGCCCGGGTGGGTGGCCGCCGGGCGGAAGGGGCGCGGGGATGGGCATCGGACTGGAGAAGGTGGAGGCCGCGGCGCCGGGGCTGGTGGGGCTCTACAAGGGCGCGCGGGTGTCGCTGGAGAAGGCCGGGGTCGCGGGGGAACGGGCGGCGGTCTACCTGGTGCTTGACCGGTCCGGGAGTATGCGGCGGCACTACCGGGAGGGGACGGTGCAGCGGCTGGCCGAGCAGGTGCTGGGACTGGCGGCGCACCTGGACGACGACGGGGTCGTGCCCGTCGTGTTCTTCTCCACGGAGGTCGACGGCATCGCGGAACTCGGGCTGGAGGACTACGCGGGCCGCGTGAACGCGCTGCACGAGGGCTACGGCCGCATGGGGCGCACCAACTACCACCTGGCCATGCGGGCGGTGATCGACCACTACGAGGCGTCGGGCGCGCGGCGGCCCGCGCTGGTGGTGTTCCAGACGGACGGGGGCCCGTCGTCGCGGACGGCGGCGGAGCGCCTGCTGTGCGAGGCGGCGCGGCTGCCGCTGTTCTGGCAGTTCGTGGGCTTCGGGGAGCCGGCGAGCAAGGAGTTCGACTTCCTGCGCAAGCTCGACGAACTGCCCGTGCCGGGCCGGCGGCCGGTGGACAACGCCGGTTTCTGGGCGGCGGGCGCGGAGCCGGGCGCCGTACCGGAGGGGACGCTGTACGAGGCGCTGGTGGCCGAGTTCCCCCAGTGGCTGGCGGCGGCGCGCGCGGCCGGGATCGTCGCGGGCCGATGACCTCGGACGGGGAGTGGTCGGCGACCCGGGGCTGGGTGGACGGCCGGCTGGGCGGCGGCGAGCGTGTGATGGCCGCCGAGCGGCTGCGCGGGGGCTGGACCTCGCAGATGCGTCTGCTGCGCACGACGGCCGAACGGCACCTGGTACTGCGGTCGTTCGTCACGCCCTTCTACCGGCGGCACGCCGAGGGCCTGCTGAACCGGGAGGCGGCCGTGCTGACCCTGCTCGCCGGGGAGGAGGGTGTGCCGGCGGCCCGGCTGGTGGCCGTGGACGCGACGGCGCGGCACTGCGACGACCCCTCGCTGCTGATGACCCGGCTGCCCGGCACCGTCCGCCTGGACGAGCGGGGCGCGGCACGGCGCGCGGACCTGCTGGCACGCCAACTGGCGGCCGTCCACGCCGTACGACCGCCGGAGCCCGGCCGGCCGCGCCCGTACCAGGCGTGGACCTCCCCGGAGCGGGTGCGTGTCCCGGAGGGGACGCGGGCGCCGTGGGTGTGGGACCGGGCCGTGGAGGTGATCCGCGGCGAACCCCCCTCGTACGAGGGGTGCTTCCTGCACCGGGACTTCCATCCGGGGAACGTGCTCTTCGCGGACGGCGCCGTCAGCGGCGTCGTGGACTGGGTGGAGACGTCCTGGGGACCGGCCGACCTGGACGTGGCGCACTGCGCGACCGCGCTCGCGCTGCTGCACGGCCCGCGGGAGGGCATGGCCTTCGCCGACCGCTACGCCGCGGCAGGCGGCAGACCGCTCGCGGACGGCCCCGCGCACCTGTACTGGCGGCTGCTGGACGCGCTGGCCTTCGCGCCCGACGCCGAGAAGGTCGCGGTGCCGTGGCGGGAGCTCGGGCGGACCGACCTGACGCCCGGGCTGCTGGCGCGGCGGCTGGAGGCGTACGTGGAGGCGGTTCTCGAACGGTACGCGTGATCCGCCCCGCCCGGTGCGGATCAGCGCAGGGGGTTGGGGAGGCGGGCCCACCGGTCGCCGGGTGCGGACGGCTGGAGGCGCATCAAGGTCAGGGCCTTGACGGGCAGTTCGCGGGCGAACAGGGCCGCGCGGTCGGTGCGGGTGTCGGGGGTGTCCGGGAGGGCGTCGCAGGCGCGTACGGCCTCGGCCGCGACGGCGGCCCACAGGCGGGCCTCGGTGGCGCGGTGCGCCTCGCCGAGCGCCGAGACCAGGCCGCCGAGGGTGGTGGCGACCAGGGACCCGTACACCTTCGCGTGCAGGACGGCCGGGTCGTCGCTCAGCCCGCGGCCCAGGGACGGTGTAGCGAAGCCGTTGCGGGCCAGCCGGGCCGGGCTGATGCGTACGTCGGCCAGGTCGCGGTAGACCAGCCGCAGCGGCCGGGCCTCCCGGTCCAGCACGACCAGCAGGTTCTGGCCGTGCGCCTCCAGGGCGACGCCCCAGGACAGCAGCCGCAGCACCGGCGGCAGGGCGAGCCGCGCGAACGCGGTCAGCCAGGCGGCGCCGTCCTGACCGGGGTCGGCCGCGGACAGCAGGGAGCGGAGGAGCGGCGGGCCGCCGTCCGCGGGGCGGCCGATGAGCGCGGCCACCGGCAGCACGGTCTCGCCCGCGGCGGGGTCGGCGAAGGCCTCCGGGGACTCCCGTACCAGCGCGGCCAGGTCGGGGCTCGCGGTGCCGTCGAGCACCGCCGAGGCCGCCGCCAGGTTGCGCGTCACGCGCAGCGGGCCGCCGTCCAGCCGGCGGGTCAGCCCGTCCAGCAGCTCCGACAGCCGGGCGCTGTCCGCCACCGACTGGGCCGAGATGTCGCGCACCGCGGAGGTCATCCGCATGCTCAGCGCCGTCTTCAGGTGCGGGCCGCCGTCGAGCGGCGCGAAGGTGCGCACGGACATCAGCGGCCGCGCGGCGATCGCCGCGGTGGTGTGCGGGCGCACCCCGAGGCCCGGCAGGACGTGCCGGGTCTGCCAGGGGTGCACGGGCAGCAGCAGCCGGTCGCCGTCCCGTAGCCGGTCCGGCCAGTCGCCCGACACCAGGGCGCCGTCGGCGGGTACGGCGACGAGGTCGAGGGCCACGACGGGCCGGTGCTCGGGGCCGTAGGCCAGTTGCTCGGCCGGCGAGAAGCCGGGGCGGCTGCGGCAGCAGGGGTGGTAGGGGTGCCCGTCGACCACGCCCTGCTCGAGGCCGGTCAAGGTGGTGTCGGGGCCGTCGGCTCGGGGCGCGCCCGCCCGCGAGAGGGCCAACGAGGCGACGCTGTCCGCCAGTTCCTCCCGCAGCGGCCCGGAACCGGGCAGGCCCAGCGCCTCCAGCAGGGCCACCGGGTGGTCGAACGGGCGGCCGTCCAGGCGCAGGACCAACTCCTCCTGCGCGAGACCGAGATCGTGCGGCAGGCGGTCCGGCCCGGTCAGTGACCGGCCGTCGTCCAGGCGGACCCGCCCCGGCCCTTCGACGGTCA
This sequence comes from Streptomyces sp. NPDC002574, assembly GCF_042889545.1. Classification (NCBI taxonomy): domain Bacteria; kingdom Bacillati; phylum Actinomycetota; class Actinomycetes; order Kitasatosporales; family Streptomycetaceae; genus Streptomyces; species Streptomyces sp. NPDC002574. The sequence continues at coordinate 7,452 of NZ_JBIARB010000022.1, forward strand.
GGCCCGGCAGCGGTTCCAGCAGCAGGGCGCGCCACAGGCGGCCGAGTACGGCCGCGCGGGCACCGGGCAACGAGGCGGCCCAGGCGTCGGCCAGGCCGGGACGCAGGGCGGTCAGCCCGGCGGCGAACGCCGCCTCCGTGGGGCGCCGCGTCGCGGTCGTCGAATCGGGGTGCATGATGGGTCCCTAGCCTACGCAGGAGGACGCCGCACCGTGGAACGAGCAGCGGGAGCACCGGCGGGGACCGGTCGCCGGGCCGACGAACTGGCCGCCACGGCCCTGCTGAACTGCCTCGTCCGCGAAGTCGCGGAACCTGCCGGGCCTGCCGGGCCTGCCGGGTCCGCCGGGTCCGCCGGGCGTGACGTCCTGCGGCTCCCCGCGACGGACCGGCTCCTGCGGGTGCGCCCCGGCCGCCACCCCTCCGGCCCCGAACTGCTCGGCCCGGACGGCGACTGGCACCCCCTGACGTTCGACGGGCTCGTCGACCTCACCGCCGGGGAACTGACCGCCCGCACCGGCACGGCCAACGCCACGCTGCCGGCGGAGATCCGCGACAGCCGCGACGTGCTGGCCGCGCTGCTGGCCGCCCGCGAGGACGCGCCACCGCCCGCCGATCCGTACCTGCGCTCCGAGCAGGCGCTCGTCGCCGGGCACCGGTACCACCCCGCGCCCAAGGCCCGCGGCGGCGGCGCCCCGGCGAGCTGGCTGCCGTACGCGCCCGAGGCGCACACCGCCTTCCCGCTGACGCTGCTCGCCGTGCGCGCCGACCTGCTGGCGGGGGAGGGCGACACCTCCGCGATCGACCGCCTCCACGACGACGTGCCCGACGGCTACCGGCTGCTGCCCGCCCACCCTTGGCAGCTGGAACTCCTCGGCGATCTGCCGGCCCTGCACGACGGGCGCCTGCTGCGGCTCGGCCGCACGACCGTCCCCGCCGTGCCGACGGCGTCGCTCCGCACGGTGTACCTGCCGGACGCCGACCTCTTCCTCAAGTTCAGCCTGGACGTGCGGATCACCAACGACATCCGCCGGCTGTGGCGGCACGACCTGCGCTGGCTCGACCCGGTGGACCAGGTGCTGCGGACCGTCACCGGCGCCGAGATCCTCTCCGACCGCGGCCACCGCACCGCCGACCTCGGCGGCCGGGACGCGTACGAGGCACTGGCGGTCCTGGTCCGCGACGGCCTCGGCGGACACGTCCGGCCCGGCCTCACCCCGCTGCTGGCGGCGGCGGTCGCCGAGGGCGGCTTCGACGGCGACCCCCTGGCGGCCGCGCGCCGCGACGAACGCACCGCCCTCGCCTGGTGGCAGGCCTACCTGGACAGCGTCGTGCCGCCCGTGCTCGCGGCCTGGTTCGGGCACGGCGTGGTGCTGGAGGCCCACCTGCAGAACGTCGTCATCGCGGTGGACGGCGACGGCCTGCCCGCACAGGCGGTCTTCCGCGACCACGAGGGCGTCAAGCTCGACGAGGAACGCCACCGCGAACTGCTGCGCCGCCACGCGCGCGGCGACGAGCCGACGCCCGGTGTGAGCCCGGCCTACGGCTGGGAGCGGCTGGTCTACTGCCTGGTCACCAACAACCTGCTGGAGATCGCCGGAGCCGTCGCCGGCGGCCGCCCCGCACTCGCCCCCGCGCTGTGGGCCCGCGCCCGCGCCCTCCTCGCCGACTGGGCCCGCGCGCACGGCGACCCGGCCCCGGTGCGGGAGCTGCTCAGCGCGCCGCACATCCCGGCGAAGACCAACCTCCTGCTGCGCTGGACGGCCGCGGACGGCGCCGCCGCGCGCTACGTGCCGCTGGCCAACCCCCTGCTGCCCGAGAACGCGGTCGTGCCGGGCGCTTTTACGCGCTGACCGCCGGAACCCTCGGGGCGAAGCACCTCCGGGGTCCCGGCCCGCTCGCGGGGTTCAGCGCTCCTCGCCGGCCTGGTCGGGGACCAGGCGCTCCAGGACGTTCTGGAACTCCTCGCCGACGGTGATGAGCAGCCCGTCGCCGTCCTTCTCGCTGAGCTGGGTGAGGACGCCGTCGCGCCACCAGTACACGTAGGGGCTGATCGGCCCGACCGCCTCCTCGTGGCCGGCGGCCGCGAAGCCCGCCATGCCGTTGAGGGCCGGGATGACCGCGCTGTCCCGGATGGCGTGGAAGGCCAGCTGGTGACGGAACGGCATGGCGACGAGCGCGCCGTCGTCGGTCAGCGGCGCTCCGGTGACGCGCTCGACGAGCTCATCGAGGGCGAGGACCCGGGCGGCGGTGAAGAAGGAGTCGCCCACGACGACGTCGAAGCGCACATCGGCGTGGCGGACGACCTCGTGCCGCTCGACGGGGAGGTCGCGGAGGTTGAGCAGGGCCCGGCCGCGCAGTTCCCGGATGTCGCCCAGCGGCGCCAGCGCGTGGTCGGCGAGCGTCATGACGCTCTCGGGGAGGTCGAGCGCGAGCACTTCCAGCAGCCCGGGGGCGGCGATCCGGGCGTACCGGAAGGTCTCGGGGTCGATCATGTCCGGGGTGACCAGTCGGGGGTAGAGCCGCTCGCGGATCTCCTCGGGCGGCATCGTCTCCAGCGGGGACGGGCCGTCGAGGGTCCGCAGCACGGCGCCGACGTGCTCCCGGGCCAGCTGCGGCCACACCCGCGGGCCGCGCCGGTCGTTGTGGCACAGCGCCGCCAGGTTGCCGGTGCCGAACTTGCGGCCGGAGCTGTCGGTCACCAGGTCCGCGAACACGGTGACCTCCAGGCCGAGTTCGGCGAAGGCCTCACGCACATGGGCGCGAAAGCGCGCGCCCTCGTCCACGGAGAAGAAGGCGTACTCGGGGTCGCGAGGCGCGTCCCGCTGGTCGCGCTTCGGCCCGCGCCGGAAAATCCCCACCTCTGCAGCTCCCTGGACCTGGACTCGACGGGCAGGGCGCGATCCTATCGGCCGGTCGCGCCTTCCCGATGGCGAAGCCGTCCTCCGCGCGGAGGACGGGGGCGGGTCTACTGGTCCCGGTAGGCCTCCAGCAGGCGCAGCCAGATCTCGCTGACCGTCGGGAACGACGGAACGGCGTGCCACAGCCGCTCCACGGGCACCTGGCCGGCGACCGCGATGGTGGCCGAGTGCAGCAGCTCGCCCACGCCCGGCCCGACGAAGGTGACACCGATCAGGTGGCCCCGGTCGAGGTCCACGACGGCGCGGGCGTGGCCGCGGTAGTGCTCGGCGTGCAGGTAGGCGCCGGCGACGTTGCCGATCTCGTAGTCGACGACCTTGACGCGGCGGCCCGCGCGCTCGGCCTCCTCGGCGGTGACGCCGACCGCGGCGGCCTCGGGCTCGCTGAAGACCACCTGGGGGACGGCCTCGTGGTCGGCGGTGGCCGCGTGCGCGCCCCAGGGGGCGGTGTCGAGCGGCTCACCCTTGGCGCGGGCGGCGATGGCCGCGCCGGCGATCCGGGCCTGGTACTTGCCCTGGTGGGTGAGGAGGGCGCGGTGGTTGGTGTCGCCCGCGCAGTACAGCCAGCCGCCGTCGACGCCGCGGACCTGGCAGGTGTCGTCCACCTCCAGCCAGGAGCCGGGGGTCAGGCCGACCGTCTCCAGGCCGAGGTCGTCGGTGTGCGGCACGCGGCCGGTGGCGCAGAGGATCTCGTCGGCGGTGAGTTCGGAGCCGTCGGTCAGCGTCGCGGTCACCGGTCCGGAGTCCCCGTCGCGCCGTACGGCGGTGACGGACAGCCCGGTCCGCAGGTCGACGCCGGCCGTCCGCAGCCCCTCCGCGACGAGCTCCCGGGCGAAGGGCTCCCAGCGCGGCAGCACGTCGGAGCCGCGGACCAGCACGGTCACCTGCGAGCCGAGCGACTGCCAGGCGGTCGCCATCTCCACCGCCACGACGCCGCCGCCGACCACCAGCAGACGCCCCGGCACCTCCTGGGCGCTGGTCGCCTCGCGGCTGGTCCAGGGGCGCACCTCGGCGATGCCGGGCAGGTCGGGCAGGAGCGCGCGCGTGCCGGTGCACACCGCGACCGCGTGGCGGGCGGTCAGCACCCGCTCGCCGCCCTCGGGGGTCCGTACGACGACACGGCGCGGCCCGTCCAGCCGGCCGAGGCCGCGCACCAGGTCCACGTTGACCGACTCCAGCCAGCTGACCTGCCCGTCGTCCTTCCAGCCCGCGGTGGACCAGTCGCGCCGGGCCAGTACGGCGGCCGTGTCCAGCCGCCCGCCGGCGGCCTCGCGCGCGCCGGGGACCGCGCGGGCGGCGTCCAGGGCGGCCTGCGGGCGCAGCAGGGCCTTGCTGGGGATGCACGCCCAGTACGAGCACTCACCGCCCACGAGTTCGGCCTCGACGATCACGGTGCTCAGCCCGGCCGCCTGGGTGCGGTCGGCGACGTTCTCGCCGGTCGGTCCCGCTCCGATGACGATGACGTCGTAGGTGTCCGTGCTGCTGTCTGCGCTGGTCCGCGCCGCGGTGGTCATGGTCCCACCGTAGGCAACACCGGGCCGTCGCACAGCCGGAACGGGCAGCATCGTGCGGCATGGGGTAGGGGCGGCCCCGCGCGGTCCCGCGGCGCCGCCCCGCCGTGACGGGTGCTTTCCCGCCGCACGGAGGGCCCCACGGCCGGTCGGCCGGGCCGCCGCGGCCGGCTGCGCCGTACGGGCGTCACGCGGGCAGTTGCTGCTCGGTCCAGATGACCTTGCCCTGCTCGGTGTAGCGGGTGCCCCACCGGCGGCAGAGCTGGGCGACCATGAAGATGCCGCGGCCGCCCTCGTCGGTGGTGGCGGCGCGGCGCAGCCGGGGGGAGGTGCCGCTGGCGTCGGCGACCTCGAAGGTGAGCGCCCGGTCGCGCACCAGCCGCGCCTGGACCGGCCCCTGGGCGTGCCGGATGGCGTTGGTGATCAGCTCACTGGCGATCAGCTCGGTGGTGAAGGCGAGTTCGTCCAGGTCCCAGGCGCGCAGCCGGCGGGTGATCGCACGGCGCAGCGCGGAGACGGCGGCCGGGTCGTCCGGCACGTCCCAGCAGGCGACCTGCCCGCCGTCGAGGGCGCGGGTACGCGCCACCAGCAGCACGATGTCGTCGGCCGAGGGCACCGGGCGCAGCGCGGACTCCACGGCCGCGCACAGCTCCTCCGGCGTCCCGTCCCTGGGCGCGGTGGCCAGCGCCCGGCCGAGTCTGCGCATGCCGGCCTCGGGGTCGAGGTTCCGGCCCTCGATGAGGCCGTCGGTGTAGAGGACCAGGCCGGTGCCCTCGGGGAGCTCGAACTCGGTGGCCTCGAAGGGCTCTTGCCCGAGGCCGAGCGGCGGTCCCGCGGGCAGTTCGGGGAAACGCACGTCGCCGTCGGGGCCGAGCAGCGCGGGCGGCAGATGCCCGGCGCGGGCGAGCTGGCAGCGCCGGGCGACCGGGTCGTACACCACGTACAGGCAGGTCGCGCCGGACAGTCCGGTGTGCGCGCCGCCCTCCTCGTCGAGCCGCACGGCCAGGTCGTCCAGGCGGCCGAGCAGTTCGTCCGGGGGCAGGTCCAGGGCCGAGAAGTTGTGGACGGCGGTACGCAACCGGCCCATCGCGGCCGCGGCGTGGATGCCGTGGCCGACGACGTCGCCGACGACGAGGGCGACCCGCGCGCCGGAGAGCGGGATGACGTCGAACCAGTCGCCGCCGACGCGGCCCGGGGCGGGCAGGTAGCGGTGGGCGACGTCCACGGCGTGCTGTGCGGGCAGGCCGTGCGGGAGCAGGCTGCGCTGGAGTTCCAGGGCGAGGTGGTGCTCGCGGGTGAACAGCCGGGCGTTGTCGACGCAGACGGCCGCGCGGGCGGCCAGTTCGCGGGCGAGGGTGAGGTCGTCCTCCGCGAAGGGCGCGCTGTCCGCGGCCCGGTGGAAGGTGGCCACCCCGAGCGGGGTGTCGCGGGCGCGCAGCGGCACGGCGATGAGCGCGTCCCCGGCCCGCACCGGGCCGTCGCCGGCCAGCGCGCGCGCCTGCGGTCCGTCCGGCGCGGCCGGGACGGGTTCCGCGGGCGGGGCGGCCACGGCTGGCGGTCCCGTCGCGCCCGTCCCGGCGTCGGCCACGCGGCACAGGACCGGTGCGGCGCTGTCGGCGGCGTCCGGGGTGCCGCCCCGGACGACGGGGGCGAGGAGGTCCACGGTGGCCCGGTCGGCGAAGCGCGGGACGGCGGCCTCGCACAGTTCCGCGGCGGTGCGGACGACGTCGAGGGTGGTGCCGATGCGCAGGGCGGCGTCGCTGAGCAGTTCCAGCCGCAGCCGGGCGGCGACGGCGAGCCGGCCGACCCCCGCCTCGCCGACCAGCAGCGGCCGGCGCACGGCCCGCGGTCCTGCGTCGTCGGGAAGGGTCACCTCGACCACCGCGCCCACCGCGAGCGGCCGGCACAGCAGCACGGCGGTGCGCCCCCGGGAGAGCGGCAGTTCGACGGCGTCCCGCCGTCCGGCGGCGATGAGACCGGTGGCGGTCTCGGCGAGGGCCGCCTCGTCGCCGGTGGTGAGTCCGGCCGGGGGACCGACGGGCTGGATGCGGCCGTCGCCGTCGAGCCGCAGCGAGACCGGGCTCCGGTTGTTGCGTTCGGCTGCCAAGTACGAGTGCAGCATGGCGCGTTCGCGGCGGCCGGAGTCCTCCAGCAGCCGTTGCTCGATGGCCAGGGCGGAGCCGCGGGCGAGTTGCGGCATCAGGGGATGGGCCTCGTCCTGGAGGCTGGTGAGGTCCAGCACCCCCTCGATCCGGCCGCTGACGGGGTGCCGCAGGGGCACGCCGAAGCAGGTGAAGCGGCGCAGGGCGGCGCAGTAGTGCTCCTCGCCGCTGACCCGGACCGGGCGCCGGGCGGCGAGCGCGGTGCCGATGCCGTTGGTACCGGCGCCGAGTTCGTGGTAGCCGAAGCCGGGGGCGAGGCCGACGTCGTCGAGGGCGGGCAGCAGCGGCGGCCGGGCGGCCCTGCGGTCCAGTACGAGCCCGCTGCCGTCGGTGAGGAGGACGGCCGTGCCGGACCCGGCGAGGGCGTCGGCGAGCCGGTCGAGGACCGGCCGGGCGGCCCTGGCGAGCGGGCCGGCGAGGTCGATGTCCCGGGTGTACGGGACATCGAGTCGTTCGGGGTCGAGGCCGGCGGCCTGGCAGCGTTCCCATGACGCGAGGATCGGCACCCGTACGGATTCCTCCACCTGGCTCACTCCTTGACGTCCGCGTCCTCTTGCCGAACGTAGGACCGGCGGCGACCGGCCGGGGGCGGGACCGTGAAATCCCTGCGTACAGCCACTCTTGTGGGTGACGGTCCGTTTGACAGGGGCAACACGCCCGCGGAACGGCCGGGGATCACGTCGCGAAGCGGCGGCCGGTGGTGGAGACTTGGACGCGCCGCAGGCCGGTGCCCCGGAACGCCGTACGTGCCGGGCGGACCGAGCCACGAACCGGAAGGATCCACCATGACCACGCCCAGCGAGACGACGCGCGTCGCCCACACCGTGTGGGACGGCTCCCTCATCGAGGGCAGTGGGGTCGTCACCCTCGACTCCTCCGGGATCGGCGAGTACCCGGTCACGTGGGTCGCCCGCTCGCAGGAGCCGGGCGGGAAGACCAGCCCGGAGGAGCTCATCGCCGCCGCGCACTCCAGCTGCTTCTCGATGGCCCTGTCCGCCGGCCTGTCCCGGGCCAAGACCCCGCCGACGCAGCTGCGTACGCAGGCCGACGTCACCTTCAAGCCCGGCACCGGCATCACCGGCATCCACCTGACCGTGGTCGGCGAGGTCCCCGGCCTGGACGAGGCCGAGTTCATCAAGGCGGCCGAGGACGCCAAGGCGAACTGCCCGGTGAGCCAGGCGCTCGCGGGCACCGCGATCACCCTCACCGCGTCCCTGGCCTGAACACCCGCCCGGACGTTCCCCACCGCCCATCGAAACGTTTCGGTTTCGGTGGGCGGTGCCATATTGTCGTTGGATACGAAACCGTTTCGCAGGGGACGAGAGACGGAGAGTCGAGATGACCACGGACGCGAGCGTCCCGGCGCGGCGCACCCGCCTGACGCCCGAGCGGGAGCAGGAGCTCTACGAGGCGGTGATCGAACTGCTCCGTGAGGTCGGCTACGAGGCGCTGACCATGGACGCGGTCGCCTCCCGCACCCGGTCCAGCAAGGCCACCCTCTACCGGCAGTGGAAGAGCAAGCCGGAGCTGGTGGTCACCGCGCTGCGCTGCACCAAGCCCGCGCACGCACCGGTCGACACCGGTTCCCTCGACGGCGATCTGCACGCGATGGCCGCCGGGTTCGGCGACGGCTCCGAGGTGGACACCTCGCTGATCAGAGGGCTGTCGCACGCCTCCGCCACCAGTCCCGACCTCGCCGAGGCGATGCGCGAGCACCTCATCGACCCCGAGCTGGCCGGGCTGCGGCAGTTGCTGACCCGGGCCGCCGACCGCGGCGAGATCCCCCAGGACAACCCGGCGGCCGACTTCATGCCGCACATGATGCTGGGCGCCGTCATCACCCGGCGCCTGCTGGAGGACGTGGAGGTCGACGCGGCGTTCATGCACCGCTACATCGACGCGGTCGTGCTGCCGGCCCTGGGCTTCCGCCGCTGATCCGGCGGGCCGCGGCGGCCGGCCTCAGTCGCTGACGACGCTGCGGGGCGTGTACTCCAGGTCCTGGTAGTCCGGGTGGTGGGCGATCCAGCCCGCGATGAAGGGGCACGCCGCCAGTACGCTCTGCCCGCGCTCCCGGGCCTCGTCCAGCGCCTGCCGGGCGAGCGCGGAGCCCACGCCGCGGCCCTCGAACTCCGGGTCCACCTCGGTGTGCAGGAAGGCGATCATCTCGGGCGTGCGGATGTACGCCGAGAATCCGGCCAGTTTCCCTTCCATGTGCGCCTCGTAGCGGCGGGTCCCCGGGGAGTCGGTGATCGTCGGGGTGCTCACGACTGGTAGCCCTCCACCGTGCCGGAGGGCCGCACGCGGGCCTGGCCCGGGTCCTCCCCGATCTCGGTCTTGGCGCGGCGCTGGCGCAACAGGTCCCAGCACTGGTCGAGTTCGCGCTCCAGTACTTCGAGCCGGTCCCGCTCGGTCTCGCCGTCGATGCTTCCCGCGGCGAGCAGTTCGCGCAGCGTCCGCTCGTCGGAGACCATCGCGCTGATCCGTTGCAGTATCGCCTGTTCCGGGCGATCTCCCGTGTGCTGGTCGGCCACGGCACGCACCTCCTCGTTCGCTCGGCACCCACTCTAGGCAGCGTGTCGCGGCCGTGCGATCGAAACTCTTGCGTTTCGATGGGTCGGGGCCTAGGCTCTAAGCGTACGAAACGGTTTCGTATCGATCGTACCTCGTGACCGCCTGCCCACGCCTGCCCACGCCTGTCCAACGCCTCTTCCGAACGACGGGAGCACGTCCCCATGTCCCAGAGCACCGCCGAGCCCCGCGCCGGCGTCGCCGCACCCCCCGTCGAGGGGGCGGGCCACGACCACGACGGCCACGCCAGGCGCTGGTGGGTCCTGGCCGTCATCGGTGTCGCCCAGCTGATGGTCGTGCTGGACGCGACCATCGTGAACATCGCCCTGCCCTCCGCCCAGGCCGACCTCGGCTTCACCGACGGCAACCGGCAGTGGATCGTCACCGCGTACGCCCTCGCCTTCGGCAGCCTGCTGCTGCTCGGCGGCCGGATCGCCGACCTCTTCGGCCGCAAGACCGCCTTCCTCGTCGGGGTCGTCGGCTTCGCGGCGGCCTCCGCGCTCGGCGGCGCGGCAGGCAGCTTCGAGATGCTGGTCACCGCCCGCGCCCTGCAGGGCGGATTCGGCGCCCTGCTGGCGCCCGCCGCGCTGTCGCTGCTGACGACGACCTTCACCGAGCCCAAGGAACGCGCCCGCGCCTTCGGCATCTACGGCGCCATCGCCGGATCGGGCGCGGCCGTCGGCCTGCTGCTCGGCGGCGTCCTCACCGAGTACCTGAACTGGCGCTGGACCCTGTACGTCAACCTGGCCTTCGCCGTCGTCGCCTTCCTCGGCGGCATGGCCCTGCTGCAGCGTGCCCGCCGCCGTCCCGGCGCCTCCATCGACCTGCCCGGCACGCTGCTGGTCACCACCGGTCTGTTCGCCCTGGTCTACGGCTTCTCCAACGCCGAGAGCCACGACTGGAGCTCCCCGCAGACCTGGGGCTACCTGGTCGCCGGCGGGCTGCTGCTGACCGCCTTCACCTGGTGGCAGACCCGGGCCGCGCACCCGCTGCTGCCGCTGCGCGTGCTGCTCGACCGCAACCGCGGCGCGTCCTTCGCCGCCTCGCTGGTCTCCAGCGCCGGCATGTTCGCGGTCTTCCTCTTCCTGACCTACTACCTGCGGCTCACCCTCGGCTTCTCCGCGGTCAGGACCGGCCTGGCCTTCCTGCCGCTGGTCGCCGCGCTGATGGTGGGCGCCCAGGTCGCCACCGTCGTGCTGGTGCCCCGCATCGGCCCCAAGCCGGTGGTCCCGGTGGGCTTCGGCCTGGCCGCCGCCGGTCTGGTCTGGCTGACCGGGCTCGGCCTGCACAGCGGCTACGCCACCGAGGTCCTGCCGCCCCTGCTGGTGATCGGTCTCGGTATGGGCCTGATCTTCCCGCCCGCCATGAACCTGGCCACCACCGGCGTCGGCGCCGAGGACGCGGGCGTCGCGTCCGCCGCCGTCAACGCCATGCAGCAGATCGGCGGCTCGATCGGCACCGCCCTGCTCAACACCCTCGCCACGAGCGCCGCCACGGAGTACATCGCCGGCAAGGACCCGGCCGACCCGCTGGTGAAGGCGAACGCCGCGCTGGAGAGCTACTCGACCGCCTACTGGTGGGCGGCGGCCTTCTTCGCGGCCGGCCTGGTGATCAGCTTCCTGCTCTACCGGCGCGGGGCGCCGCGGCAGGACGCCGGCGCGGCACCCGTCGTGCACATGTGACGTCGCGCGCCGCTGTGCCGCGGGACCTCCCCTGAGCGGTGGGACGGTCCCGTGCGCGCCCACCCGTGGGGACGGGGTACGGCGCGATGAACGGCCCGGTGACGGCCTCCGTAGAACATCTGCGGGGGCCGGAACCGGGCCGTTCGTATGGCTTTTCGGGCAGAGAGTGCGTGCGGTGCGACACAAAAGGGAACCGATGGTCGGTTAATGTGCGTTTTTACGGGTCCATACGGTTTCGGGGAAAGGCCTCTCGGTTGAACCTGCTCGACCTGCTGCTGCTCGTGCTGACGGTCGCCTACGCGGTCGCCGGTTACCGGCGCGGACTGGTCGCGGGCACCATCTCGCTCGCGGGCTTCCTCGGTGGCGCCGTGATCGGCGTGTGGCTGCTGCCGTACGTGCTCCAGTACGTGGAGCCGGGCACCCCCCGCGCCACGCTCGTCGCCCTGCTCACCGTCCTCATCCCGGCGGCCGCGGGCCACGCCGTCGCCTCCGGGGTCGCCTGGAAGGTGCGCACCGGACTGGACTGGGGGCCGCTGCGCTGGCTCGACGGCGTCGGCGGGGCCGCGGCGAACGCGGTGGCGGTGCTGCTGGTCGCCTGGGTCGCCGCGAGCGTCCTGGTGACCGCCTCCTCCAGCGTGCTCGCCCAGTCCATCCGCGGCTCCGCGGTGCTCGGCGCGGTCCAGGACACCATGCCGCGGCAGGCGCCCAGCTGGTTCAGCAGTGCGTCCAGCGCCCTGGCCCAGGCGGGCTTCCCGCAGGTCTTCAACCCCTTCGAGTCCGAGCCCGTCAACGGGGTGCCCGCGCCGTCCGGCGACAGCGTCACCGGCGCCGCCTCGCGGGCCGCCGCCCGCAGCACGGTGAAGATCGAGGGCATCGCCTTCGTGGACGGCCGCCGCCAGGGCCAGGAGGGCACCGGCTTCGTCTACGCCGACGAGCACGTCATGACCAACGCCCACGTCGTCGCGGGCGTCGACAGCCCCGCCGTCCAGATCGGCGGCGCCGGGCGCGCGTACCGGGCCACGGTCGTGCTCTTCGACCCGGGCAAGGACGTCGCGGTCCTCAACGTGCCCGGGCTGCGCGCCCCCACCCTGGACTTCACCGACGCCGCCGAGCGCGGCGACGGCGCGGTCGTGGCCGGATACCCCGAGGACGGCGGCCTGGACCTGCGGGCGGCGACCGTGGCCGGCCGCATCCGCGCCACCGGCCAGGACATCTACGGGGACGGCATCGTCACCCGCGACATCTACCAGGTGCGCTCGGTCGTGCGCCCCGGCAACTCCGGCGGCCCGTTGCTGGACACCACGGGCCAGGTCTACGGCGTCGTCTTCGCCCGCTCGACCACGGACTCCACCACGGGCTACGTCCTCACCGCCGACGAGGTCCGCGACGACGCGCGGCGCGCCGCGGCCGCCACGCAGGCCGTGGACACGGGCAGCCGCGCGGCCCTGTGAGCCCGGGCGGTGCCCGCGCTGTCGACGTTAGACTGACCCTTTGACCGGAGATTCCCGATCTGTCATGGATGGCGACGGTTCGTGAGCTCCGGGGGCCGTGGGCGTACACGGCCCCGTGCCGGACCAGGTCGAACCAGCGGAGGCACGGAAGTGGTGCAGCCGACATGATCCTGTCGGTCCTCTTCGCCGTGATCGCGGCGTGCAGCAACGCGCTCGGGACGGTGCTGCAGCGGAAGGCGGTACTGAAGGTCCCCGCCTCCACCTCGCTGCGCCTCGGGCTCATGCGCGATCTGCTGCGCACCCCGGTCTGGCTGGCCGGCATCCTCGCGGTCATCGGCGCCGCGGTCTTCCAGGCACTCGCCCTCGGCACCGGCTCCCTGGCCACCGTGCAGCCGGTCTTCATCCTCGAACTGCCGCTGGCCCTGGTGATCGGCGGGGCCGTCTTCCACGTCGACCTCTCGCACAAGGCGTGGCTCTGCGTCGGGTGCATCGCCGTGGGCCTGGGCGTCTTCCTGTTCTCACTGGCGCCCACCGGAGGACGCGAACAGGTGCCGGGGATCTGGTGGGTGCCGACGCTGCTCATCGTCGGCGGGCTCGGCGCGGCGCTGGTGGTGGCCGGGCTGCGACGGCCCCTCGGGCTGACCCGCGCGGCCTGCCTCGGCGCGGCGGCGGCCGTGGGCAACGCGCTGACGGCCGCGCTGATCAAGTCGTCCATGGACATCCTGGGCCACCAGGGCATCGCGGCCTGGTTGCTGTCCTGGCAGACCTACGCCTTCGCCGCCACGGGCGGCTTCTCCCTCTTCCTGCTCGGCACCGCCATGCAGGGCGGCCCGCTCATCGCCTCCCAGCCCGCCCTGACCCTCTGCGACGCCGTGGTGGGCTTCGCCCTCGGGGTCGTCCTGTACGGGGAGCAGCCGCGGACCGGACTGTGGCTGGTGCCCGCGGTGCTGGGCTTCGCCGCGCTCACCTACGGCGTCTTCGCGCTCTCCCGCACGCAGTGCCTGTACAAGTGCGTCCACCCCGAGGAGAACGCGCCGGTGGCCGAGGGGCAGCCCGCCGGGTCGCCCATGTGAACGCCGTACGCCCCCGGGACCGCGCGGTCCCGGGGGCGTACGCACGGTGCGTCAGTGACGGGGCGCCTTGTAGGCGCGGGGCAGGCGCATGCCGCGCTCGGCCATGATGTCGCGGACCCGGTTCGGGTAGTCCGTGATGATGCCGTCGATGTTCATGTCCAGCAGCGCCTTGATGGTGGCGGGGTCGTCACAGGTCCAAGGGATGACCCGCAGGCCGAGCCAGTGGGCGTCGTCCACCATCTTCTTGTTGACGTAGAACGTGAAGTTCGGGTCGGCGACGGTGCCGTTCTGCGGCAGGCCGTACACCGGCGAGAGCGCCGTGACGCCGGGGATGGCCGCGGCGGCCTTCACGAAGTCGCCGTCGTAGTCGTCCGCGTCGATGCCGCCGAGCCACGGGGAGGCGCCGGGCTTGCCGACCTGGAGGAAGTCGAAGTTGGTGAGCGCCACCAGCGGGTACTTCGGCGCGAGCTTGTGCATCTCGTTCAGCGCGCCCCAGTCGAAGGACTGGATGGTGACCTGATTCTCGATGCCCGAGCGGTGGATCTCCTCGAAGACACGGTGCACGAACAGCTCGCGCGGCGCGGTCTGGGTCGGGGCCCCGGCCTCCACCTTGGTCTCGATGTTGAGCGTGACCTTGTTGGCCCGGTAGCTCTTGACCAGGTTCAGGACGTCCTTGAGCTCCACCATGCGGAAGCCCTTGACCTGCTCCTGCTCGGGGAAACCGGGCAGCTGCTGGTAGCCGCAGTCCATGGTCTTGATCTGCGCCAGGGTCAGGTCCTTGATGTACTTCCCGACGTACGGGTACATCGGGTCGCCCGGCGTCACCGGCGCGGTGTCCTTGCACTTCTGGGCGCTGATCTGCCGGTCGTGGTTGACCACGACCTTCTCGTCCTTGGTGACGTGCGTGTCCAGCTCCAGGGTGCTCACCCCGAGGCGCAGCGCCTTGCCGAAGCCCTCCAGCGACTCCTCGGTGGTCATGCCGAGGCCGCCGCGGTGGGCCTGGAGGTCGAAGTGGTTCTTCTGCGACGGAACGTGGTGGTGATGGTGGTCCGTGGCCGCCTGGGCGGTCGCGGGGACCGCCAGCGCGGGCACGACCGCCAGAGCGGCGACTGCATGGCGGAGGGACATTTATACCTCGTCTACTTCAGGCGAACCGGACGTCGCGAAGGTAGGACGCAGGTAAAGCGCTCACCAAGCATCGGTATGAGGGCATGGTGAACGCCCGGGGAACGGTCGCTCCCCGGGCGTCGGCCGGAAGGCGGGGCCTTCCTCAGTCCAGCGCGCCGTCGTAGTCCGGCAGCTTGAACGTCCGCTCGGCGTGACCGCCCACCAGGTCGGTGGTGTTGTTGCCGATGTTCGCGATGATCGTGTAGCCGCGCTTCTCGATCGCGGCGCGCTGCGCCGTCTTGTACGCGCCGACCTCGGCGAAGAGATCCGGGATCGAGCGGCCGTACAGGCCCGCGACCGGGTACCCCTCGTGGTCGAGGTTGTAGTACGTGGCCGGGTAGATGAAGTCCGGCCGCGCCGTGACGAAGAAGATGTCCACGCCGCGGGCGTCCGCGTAGCGGGCCAGGTCCCGGGTCGGCGCGACGGCCTGCGGGAACCACCAGTCGAAGTAGGTCTCCAGCGACGTGTTGTCGATGTCCAGCACGATCGCGAGCTTCTCGCCGGTGGAGTTCGCCGTGCGGTCCTGCACATAGGTGTGCGCCTGGTCGATGACCGCGCGGACGTCCCGCTGCCAGGTGTCGTAGTCGACGGACGCGGCGGCTTTCGTGGTCGCCGCGGGCACGGGCGCCTCGACGGCATGCGCGGACGCGGGGAGCGCGAGGCCGGTCATCCCGGCGGCCACGATCGCCACGGTGACGGCGGCGCGTCTGAAGCTGAAGGGCTCGAGGGTTGTCATGCTCCCGTACACTCGCCTGCCCGGGTGAGCGGCGGCCGACGTGGTGATTACCGGTTGGTAACTATCCCCTCGGCGGCGCTACTTGCGGCGAACGGGACGAACGCGGCCCAAGCCTCCGGTGCGAACGTCAGCGTGGGGCCGCTCCGGTCCTTGGAGTCCCGCACGTGTACGGCGGCCGGGCAGGCCGCGACCTCGACGCACTCGCCGCCGTCGTCGCCGCTGTACGTCGACGTGCGCCAGCCGAGGGCGACTTCGATGCACTGGCCGCCGTCGTTGCTGCTGTAGCTGGATTTGAACCACACGAGTGTGTTCACAGCTCGCCCGCAATCTGCTCGATCAGCTTCGCTGATTCCTCTGGCCTGAGGGCCTGCGATCGGATCATGCCATAGCGCTGCTGGAGCAGACTGACCCTTTCGGGGTCGTCGGTGAGCAGACCGCCCAGTTGCCCTTCGGCGTAGGCGAGCCGACGGCGCTCAGGATTCTCGAGAACCGTGAAGGCGCCCGCGAATCCGGCATGTTCCTCAAGCCTGGCCGGCATGACCTGGATGTGGACATTCCGCCGTTCACCTGCGGCGATCAAGCGCTCGAGCTGCCCCCTCATCACGACGCTCCCGCCGACGGGCCGGCGGAGGATCGACTCCTCCAGGACGAAGGAGAGCATGCACGTGGGCTTCCGGGTGAGCAGTGACTGCCGGGCGAGGCGGTCCTCGGTCCAGCGGTCGATCTCCTCCTGGTCGAGAGTCGGACAGCGGCAGTCGAAGATCGCGCGGATGTATGCCTCGGTCTGCAACAGGCCGTTGATCATGTGGGTGTCGTACACGTCGAGACACGTTGCCCGCGCCTCCTCGTCCGCGTACTCGCCGTACCCCGCGGGCAGCTTCTCGCGGGACAGGTGCGGCGCCACCGCCCGCAAGGCCCCGGCGGAGCCGAGCAGTTCCTCCGCCTTGTCGATGAACGCCTTGCTCGCGAGGCGTTCGCCGGACTCGATCTTGACGGCCAGGGACTTCGAGTAACCCGTGTGCGCGGCCAGTGCGTCGAGGGTGACCCCCCTGCCCTCGCGGAGGGCCTTGAGGAGGTCGCCGAAGATCGCCATGCTCACGGAGCGCTTGTCATTGGACACCGTCACGTCAACCCCCGTCTGTGAAGCGACAGTCACTCTGGGTAACGGTAGCTTTCCCGGGGGCCGGCGCGTGGGCTAACCCTTGAGTTCCTCGCGCAGCCGGCGGTCCATCGCCAGGGCGAGCTCCGCCTCGACGACGGCCTTCACCAGGGGGCGCAGCCGGGCTATCGCCTCCGTGAGGCGGGTGGTGTCGCCGGCCTGGAGATCGGCCTCGGCGTCGGGGAGGACGTGGGCGCGGGCGAGTTGCACGAAGAGCTCGGCGAGCAGGTCCATGCGGTGGCGCATGTCGCGGCCGGCGGCCAGCACCTCGGCGAGCGGGATGCCCTCCTTGACCAGCGCGGACGAGGCCTCCAGCAGGCGGCGGCTGACGTGCACGACGTCGTCCCCGTCGACGGCGATGTAGCCGATGTCCAGGGCGGTGGCCAGGTTCTCGGCGGTGGCCTGCTCCCCGTAGAAGTCGGCCAGCCCCTCGGGGGTCAGCCGCAGTGGCTCCTCTTCCGACCAGGGGGTGTTCAGGGCCGGGTCCAGGCCCAGCAGTTCGCCGACGTCGTGGCGGCCGCTCTCCCAGGCGCCCATCAGCTCGGCGATGCCGCCGAGGGTGTGGCCGCGTTCCAGCAGGGCGGTGATCGTGCGGAGCCGGGCGAGGTGGTGCTCGTTGTACCAGGCGATGCGGCCCTCGCGGCGCGGGGCGGGCAGCAGTTTGCGCTCCCGGTAGAAGCGGACGGTGCGGACGGGCACTCCGGCGGCCTCGGCCAGTTCGTCCATCCGGTACTCGCGCTCGTGCGTTGCCACGCCCGCCAGCCTATGCGGTGCGGTGGGGCAACTCGCGCGGTCGGACCTCTACCGCTGGTAACGCGTTCTGGTCTACGCTCCGAACCATGCCAGTGAATACTGGCGCGATCAGGCTCAAGGGCGGCACCGAGAGGCGGCGGCATGGCCGAGCGCAGCGAACACGTACGGGTGGCAGTCATCGGATCCGGCTTTGGCGGCCTCGGCGCGGCCGTGCGCCTGCGCCGTGAGGGGATCACCGACTTCGTCGTGCTGGAGCGGCGCGACTCCGTCGGCGGCACCTGGCGCGACAACAGCTATCCGGGGTGCGCCTGCGACGTGCCCTCGCACCTGTACTCCTTCTCGTTCGCGCCGAACCCGGAGTGGCCGCGGACCTTCTCCGGCCAGCCGCACATCCGGGCCTATCTGGAGCGCGTCGCCGACACCTTCGGCCTCCGTCCCCATCTGCGGCTGGACACCGAGGTCCGGCAGGCCCGCTGGGACACCGAGGCCAAGCACTGGCACGTCGCCACCTCGCGCGGCGAGCTGACCGCCGACGTCCTGATCTCGGCGGGCGGCCCACTGTCCGACCCCCGGCTGCCGGACATTCCGGGGCTCGACGCCTTCCCGGGCGCGGTCTTCCACTCCTCGCAGTGGGACCACGACTACGACATCAAGGGCAAGCGCGTCGCCGTGATCGGCACCGGAGCCTCCGCCATCCAGATCGTGCCGGCGATCCAGCCCGAGGTGGAGAGCCTGACCGTGGTGCAGCGGACCCCGCCGTGGGTGATGCCGCGCATGGACCGGGACATCACCCGGGCCGAGCGGTGGCTGCACGCCAAGGTCCCGGCGACCGCCAAGGCGCGGCGCGGAATGCTCTGGCTGCTGCGCGAGTTGCAGGTGGGCGCCTTCACCAAGCGCCCGGCGCTGCTCGGCGGCGTGCAGCGGCTCGCCATGTCGCACCTCGCCAAGGCGGTCAAGGACCCGGCCCTGCGCGCGAAGCTCACCCCGGACTACCGGATCGGCTGCAAGCGCATCCTGCTGTCCAACGACTACTACCCGGCGCTCACCAGGCCCAACACGGAGGTCGTGGCCTCCGCGCTCAGGGAGGTGCGCGGCTCGACGATCGTCATGGCCGACGGCACCGAGCGCGAGGTCGACGCCATCGTCTTCGGCACCGGCTTCCACGTCACCGACATGCCCATCGGCGACCGGGTCCTCGGTGCCGACGGGCGGACGCTGGCCGAGCACTGGAAGGACGGGATGGCCGCGCTGCGCGGCTCCAGCGTCGACGGCTTCCCCAACCTGCTGTTCGTCATCGGGCCCAACACCGGCCTCGGGAACAGCTCGATGATCCTGATGATCGAGTCCTCGCTCAATTACATCGCCGAGTACCTGCGGGCCCTGGACACCACCGGCGCCGCCGCGCTGGACGCCAGGCCGGAGGCCGTGCGGTCGTGGAACGAGGAGGTGCAGCGCCGCATGGTCCGCACCGTGTGGAACACCGGCGGCTGCGTCAGCTGGTACCTGGACGACCAGGGCCGCAACACCACCGTCTGGCCGGGGACGACCGCCGAGTTCCGGCGCGCCACCCGCCGGGTGCAACTCGACGAGTACACGATCGTGACCGCCGGCGCCCCCGAGCAGCGCCCGGCCCCTGTGGAGGTGGCTTCGTGACCAGCGGCGTCTTCGACCTGCCCAAGGCACGGCACGCGCACTTCGTGCGCTCCGCCGACGGCACCTCGATCAACGTGGAGGAGTACGGCTCCGAGCCGGGCACGGCACCGACCGTCGTGCTGATCCACGGCTGGACCTGCAACACCCGGTTCTGGGCGCCGCTCATCCACGAACTGGCCGGTGAGTACCGGGTCGTGGCGTACGACCAGCGCGGTCACGGCCGCAGCGGGACCCCGCACCGCGACGGTTACAGCACCGACGCGCTCGCCGACGACCTGACCGCGGTGCTGGAGTCCGTGCTCCCCGCCGACGAGAAGGCGGTGCTGGTCGGGCACTCCATGGGCGGCATGACGGCGATGGCGGCCGGCGACCGGCCGGCGATCCAGTCCCGTACCGCCGCGGTGCTGCTGGCCAGTACCGGCAGCGGGCGGCTGCTCGCCGAGTCGCTGGTGCTGCCGCCGCGGGTGCGCGCCAAGCGGGTGCGCGACGGCTTCCACCGCTTCCTGCTGATCAGCGCGGCGCCGCTGGGCCCGCAGTCCGCGGTGACGCGGGCCGCCCTCAAGTACGGCATCCTCGGCCCGGATTCGAGCCCCGAACTGGTCGCGGCGACGGCCCGGATCGTGCACGCCTGCGGGCGCAGGCAGCGCGCGGCGTGGGGACGGGTGCTGGCCGGGCTGAACCTGGACGCGGGGGTGGCGGCGCTGCGCGTGCCGACCGCCGTGCTGGTGGGCACCGACGACAAGCTCACCCCGCCGGTGCACGCCCGGGGGCTGGCCGCCCGGCTCTCCCACTTCGCCGGTCTGACCGAGCTGCCGGGCCTCGGCCACATGACGCCGCTGGAGGCGCCCGCCGCGGTCGCGGGCGTCGTCCGCACCCTGATCACGGACCATCTGCGGCCGCAGGCGCAGTTCAAGGAGGAGTCGGCATGAGCAGGTCGCTGAACGGCCAGGTCGTGGTGGTGACCGGCGCGGCCCGCGGGGTCGGCGCGCTGCTCGCCCGCACCCTCGCCGCGCGGGGTGCCCGCCTGGCGCTCGTCGGGCTGGAGCCGGACGAACTCAAGGCCGTCGCCGCGGAGATCGGTTCCGGCACCGGGCACTGGACGGCCGACGTCACCGATCGCGAGGCGATGGCGCGCGTCGCCGAGGAGGTCGTGGAGCGCTACGGACGCGTCGACGCGGTGGTCGCGAACGCCGGTGTGGCCACCGGCGGTCCGTTCCTCGACGTGGACGCGGCCGACTTCGACCGGGTCATCCAGGTCAATCTGCTGGGCGGCGTCGTCACCGCACGCGCCTTCCTGCCGGCGCTCATCGCCTCGCGCGGCTACCTGCTCCAGATCGCCTCGCTCGCCGCGATCGCCCCGGCGCCGCTGATGACCGCGTACTGCGCGAGCAAGGCGGGCGTCGAGGCGTTCGCGCACTGCCTGCGCGCCGAGGTGGGCGTCAAGGGTGTGAAGGTCGGCGTGGGGTACCTGAGCTGGACCGACACCGACATGGTGCGCGGCGCCGACGAGGACGACGTGATGCGCGCGGCCCGCCGCAGGCTGCCGTGGCCGGCCAACCGCACGTACCCGCTGGAGCCGGCCGTGGAGCGCATCGCGGACGGCATCGCCCGCCGCTCGCCGCACGTCTACGCCCAGTGGTGGCTGCGCGGCATGCAGTCCGTGCGCGGTTACCTGCCGGGGCTGATCGGCGGCGCGATCGGGCAGCGCGAAAT
This sequence comes from Streptomyces sp. NPDC002574, assembly GCF_042889545.1. Taxonomy (NCBI): domain Bacteria; kingdom Bacillati; phylum Actinomycetota; class Actinomycetes; order Kitasatosporales; family Streptomycetaceae; genus Streptomyces; species Streptomyces sp. NPDC002574. The sequence goes on from NZ_JBIARB010000022.1 coordinate 27,994, forward strand.
GCGCCGCCTGGAGCCGAGGATCGCGGCGGCGGGCGGCATCCGGCACGGGCTGGTGGGCCCCGGCGGTGCGGCCGATGAGCGCGCGCGGTCCGAAAAGGTGCTCTGACCAGCACCGTTCACGCTGCGCGTTCGTCCGAAATGCGTAGCGTGTCCGGACGTGTCAGCCTGGTCGAGGCCCAGTCCACACATCACGAAGGAGTGATCATGGGCAAGAACGACCCCACGCGAAGCAAGGCCGGGCAGCAGCGCCAGCAGGACCGCCCGCAGGAGCGCATCGGCCAGGCCCGGGACAAGTCCCAGGACATGACCGACGAGCAGCGGCGCCAGCAGGGCGAGCAGGGCAGGACGCAGCAGCGGCAGCCCGGCCAGGGTGGTCAGTCCGGCAAGCAGTCCCCGCAGTCGTCGCCGAAGGGCGCCGGTCGCGAGCAGTCCGCGATCCGGGACGAGCGGCAGCACCGGGACCACTGACCCGCGTGGTTCAGGCCTGAACGCCGAGGGGCGCGCCCGCGAGGGCGCGCCCCTTCCCGTGCCCGGCCCGCGGGGCGGGCGATGCGGGGCGTTGGCCCGCCCGGCGCGGCGCCGTTGGTGGGCCGGCGGCAGCCCGTTCTCCTGCGGCGCTCGTGGTTGCGGTGAGTGCGCGGCGGGTTTCGTCGACGCCGCACAGGCTGCGGCTCGAACGGCATGGCCCGCTGCCAGGGTCCGCCGGTCGCCGTGTGACGGCCGAGCCGGTTTCGGCAGGGCGGCGTTCGCATGGAACGGCCCGGCTCGGTGGGGGCGTTGGCCTCTGAGGGCGGGCTGTTCGGTTCGGACGGTCGTGGTCGGCATGGGCGGATCGAGCGGGGACGTGGTGGCCAAGCCGACGTCAGCGGGAAGCCGTTGGCGCATGGCGCCGGGAGCGGAACGCCGCAGGCGTCAGGCGGGGGCCACTTGGGGGGCGCGAACACCGCCGGAGGCGGGGCTCAGGGGCGCGGGGGGAGCGGGGGGCGGCGGCGGTCGGGGCGGTCGGACAGGTCGGGCGGGACGGCTGCGGGGTGCTTCTCCAGCAGGTCCAGCGCGGTCTGCACCGCCACCTCCAGGTCGGTGCGCCGGCCCTCCGCCCAGTCCAGCGGCGTGCGGATGCAGGGGATGTCCGGCTCCACGCCGTGGTTCTCCACCGACCAGCCGTACGCCTCGAACCAGGCCGCGTTCATCGGCACCGTGATGATCGTGCCGTCGCCCAGCCGGTGCCGCCCGGTCATGCCGACCACGCCGCCCCAGGTGCGGTGGCCCACCACCGGGCCGATGGACAGCAGCCGGAACGTCGCCGTGATCATGTCGCCGTCGGAGGCGGTCGCCTCGTCGGCCAGCGCGACGATCGGTCCGCGCGGGGCGTTGCCCGCGTAGCTCACCGGTTGCGCGTCGCGGATGTAGTCCCAGCCGAGGATCTTGCGGGTCAGGCTCTCCACCACGAGGTCGCTGATGTTGCCGCCCGCGTTCCCGCGCACGTCGACGATGAGCGCCGGGCGCACGACCTCCATGCGCAGATCGCGGTTGAACTGCGCCCAGCCGGAGCCGCCGAGGTCGGGAATGTGCAGATAGCCGCACGTGCCCTCGCTCAACTCCCGGACCACCGCGCGGCGTTTGGCCACCCAGTCCTGGTAGCGCAGCGGGCGCTCGTCCACCAGCGGCACGACCGCGACCCGGCGCGGGGGACCGTCGCCGGGCGGTGTGAACGTCAGCTCCACCGTGGTGCCGCCCGCCGCGGACAGCAGCGGTCCGGGACCGGCGACCGGGTCCACCGCGCGGCCGTCGACGTGGGTGAGCGTCGCGCCCTCCAGGATGCCGGTGCCGGCCAGCGGCGAACGCGCCCTGGAATCCGAGGACTCACCGGGCAGGATGCGCCCGACGACCCACCGGCCGTCCTTGGTGTGGGCGAAGTTGACGCCCAGCAGCCCGATCGGCCGCTGGTAGTGCGGCGGCCCCTCGTTGCGCCGGGCCGGGGCGACGTACGCGTGCGAGGTGCCGAGCTCGCCCAGCACCTCGCGCAGCAGATCGGCGAACTCGTCGGGCGTGGAGACCTGTTCGACCAGCGGGCGGTACTGGTCGAGCACCGCGGGCCAGTCGATGCCGCACATGTCCGGGGCCCAGAAGTAGTCGCGGATGATCCGCCCGGCCTCCGCGTACGCCTGGCGCCACTCGGCGGGCGGGTCGGCCTCGTGCAGCACGCGCCGCATGTCGACGTAGACGGTGGAGTCCAGGTCGCCCGGCTCGTAGGCGGGCACGACCGTCAGCTCGCCCTCGTCGAAGACCACCAGTTGCGTGCCGTCGCCGCTGACCCGGTACCAGTCCATGTGCCGCACCAGCTCGACCCGCTTGGACTTGGCCAGGCCGAAGTACTCCAGCGTCGGCCGGGCCGAGGGGTCGGTCGGATTGACGAACGTCTCGCCGAGCGCCCCCGAGATCGGCCAGCGCAGCCACGTCAGCCCGCCGCGCACCGCCTCCAGCGAGCTGTACTTGGAGGCCGGCACCGGGAACGGCGTCACCCGCATCGGCAGCCCGGCGGCCTCCACCGCCAGCGGGCCCTCGGCGAAGCCCGTCGGGTCGAGACCGCCGCCGGCCGGCCGGCCCTCGACGGGCAGCGCGAAGGGCGACGGTGTCGCCGAGTGGAGCGGCACCAGGTGCGGGCGGCAGCCGAGCGGGAAGGACAGGTCGCCGGTGTGCACGTCGTACACCGGGTCGAAGCCGCGCCAGGACAGGAAGGCCAGATAGCGGCCGTCACGGGTGAAGACCGGCTGCTCGTCCTCGAACCGGCCGTTGGTGACGTCGATGACCGTGCGCTCGCCGCTCTCGGGGTCCGGCGCCAGCCGGGCGATCCGGATCTTGCGCAGCGAGCGGCCGACCACCGGCTGGGACCAGGCGATCCACGCCGAGTCCGGGGAGAAGGCCAGGTCGCGCACGGGACCGTTGTCGGAGCGGACGAGTTCGGTGACCGCGCCCGTCTCGGCGGAGACCATCAGCAGCCGCCCGTCGTGGGCCGCGACCGCCATCGTCTCGCCGTCGGGGGAGGGCACGAGTTCCTGCACCCGGCCGATCTCCCCGCAGGCCAGGCGCGCGCCGCCGCTGCGGCACGGGGCGCGCGTGCCCTCACCGGCCGTCCCGTCCTCCTCGGCACCGGCCGGCGCGTTCCCGTCCGCCTCCTCGGCCGCCCGCAGCGCCTGCGCCACGGCGTCGTCCTCGTCGGCGATCTCGGCGACGGCCAGCGCCGCCGGGCGGCCCGGCAGCGCCGCGATCTCGATCGCGTCCTCGCCGTCGGCGTCCGTGACGAAGGCGATCCGGCCGGTGTCGCCCAGCATCGCCGGCAGCCGGACCCGGGAGCCGGGCTCGTCGGAGATGGTGCGGGCGGGGCCGTCGCGGTGCGTGAGCCAGTACAGGCTGCCCCGCACGCACACCGCGCTCGCCCGGCCCGTGCGGTCCACGGCCAGCCCGTCCAGGTAGGCGGCGGCCGGCACCTGGTAGGGGCGCCGCCCGGCCCGCGTACCGCCGAGATCGACGTCCAGGCGCCGCGGCGCCGAGTCAGGGGTCAGCCCGTCGACCATCCACAGTTCGCCGGCGCACTGGTAGACCACCCGCCGGCCGTCGGTGGCCGCGTGGCGGGCGTAGAAGTCGGCGTGGTCGGTGTGGCGCCGCACGTCCGTGCCGTCGGGCCGGCAGGAGTAGAGGTTGCCGATGCCCTCGTGGTCGCTGAGGAAGGCGATCCGCTCGCCCACGAACATCGGGGACTCCAGATGCCCGCCGATGTCCGGCACCAGCAGTTCGCCCTGCAGCCACAGCCGGCCCGTCGCCCCGCCCCGGTACCGCTTCCACGAGGCGGGCTCGTGCGGCGCGGTCGCCGACAGCAGCAGCGTCTGGTGCTCCCCGGCGGCGCTGTCCCGCACGGCGATGTCGGACACCGGCCCCCACGGCAGCCGGCTGCCCGGGCCGCCGTCGGCGCGGACGGCGTAACCCCACGTGTAGTGCGAGAACGGCTCGCCGTGCGAGGAGACCGCCAGGATCCGGCCGTCCGGTGTCCAGGACCGCACCCGGGTGTCGGGGCTGCCCCAGTAGGTGAGCCGGCTCGCCTGCCCGCCCTCCACCGGCGCGAGATGGACCTCGGGGTCCAGCGAGCGCCAGCTGTTGAAGGCGATCACCGAACCGTCCGGCGAGAAACGGGGATGGCCCACCCGGGTCCGGTCGGCCGTCACCCGCCACGCGCGCCCCTCGTCCAGGGGCGCGACCCAGATGTCGTCCTCGGCGACGAAGCACAGCCGTTCGCCGTGGACATGCGGAAACCGGAGGTACGCGGCGTCGCTCACCCATCCATCGTTCGCGGGTCCCGGAGCCCGGGCAACTCGTGGCGACTCGTGACGGCGTCCGCGACCCGCGTCAGCGCAGGCACTCCCGTACCGCCCGCACCAGAGCCTGGGCGCGCGGGTCGGCCGTGACGTTCTTCTGCATGCCGTTGGTGACGTAGCCGAAACCGATCCCGGCGTCCGGGTCGGCGAAGCCCAGCGAGCCGCCCCGGCCGGGATGCCCGAAGGAACCGGGGGACAGGAACGGCGAGGACGGGCCGTGCAGCATGTAGCCCAGGCCGAAGCGGGTGTTCACCACCAGGACCCGGTCGGGGCCCTCCGACTCGGCCGTGCGCGCCGAGGTGAGCGTCGCCGGGGCGAACAGCCGGGGGCCGCCGTCCTCCAGACCGCCGACCAGGGCGGCGTAGAAGCGGGCCAGCGAGCGCGCGGTGGCGATGCCCGCGGACGCGGCGAGCTCCGCGGCACGGTAGGCGGGGTCGTTCTCGTCCGGCAGCGGGTCGATGGCGCCGAACGCCTGCCGGGTCAGCGACCGGGGGTCGTCGTACGCCTCGCTGACGCTGCGCTTCGGCCGCGCGCGCAGCCCCGCGGCCGGGGGCGCCTCCGGGGCCCGGATCGCGGCGATCCGGCCGACGCGCGCCTCCTGCCCGGCCGGAAGCCCCACCCACAGGTCCAGGCCCAGCGGACGGGCGATCTCCTCCGCCACGTAGCGGCCGATCGACCGGCCGCCGCTCGCGCGCAGCACCAGCTCGCCTATCAGCCAGCTGTAGGTCATCGCGTGGTAGCCGTGGTCGCTCCCCGGCACCCAGAACGGCGCCTGCGCCGCGAGCGCCCGCGGGCCGCTGACACCGTCCGTCGCCTGCTCCGGGGTGAGCGGGGTGTCCAGCGCCGGCACGCCCGCGCGGTGCGCGAGGGCGTCGCGCACGGTCACCCGCTCCTTGCCGGCCGTCTTGAACTCCGGCCAGTACGTCCCGACCGGGGCGTCCAGATCGAGCTGCCCGCGCTGGTGCAGCAGCAGCAGGCACGCCGAGGCCACACCCTTGGTCGCGGAGCGGACCACCTGCGCGGTGTCCTCCGTCCACGCGGCCCCGGTCCCGTCGTCGTCCGCGTCTGCCGCGCCGGCCCACAGGTCCACGACCTTCCGGCCGTCGCGGTACACCGTCACCGCCGCGCCGAGTTCCCCGCGCTCCTCGAAGTTCCGGACGAAAGCCTCCCGGACCGGTTCGAAACCGTCCGCCACCGCACCCAGGACGTCCACCACTGCCCGTACTCCCGCCTTGCGCCGCCGCTCTTGCTCCCCTCCATGGTGCCTCCCGCGCGCGGCGTCCCCGGACCGGGGTCGCACACCGGTACGACCGGGCAGGGCGGGGGGCGGGCCGCCGCTCAGGCGGTGGCCGCGGCCGCCGCGCGGCCCGCGACGCGGCCGGAGAAGATGCAGCCGCCGAGGAACGTCCCCTCCAGCGAGCGGTAGCCGTGCACCCCGCCGCCGCCGAAGCCCGCCGCCTCACCCGCCGAGTACAGGCCCGGCAGCGGCTGCCCGTCGGCCCGCAGCACCCGGCTGTCCAGATCGGTCTCCAGGCCGCCGAGCGACTTGCGGGTCAGGATGTTCAGCCGCACCGCGATCAGGGGGCCTGCCTTCGGGTCCAGCAGCCGGTGCGGGGCCGCGGTGCGGCTCAGCTTGTCGCCGAGGTAGTTGCGGGCCCCGCGGATCGCGGTGACCTGGAGGTCCTTGGTGAAGGTGTTGGTGATCTCCCGGTCGCGGGCCACGATCTCGCGGCGCAGCGCGGTCTCGTCGATCAGGTCGTCCTTGGTGACCGCGTTCATCCCGCGCACGAGGGCGGACAGGTCGCTCTCGACGACGAAGTCCACGCCGTGCTCCTTGAACGCCTCCACCGGGCCGGGTGCGCCCGGCAGCACGCGGCGCAGCACCTCGCGCACGCTCTTGCCGGTCAGGTCCGGGTTCTGCTCGGAGCCCGACAGCGCGAACTCCTTCTCGATGATCTTCTGTGTGAGGACGAACCACGTGTACTCGTGGCCGGTCCGCATGATGTGCTCCAGCGTGCCGAGCGTGTCGAAGCCGGGGAACAGCGGCACCGGCAGCCGCTTGCCCGTCGCGTCCAGCCACAGCGAGGACGGGCCGGGCAGGATACGTATGCCGTGCCGGGCCCAGATCGGGTTCCAGTTCTCGATGCCCTCGGTGTAGTGCCACATCCGGTCGCCGTTGATCAGATGGCCGCCCGCCTGCTCGGCGATGCCCAGCATCAGGCCGTCCACGTGCGCCGGGACACCGGAGAGCAGCTTTTGCGGCGGCGTGCCCAGCCGCTCGGGCCATGCCTTGCGCACCAGGTCGTGGTTGCCGCCGATACCGCCCGACGTGACGACCACCGCCTGCGTCCCGAGCCGGAACTCCGAGCGGACCTCCCGCGAACTCGGCCTGCCGCGCTCGGTGTCGCTGTCCACCAGCACCTCGCCCGCCACACCGTCCACGACGCCGTCGGTCGTCGTCAGCGCCGTCACCCGGTGCCGGAAGCGCAGTTCCACCAGGCCCTTGGCGACGGCCTCCCGCACACGGCGCGCGAACGGCGCCACCACGCCCGGGCCGGTACCCCACGTGATGTGGAAGCGCGGCACCGAATTGCCGTGCCCGGTGGCCAGGTAGCCGCCGCGCTCCGCCCAGCCGACGAGCGGGAAGAAGCGCAGGCCCTGCGCGTGCAGCCACGAGCGCTTCTCGCCGGCGGCGAAGTCCACGTACGCCTCGGCCCACTTGCGGGGCCAGTGGTCCTCGGGGCGGTCGAAGCCGGCGGTGCCCATCCAGTCCTGCAGGGCCAGTTCGCGGTCGTCCTTGATGCGCATCCTGCGCTGCTCGGGCGAGTCCACGAGGAAGAGGCCGCCGAACGACCAGAACGCCTGCCCCCCGAAGTTGGACTCCGGCTCCTGATCGAGCAGGATCACCTTCCTGCCCGCGTCGGCCAGCTCCGCGGTGGCGACCAGCCCGGCCAGTCCCGCTCCGACGACGACGACGTCCGCGTCCAGCGCCATGGGTGTGCCTCTCCGCTCCCTTTTGGTGTGCGTGCACGTTACGCTACGCGCGAGTAGGGGGGCGAGAGGGGGCGCGGGACGAAATGGCGCCCCCCGAGCGGCGGAAGGACGCGCGCATGCGCAGGTTCGAAGGACACGTCGCCGTCGTCACCGGAGGCGGCCAGGGCATCGGCGCGGCCACCGCGCGGCGGCTGATGTCCGAGGGCGCCGCGGTCCTCCTCGCCGACCTCGACGGGGAGCGGGCGGCGGCCACGGCTGCCGCGCTCACCGAGCGGACGGACGGCGGCGGCGTGGCCGACGCGATCGCCTGCGACGTCGCGGACCAGGAGGCGGTCGACGCGGCCATGGCCCGCGCCGTCGAGCGCTTCGGGCGGCTCGACGTGCTGGTCAACAACGCGTACGCGTGCCACGTGGACCCCCCGCTCTTCGAGGACCTCCTCGACGCGGACTGGTACGAGGACATCGAGATCACCCTCACCGGCGCGATGCGCTGCGCGCGGGCGGCCCTGCCGTACCTGGCGGAGGCCGGGGGGCGCGGCGCGATCGTGAGCATCGGCTCCGTCAACGGGCACATGAACTTCGGCAACCACGCCTACAGCGCCGCCAAGGCGGGCCTCGCGTCGCTCACCCGCACCCTCGCGGTGCATGCCGCGCCGCGCGGTGTCCGCGTCAATCTCGTCGCCCCCGGGACGGTTCGCACGCCTGCGTGGGACGGGCGCGAGGACGACCTCGACCGCCTCGCGGAGATCTATCCCCTCGGGCGGGTCGGCGAGCCGGACGACATCGCGTCGGCCGTCGCGTTCCTTGCGTCGGGGGACGCGGCGTGGGTGACGGGGGTGGTGCTGCCGGTGGACGGGGGCGTCCTCATCCACAACGCGGGGTTCCGCGGGGCGGGTGCGTGAGCCTGCGGCGCTGCCGGGTTTTTTCCCCGCCCGCCCTCCCGGGTGCCCTGTGAAGTCAGTGACCCCGGCGCGCGTGGTGGGTGGGCCGGGTTCGGGGCCTCCGGGGCTGCACGTCCTGGACTGGCATATTTACGCGCCTTTCCAGCACCTGCTCATCCCATCCCCGCCCGGATGGTGCGCACAAATATGCCGCACCGTCCAGAACATCCACCCCTACGACCCCGCCCCCTCCGGTGAGCTCATGCGCCTGATCCCCGGTGGGGGGTGAGTGCGGCACCGTGCTCGGGCCGATCGTTGGCGCGGCGCTGTACAGGTGCCCAGCCGTCACTGCCAACCACCGGGGATCAGGCGCGACAACCCACTGAGGGGGCGGGCGGGGAAAAGGCCGCAGCGGGCGGGCCGTTACTTGGGGTCGCGGCGGAAGGATGCCGTCGACCAGCGATAGCCGAGCGCGGTGAGCGCGACGGACCAGGCCACCGCGAGCCATCCGTTGGAGCCGATCTCGGAACCGAGCAGCAGCCCGCGCAGGGTCTCGATCGCCGGCGTGAACGGCTGGTACTGGGCGATCGGCTGGAACCAGCCCGGCATCTCGTCGATCGGGGTGAACGCGCTGGAGATGAGGGGCAGGAGGATCAGCGGCATCGCGCTGTTGCTGGCGGCCTCCGCGTTGGGGCTGGCCATGCCCATCCCGACGGCGATCCAGGTGAGGGCCAGGGCGAAGAGGGCGAGCAGTCCGAACGCGGCGAGCCATTCCAGCAGGGTGGCGTCGGTGGAGCGGAAGCCGATGGCGACGGCGACCGCGCCGACCAGGACGACGCTGGCGATGGACTGCAGGACGCTGCCGACGACGTGGCCGATGAGTACGGACCCGCGGTGGATGGCCATCGTGCGGAAGCGGGCGATGATCCCCTCGGACATGTCGGTGGCCACGGAGACGGCCGCCCCGATGACGGTGCTGCCGATGGTCATGAGCAGGATGCCGGGGACGACGTAGGCGATGTACTCGGAGCGGTCGGCGCCGCCCAGGCCGGCGCTCATGACGTTGCCGAAGATGTAGACGAAGAGCAGCAGCAGCATGACCGGGGTGAGCAGCAGGTTCAGGGTCAGGGAGGGGTAGCGGCGGGCGTGCAGGAGGTTGCGGCGCAGCATGGTGGTGGAGTCGCGGACGGCGAGGGTGAGGGTGCTCATCGGACGGTCTCCTTGGTGGGGTGGGGCACGTCGGTGAGGGCGAAGAAGACGTCGTCGAGGTCGGGGGTGTGGACGGTGAGTTCGTCGGCGTGGATGCCGGTGGTGTCGAGGTGGTCCAGGAGGGTGCGCAGGGCGTGCTGGCTGCCGTCGCTGGGGAGTTGGAGGGTGAGGGCTTCGTCGTCGCGGGTGGCGTCGGGCAGTGCGGTGGCGGCGTTGTGGTGGTTCGTGGGGTCGGTGAAGCGGAGGCGGATGTGGCCGCCGGGGATGAGGCGTTTGAGTTCTTCGGCGGTGCCTTCGGCGGCGATGGTGCCGTGGTGGAGGACGGCGATGCGGTCGGCGAGTTCGTCGGCTTCTTCGAGGTACTGGGTGGTGAGGAAGACGGTGACGCCGGTGGTGACGAGTTCGCGGATGATCTGCCACATGTTGTGGCGGGAGCGGGGGTCCAGGCCGGTGGTGGGTTCGTCGAGGAAGATGATCCGGGGGTTGCCGACCAGGGTCATGGCCAGGTCGAGGCGGCGTTTCATGCCGCCGGAGTAGGTGGAGGCGGGTTTGCCGGCGGCGTCGGTGAGGTCGAAGCGTTCGAGCAACTCGGCGGCGGGGCGGCGTCCTTCGGGCTTGGGCAGGTGGTGCAGGTCGGCCATGAGGAGCATGTTCTCCTCGCCGGTGATCAGGCCGTCGACGGCGGAGAACTGTCCGGTGACGCCGATGGCGGCGCGGACGGCCTGCGGGGCGGTGGCCAGGTCGTGGCCCGCGACCTGGGCCTGTCCGCCGTCGGCGGAGATCAGCGTGGAGAGGATCTTGACGGCGGTGGTCTTGCCCGCGCCGTTCGGGCCGAGCAGAGCGAAGACCGTTCCTTCCGGGACGGTCAGGTCGATGCCGTCGAGGACGGTCTTGTCGCCGTAGGACTTGCGCAGCCCGTTCGCCGTGATGGCCACGTCGGTCATGAGGGGTGTTCTCCTTTACAGGCTGCGGGCGGTGATGTCGCCGTAGGCGGTGGTCGCGTGGATGGTCAGGGCGGCGGCGCCGCCGTCGGTGTTCTTGAGCGCGTTGTGGATCCGGCCGTGGGCGGTGCCGGCGTCCAGGGAGGCGGAGACCCCGTGGGCGGCGCCGACCGAGATCTCGCCGTGCTCGGTGCGCAGGGTGACGGTGCCGCGGACGGCCTCGGTGATGTGGATGTCGCCCTGCTGGGTGCTGATCTCCGCGGGGCCGCCCAGGCGGCCGACCGAGATGTCGCCGGCGCGGAGGGTGAGGCGGGTGCTCCCGGCCTCGTCGAGCTTGACGGTGGCCTGCTGGCCGTCGAGGACGACGTCGCCGAGCCGGCCGACGCCCCGGAGATCGGCACTGGCCGCCTTCGCCTCGACGTGGGAGCCGGCGGGCAGTTGGACGGTCACCTCGACGGATCCGGAGGCGCCGAGGACCCGGTTGCCCGCCACCGAGGCGTCGATGCGCAGGACGCCGTCGGCGTAGGCGACCTCGGTCTGCTCCGCGGCCTTCGCATCGCGGCTCTTGGAGGCGTCCGCGGGGAGGATCTCGACCGCGGTGTCGGCCCGGTCGGCGGCGATGAACCGGATGCGTCCCGCGGGGACGTCGAGGACGACGGAGACGGGGGCGGGGGTGTCGAACTTCTGCATCGTGCGCTCCTTGGCTCGCTGTTTCCGATATGGGAAACGCTACGTTGCATTCATAGATCTGGCAATGAAGTTGTTGCGCCCGATCGGCGTTAATGCAGGTGGAGATAAGGAAATTGTTGCAATGGTTTTGATGTCAACGCAACGGGCTTCTTAGCGTGTGCGTTGCAATAGGTGAGAAGTGAACGCACCGCGCGGACCGGCCTCAGGAGTGCAGCATGAGCCCGATGCCCGCGACGACCACCAGGGACGCGACGATGCGCGGGCGCCCGAGGCGCTCCCGGAAGAACACCGCGCCGATGACCGCGCCCGCGATGATCGACGTCTCGCGGAGGGCGGCGATGGGGGCCAGTTCGCCGCGGGTCTGGGCCCACAGGACGAGTCCGTAGGCGGCGACGGACAGGGCGCCGCTGAGGAGGCCGCGGGCGGCGACGGGGCGCAGTTGGGGCAGGAGGGCCGCGCGGCGCACCGCGAAGGCGGTGCCGGCCAGCACGATGCCCTGGAGCAGCAGGAGCCACGCGACGTAGCCGAGGGCGGTGCCGGAGGCACGGACACCCACGCCGTCCACGACGGTGTACGCCGCGATCGTCAGGCCGGTGCCGACGGCCGCGCCGAGCGCGCGCCAGTTGGGGTCGCGTCCGCGCATGCCCCACAGCGCGGCGCCGGCCAGCCCCGCGGAGGCGACGGCGACGCCCGCGGCCTGCCAGGCGTTCGGCACCTCGCCGATGAACACGGCCGCGAGCACCGTCACCACCATCGGGGCGACACCGCGGGCGACGGGGTAGACCTGCCCGAAGTCGCCCAGGGTGAAGGACTTCATCAGCAGGTACATGTAGGCGAGATGGATGCCCACCGACGCCAGGAGGCAGAGCCACGCCCCGGACGCCGGAACCGGCGCGAACAGGGCGATGAGGGCGGCGCACAGCCCGCCGCCCGCGCCCACGAGGGTGAAGGAGGCGAACCGGTCGCCGATGCCGTGGGCGAGGGCGTTCCAGGAGGCGTGCGTCACCGCGGCGACCAGGACGGCCGCCGCTATGAGGGGGGTCACGCGGTGCGTTCGCGGACGTCGGCCAGGGTGGCTCCGGCGTGCCGGACGAGGTCGCCCGGCGCCATAGGGAAGACGGTGTGCGGCGTGCCGGCGGCGGCCCACACGGTGTCGTGCCGCAGCAACTGCCGGTCGGCCAGGACGGTGGTGCGGGTCCGGTGCCCGAAGGGGGGTACGCCGCCGATGGCGTACCCCGTCGTCTCGCGCACCAGGTCCGCGTCGGCGCGGCGGACGGCCGCCGCGCCCAGTTCGGCCCGGACCAGGTCCACGTCGACCCGCGAGGCGCCGTCCATGAGGACGAGCACCGGTGCGCCGTCCGCCTGGAAGATCAGCGACTTGACGATCTGGCCGAGCTCGCAGCCGATCGCCTCCGCGGCCTGCGCCGCGGTGCGGGTGGCGTCCGGGAAGGAGCGCACGGGGACCTCGAGCCCGAGTCCGGCGAGGGCCTCGGCGAACCGGGGGTGGGCGGCGGCGGGGGTCTGCATGCCCGGAACGCTAGCCCGAGGCGGGGGCCGGACGCCAAACCGTTTACGAGGAGGCCTTGAGCACGGACGCCACGATCGGCCCGGCGGAATCGCCCCCGTGGCCGCCCTCCAGCACCATGCCTGCGGCGGCGATGTCATTGCGGTAGGCCAGGAACCACCCGTTCGGCTTCTCCTGGCCGCCGACCTCCGCCGAACCGGTCTTCGCGCCGACGTCCCCGTAGACGCCGCTCATCGCCCCGGCGGCGGTGCCGCTCGACGCGGTGAGCCGCATCATCGACTTGAGGTTGCTCCGCACGCCGGAGGGCAGCGAACTGCCCGCTTTGGCGAGCGGTTCGCCGATGAGGTCGGTGGAGACCAGCCGGGGCTGGCGGAAGGTGCCGGTGTCCGCGGTCGCGGCCACGGCGGCCATGTTGAGGGGGCTCATCTGGATCTGGCCCTGGCCGATCATCTCCTCGGTCATCTCGTCGCCGCTGCCGCCGGGCACCCGGCCGTCCCAGGCGGGGACGCCGACGTTCCAGGTCTGGCCGAAGCCGTAGTAGCGCTGGGCGACGGTGGGTACGGAGGACTCGCTGAGGTTGCCGGCGAGCTTGATGAAGCCGGTGTTGCAGGAGATGGCGAAGTCCCGCTGGAAGGTCGCCGAGGGGTCGGACGAACTCTCCACGTTGTGGAACATCTTGCCGTTGTTGTAATTGGCGGTCGCCGGGCACGGCGCGGCGGTGCCGGGGCTGACGCCCTTCTCCAGCAGGGCCGTCGCGGTGAGCACCTTGAAGGTGGAGCCGGGCGCCACCTGGGCGTTGAACGCGTTGTTGTTGTCGGTGGACGGGTTGTTGGCGAACGCCAGGATCTCGCCCGTGCTCGCCTGCACCGCCGCGACCGACGACTGGGACTTGCCCTTGACGGCCTGCTCAGCGGTCGCCTGGAGCCGCGCGTCGAGCGTGGTCCGCAGCTTGGCGGGGGTGCCCTTGGTGAGGGTGTGCAGGGTCTGGCCCGGGCCGTCGCCGCCGTTCACCCAGGTCTCGATGCCGGGCTTGCCGCCGCTGAGCTTGCTGCCGTACCGCTCGCGCAGTTGCGGCAGCACCGAGGCCAGCGAGGGGAGCTTGCCGGCGTCCAGGGTCTTGCCGGACCGGTCCACCACGATCACCTGCGGGGAGGGCGCCTCACCGGTCACCAGTGACTGACCTGCCGTCAGTTTCGGGTGGAGCACCGACGGTTCCCAGTCCACCAGCGGCTTGTGCGTGGTCGCGCCGCGGAAGACCGTGAGCGCGGAGCCGTACTTCCAGGTGGAGGTCCTGCCCTGGTACGAGAGCGTGGCGACGACATTGAAGGGCACCACGCGGTCCACCGGCGTGCCGGGCGTCAGCTTCACCCGGGTCACGTGGGCCTCGGTGCGGTAGGCGGCCAGGGCGTCGCTCGCCGCGGTGGCGTCGTTGGTGAGGCTCCCGGCCGCAGCGGTGTCGCCCTTGGCCCACGCGGTCAGGAAGTCGACCGCCGTCTTGCGTACTTCGGCCGCCGACGGCGGCCCCGTCTCGACAGGCGCGGCCTGGGCCGTGAAGCCCCCGCCGCCGCCGTTCACCCCCTGATAGAGGTTGTACGCACCGTAGCCCGCGGTTCCCACCATTCCCGCGAACACCGTGCCGATGATCCCCGCCTTCACGCCTCGGCGCATGGCCGACCCTCCCCGTGATCCTCCTGAACGCGTTCAAAAAGCAGTGCAGCAAGCGCACTCTACGCTTCACGGGTGACAACCGGGGCTTTTATCGGTCACAGGTTCACCATCCGTCGCACGGCCCGGGCAGGGCTATGCGGCCCGGGTGTCCAGCAGCGCCGTCGAGACCTCCCACAGGCGGGCGGCCGCCTCGGGGTCCAGCGCGTGGGCGGCGACCCCGGCCTCCCCGGCAGCCTTGTCCAGGCCGCCGGAGCCGGCGGGCGCGGCGGGCCGGGCCTCGGCGGCGTCCTCGAAGTAGCGGCCGCCGATGCCCTCCAGCAGCGGTGAGGCCGCGAGCAGGACCGAGGTCGCGGCGCCCTGCTCCACGGTCTTCCACGGGTACGTGTCGAAGATCGCCTGTGCCTCCGGGCCGGTCTGGTGCCGCTGGAGGTTGGTCCGGATGCCGCCCGGCATCAGGGCGTTGGCGGTGATGCCGTCGTCCGCCCAGCGCCGGTCGGCCTCGACGGCGAAGAGCACGTTGGCCGTCTTGGCCTGGCCGTACGCGCTCCACGCCTCGTACGGACGCCGCTCGAAGTGCAGGTCGTCGAAGACGACGGGGGAACGCAGGTGCGCGCTGGAGCTGACGGCCACGACGCGCGCCCCGCCCGCGGCGGCCAGTGCGCCGTGCAGTCCGAGCGCGAGGGCGAAGTGGCCGAGGTGGTTGGTGGCGAACTGCAACTCCCAGCCCTCCCGGGTGCGGTGCAGCTCGGGCAGCGCCATGATCCCGGCGTTGTTGACGAGCATGTGCAGCGGCCCCTGCCAGGCCGCGACGAACGCCTCCAGCGAGGCGGGGTCGGTGAGTTCCAGCCGCGCCGCCCGTACGCCGTCATTGCCGGTCCTCGCCGCGATCTCTGCGGCGGTGCGCCGCCCGGCGTCCAGGTCCCGGACGGCGAGCGTCACCTCCGCCCCCGCCGAGGCCAGAGCGCGGGCGGTCTCGACGCCGATGCCGGACGCGCCGCCGGTCACGATCGCGCGCCGGCCGCCCAGGTCGACGCCGGCGATCACCTCGTCCGCGGTGGTCCGGCGGGTGAAAGGGGTGGTGAAACGGGTGGTGTCGGTCATGGCTCCACCGTGCGACCGCGGTGCGCGCCCAGCCAGTGCCCTGCCGGTCGGGGTACCGGCAGGGACACCCTCAGCACGGCGGGCCGGAGTAGCCGGGCGGCAACTCCAGCTCCGCCCACACGCTTTTTCCCTCCGGGAAACTGCGGACGCCGAAGCGGGAGGACAGCGCCGTGGCGAGGGCGACGCCCCGCCCGGCCTCGTCACCCGGGGACGCCTTGTGGTGCTGCCGCGGCATGGAGCATCCCTGGTCGAAGACCTCGCAGACCAGGACCCGGTCGCGGATCAGCCGCAGCTGTATCGGTGCCAGTCCGTGGAGCACGGCGTTGGCGAGCAGTTCGCCGACGATCTGCTCCGCGGCGGGCACCAGGCGTTCCAGGCCCCAGGCGGTGAGTGTCCGTACGGCCTCGGCGCGCAGGCCCGCGACGGCCGCGGCGTCCCGCGGCACCTGCCAGGTGGCGAAGCGGCTCGGGCACAGCGACCGGGTGCGGGCGATCAGCACCGCCACGTCGTCCTCCTGGCGGTGGTCGCCGAGCGTGCGCACCGCCGTGGCGCACAGGTCCTCCAGCCCGGTCCCCGGCGGCTGGGTGAGGGCCCGGCGCAGTCGCTCCAGGCCGTGGTCGATGTCGTGCTCCCGGGTCTCGACCAGGCCGTCGGTGTACAGGACGAGGACACTGCCCTCCGCCAGCTGGTGCGTGACCGTCCGGAACGACCGGGTGCCCACGCCCAGCGGCGCCCCGGAGGGGATGTCGAGGAAGGACACCGCGCCCGACGCCGGGTCGATGACCGCGGGCGGCGGATGGCCCGCCCGCGCCCCGACGCAGCACCGGGTCACCGGGTCGTAGACCAGGTACAGGCAGGTCGCGCCCATGAGCGCGGTGGGCGGCGCCCGGTCGTCGGACTCCTCGGTGAGGCGCACGAACAACTCGTCCAGGTTGGTGAGCAGTTCGTCGGGCGGCTGGTCCAGGGCGGCGAGGGTGATCACGGCGGTGCGCAGCCGCCCCATGGTCGCCGCCGCGTTGATGCCGTGACCGACGACGTCCCCCACCACCAGGGCCACCCGGGCGCCGGACACCGGGATCACGTCGAACCAGTCGCCGCCGACGCCGCCCTCCGCGTCCGAGGGCAGGTAGCGCGACACCACGTCGACGGCGTTCCCGCCGTCCGGGTTGCTCGGCAGCAGGTCCCGCTGCAGGGCCAGGGCCGCGGTGTGCTCACGGGTGTAGCGGCGGGCGTTGTCCAGGCTCAGCGCGGCGCGGCTGACCAGCTCCTCGGCGAGCGTCCGGTCGTTCTCGTCGAAGGGCAGCGGGTTCTCGGTGCGGACCATCACCGCGATGCCCAGGATCTCGTCGCGGGCGTGGATGGGCAGGATCAGCAGCGTGTGCATGCCGAGGGTCAGGATCCGCTCCCGGCGCCGCGGGTCGTGGTCGAGCCAGTTGCCGGGGCCGGTGTCCAGGACGGTCTCCAGATGGGACCGGCCCGAGTGCAGGACGTCGATGAAGGGCGACTCCGGCGGGACGAAGACGGCGCTCCCGCGCGGCCAGAGGGATTCCCGGAAGTCCTCGTGGATCGACATCTGCCCGGCGCGGAAGAACGCCGGGACGTTCCCGTGCGCCGAGCCGAGCCGGGCGAGCGGGGCGTCGCCGAGTTCGACGGACTCCGCCAGGTCGACGGTGACGTAGTCCGCGAGCACCGGCACCAGCACGTCGGCCAGGTCCTGCGCGGTCTGCATGACGTCCAGGTGCGCGCCGATGCGCCGGCTCGCCCGGCTCAGCAGGGTCATCCGCTCCCGGGTCCGACGGCTGCTGGTGACGTCCACGTTGAGGGAGCACACACCCGGCCGGCCGTCGCGGGCGTCGGCGACGGGGAACACCGACAGCGCGTAGGCGCGGTGGCGGTAGTGGTCCAGTTGCTCCAGCTCGTGGTCGATCTCCGGGACCCCGGTGTCCAGCACCTTCTGCAGCAGCCGGGTGACCTCGCGGGTGTTGCGGTACAGCGGCGACTCGTCGAGCCGCAGCCCGAGGCGCTGCTCGGGGGGCGTCCCGTACGCCCGCGCCAGGGCCTCGTTGAGCCAGGTCATGCGCAGGTCGGCGTCCCACACGGCCATCGGGAAGGGGCAGGCCTCGCCGACCGCCTTCAGCACCGCGGCGTCCGGCGTCGTCGTCGAGACCAGCCAGTCCACCTCCCCGCCCCGTCCCGGCAGCGGGGAGACCCGCAGCCCCACCGGGAACGGCCGCCCCTCGCGGTGCCGCAGCCCGACCGTGCCGGACCACTCGCCGGTGAAGCCGTGGGGCAGGTCGTCCACCTCGGCCAGCAGGTCGGTGGCGGGGGTGCTGAGCACCTCCTCCGCCCGGTAGCCCAGCAGTCGGCGCGCGCTGTCGGTCCACCGGCTCAGGCGTCCCGCCGGGTCGATCACCGCCAGCGCGGTGCCGCCGCCGGCGTCGGCAGCGGCCGCATCGATTGCCTTGTCGTCGGAGCCGGTCATATGAGGTGGTCCAGTGATCCCCGTGCGGGGGTTGAGCGCCTTTCCACGCTAGGGCGGCGGCGAGGGCGCCGCAAAACGGCCCGGCGCTGACCCGCTGGGGTGGGCGGGGGGCCGCTCCCGGTGTGGGAGATCAGTAAGACAGTCGGATTGTCGTACGTTCCCGGTCTCGAGGGACGCGCGAGGCGCGCGCCGGTGTGACGGGAGTACACATGCGGACCAGGCGGTCGTTGACGTGGGCACGTGGAGCGGACGTGGCGGCCCCCTTGGTGGTGGGTGCGCTGCTCTCCGCGTTCGTGCCGGGTACGGCGGGCGCGACGGACGGGCCGGCCGCCCAGTGGATCGTGATGCTCAAGAACACGGCGGGCGACGTCCGCACGCTGGCCGCCGAGCACGCCCGCCCGCACCACGCGACCGTCGGCCGGGTCTACGACGTCGCCGCCGCCGGCCGCACACTGAAGGCCTACACGATCCGGGCGACCGCGGCACAGGCCGCCGCCCTCCGCTCGAACCGCCTGGTCAGCTCCGTCGTCCGGGACGGCATCGTGCACGCGCCCGAGCGCATGGGGCGGCCCGCGGTGGTCACGCCGCTGCCGCCCGCCACCGCGGACCGGCCCGCGCCCGGCAAGGGCGGCGTCCTGCCCGGCAAGGACCGCGTGCCGCTCGCCGCGCCGGTCGGCGGGTGCGTGCCGAACGACCCCTTCTACACCTCCGGAAAGCAGTGGGGACTGTTCGCGGTCAAGGCCCCCACCTGCGGCGCCCGCAACGACGTCACTGTGGCCGTCCTGGACACCGGCATCGACGCGCAGCACGAGGACCTGGCCGGCGTGGTCGCCGGGTCGGTCAACTTCTCCGACAGCCCCACCGCCGACGACCACTACGGGCACGGCACCCACCTGGCCGGCATCATCGGCGCCGTCACCGACAACGGCATCGGTGTCGCCAGCGAGGCCATGGGCACCCGGCTGTGGAACGTCAAGGTCCTCGACGACAACGGCACCGGCTCGGTCTCCCAGGTCGCCGAGGGCCTGCTGTGGGTGGCCGCCAACGCCGCGACGCACAACATCGGCGTCGTCAACATGAGCCTGACCTCGCCCGACGAGAGCCCGCTGCTGCGCGCGGCCGTGCAGATCGCCGCCGCCTCCGGGGTCACCCTCGTCGGGGCCGCGGGCAACGACGGGACGACGGCACGGGAGTACCCGTCCGGCTACCCCGAGGTGATCTCGGTCGCCGCGACCGACCCCGGCAACGCCCTGGCGTCCTTCTCCACCCGCGGCGACTGGGTCGACGTGGCCGCCCCCGGGGTCGACATCGTCTCGACCTACCCCGGCAACACCTACGCGTCCCTGTCCGGCACGAGCATGGCCACCGGCTTCGTCAGCGCCACCGCCGCGCTGTGCCGTACCACCGGGGAGTGCACCGGCGCCCCCGGGCAGACCCTCGCCCGGCTCGGCGCGTGCTCCCAGCCGATCCCCGCGACCGGCCACGGCGTCCGCTATGGCCTCGTCCGGGCCGACCGCGCCGGCCTGGACTGCGGCGACGGCTCCGCCGCCGCACCGCGCGTCCCTTCCGGCACGGCCGCGCAGCGCCCCGCCGCCCGCCCGGAGCCGGTCCCGAACGACGGCAACGGCGGCAACGGCGGCAGCGGCGGCAACGGCGAGCAGGGCCGGGACGGCGGGAACGGCGAGGACGTCGGCACCGCGCCGATCGACACCTTCACCGCCGTCCGCCCGGACCGCCCCGGCGACGACGGCACCGACCCCGTCGGTGAGTTCGTCGACGCCCTTGTCGAGGACACCCTCCGCGACCTCGGCCCCTGGCTCCCCGGCCCCGACTGCTGACGCCGCGCGCGGCCCACCGGTTCGGCGAGCGGTTCCGCTCCTGGGGGCGGAACCGGCCGCCGCGCCGCATCCGCCGCATCCGCCGCATCCGCCACGGTCAGGCGTGCATCGGGGTTGCGCGCCCGGTGCGGGGGCGCAGGGTACGCGCGGGCGGTGCCGGGTGGCGGTTCGTCCCCAGGCATGGGCGCTTCACGCGCCGGACGGGCCCCTCGACGGTCGTCCGCCCGGTGCGGCCCGGCCGGGCCGGCGAGCGGTTCGGTCCGCCGGGCCGGTACCCCCGGTGCGGAGGGTCAGGGTGCGCGCGGGCCGGTCAGATCCATGTGTCGAGCCACATCCGCTGCCGCCAGGCGTCCATCGGGATGGTCTGGCCGGTGTAGAGCGGCCAGAAGTAGATGAAGTTGATGGCGATCAGCAGCACGATCGTGCCGGCGCCCATCGCACCCCACATACGGCGTCGCTCGCCCGCGCCCGGTGGGCCGAGGATCGCGCCCAGCATCATGGCCAGGGCGAGGCAGAGGAAGGGCAGGAAGACGACCGCGTAGAAGAGGAAGATCGTGCGGTCCTGGTAGAGGAACCACGGCAGGTAGCCGGCCGCGACGCCGCACGCGATGGCCCCGGCCCGCCAGTCGCGGCGGAAGGCCCAGCGGTACAGCACGTACAGCAGGGCGACGCACGCGGCCCACCACAGGGCGGGCGTGCCGATGCCCAGTACCTCGCGCGCGCAGCCGCCGACGGCGGTGCAGCCGTCCTGGCCCTCCTTGGGGGACTCGTAGAAGTACGAGACGGGCCGGCCGAGCACCAGCCAGCTCCAGGGGTTGGACTGGTAGGTGTGCGGCGAGTGCAGGTTGACGTGGAAGTCGTAGACCTGGGACTCGTAGTGCCACAGGCTGCGCAGCGCCGCCCAGGCGTCGGAGAAGAACCCGCCGTCGCCCTTGGCCCAGGTCCGGTCGTAGCCCTTGTCGGTGGTGAACCAGCCGAGCCAGGACAGCAGATAGGTGCCGAGGGCGACGGCCACCATGGAGAAGCCCGCCCACAGGCCGTCCAGCCAGAACGCGGTGAGCCAGGGGTGGCGGGCACCGGCGACGCGGCGGGCACCGGCGTCCCACAGCACGGTGAGGATGCCGAACGCGGCCAGTACGTACAGGCCGTTCCACTTGGTGCCGGTGGCCAGGCCCAGGCAGACCGCGGCCGCGATCCGCCACGGCCGCACACCCAGCCACGCGAAGGACGCGACGTGGTCGTCCAGGCGGCCCTCGGGCAGCGCCGCCGCCAGGCGGGCGCGGGCCTTGTCGCGGTCGACGAGCAGGCAGCCGAAGGCGGCCAGCACCCAGAACATGACGACGAGGTCGAGCAGGGCGGTGCGGCTCATCACGAAGTGCAGGCCGTCCACCGCCATCAGGCCGCCGGCCAGGCAGCCCAGCGCGGTCGAGCGGAACAGCCGCCGGCCGATGCGGCACAGCATGAGCACCGACAGGGTGCCCAGGACGGCCATCGCGAACCGCCAGCCGAACGGGTTCAGCCCGAAGATCCACTCGCCGGAGGCGATGACCCACTTGCCGACGGGCGGGTGGACGACGTACGACGGCGCCTCCGACAGCGGGATCGTCGGCGGGTGGGCGAGGATCTGGTCGTTGGCCTTGTCGGGCCAGCTGCCCTCGTAGCCGTACTGCAGCAGCGACCAGGCGTCCTTGGCGTAGTACGTCTCGTCGAATATCACCGCGCGCGGTGACCCCAGGTTCCAGAACCGCATCAGCCCCGCGAGGAGTGCCACCAGCAGCGGACCGCCCCAGGCCGACCAGCGGGCCAGCCGGCTCGCGAGCACCGGGCCCAGCCCGAGCGCCGACCAGGCGCGCGTCCCGGGCTCGGGGTACGGCGGGACCAGCCGCTCGCGCAGGCTCGTGCGCGGACGGTCCACGTGGCCGAAGCGGCGCAGCCGCCGCTGCCAGGAGTCCTGCTCCGCGGGCTCGGGGGAGGCGTTCTCGGCGTCCTCGGCCGGGTCTGCCTGCGTAGCGGTGTCACTCGTCACCGGGCCATCGTAGGGAAGCCGCTTGTGGATGCGCTGAGGACCGGGCCATCCGAGGGTCCGGCCGGGTCCGACCGGGTGGGAGACTGGGGCGGTGACCACATCGACCGGACCGGCGGACGCAGGCGTACTCGTGCTCGCGGGCACCCCCATCGGCGACGTCACCGACGCCCCGCCCCGGCTGTCGGCCGAGCTGGTCGCCGCGGACGTCATCGCCGCCGAGGACACCCGGCGGCTGCGCCGGCTCACCCAGGCGCTCGGTGTGACGACCACCGCGCGGGTCGTGTCGTACTTCGAGGGCAACGAGTCGGCCCGCACCCCGGAGCTGGTCCGTGCCCTGGAGGACGGGTCGCGGGTGCTGCTGGTGACCGACGCGGGGATGCCCTCGGTGTCCGACCCCGGCTACCGGCTGGTCGCCGCCGCCGTCGAGCGGGACCTGCGGGTCACCGCGGTGCCGGGCCCGTCCGCCGTGCTCACCGCGCTGGCGCTCAGCGGCCTGCCGGTCGACCGCTTCTGCTTCGAGGGCTTCCCGCCCCGCAAGGCGGGCGAGCGCCGGGCGCGGCTGGCCGAGACCGCGGCCGAGCGGCGCACGCTGGTGTGGTTCGAGGCGCCGCACCGCCTCGCGGAGACCCTGACCGCGATGGCCGAGGTCTTCGGCGCGGACCGCCGCGCCGCCGTCTGCCGCGAGCTGACCAAGACCTACGAGGAGGTCCGGCGCGGGCCGCTGAAGGAACTGGCGGCCTGGGCCGCCGACGGTGTGCGCGGGGAGATCACGATCGTCGTCGAGGGCGCCCCGGAGACCGGCCCGCAGGAGCTGGACCCGGCCGAACTGGTGCGCCGGGTACAGGTGCGGGAGGAGGCGGGGGAGCGGCGCAAGGAGGCGATCGCCGCCGTCGCGGCGGATGCCGGGCTGCCCAAGCGCGAGGTCTTCGACGCCGTGGTGTCCGCCAAGCACGCCGCGGCGACGAACCCACCCACAAAGGGTTAAACACGGCGTCGGCAAAGTACTGTCGTGGGGGAGGGAAAGGCCGTCGGCCGCTAGGTCGGCCTCGCGTCACATACTTCCCAAAACTGGCTCAAGAAAGGGCACCCCCGCTGTCACCGGCGCCTTTGTGGGCGTTCTCTGTAGTGGGAAGTCCCGCTCCGGACGCCTCGTCCGGAGGGCAACAGGAGCTGCCATGAGCGAGACCATCGGAACCGATGGCACGGTTCGTGAGGCGTACGCCTTCGTCTGCATCAGCTGCGGTCGCGGCTGGGAGCAGGCGTACGAGATAGAGCACCACGTCGACGCCCAGGGCCGCGAACTCGTCTGGTACATGGTCGAGGGCAAGCGGGTCCCGTCCCCGCTGACCCGCCCCACGTGCGTCGGGTGCGAGGGCCACAAGGTCCGCATCATGCGGGCCGGACAGGTGTCCGATGTGACCGGTACATGGTCCAGCACCGCGACCGCCGGCCCGCTCCCCTGCGCCGCCCCCCGGCGCCCGGTCGCCGCCGCAACCCCCGCCGAGGGCACCGAGCGCCGCGGCCGGCACTGGTCGCCGCTGCACCTGCTCCACCGCAGGAGGGACCAGGCGTAGCCGTCACGGCCGCCGCCTAGGATCTGGGGCATGCCCCAGAAGCCCGAACGCCAGCAGAAGTACCAGCGCAAGGACGGGTCCGCCACCCCTCCCCTCCCGGAACCGCTCGCGGTCCCGGTGGCGGACTCGCACACCCACCTCGACATGCAGGAAGGCAGTGTCGAGGACGCGCTGGCCAAGGCCGCCTCCGTCGGTGTCACCACCGTCGTGCAGGTCGGCTGCGACGTGAACGGTTCCCACTGGGCGGCCCGCACGGCCGCGGCGTACGACACCGTCTGGGCGGCCGTCGCGCTGCACCCCAACGAGGCGCCGCGGATCGTGCACGGGGACCCTGACGGCTGGTCGAGGCAGGGGGCCCGCGAGGGGGGTGGCAGTGCCGCGCTGGAGGCCGCGCTCGCCGAGATCGACGCGCTGGCCGCGCTGCCGCACGTACGCGGCGTCGGCGAGACCGGCCTGGACTACTACCGCACCGGGCCTGAGGGCGTCGAGGCCCAGCACTACTCCTTCCGCCGCCACATCGACATCGCCAAGCGGCACGGCAAGGCCCTGGTCATCCACGACCGCGAGGCCCACGCGGACGTCCTGCGCATCCTCGACGAGGAAGGCGCGCCGGACACCGTGGTCTTCCACTGCTACTCCGGCGACGCGGAGATGGCCCGGACCTGCGCGGACAAGGGCTACTACATGTCCTTCGCCGGCAACATCACCTACAAGTCCGCCCAGAACCTGCGCGACGCGGTCGCGGTGGCCCCGGCCGAGCTGCTCCTGGTCGAGACGGACGCCCCCTTCCTGACCCCCGTGCCGTACCGCGGTCGGCCTAACGCTCCGTATCTCGTTCCGATAACGGTGCGTGCCATGGCGGAGGCGCGGAAGGCGGCAGAGGACGAGGTCGCGGCGGCGATCGGCGCCAACACGGCGCGCGCCTTCGGTTACTGATCCGCGACACGGGGTCACCACGCAGCGACGGATCGCGACGAATGTCGGCTATGGTCCCGGTTCGGTTCCGACCGGACCCGCCGGAGGTACGTCGTGAGTCATTCGTATGCCGAAGCCGGGCTGTACGGCAGTGGACTGCCGCTGCAACGCCCGGCGCCCGCCGTGGGCGGCCGCGCGGCCGCGCGGATCGCCGCACGCGCGGAGGCCCGCAGGCGCCGCGCGGCCGAGCGCCCCGACGCGCTGGCCAGGCTGCTGCCGCGCGCGCTGGTCGTCGCCGTCCTCGCCGGCGGCACCGGCGCGTACGTGATGGGCGGCAAGGCGGTCGAGCTCTCCGTCGACGGCCAGGTGCGCACCCTGCACACCTACGCCGGGGACGTCGGGGAACTGCTGCGCCGGCAGGGCGTCCGGGTCGGCGACCACGACATCGTCGCCCCCGGCCGGCACGCCGAGCTGCACGACGGCGACAGCGTCGCCGTCCGCTACGGCCGCCCCGTCACGCTCACCCTCGACGGCCGTCCGAAGCGGCTGTGGACCACCGCCCGCACCGTCGACGAGGCCCTGGGCCGGCTCGGCGTGCGCGCCGACGGCGCGTACGTCTCGACCTCGCGCTCCGAGCCGATCGGGCGGCGCGGCCTGGACCTGAACGTGCGCACCGAGCGGCAGCTGACCTTCCTCGTGGACGGCAAGGAACGCACCGTCCAGACCAACGCCGCGACCATCGCCGAGGCCGTGCGGGACGCCGGCATCCGGCTGAGCGGCGAGGACACCACCTCCGCCGCCCCCGACAGCTTCCCCCGGGACGGCCAGACCGTCTCCGTCATGCGCATCCGCGGCCGCAAGGAGACCCGCGAACAGCCGGTCCCCTACGAGGTCGTGCGGCGCGAGGACCCCCAGCTGTTCCAGGGCACCACCGCCGTCGACACCCGGGGCCGCAACGGCCTCCGGCGCGTCACGTACGCCTACCGCACGATCAACGGGGTCCGCCAGAAACCCGAGCCCATCGCCGAGGAACTCGTGCACGAGCCGGTCCAGGAGGTCGTGCGCGTCGGCACCAAGCGCCTTCCCGAGTCCGTCGACGGCGCGGACCACCTCAACTGGCACGCCCTCGGCAAGTGCGAGGCCGGCGGCCGGCCCAACGCGGTCGACTCCAGCGGCACCTACGGCGGCCTCTACCAGTTCGACCGCCGCACCTGGCACGCCCTCGGCGGCAGCGGGCGCCCCCAGGACGCCCCCGCCAAGGAGCAGACGTACCGGGCCAAGCGGCTGTACATCCAGCGGGGGGCGACGCCGTGGCCGGTCTGCGGCCGCAAGCTCTACCGCTGACGCGGGTTGCCGTGGGGCCAGGTTTTTTCCCCGCCCGCCCTCCCGGGTGCCCTGTGAAGTCAGGGTGCCCCGGCGCGCGTTTCGTGGGGTGCCGGGTTCGGGGCCTCCGGGGCTGGCCATTCTGGACAGCACATTTAGGTGCCTCGGGCACCCTGGATCGGTCACTCCGGGTCGTGCACCCAAATATGCTCCACAGTCCAGAACGCCCACCCCTACACCCCCGCCCCCTCAGTTTCGTCATGCGCCTGATCCCCGGTGGGGGGTAGAGACGGCACCGTGCTCGGGCCATTCGTTGGCGCGGCGCTGTCCAGGTGCGCAGCCGTCACTGCCAAACACCTCCCTCCGGGGATCAGGCGCGACAAACAACGGAGGGGGCGGGGGTGCAGGGGTGGGCGTTCTGGACGGTGCGGCATATTTGTGCGCGGTATCCGGGCGGGGATGGGATGAGCAGGTGCTGGAAAGGCGCGTAAATATGCCAGTCCAGGACGTGCAGCCCCGGAGGCCCCGAACCCGGCCCACCCTGCACGCGCGCCGGGGTCACTGACTTCACGGGGCTGGGGGCACCCCCGGCCGAAGGTTGGGGGAGGGAGGGCGGGCGGGGGAAGAGCCTGCCCGGGCGCGAGGTCGGGCGCGGATAGGCTGGAGCGGTGAGCGACACCGACCGTAACGATCATCAGGACGACGCGCTGCTGGGCCCCGGGGACGTGAGGGCGCTGGCCGCCCGGCTGGGCGTGCGCCCCACCAAGCAGCGCGGGCAGAACTTCGTGATCGACGCCAACACCGTCCGCCGTATCGTCCGGACCGCGGACGTGCGGCCGGAGGACGTGGTGGTGGAGGTCGGGCCGGGGCTGGGCTCGCTGACGCTGGCGCTGCTGGAGGCCGCGGACCGCGTGACGGCCGTGGAGATCGACGACGTGCTGGCCGCGGCGCTCCCGGACACCGTCGCCGATCGCCTGCCGGGCCGGGCGGATCGCTTCACGCTGGTGCACAGCGACGCGCTGCGGGTGGCGGAGCTGCCCGGGCCGCCGCCGACCGCGCTGGTGGCGAACCTGCCGTACAACGTGGCCGTGCCGGTGCTGCTGCACATGCTGGCGGCGTTCCCGACCATCGACCGCACGCTGGTGATGGTGCAGGCGGAGGTCGCCGACCGCCTCGCCGCGAGCCCCGGCTCCAAGGTGTACGGCGTGCCGTCGGTCAAGGCCGCCTGGTACGCGGAGGTCAAGCGGGCCGGCGCGATCGGCCGCACCGTGTTCTGGCCCGCGCCGAACGTGGACTCCGGTCTTGTCTCGCTCGTGCGCCGTACCGAGCCGCTGAAGACGACCGCGACCCGCGAGCAGGTCTTCGCCGTCGTGGACGCGGCCTTCGCGCAGCGCCGCAAGACCCTGCGGGCCGCGCTGTCCGGCTGGGCGGGCTCGGCGGCGGCCGCGGAGGAGGCCCTGGTGGCTGCCGGGGTGTCGCCGCAGGCGCGCGGGGAGTCGCTGACGGTGGAGGAGTTCGCGGCGATCGCCGAGCGCGGCGCCCAGCGGTAGCAGAAGGCACAATGGGGGCCGCCGCCGTGCGGTCCCGTCCCGTTCCCCGAGGAGAACCACGCCCGTGACCAGCCGATCCGTGACCGTCCGCGTCCCCGCCAAGGTCAACGTCCAGCTCGCGGTGGGCGGGCCGCGCCCGGACGGGTTCCACGACCTGGCCAACGTCTTCCTGGCCGTGGGTCTGTACGACGAGGTCACCGTCACCCCGGCCGACCGGCTGCGGATCACCGTCGAGGGCCGCGACGCGGACCAGGTGCCGGCGGATGCGAGCAACCTCGCCGCCCGTGCGGCGATCGCGCTGGCTGCGCGGCGCGAGGGTGTGGCGCCGGACGTGCACGTCCACATCGTCAAGGACATCCCCGTCGCGGGCGGCATGGCGGGCGGCAGTGCCGACGGCGCCGCCGCCCTGCTCGCGTGCGACGCGCTGTGGGGCACCGGTGCGGGTCGCGAGGAGATGCTGGAGATCTGCGCGGAGCTCGGCAGCGACGTGCCGTTCAGCCTGGTCGGCGGCGCCGCCCTCGGCCGGGGCCGCGGCGAGCTGCTCACCGCGCTGCCGGTCGGCGGCGCCTTCCACTGGGTCTTCGCGGTCGCCGACGGCGGCCTGTCGACCCCGGCCGTCTACCGCGAGTGCGACCGCCTGCGCGGCGACGCCGCGGTGCCCGACCCCGAGCCGTCCCCGGTGCTGCTGGAGGCGCTGCGCACCGGCGACCCCGTCGCGCTCGCGGCCTCGCTGGCCAACGACCTCCAGGCCGCCGCGGTGTCCCTGCGCCCCTCGCTCGCGGCCACCCTGGCCGCCGGCACCGACGCGGGGGCGCTGGCCGGTCTCGTCTCCGGCTCCGGGCCGACCTGCGCGTTCCTCGCCAAGGACGCCGAGTCCGCGCGGTCCGTCGCCGCCGCGCTCACCGCTTCCGGCACCTGCCGGGCGGTCCGCGTCACTTCGGGACCGGCCGAGGGCGCGACCGTCGTCCGTCAGTCGTAGGTAGATGTACTCAGGCTCTTTGTACGGGAGTTGAGTAGCCCGGCGGTGCCGGGCCCCGGCCGTCCGGCGGCATCGTGGCGGCATGGTGGAGACGAACGCCGCGGCGCTGGCCGCGGCCACGCCCGCGAGCCGGGACCGGTACGTGGACTTCCTGAGGGTGGCATCGCTGGCCACGGTCGTGCTGGGGCACTGGCTGATGGCCGCGGTGACCACCCGCGACGGCGGGGGCATCGAGGTCGGCAACCTGCTGGCCGTGCGCCCCGCCCTCCAGCCGCTGACCTGGCTGCTCCAGGTCATGCCGGTCTTCTTCTTCGTCGGGGGCTTCTCGCACGCCCTGTCGTACCGCTCCGTGGTGCGCGCGGGCGGCGGCTACGCGGCGTTCCTGCGCGCCCGGCTGCACCGGCTGCTGCTGCCGACGGCGGTCTTCACCGTCGTGTGGGGCGCGGCGGCGCTGCTGCTGCCCGTGCCGGACGCCGCGGCGCGGCTGGTGGCGCAGCCCCTGTGGTTCATCGGGGTCTACCTGGGGATGGCGGCCTTCACGCCGCCGCTGCTGCGGCTGCACGACCGGTACGGGTGGGGCGCGTTCGCGGCCCTGTGCGCCGCGGCCGCGGCCGTGGACGTGCTGCGCTTCGCCGCCGGGGTGCCCTTCGTGCCGTTCCTGAACTTCGCCTTCGTATGGCTGGCGGTGCACCAGCTGGGTTTCCTGCGGGCGGACGGGCGGCTGCGCCGGCCCGCGGTGATGGCGGCCGGCGGGATGGCGGCCGCGGCGGCGCTGGTGGCCCTCGGCCCGTACCCGCTGTCCATGGTCGGGATGCCCGGCGAGCGGATCTCCAACATGGCGCCGCCCACGCTCGCGCTGCTCTGCCACGGCGTGTGGCTGGTCGGCGCCGTCGAGCTGCTGCGCGGCCCCGCCGGACGGTGGCTGCGGCGGCCGCGCGTGTGGCGGGGCGTGGTCGCGGCGAACGGCGTCGCCATGACCGCCTTCCTGTGGCACCTCACGGCCATGCTCGCGGTCTACGGCGCGCTGATCGCCCTCGGCAGCGACCTGCCCGCCCCGGCGTCCGGCGCGTGGTGGGCCCAGGTCCCGCTGCGGATCGCCGCGGCGGCGGCCCTGACCGCGGCTCTGGTCGCCGTCTTCCGCCGTGCGGAACGGCCGCCGGCGCCCCGTCCGCCGGCGGCCCCCCGACGGCTGGCCGCCCCCGGTGCCGCCCTCGGTGTGGCCCTCGCCCTCCTCGGCGTCCTCGGGCTGTCGGCGGTCGGCTTCGGCGGCCTCCTCGACGGCCACTCCGCCGTCCTGATCGCCGTCCGCCTCACCGCCCCGGCCGCGATCCTCATGGCCGCCACCGGCTGGGCCCTCGTGGAACGCGCGGGCAGCACCCCGAGGTGAGCGGGCCTCGTATCGGGACGCGGATCCCTGGCCGGATCACGAAACGGTGGCTGCGCATGCCTTGGCACCGACCGGGTCCAGGATGCGCAGGCGCCGGAGTTCGTCCATGGCCTGGTGCTGCCACACGACCGTGTGGGTCACGAAGCCTCCGACTTGCGGTCCTCGTCCTCCGGCGCGGCCATGAATGCGTCATGGGTCATCGGCGGGCCGGTGGGGGCCGATTCGCGGGCCGCCGCCTCCGCTGCCTCCGTCGCGTCCGCCGCATCACGCAGACGCTGGAGCTCCTCCGGTTCGCTTACGGGATCAGGGCGGCGGCGGGTTTGCCGTACTCGCTGATGAGGATGTGTTCGTGCCCATGACGGACTCGGCCGACGAGCTGCCCGAGCTGGTTGCGGGCTTCGACGAGCGGATACGTATCCATGGGAAGACCGTACAGACCTGCGGCTACGTACCTTCGTAGAAGGTCCGATCGGCCGGCGGGCCGACGGCGGACGCCCCGGACCGGTGGGCGGGATCGGGCGGGGGAAGTACCGCACTACTCTGGGAGGTCGTTCTTCCGTATCGACAGGAGTCCCATGGCCGTCAATCTGGTCAACGTCGAGTCCGTCAGCAAGGTGTACGGCACCCGTACCCTGCTGGACGGGATCTCGCTCGGCGTATCGGAGGGCGACCGCATCGGGGTCGTCGGCCGCAACGGGGACGGCAAGACGACGCTGATCCGGATGCTGGCCAAGCTGGAGGGCCCGGACAGCGGGCGCGTGACGCACACCTCCGGGCTGCGGCTGGGCGTGCTGACCCAGCACGACAGCCTGGACCCGGCGGCGACCGTCCGCCACGAGGTGATCGGGGACCGGCCCGACCACGACTGGGCCGGGGACGCGAAGATCCGGGACGTGCTGACCGGCCTGTTCGGCGGGCTGGACCTGCCGGGCTTCCCGCAGGGCCTGGAGACGGTGATCGGCCCGCTGTCCGGCGGCGAGCGGCGCCGTATCGCGCTGGCGAAGCTGCTGATCGCCGAGCAGGACCTGGTCGTGCTCGACGAGCCCACCAACCACCTCGACGTCGAGGGCATCTCGTGGCTCGCGGGCCACCTGCGGGCGCGCCGCTCGGCGCTGGTGTGCGTCACCCATGACCGCTGGTTCCTGGACCAGGTCTGCACGCGGATGTGGGACGTGCAGCGCGGTGACGTCCACGACTACGAGGGCGGCTACAGCGACTACGTCTTCGCCCGCGCCGAGCGCGAGCGGATCGCCGCGACCGAGGAGGTCAAGCGGCAGAACCTGATGCGCAAGGAGCTGGCGTGGCTGCGCCGCGGCGCCCCGGCGCGCACCAGCAAGCCGCGCTTCCGCATCGAGGCGGCCAACGAGCTGATCGCCGACGTGCCGCCGCCGCGCGACAACGCCGAGCTGATGAAGTTCGCCACGACCCGGCTCGGCAAGACCGTCTTCGACCTGGAGAACGTGACCGTGCAGGCCGGTCCCAAGGTGCTGCTGAAGCACCTGACCTGGCAGCTCGGCCCCGGCGACCGGGTGGGCCTGGTCGGCGTCAACGGCGCGGGCAAGACCTCGCTGCTGCGGGCGCTGGCCGACGCGGCCACGAGCGACGGCGAGAAGCAGCCCGCGGCCGGCAAGGTCGCGGTCGGCAGGACCGTGCGCCTGGCCTATCTGTCGCAGGAGGTCGCCGAACTCGACCCCGCGATCCGCGTGCTGCAGGCCGTGGAGTCCGTGCGCGGCCGGGTGGACCTCGGCAAGGGCCGGGAACTGACGGCGGGTCAGCTGTGCGAGAAGTTCGGCTTCACCAACGAGAAGCAGTGGACGCCGGTCGGCGACCTGTCCGGCGGTGAGCGCCGCAGACTCCAGTTGCTGCGGCTGCTGATGGACGAGCCGAACGTGCTCTTCCTCGACGAGCCCACCAACGACCTGGACATCGAGACGCTGACCCAGCTGGAGGACCTGCTCGACGGCTGGCCGGGCTCGATGGTCGTCATCTCCCACGACCGGTACTTCCTGGAGCGGACCACCGACCGCACCTTCGCCCTGCTCGGCGACGCGACGCTGCGCATGCTGCCGCGCGGCATCGACGAGTACCTGGAGCGGCGCCGCGCCGTCGTGGAGGCCGCGGCCCCCGCGCCCGCCCCCGCCAAGCCCAAGGGCGGCGGCGACAGTCGTGCTGCCAAGAAGGAACTGCAGCGCATCGAGCGGCAGTTGGACAAGGTCAGCGAGCGGGAGTCCAAGCTGCACACCGCCATCGCCGACAACGCGACCGACTTCGAGAAGGTCGCCGAACTCGACATGGAGCTGCGTTCGCTGGGCGCGGAGCGCGAGGAACTGGAGATGCGCTGGCTGGAGTTGGCGGACGAGGCGTGACGCGGGAACGGGTGTAGCAGTGCCGTAACGGTCGCCGGGCGCGGGCTCGGAACGGTGTGTCACCGGTGGTACAAAGAGGGTCACCGTCCGCCCCTCGCACGTCTGTGCCCGAAAGGTGTCCGCTGATGTCGCAGCCGCCGCCCCCGCCCGGCCACCAGCCCGGTTTCGGGCCGCAGCCGCCTCAGTACGGTTACCCGCCCCCGCCCCCGCCCCCGCAGCCGAATCCGTACGCCGCGCCGGTCCCGCCGCCGCCCCCGGCCCCCGGTCCGTACGGCCCCAACCCGTACGCGCAGGCGCCGACCCAGCCCGTACCGCCGTACGGCTACCCGCAGTTCCCGCCCCCGCCGCCGCCCCGGAAGGGCAACGGCAAGCTGGTCGCCGTCGTGGCGGCCGCGATCGCGGGGGTCCTCGTCGTCGGCGGCGGTGTGTTCGTGGCGCTCAACGCCGGCGGCGGCCCGGGCAAGCCCGGTACGCCGTCCGACAGCCGCGGCGGCGGCGGCCAGGACGGCCGTGACGGCGGCGCGATCCAGGCGAAGGCGCTGTGGGACAAGGACGGGGCGCGCCCGCCCAAGTCGGAGATCCTGGCGGCGATCCCCGACGCCTGGTTCACCGGCAACGCGGTGGTGAAGACGACGCCCGACGCGGTGCGCTCCTACGACATCGACAGCGGCAAGGAGAACTGGTCGGTCCCGCTGTCCGGCGAGTCCTGCCCGGCCTCGCGCGAGGCGTCCGGGGACCGCGTGGTCGTCACGTACGGCACGGACTGCGGCCAGGTGATGGCGATCGACATCGCCAAGGGCGTGAAGCTGTGGGACAAGCAGCTGCCGGACCAGAACGGCCAGACCTCGCACGACTACACGCAGGTCGCCGTCACCGGTGACACCGCCGCCCTGGCCTGGCTCGGCGGCTCGGTCGGCTACCGGATCGGCAGCGGCGAGGTCCTGTGGACCCCGAAGGCCGGTTCCGACTGCAACGACAAGGGCTACAAGGGCGGTACGAAACTGGTCGCCGTCGTCCAGTGCGGCGGCTACAACGGCGACTACTACGTGCAGGGGCTGAGCGAGAGCGGCCGCAAGCAGTGGTCCTGGCAGGTCCCCACCGGCAGCGACGTGCAGAACGTCCTGTCCACCGACCCGGTCGTGGTCGGGCTGTCGGCCGGTGCGAGCGGTCTGATGACCGATCTGGCGTACCTGGAGGACGGCAGGATGAAGAGCCGCATCTCCCTGGGCGCCGGCGGCTACCAGGGCACGTACGCGGTGTCCTGCCCGCCCAACGGCGAGGCGCACTGCTCCGACTTCGCGATCGACGGCACCACGATCTACCTGCCCACCAAGAGCCACGCCGGCACCGGCGACTCGTACACGCAGACCAACGAGATCGCGGCGCTCGACCTGAGGACCGGCAAGCCCGAGTGGCTGGCGGAGCCCGGCGAGGAGCGCGAGTTGAAGGTCGTCGGCATGAAGGACGGCAAGGTGATCGCCTACCAGCGCAACACCTACGACAAGCCGGGCCGGCTGATCTCCCTCGACCCCGGTACGCGGAAGACGACGGACTTCATGGAACTCCCCGCCGGCGGCAAGGAACTGGAGAACCAGTTCCTGGACGGCAGCTCCTACTACTGGCTCTACAAGGACCACTTCTTCGTCAACCCCGCCAGCATCTCGGCCAACACCAGCCTCACCGGCAAGGCGATCGCGGCCTTCGGCTGATCGATCGATTCCCGAGTATGTACGGTACGGAACGAGCGGTTTCGGGTGAGAAGCAGCCAGGAACGCCGGTCATTTCGGAATTGCTGGAGGCTTCTGGCCGGTAGGGGGCGCGCCACGTCGAACAAGCGTGTACCTTCCCGGGCATGACCCGGGCCCGCTGTGGGCCACTGTGGGTGCACGCGCGGGACGCCGGGCCGTGGCCGCGCTACGGCATGTGAGGGGGGACCGGCTTGGACTCGGTGGGCAGGCCCGCACCGGTCCATGGGGGGATGAGGGGGACGCCCATGGGCGTACGGCTCGTCGTCGTCGACGACCATCGTCTGCTGGCCGAGGCGCTCGCCTCGGCACTGACACTGCGCGGGCACCGGGTGCTCGCCGCGGCCGCGCCCGCCTCGGGCGCGGCCGATCTGGTCCTGAGCCGGGCACCCGAGGTGTGCCTGATCGGCACCGCCGCCCCGGCCGAGCCGGGCGCCTTCGACGCCGTCGCGCGGATCAAGCGCGAGCGGCCGGGGGTGGCGGTGCTGGTCCTGGGACCGGTGCCCAACCCGCGCGGGATAGCCGCCGCGTTCGCCGCCGGCGCCTCCGGCTACGTCCGGCACGACGAGCGGATCGAGGGCGTCGAACGGGCGATGGCCAAGGCCCGGGCGGGCGAGGTCGCCGTGGCCCCCGCGCTGCTCCAGGGGGCTTTCGCGGATCTGCTCAACCCCGTGGTGGAGCCGGACGACGAGGGCACACGGCTGCTTCAGATGCTCACCCCGCGCGAGGTCGAGGTGCTGATGCGGGTCGCGGAGGGGGAGGACACCCGGCTGATCGCCGCGGGCATGGCGATCGCGCCGAGTACCGCCCGTACGCATGTGCAGCGGGTGCTGATGAAGCTCGGGGTCGGGTCGCGGCTGGAGGCGGCCGCGCTGGCCGCCCGCACCGGACTGCTGGACCGCGTCACGCACCGCCCTCCGGGCGGGGTCGTGATTCCTCAGCAGGCGTCTCCTCCGGGGACGGCGGGGGAGGGGGCGGGCTGAGCCTCATCCACAGCAGGAAGGCCAGCCCCAGCAGCAGCATGCCGATGCCGGCCCAGAGGTTGATGTTGATGCCCTGGGCCTTGGCGATGTCGGCGTCGGAGGCGGTGATCCCGGCGATGGTGACGAGCACCCCGTAGACGACGAACAGACCGCCGATGACGCGGCGTACGTCGAACAGCCTCGCGGCGGTGGCCGACTTGCGCTCCAGGCTCCCCATGTCGTCGTGGAATTCGGACTCGTTCCCGTGACTGGTCACGACAGGTCACCTCACAGCGAGAAGGGGATGTAACACAGGGCGGCGAGGACGACCGCGCCCCAGCCCAGCAGGGCGGGCCTGCGGTACCAGGCGTCGTCGCCCTTGGCGGGCGGCTCGGCCATGCCGGGCGAGGTGGTCCCGTAGACCAGGCCGGCCAGCGACTCGGTGGGCTTGGGCCGGGTGAACCACGAGACCACCACCATCACGACACCGCCCACGACGAACGCGGCGATGGCGGAGACGAAGTTGGCGCCCTGGTCGCTGGGGATGGAGATGAGGCCGCCCTTGTAGAACCAGAAGTAGTTGATCATCGCGGCCACGGTGCCGCTGAGCAGGCCCCAGAAGCCGGCCGCCGCGGTCGAGCGCTTCCAGAACATGCCGAGGATGAAGACGCAGAACAGCGGCACGTTGAAGAACGAGAACAGCGTCTGCAGGTAGTTCATGATGTTGCTGAAGGACGAGGCGATGAAGGCCGTGCCCATGCCGATCAGCACGCCGATCGCCGTCACGACGCGACCGGTGGTGACGTAGTACGAGTCCGGCCGGTCCCGCCGCACGTAGCGGCCCCAGATGTCGTACGTGAAGACGGTGTTGAAGGACGAGACATTGGCCGCCATGCCGGCCATGAAGGCGGCCAGCAGGCCGGTGACGGCGATGCCGAGGACACCGTTGGGCAGCAGGTCGCGCATGAGCACCGGGATCGCGTCGTTGTACTGCAGCCCGCTCTCGGTCTTGCCGATGTCCGGCTCCATGACGAGCGCGATCAGCCCGGGCAGCACGACGATCAGCGGGATGAAGATCTTGGGGTACGCGGCGATCAGCGGGGTGCGCTGGGCCGCCGAGAGGTTCCTGGCCGACAGGGCGCGCTGCACCTCGGCGAAGTTGGTCGTCCAGTAGCCGAAGCTCAGCACGAAGCCGAGACCGAGCACGATGGTCAGCCAGTTGGCGCCGAGCGGATTCTGCGAGCCGATCCCGGTGTCCTGCCAGGCGGAGACGAACGCCGGGGAGTGCGTGTCGGTCAGCGAGTCCCGCAGGCCCGACCAGCCGCCGACCCGCTTGAGGCCGACGATGGTGAGCGGGATGAGCGCGGCGAGGATGACGAAGAACTGCAGCACCTCGTTGTAGATCGCCGAGGACAGCCCGCCGAGGGTGATGTAGAAGAGCACGAAGAGCCCGGCGACGACGATGGCCACCCACTGCGGCCAGCCGATCAGCGCCTCCAGCACGATCGCCATCGCGTAGAGGTTGACGCCCGCGATGAGCAGCGCCGAGACCGCGAAGATGATCGAGCTGAGCAGGTGCGAGGACGGCCCGAAGCGGTGCAGCAGGAACTCCGGCACGGAGCGGACCTTGGAGCCGTAGTAGAAGGGCATCATCACCAGGCCGAGGAAGACCATGGCCGGGATGGCGCCGATCCAGTACCAGTGCACGGTGTACACGCCGTACTGCGCGCCGTTGGCCGCCATGCCGAGGATCTCGGTGGCGCCCAGGTTGGCGGCGATGAACGCCAGGCCGGTGACCCAGGCCGGCAGCGAGCGCCCCGACAGGAAGAAGTCCAGGCTCGTCCTCACGGAACGGCGGGCCGCGAAGCCGATGCCCAGGACGACGGCGAAGTAGATCGCGAGGATCGAGTAGTCGAGGGCGTTGGTCGGCAGCCGTAGTCCTTCTGCCAACTGGTTCATGGTGTGATCACTCCCCGCAGCGCCGCATTCGTTGACGTTGCTGTTTCGTTGTGGTTCATTGTGTTCGGTTCTGTTGGTTGGGGTGTGTGTAAGGAGCCCGCAGGGTGAAGAAGACATCGACCCGGCTCGCCGACGGGCGCGAGCTGATCTACTACGACACCCGGGACGACGCGGTGCACGACGCCGTCGACCGGCGCCCGCTGGACCCGATGTCCTCGGTCTCCGAGATCCGTCACGACGTCCTGCTGGGCGACTCCGTCGCCATCGCCTCGCACCGCCAGGCCCGTACGTACCACCCGCCTGCGGACGAATGCCCGCTGTGTCCCACGCGTGACGGTCACCTCACCGAGATCCCCGACGACCACTACGAGGTCGCCGTCTTCGAGAACCGCTTTCCCTCACTCTCCGGAGAACATGGCCGTTGCGAGGTGGTCGTCTTCACCGACCACCACGACACGTCCTTCGCGGGTCTGAGCCCCGAGCGGGCGCGGCTGGTGCTCGACGCCTGGACCGATCGCACCCGCGAGCTGTCCCGGCTCCCGGGGGTCGAGCAGGTCTACTGCTTCGAGAACCGCGGCGAGGAGATCGGCGTCACCCTCGGCCACCCGCACGGCCAGATCTACGGCTACCCCTTCGCCACCCCGCGGACCGAGTTGATGCTGCGGTCGCTGGAGCGGCACAGCGAGGCCACCGGCGGGCGCAACCTCTTCGACGACGTCGTGGAGCGCGAGCGCGAGGACGGTTCGCGGATCGTCCTCGAAGGTGAGCACTGGACCGCCTTCGTCCCCTACGCCGCCCACTGGCCGTACGAGGTGCACCTCTACCCGCGCCGCCGGGTCCCCGACCTGCTCGGTCTGGACGAGGAGGCGCGCGCCGAGTTCCCGGCGGTCTACCTGGAACTGCTGCGCCGCTTCGACCGGATCTTCGACGAGGGGGGCACTCCCCCCGGCTTCGCCGGGGGGACCCCCACCGGGCCGGAGGCCGGGGGAGAGCCGCCGACCCCCTACATCTCGGGCTGGCACCAGGCGCCCTTCAGCAGCCCGCTGCGCCGGGAGTTCGCGCTGCACCTGGAGCTGTTCACGATCCGCCGCACCAAGGGGAAGCTGAAGTTCCTGGCGGGTTCGGAGTCCGGCATGAGCGTCTTCATCAACGACGTGCCGCCGGAGGCCGCCGCGGCCCGGCTGCGCGAGGTCGCCACCCCATGAGGGCGTCCACGGCATGCGCGCGACACGCCCTCGTCCGTCCCCACTACGGTTGCTCCGAGACGGACCCGAGAAAGGCTGAGACCTCATGAGCAACACCCCCAGCGCCGGTGCCCCCGGGACCGGCGGCAAGAAGGTCCTGGTGACCGGCGGCGCCGGTTACGTGGGCAGCGTCGTGGCGGCCCACCTGCTGGAGGCAGGGCACCGGGTCACCGTGCTGGACGACCTGTCCACCGGCTTCCGGGCGGGCGTGCCCGACGGCGCCACGTTCGTCGAGGGCCGCGTCCAGGACGCCGGCAAGGTGCTCGACTCCTCGTACGACGCCGTGCTGCACTTCGCGGCCAGCTCCCAGGTCGGCGAGTCCGTGGTCAACCCGGAGAAGTACTGGCGCAACAACGTCGCGGGCACCCTGGAACTGCTGGGCGCCATGCGCGAGACGGGGGTGCGCCGGCTGGTCTTCTCCTCTACGGCGGCCACCTACGGCGAGCCGAAGTCCGTCCCGATCACCGAGGACGAGCCGACGCTGCCGACCAACCCGTACGGCGCGTCCAAGCTCGCCGTCGACCACATGATCACCAGCGAGGCCGTCGCGCACGGTCTGGCCGCGGTGTCCCTGCGCTACTTCAACGTGGCAGGCGCCTACGGGGAGTTCGGTGAGCGGCACGACCCCGAGTCGCACCTGATCCCGCTGGTCCTCCAGGTCGCCCAGGGCCGCCGCGAGGCGATCTCGGTCTTCGGTGACGACTACCCGACCCCGGACGGCACCTGCATCCGCGACTACATCCACGTCGCGGACCTCGCCGAGGCGCACCTGCTCGCCGTCGACGCCGCCACCCCGGGCGAGCACCTGATCTGCAACCTGGGCAACGGCAACGGCTTCTCGGTGCGCGAGGTCGTCGAGACCGTACGGCAGGTCACCGGCCACCCCGTCCCCGAGGTCGTCGCCCCGCGCCGGGCCGGCGACCCCGCGGTCCTGGTCGCCTCCGCCGAGCGCGCCAAG
Source organism: Streptomyces sp. NPDC002574 (assembly GCF_042889545.1). NCBI lineage: Bacteria > Bacillati > Actinomycetota > Actinomycetes > Kitasatosporales > Streptomycetaceae > Streptomyces > Streptomyces sp. NPDC002574. The sequence continues at coordinate 66,681 of NZ_JBIARB010000022.1, forward strand.
GAGCGGCTGGGCTGGCGGCCCTCGCGCACCGACCTCGCGGAGATCGTCCGCGACGCCTGGACCTTCACGCAGGCCCTGCAGAACCGGGAGTAGAGCGACAGTGACAGCGGACGCCTTCCGAACGACGTACGGCACCGGGCCCGAGGGCGTGTGGGCCGCCCCCGGGCGGGTCAACCTCATCGGCGAGCACACCGACTACAACGACGGCTTCGTGATGCCCTTCGCGCTGCCGCACACCACCGTCGCGGCGGTCGCCCGCCGTGCCGACGGACGGCTGCGGCTGCACAGCGCCTCACCGGACGTCGACGGCGGCGTGGTCGAACTCCACGTGGACGAACTGGAGGCCGGGGGCGGCGCGGGCTGGGCCGACTACCCCGCCGGTGTGGTGTGGGCGCTGCGCGACGCCGGCCACGCGATCACCGGCGCCGACATCCACTTCGAGAGCACCGTCCCGACCGGTGCGGGCCTGTCGTCCTCGGCGGCTCTCGAGGTGGTGACGGCCGTCGCGCTCAACGAGCTGTACGGGCTGGGCCTGGAGCCCTGGCGGCTGGCCCGGCTGTGCCAGCGCGCCGAGAACGTCTACGTGGGCGCCCCCACCGGGATCATGGACCAGACCGCCTCGGCGTGCTGCACCGAGGGCCACGCGCTGTGGCTGGACACCCGTGACCTGTCGCAGCGTCAGATCCCGTTCGACATGGCCGCGCAGGGCCTGCGGCTGCTCGTCGTCGACACCCGGGTCACCCACGCCCACAGCGAGGGCGAGTACGGCAAGCGCCGGACCGGCTGCGAGCGGGCGGCGGACGTGCTGGGCGTCGACGCGCTGCGCGACATCCCCTACGACGGTCTCGACGCGGCCCTGGAGCAGCTGACCGGCGAGCCCGAACTGCGCCCGCTGGTACGGCACGTGGTGACCGAGGACCGGCGCGTGGAGCGGGTCGTCGGACTGCTGGAGGCGGGCGACGCCCGCGCCATCGGACCGGTACTGACCGAGGGGCACGCCTCGCTCCGCGACGACTTCCGGGTCTCCTGCCCCGAACTCGACCTCGTGGTCTCCGCGGGCAACGAGGCCGGGGCGCTCGGCGCCCGCATGACGGGCGGCGGATTCGGCGGCTCGGCCATTGTGCTGGTCGAGGAGCCGGCCGCGGAGAAGGTCGCCGACTCGGTGGTGGCCGCCTTCGCCGACGCGGGGTACCGCGAACCCCGCGTCTTCACCGCGGTGCCCTCGGCGGGCGCGCGGCGGCTCGCGTAGCTCAGCGACCCCCGGCGCACGGGCCACGCCGTGCACCGGGGGTCACACCCGCGGACCCGGGCCGGCAACTGGGCCCGCCCAGTTTTTCCATTCCGGCGCCTTTGTCTGCTCCTGCCCCTAGGCTCTTGAACAGCGCCGGTGGGGGCCGGTGGCATCAGGGGGCGAGACACAAGGGTTCGGCACCTGGCGGAGGACGACGGCTAGCCCGGCGGCATGCGACGTCCGATCCAGGTGCCGGGCCTCAGTGCACCTCAACCTCGTCCGTTGGGGGGAAAACCGCCTAATGCCGGGAGTGGGGCCCGTGGGACGAATCCGTGTTCTCGTCGTGGACGACCATCGCATCTTCGCCGAGTCGCTCGCCGCGGCCCTGGCCGCGGAACCCGATGTCGACGTGTCGGCAGCCGGCAGCGGCGTGGCCGCCCAGCGCTGTCTGGAACGCGCGACGGCGGACGGCCGCCGCTACGACGTACTGCTGGTGGACGCCGACCTCGGGTCGGCCGCGGGCGTGGTGGGCGTGCGCACGCTGAACGCCGTGGACACCACCGGCTCCGCCGCCGTCCCTTCCACCGGCCCTGCCGCCCCCGGCGGCACGCCGCCCGGTGTCGACGGCATCGCCCTGGTGGAACGCGTCAGGAACGAATACCCCGCCACCCGCACGGTGGTGCTCGCCGAGCGTGACGACGCCCGCCGCGCCGCCCGCGCGCTGCAGGCCGGTGCGTCGGGCTGGGTGGCCAAGGACTGCTCGCTGTCCCGGCTGCTGGCGGTCATGCGCGGGGTACTGCGGGACGAGACCCATCTCCCGCCGGCCCTGCTCACGGGTGTGCTGCGGGAGTTGACCGCCGCCCGCCGCCACCGCACCGAGAGCGAACAGCTGGTGGAGTCGCTCACCCCGCGCGAACAGGAGGTCCTGCGCTGCATGGTGGCGGGACTGGGCCGCAAGGCGGTGGCCGAACGGCTCTACCTGTCCCCGCACACCGTCCGCACCCATATGCAGAACGTGCTGGGCAAGTTGGGCGTGCACTCGACGCTGGCCGCCGTGGCGCTGGCCCGGCGGGCCGGGGTGCCCCCGGTGGAGGGCGACGGCGGCCGGGTGGGCTCGGCGGCCCCGGCGTGACACGACGGCGGCCCGCCCTCCCCGGAACCGGGAGGACGGGCCGCCGGATCATCGCGATGTCCTAGCGACCGCGACCGCCGCCGCCTTCGCCGCCACGGCCTCCGCCGCCACCACCGTAGTTGCCGCCGTCACCACCGCGACCGCCGCCGCCACCACCGTAGTTGCCGCCGCCACCACCACGGCCGTCGTCGCGGCCTCCGCCGCCACCGCCGCCGTAGCAGCCTCCGCCGCCACCGCCGCCGTAGCCGCCACCGCCGCCGTAGTTGCCGCCGCCACCACCACCGTAGTTGCCGCCGCGGCCACCGCCTTCGCCGCCGCGGCCACCGCCGCCGCCACCGCGACCGCCGCCTTCGCCGCCACGGCCTCCGCCGTCACCGTTACGGCCGTCGTCGCCGAAGCTGAAGCCACGGCCGCCGCCACCGCCGCCGCCACGGCCTCCGCCGCCGTCGCCGCCACGGCCTCCGCCGCCGTCGCCGCCGCGACCGCCACCGCCGCCACGGCCGTCGTCGCGGCCACCGCCGCCACCGCCACCGCCGTAGCAGCCTCCGCCGCCTCCGCCGATGCCGCCGATGCCGCCGATGCCGCCGATGCCGCCACCGCCGATACCGCCGATACCGCCGATGCCGCCGCCACCAATGCCGCCGATGCCGCCGATGCCGCCACCGCCGATACCGCCGCCACCACCACCACTGAGCTCGCTGGCGTTGCAGACGCGCGGCGAAGCGCCGACGTTGGCGATGTAACGCCCCGCCGACCATGCGTAGAGGTTCTGGGCCAGGCGGTACCAACGCGGGTTACCACCGATGTCCTGGCCATTGGTCTTGCAGACGATCGAGACCAGAGCGTTGTACGGGAGCACGCCCACCGAGCTGTACTGCGTGCCCGGGCCGCTGCGGACGCGCAGACCGATACGGGCGACGACACGGCCCTGGTAGAGGGCGCTGTTGGGGCCGGCCGCCGCTGCGGACGCGATCTCGCCGGACAGGTCCGGGAGGTCCTCGCCGGCGCCCACGCTTTCCGTGTTCCCCGAGGGAGCCGGTGCGGCCTTCGGCGCGCCGGGTGCAGCGATCTCGTCGGCGAACGCGGTGCCCATCGTGCCAATGGCAAGGGTGCCGGCCAAGGCGCCGGTCACCGCTGTCGCGGCTATCTTGCTTGCGCGGGTGTGCAGAGTCATCTGCATCTCCAAGGTGGAGCGGGACCCGACAGGGTCCAGGGATTGGAAGCCGGCGCGGCTCGGCGCCTTTCAAAAAATGGCGCCGGTGCTCGGGTGCGCCGGCAGCCGCAAAGGTGGCCATCCGGGCCTTTATGCGGCATTCACGTAGATCACGCTAGATCTGCCACTTTGGGTGCGCAACCGGTGGCAGAGCGTGGCCGTTTGTGATCTTCCCTGGGCGATTACGCCGGGTAATCGGCCTCAGCTCGGGATGTTGTCGAACGGCGCCGTCAACTGGCGCAGAAGATCGGCGAGTTCCCCGCGCTGGCGGCCGGAGAGTTCGCCGAGGATGGCCCGTTCCTGCGCGAGCAGCCCCGCCAGGGCCTGGTCGGCGCGGTCCCGGCCCTCCGGGGTGAGCCGTACGAGGACTCCGCGCCGGTCCGAGGGGTCGGGGAGCCGTTCCACCAGACCCTTCTTGGTGAGCCGGTCGATGCGGTTGGTCATCGTCCCGGACGTCACGAGCGTCTGGGTGAGCAGTTGTCCCGGGGAGAGCTGGTAGGGCGCGCCCGCGCGGCGCAGCGACGTGAGGACGTCGAACTCCCATGGCTCCAGGCCGTGCTCGGCGAACGCCAGGCGACGCGCCCGGTCCAGGTGCCGCGCCAGTCGGCTGACCCGGCTGAGTACCTCGAGCGGTTCGACGTCGAGGTCGGGGCGCTCCCTGCGCCACGCCGCGACCAGCCGGTCGACCTCGTCCTCCATGGGGATCAGTGTAGTGGTTCTGTCGACATGAAGTCTCTTGACATCAAGAGATTAGGTGCGCAACCTTGTGGGCAAGGTCGGCCGCAGGAAGAGATCCAACTTTCGCCAGGGAGTTCGAGACATGCCCGCAGCATCGTGGGACCCGCAGCAGTACCTCCGGCACTCCACCCACAGGACCCGTCCCTTCCACGACCTTCTGGCCCGGATACCGGAGCTCCCCGGCCCGTCCCCGCGCATCGCCGACATCGGCTGCGGCCCCGGCAACGTCACGGCCCTGCTCGCGGACCGCTGGCCCACCGCACGCATCACCGGCTTCGACAGCTCCGCCGAGATGCTGGAGGCCGCGCAGGCCCACGCGGGCCCCACCCCTGGGGGCGGCGGCCTGGACTTCAGGGCCGCCGACGCCGCGCACTGGGTGCCGGAGGAGGACTACGACCTGATCGTGTCCAATGCCGCCCTGCAATGGGTCGAGGGCCACGCCGAGCGCTTCCCCGAGTGGACCGGGCACCTGGTGCCCGGCGGTGTGCTCGCCTTCCAGGTGCCGGGCAACTTCACCTCCCCCAGCCACGCGCTGCTGGGCGAGCTCTGCGACTCCCCGGCCTGGCGCCACCGGCTCGGCGACGGCCACGGCCGCCGCTACGTGCACATCCTGGAGCCCGCCGCCTACCTGGAACGCCTCATCGACATCCCGGACATCGACGTGGACGTCGACGTCTGGGAGACCACCTACGTCCAGTTGCTCCAGGGCGAGGACCCGGTCCTGGAGTGGACCAAGGGCACCGCGCTGCGTCCGGTGCTCACCGAACTGGCCGACGACCCCGCCGCCGTCACGGAGTTCCTCGGTCAGTACCGCGACCTGCTGCGCAAGGCCTACCCCGCGGGCCCGCACGGCACCGTCTTCCCGTTCCGGCGGATCTTCGCCATCGCACGAAAGGCCCGTTGACCCCGTGATAGCCGCGCTCGACCACGTCCAGCTCGCGGCGCCGCCCGGTTCCGAGGAACGGCTGCGCGCCTACTACGCCGGCGTCCTCGGCATGACCGAGGTGGCCAAGCCGCCGGTGCTGGCCGCCCGTGGCGGATGCTGGTTCACCTCCGGCGCCGCCCAGATCCACATCGGGGTGGAGGAGGACTTCCGCCCCGCGCGCAAGGCCCATCCGGGCCTGCGGGTGCGCGGCATCCGCGCCTACGCCGAGACGCTGGAGTCCCGGGGCGCGACGGTCGTCTGGGACCACGACCTGCCGGGCCACCAGCGCTTCTACTCCGAGGACCCGTTCGGCAACCGCCTGGAGTTCCTGGAGCCCGAGGGCGCCTGAGCGGACCGGGGTGCCGGGGGCGGCGGGCCTACAGCGTGAGGAACGCCGCCCCCAGCAGCGCCGCCCCGGCGATCCCCGCCACCCAGGCGGTGCGGGTCCACCGCAGCCCGCCCGCCAGCACGAGCGCCGCCAGCAACAGCGCGCCCCCGAACGGGATCCAGGTGTGCAGCACGCCCGCCGTGCCGACCCGGACCACCGTTTCGGTGCCGGGCTCGACGGCGACGGGGATCCGCTCGCCGACACGGTGCGTGACCGCCTTGTCGATCGTCACCTTCGCCCGAATGGAACCGAGGCCGGTCGGCACGAAGGGTCCCGTGCAGGTGTCGGCGGCGCAGGCGGAGACCGTCATGGTGCCCCGCTCGCGCCCCTTGGTGAGCATCGCGTGCTGGGCGGTCTTCCACGAGGTCCACACCCCGGCCGCCAGGATCACCAGGACGAGGGCGCTCAGCACCACGATCCGGGCGACCAGCACCAGACCCCAGGTGCTCTCGGCGGTGCGGCGGGCAAGACTCCGTTTGGCCATGCGGGCGATCCTTGGCCATCGCCTGCCACTCGGTCAACCTCGCAGGTCGGTCAGCTGTTGTACGTGCCCTGCGCCCGCTCCAGGCCCTCGCAGATCAGTGCCTCCACGGCGTCGGCCGCCCGGTCCACGAACCAGTCCAGCTCCTTGCGCTCCGTGCCGGAGAAGTCCTTGAGCACGAAGTCGGCCACCTGCATCCGGCCCGGCGGGCGCCCGATGCCGCAGCGCACCCGCAGGTAGTCCGGGCCGAGCGACTTGGTGATCGACTTCAGGCCGTTGTGCCCGTTGTCGCCGCCGCCCTTCTTGAGCCGCAGCGTCGCGTAGTCGATGTCCAGTTCGTCGTGGACGGAGATGATGTTGCCGAGCGGCACCTTGTAGAAGTCGCGCAGCGCGGTCACCGGTCCGCCCGAGAGGTTCATGAACGTCATCGGCTTGGCCAGCACCACCCGGTGGCCGCTGACGCGCCCCTCCACCACCTGTGAGCGGCTCTTGTGGGTCTTGAAGCGCCCGCCGATCCGGTCGGCGAGCAGATCGGCCACCATGAAGCCGATGTTGTGCCGGTTGCCGGCGTACTCAGGTCCGGGGTTGCCCAGTCCGGCCACCAGCCAGGGCCCCTCGGGGGCGCTTTCCGCTGCGCTCATGCTCATGGCGTCCATTCAACAGGACCGCCGTCCCGCTCCGGTGGGAGCGGGACGGCGGTCGTGAAAAGCGTGCTGCGTGCCGCTGATTACTCGGCGGCGGCCTCGGCGCCCTCGGCGCCCTCGGCCTCCTCGCCCTCACCCTCGGCGGGGGCCTCGGCCTGGGCGGCGACGACCTGCAGGACGACGGTGTCCTCGTCGACGGCCAGGGTGGTGCCCTTGGGGAGCGGGATGTCCTTGGCGAGGATGGAGGTACCGGCCTCCAGGCCCTCGACGGAGACGGTGACGCCGTCGGGGATGTGGGTGGCCTCGGCCTCGACCGGCAGCGCGTTGAGCACGTGCTCCAGGAGGTTGCCGCCGGGGGCGAGCTCGCCCTCGGTGCTGACCACGATCTCGACGGTGACCTTCTCGCCGCGCTTGACCGAGAGCAGGTCGACGTGCTCCAGGAAGCCCTTCAGCGGGTCGCGCGTCACGGCCTTGGGGATGACGAGCTCCTTGCCGTCACCCTCGATGTCCAGGCTGATCAGGACGTTCGGGGTGCGCAGGGCGAGCAGCAGCTCGTGACCCGGCATGGAGACGTGCTTGGGGTCCTGGCCGTGGCCGTAGATGACACCGGGGACCTGGTTCGCGCGGCGGATGCGGCGGGCAGCGCCCTTGCCGAACTCGGTGCGCAGCTGGGCGGCGATCTTCACCTCGGACATGGGAATCACACTCCTCGTAGTGACGACGGGACTTCGGTCTGGTCGCCCAGCCCACGACGGGCCGTTCCACTTGCGAGGAGCGCGCCGATAACGGAGTCCGCCGCCGAAACGGGACGGCCTCCCTCGCCGAGCAACTCGGTGAGTCTACCCGGCGGGGAGGCCGCCCCGGAAATCGATCAGCGTGTGATCAGTGCGAGTCCTCGAAGAGGCTCGTCACGGAACCGTCCTCGAAGACCTCGCGGACCGCGTTGGCGAGGGTCGGCGCGATCGACAGCACGGTGATCTTGTCCAGCTCCAGCTCGCCCGGCGTGGGCAGCGTGTCCGTGAAGACGAACTCGCTCACCTTGGAGTTCTTCAGCCGGTCCGCGGCCGGCCCGGAGAGCACGCCGTGGGTGGCGGTCACGATGACGTCCTCCGCGCCGTTGGCGAACAGGGCGTCCGCCGCGGCGCAGATGGTGCCACCGGTGTCGATCATGTCGTCCACCAGGACGCAGATGCGGCCGCGCACGTCACCGACGACCTCGTGCACGGTGACCTGGTTGGCGACGTCCGGGTCGCGCCGCTTGTGGACGATCGCCAGCGGCGCGCCGAGCCGGTCGCACCAGCGGTCGGCCACCCGGACGCGGCCGGCGTCGGGGGAGACCACGGTGAGCTTGGAGCGGTCGACCTTGGCGCCCACGTAGTCGGCCAGCAGCGGCAGCGCGAACAGGTGGTCCACCGGTCCGTCGAAGAAGCCCTGGATCTGGTCGGTGTGCAGGTCGACCGTGAGGATGCGGTCGGCACCCGCGGTCTTGAGCACATCGGCGATGAGCCGCGCCGAGATGGGCTCGCGGCCGCGGTGCTTCTTGTCCTGCCGGGCGTAGCCGTAGAAGGGCACGACCACGGTGATGCGCTTGGCGGATGCCCGCTTCAGCGCGTCGATCATGATCAGCTGCTCCATGATCCACTTGTTGATGGGGGCGGTGTGGCTCTGGATGACGAAGGCGTCCGAGCCGCGTGCCGACTCCTCGAAACGGACGTAGATCTCACCGTTCGCGAAGTCGAAGGCCTTGGTCGGCACAAGGGAAACGCCCAGCTCGCGTGCCACCTCCTCCGCGAGCTCGGGGTGTGCGCGGCCGGAGAAGAGCATCAGCTTCTTCTCACCGGTCGTCTTGATCCCGGTCACTGCACCGTCTCCTTGGTGTTCAACGCAGCTTCGCCCACGGTCGGCTAGCCGGCGGAATTGTCTGCACCTCACACGGTACGCGCTGCTGGGAGCACCCGCGCACGTGAGAATGGCCTCGTCCTGTCCGCCCCCGGGTCCGGCTAGGCGTCCTGCTCGTCCTGCTGGGCGCGTTCGGCGGCGTGCGCCGCGGCGCTTCCCGGGCGCTTCCGGGCCACCCAGCCCTCGATGTTGCGCTGCTGGCCGCGCGCGACGGCGAGCGAACCGGCGGGCACGTCCTTGGTGATGACCGATCCCGCGGCGGTGTAGGCGCCGTCCCCGACTGTGACGGGGGCCACGAACATGTTGTCCGAGCCGGTGCGGCAGTGGGAGCCGATGGTGGTGTGGTGCTTGTGCTGTCCGTCGTAGTTGACGAAGACGCTGGCCGCGCCGATGTTGCTGTACTCGCCGATGGTCGCGTCGCCGACGTACGACAGGTGCGGGACCTTGGTGCCCTCGCCGACCGTGGCGTTCTTCATCTCGACGTACGTGCCGGCCTTGGACTTCAGGCCGAGCCGGGTGCCCGGGCGCAGGTAGGCGTACGGGCCCACGCTGGCCGCCTCGCCGATCTCGGCGCCGTCGCAGACCGCGTTGACCACACGGGCGCCGGGGCCGACCAGGGTGTCGGTCAGGGTGCAGTTGGGGCCCACCTCGGCGCCGGCGGCGAGCCGGGTGGTGCCGTACAGCTGGGTGTTCGGCAGGACGACCGTGTCGGGCTCGAACTCCACCGTGACGTCCACCCACGTGGAGGCCGGGTCCATGATCGTCGCGCCTTCGAGCATCGCCCGTTCCAGCAGGCGGTCGTTGAGCAGGCGGCGCGCCTCGGCGAGCTGAACGCGGTTGTTGATCCCGGCGATCTCGCGGTGGTCGGCGGCCACGGAGGCGCCGACGCGGTGACCGGCCTCGCGCAGGATGCCCAGGGTGTCGGTCAGGTACTCCTCGCCCTGGGCGTTGTCGGTGGTCACCTTGGCCAGCGCGTCCGCCAGCAGCGCCGCGTCGAACGCGAACACCCCGGAGTTGATCTCGCAGATGGCGCGCTGCTCGACGGTGGCGTCCTTCTGCTCCACGATCGCCAGCACCGAGCCGTCCTCGCCGCGCACGATGCGGCCGTAGCCCGTCGGGTCGGGGACCTCGGCGGTGAGCACGGTCACCGCGTTGGCGTCGGCGGCGTGCGCGGCGATCAGGGCGCGCAGCGTGTCGGGGGTGAGCAGCGGGGTGTCGCCGGCGGCGATCACCACCGTGCCGCTGAGCTCGGGGAGTTCCGCGAGTCCGACGCGGACCGCGTGGCCGGTGCCGTTCTGCTCGTGCTGGACCGCGGTGCGGATCGACGGGTCGATCTCGCCGAGGTGCGCGGTCACCCGGTCGCGGGCGTGGCCGACGACGACGAGCAGGTGCTCGGGGTCCAGGGCGCGCGCGGCGGCGACGACGTGCCCCACCAGGGAACGGCCACTGATCGCGTGCAGGACTTTGGGGGTTGCCGACTTCATGCGGGTGCCCTCACCCGCGGCAAGGACGATGACGGCAGCCGGGCGGTGGGCGCTCACGGAAGGGGCTCCTCGGCGTGGGGTGACATTCACCCGCAGGATACCGGGGCGTAAAGGGCGAGACGCACGGAAGGGCGACGCGGGCGTGCGCGACTCCGGGGAGGTGCTCCGCTGCCAGGATTCGAACCCGGACTTAAGGGACCAAAACCCTCAGTGCTGCCGTTACACCACAGCGGATGGCAGAAGCCGTCGTACCGGACACCCCTGTCGGCGGTGCCCGTTCGGCCTCCCCCACTATGCCGCACCGAGGCCCCCCAATGCGACGACAAAGATCGGCACTTCTCCCTCCCCGATCGTGGGTACATGTGCCAAGAGCCGTATTCCGGCCGACACGCGCGCTCGGTTCGGCCGTCACTTGGAGTTGCCGGAATTACGGCACCGTAGGTTACGGTTGCGTAGCTCCCCGACATCGTGAGGGACCCCCATGACCACACAGACCGACGTGATCACCGAGTCCCCGGAACCCGGGCCCGGCGACGGCACGTCGCTTCCGCGCGCCACCCTCGGCGCGGACCGGAAGCAGTCACTTGAACAGATCACCCTCGGACTCTTCATCGCGATCCCCTTCCTCGCGCTCGTCGCGGCGATCCCGTTCGCGTGGGGCCGGGGCCTGAGCTGGCTCGACCTCGGCCTGATGGTCGGGATGTACTTCCTGGGCTGCCACGGCATCACCATCGGCTTCCACCGCCACTTCACCCACGGCTCGTTCAAGGCCAACCGGCCGCTCAAGATCGCCCTGGCGATCGCCGGCTCCATGGCCGTCGAGGGGCCGGTCGTGCGCTGGGTCGCCGACCACCGCAGGCACCACCGGTACTCCGACGCCGAGGGCGACCCGCACAGCCCCTGGCGCTACGGGGAGACCCTGCCGGCCCTGCTGAAGGGCCTGTGGTGGGCGCACATGGGCTGGCTCTTCGACGAGGAGCAGACCCCGCAGCAGAAGTACGCCCCGGACCTGGTCAAGGACCCGGCGATCCGGCGGGTCAGCCGCGACTTCTGGCTCTGGACGACGGTCTCGCTGGCGCTGCCGCCGCTCGTCGGCGGTCTGGTCACCATGTCCTGGACCGGCGCCGCCACCGCCTTCTTCTGGGGCTCCCTGGTGCGCGTCGCGCTGCTGCACCACGTCACGTGGTCGATCAACTCGATCTGCCACGCGGTCGGCAAGCGCCCCTTCCGCTCCCGCGACAAGTCCGGCAACGTCTGGTGGCTGGCCGTCCTGTCCTGCGGCGAGTCCTGGCACAACCTCCACCACGCCGATCCGACCAGCGCCCGGCACGGTGTGCTGCGCGGCCAGATCGACTCCAGTGCCCGGATCATCCGCTGGTTCGAGATGCTGGGCTGGGCCACGGACGTGCGCTGGCCGACCTCTGACCGTATCGCGGCCCGCCGTAAGGAAAGCGTCAGCGAAGCGGCATGATTGACGGGTGAGCGACGGCAGCAGTAGCAGCAGAGGGAGCGAGGGTACGTCGTCCCGGCGTACCCGCCGGGTGCGCATGACGGGCAAGGAGCGCCGCGAGCAGCTCCTCGACGTGGGGCGCACGCTCTTCGCGGAACGCGGCTTCGAGGGCACGTCCGTCGAGGAGATCGCGCACAAGGCGGGCGTCTCCAAGCCCGTGGTGTACGAGCACTTCGGCGGCAAGGAGGGCCTCTACGCCGTCGTCGTGGACCGCGAGATGCGCCAGCTGCTGGACATGGTCACCGGGGCGCTCACCGGCGGCCACCCGCGCGAGCTGCTGGAACAGGCCGCGTTCGCCCTCCTGGACTACATCGAGCAGTTCACCGACGGCTTCCGGATCCTCGTGCGGGACTCCCCGGTCGCGCAGTCGACGGGCACCTTCGCCTCGCTGATCAGCGACATCGCCACCCAGGTGGAGGACATCCTGGGCCTGGAGTTCAAGCAGCGCGGCTTCGACCCCAAGCTCGCCCCGATGTACGCGCAGGCGCTGGTCGGCATGGTCGCCCTCACCGGCCAGTGGTGGCTGGACGCCCAGAAGCCGAAGAAGGCCGATGTCGCCGCGCACCTGGTCAACCTCTCCTGGAACGGGCTGTCGGGCCTGGAGCCCAGACCCCGGCTGATCGGCCACCGCAAGAACTGAGCCGCGGACCCGGTACGACGAAGGCGCCGCACCCGGGTGGGGTGCGGCGCCTTCGTCGTGCGTACGGGAGCGATCAGCCGGTGTTGCGCAGGCCGGCCGCCACGCCGTTGACGGTCAGCAGCAGCGCGCGGGCGAGCAGCGGGTCCGGCTCCTCGCCGCGGGCGGCGGCCTCCCGCTGCCGGTGCAGCAGGGCTACCTGGAGGTAGGAGATCGGGTCCAGGTAGGCGTCGCGGATGTGGAAGGTCTGCCGCAGCGCCGGCTGCGCGTCCAGCAGCTCCGCCTCACCGGTGATCCGCAGCACCTCGGCGACCGTCAGCTCGTGCTCCGCCCGGATGGTGTCGAAGACGTGCTTCAGCTCGTCTGGCACCAGGGTGTCCACGTAGTGCCGGGCGATCCGCAGGTCCGTCTTGGCCAGCGTCATCTCGACGTTGGACAGGAAGTTGCGGAAGAAGTGCCACCGCTCGTAGGCCTCGGCGATGTCCCCCTCCCGGCCCGCCTCGCGCGCGGCCTTCAGCCCCGAGCCGACGCCGAACCAGCCGGGCACGATCTGCCGCGACTGCGTCCAGCCGAACACCCACGGGATGGCCCGCAGCCCGTCCAGGCCCGCGCCGCTGTCCGGGCGGCGGGAGGGCCGGGACCCCAGGTGCAGCTCGGCGAGCTGGTCGACCGGCGTGGAGGCGAAGAAGTACGCCGGCAGGTCCGGGTCCTCCACCAGCCGCCGGTAGGCGGCGTGCGCGGCGTCGGAGACCACGTCCATGGCGGCGTCCCAGCGGGCCAGCGCCTCGTCGGACTGGCGCGGCGCGGTGTGCAGGGCCGAGGCCTGCAGCGTGGCCGCCATCGTCAGCTCCAGGTTCTCCCGGGCCAGCGACGGGATCAGGTACTTGTCGGAGATGACCTCGCCCTGCTCGGTCACCTTGATCTCGCCCTCAAGCGTGCCCCAGGGCTGCGCCAGGATCGCGTCGTGGGTGGGGCCCCCGCCCCGGCCCACCGTGCCGCCGCGGCCGTGGAACAGCCGCAGCCGCACCCCGTGCCGGTGCGCCACGTCGCGCAGCCGCCGCTGCGCGCGGTGGATCTCCCACTGCGAGGTGGTGATGCCGCCGAACTTGGAGCTGTCGCTGTAGCCGAGCATGACCTCCTGCACGTCCCCGCGCAGCGACACGAGCTTGCGGTAGGAGGGGTCGGAGAGCATCTCGTCGAGCAGCCTGTCCGCGACCTTCAGCTCGTCGGTGGTCTCCAGCAGCGGCACGATGCCGATCCTGGCGACGTCCCCGTGCAGGTCGATCAGCCCGGCCTCGCGCGCCAGCACGGCCGCCGCGAAGACGTCGTCGGAGCCGAGGCACATCGAGATGATGTACGACTCCACGACCTCCGGCCCGAAGCGCTCGAAGGCCTCGGCGATGGTGTGGAAGACACCCAGCGTCTTCGCCCCGGCCGCGTCCAGCGGCGCCGGGGTGGGCGCCAGCGGGCGGCGCGAGCGCAGTTCCTTGGCGAGCAGCTTGCGCCGGTACTCGCGCGGCATGTCCGCGTACCGCCAGGACTCCTCGCCGAGACGGTCGAAGAGCTGGCCGAGGGCGTGGTGGTGGGCGTCCGCGTGCTCCCGGACGTCCATCGTGGCCAGCTGCAGACCGAACGCCGACAGCGTGCGGATCGTGCGGTCCAGGCGGCCGTCGGCGATCAGCTCGCCGCGGTTGGCGCGCAGCGAGTCCTGGATCAGGCGCAGGTCGGCCAGGAGCCCGGAGGTGCCCAGGTAGTCCCTGCCGGGGACGTGCGGGGTGCCGGTGGCCAGCCGCTCACGCGTGTTGAGCAGCTTCTGCCGGATGCAGGTGGCCTTGAGCCGGTACGGCTCCTCCGCGTTCAGCCGCTTGTAGCGCGGGCTGATCCCCGGGAGCCGGCCGAGGTCCTGCTCCAGGTCGGCGAGCAGTTCCGGGCTGGCCCCGGAGTTGCGGATGGAGTTCGACAGCATCGCCCGCAGGTCGTCGACCATCTCCAGGGCGTCGGTGATGCCGTGCTCGTGCTGCAGGATCAGCACGTCCCAGGTGACCTGCGGCGTGACGTTCGGGTTGCCGTCCCGGTCGCCGCCGATCCAGGTGCCGAAGGTCAGCGGGCGGGTCTCCGGCGGCAGCGGCACGCCCACCCGCTCCAGCTCGGCGGCCAGGTCCTCCAGGACGTCGCCCACGGCGCGGGCGTGCAGCTCGTCCAGGTAGTAGATGGCGTTGCGCGCCTCGTCCGCCGGCTCGGGACGCACCACGCGCAGCTCGTCGGTCTGCCACAGCAGGTCGATGTTCTCCGCCAGTCGCACGTCGGTGCGGCGGCGGTCGGTGTCCTGCGGCTTGTCCAGCAGGGCGGCGATGCGGCGCAGCTTGTTCAGCACGCTGCGGCGGGCCGCCTCGGTCGGGTGGGCCGTGAAGACCGGCCGCACGTTGAGGTTGCGCACGGACTGGCGCAGGTGCTCGGGGTCGGCGTCCTTCAGGAGGTCCGCCGTACGGGCCAGCAGGCCCCCGTCGGTGGCCCGGCGGGCCTGCAGCTCACGGCCGCGGTGCACCTGCTCGGTGACATTGGCGAGGTGGAAGTAGGTGGAGAAGGCGCGCACCAGCTTGGCGGCGGTCTGCAGATCTGTGTCGCCGAGAAGGGTGGCGGCGGCCTCGCCGTCACTGCGGGTCAGCGCCCGCACCTTCTCCACGAGGTCGAGGAGTTCCTGGCCTTCCTGCCGTACGAGCGTCCCGCCGAGGAGGTCTCCCAGGCGGCGGATGTCCGCGCGCAGGGGTGCGCTCTCGGTGGTGTTGTCGGCGCTGCTCACAGGTGCGGCTCCTAGTGCAGTGGTATGGATCGCGGCAAGAAACGCGTGGGCCCCGCACGGCGGGTCGTCCGGTCGTGAGGGGGACGGGAGGGGCGGACCGCGCTGTCCGACGCCACCAGGATAGAAGGGCCGCCCGCCCGCGACCGGGGCTGACCGCCAGGCGGACAGCGCCGCGTCTAGGCTGGGCCGTATGAGTACGACGGGGGAGTACGTACCGGACGGAGCTGGAGGACGGAGCCGGGGGGCCGCCGGGCCGTGGTGGTGGGCCCGGCGGCGCAGCATGGTGCTCGACGTGGTGCTGGCCGCCGTCTCGGCGCTGGAGTGCCTCGTCGAGGGCGTGGCCTTCGCGGAGAAGACCGGGGTGTCCGCGGTCGTCGCCGGCGTCTTCGGCCTGCTGGTCGGCTCCCTGCTGGTGCTGCGCAGGCGGTGGCCGGTGGCGGTGGTCCTCGTGTCCATCGCGATCACGCCCGCCCAGATGGGCATCCTGCTCAGCGTCGTCGGCCTCTACACCCTGGCCGCCTCCGACGTGCCCCGGCGCATCATCGCGGTCCTGTCCGGCATGACCATGCTCGGCACGCTGATCGTCACCTTCCTGCAGATGCACGGCGACCTCAGCTCCGGCACCTACCACGCGCCGCTCGCGGCGGTCGCCCTCACCTCCGTGCTCGCGGCGATCGGCGTGACCGCGCCGCCGGTACTGCTCGGGCTCTACGCCGGCGCCCGGCGGCGGCTGGTGGAGTCGCTGCGCGAGCGGGCGGACGGCCTGGAGCGGGAGCTGTCCCTGCTGGCGGAGAAGGCCTCCGAGCGCGCGGAGCGGGCCCGTATGGAGGAGCGCACCCGTATCGCCCGCGAGATGCACGACGTGGTCGCGCACCGGGTGAGCCTCATGGTCGTCCACGCGGCCGCGCTCCAGGCGATCGCCGTCAAGGACCCCGAGAAGGCCTCCGCGAGCGCGCAGCTGCTGGGCGACATGGGACGCCAGGCCCTCAACGAACTGCGCGAGATGCTCGGCGTCCTGCGCACCCCCGGGCCGGCGGTGCCGGCGGTGACCGCGCCGGTAGCGGAACCCGCCCCGGCGCCCGCGCCCGCGGACGTCCCCGACGACTCCGGACCCTGCCTCGCGGAGTTGCTCGAGCTCGTCGAGGAGTCGCGGGCGGCGGGCATGCACGTCGACTTCACGGTCGAGGGCACGGAGCGGTCCCTGGCGGCGCGCGTGGAGACCACGGTCTACCGCGTCGTGCAGGAAGCCCTCACCAACGTCCACAAGCACGCCCCGGGCGCCCGTGCGCGCATCCGGCTGGCGTACCGCGAGGCGGAGATAGCCGTCCTCGTCCAGAACGGGCCCTCCGACGGGGCGCCGGCCATCGCGCTGCCCAGTGGGGGGAACGGGCTCATCGGCATGCGCGAACGTGTCACCGCGCTCGGAGGCGGCTTCGCCGCCGGCACCACCACGGAAGGCGGCTTCCGCGTCTCCGCCCTTCTGCCCGCGTAGCCGTGAGGCCAGGTTTTTCCCCCGCCCGCCCTCCCGGGTGCCCTGTGAAGTCAGTGACCCCGGCGCGCGTGGTGGGTGGGCCGGGTTCGGGGCCTCCGGGGCTGCACGTCCTGGACTGGCATATTTACGCGCCTTTCCAGCACCTGCTCATCCCATCCCCGCCCGGATGGTGCGCACAAATATGCCGCACCGTCCAGAACATCCACCCCTACGACCCCGCCCCCTCCGTAGTTCCAAGCGCCTGATCCCCGGAGGGGTGTTGTTGGCGGTGACGGCTGGGCACCTGGACAGCGCCGCGCCAACGAATGGCCCGAGCACGGTGCCGTCTCTACCCCTCTCCGGGGATCAGGCGCGATACGAGACGGAGGGGGCGGGGTCGTAGGGGTGGGCGTTCTGGACTGTGGAGCATATTTGGGTGCACGACCCGGAGTGACCGATCCAGGGTGCCCGAGGCACCTAAATGTGCTGTCCAGAATGGCCGGCCCGGAGGCCCCGAACCCGGCCCACCCACCACGCGCGCCGGGGTCACTGACTTCACAGGGCACCCGGGAGGGCGGGAGGGGAAAAGAACGGGGAACCGCCCGCGGAGGGTCACGTCGTGAGGCGGTGGGGGCGCACGCCCGCCGTCAGGGTGCACAGCGCAGCGTCAATCGTCGGGCCCACGTAATAGTCCCCGGTGTGGTCCACGCAGTAGACCCGCCCGAGCGCATCGACGCCGAGATGCCCCTGTCCGGAGGACTCCACCCCGAGCGGCGCCACCTCCGTGTCGAGCGCGGAGCCGAGATCGCCCCAGGTGCGGGCGAGGTGCAGGCCCTGGAGGGGGTCGATGAGGACGCCGCTCGGCGCGACCTGGGGGCGGCCGGGGGCGGAGACCGCGGGGACGGTCAGGCCGCCGAACTCGGCCCAGGCCTCGACGGCGGCAGGGAAGACGCTGTGCCGGTGGCCGCCGGGGGAGACGTAGGCGCGCAGGGTGTCGGCCCAGACCTCGGCCTGGCGGATGTCCCACTGGCCGGGCTGCCAGCCCGCGGAGCGCAGCGCGGCGTCGACGCCGACGGGGAAGCGCGTCGAGGTGGTCCGGGCGTTGAGGGCGTCGCTCGCGCTCACTCGGTCTCGGCCCCCGGGTCGAAGGGCCGCACGCCGAAGTGCGCGAGCAGCGGCAGGCAGGAGCGGCACGGCGGCGCGTAGCTGCCGTGCTCGGGGTCGCCGTCCTCACGTATGTGACGGGCCGTCAACTTCGCTCCCTTGAGCGCCTTGCGGGCCTCGGCGGGGGTGAGCGGCTTGCGCGCGGCGCGCTTGCTGCGCCCCGCGTCGGCCTCGGTGAGCCAGCGGGACAGCAGTACGGGCTCCGGGCACCGTCCGGTGAAGCGCTCACGCTGTGCGACGGGCAGGGTGTCGAGTGCGTCCTGGACCAGGGGGTGCAGTTCGGGCGGCTGTTCGCCCTTGCTCCCGGTGCAGGTGAGCACCTCGTCCTTGACCGACAGCGCGGCGGCGACCGCCGGCAGGATGCCGTCGCGGCGGTGGCGCAGCACGGGCGGCGGTGGCGCTTCCTCACTTCCCCAGGTCAGCCGCGGGTCCGCGGCACCTCTCGTCAGCATGTTCCTACGGCCCTCCGATCCGTCCTCCGAGGAGGACGTCCCCCTTATCTGCGCAAGACTGCCAATTGATCGCGCGTTACGGAAGTCGGTTGTGAGGTGAGAGGTTTACTTTGTGCCGGATGTCACGGCACTGTGGGGAGATGGGTATCGCAGTCCGATGTGCCACCGCTCTCGTCGTCCTGGTGTTGGCCACTGGTTGTACGGATAGTAGCGCCGGGCCGGACGCGAAGGGCGGAAAGGCCGTCGATTCGGGGGCTCCTGGGGCTTCGGACGATCAAGAACCGCTGAGTATCGCCCAGTTGAGGGCCGCCCTCGTCACGAGCGCCGATGTGCCCGGTTATGTGGTGACCGGTTCCGGGGGCACCGGTGCGATGCGTCCGGAGCAGGCGCTCACCGCGGGCCGCGCCGACTGCCGCCCGCTGTCCGACCCCGTCAGCGCCCGGCCCGCCCATCGGCGCACCGCGTACGCCTCCACGACGTTCACGTCGAAGGAGGCGGCCGGGGGCAGCGGCGAACTCGACATGCTGCTGCTGTCCGCGCACGTGCCGGGCGACGCGGAGAAGATCATGGACGGTCTCGCCGCGGCGCTGCGGAACTGCCGCACGTTCGAGGCGACCGACGGCGACGGCCGCGCCACCGTCTTCGCCGTCCGTCCCGCCGAGGCGCCCGCGGCGGGGGACGACGCGGTCGCGTACGTCCTGGCCGACACCGCCGCGCCCTCGGACGGCGCCGCCACCGTCACCGTCGTCCGCACCGGCGGCAGCACCGCCACCTATGTCACCGTCCGGCTGTCCGGCGGCACCGGCGGACCGCCCGCCGCGGTCGTGCGCACACAGGACGTCAAACTCCGCCGTGTTGCCGCGAAGCAGTGACCGGAACCAGCCGAAGCACCTGTCGCCCCACCCCCTAGGCTGTGCCCAACACCAGATCCAGCATGGGGGCATCCGCAATGACGACAGGTCGGCTCGGGCACCGGGCCGCGCCACCGAACGCGGCCTACGCCGGTCAGATCGTGCACTTCCCCGACCCGGTGCGCCGCGCCCGCCACCCGCAGGGCGTCCGCGTGGACGACCACGGTTTCCCGGACTTCACGCCCTACGCCCGTGCCGCCGCCGAGATCGCCGAACCGCCGGACGGCTTCGGCATCGACGAACTGCGGCTCACCGACTACGTGTCCGCCAACGCCGCCCAGCACGCCGCCGGACACGAACTGTGGGGCAGCCTGCCGCCGGTCGCCACCCCGCACGGCTGGACGTGGCACCACGTCGCCGGCTCGCGCCGCCTGGAACTGATCCCCGCCGAGGTCAAGTCGCTGCTGCGGCACCACGGCGGCCTCGCCACGACCGCCTCCGCGGACCACGACAAGCGCGGTACCCGACCGCTGCAGGACACCCGGCCCGCGCACTTCGCGGTGGGCACGGGCCGGCACGGTGCCGCGGCCGTCACCGAGCAGCAGGTGCGCGACGTCGAGGAGGAGCTCGGCTACCGGCTCCCCGGTGCCTACCGCAGCTTCCTCAAGGCCGCCGGCGGCTGCGCCCCGCGCGGTGTCGCCCTGCTGCCCCTGCTGGGACTCCTGGTCGACCAGCCCTTCTTCACGGTGCGCGACGAGTCGGCGGTCAACGACCTCGTCTACGTCAACAAGTGCCTGCGCGACCACCTCACCAAGGACTACCTCGCGATCTCCTACGTCCAGGGCGGGGTGCTCGCGGTCAAGGCACGCGGCGCGGACCCCGGTTCGATGTGGCTGTGCGCCTACGACGACGTGCGGGACGCCGACGGTGCCTTCGCCTCCACCGAGGAGCGGGTGGCCGCGCTGCTGCTGCCCTGCGGCGAGGACTTCGACGCCTTCCTCGCCGCGCTCGCCGGCGACCCGCCGGAGCTGGACACGGTCGCGAACCTGATGGTGGACGGCGGCTTCGCCCGCGCCGTCCCGGTGGAGGGGTGAGGCTGCAGATGGTCACGTTCGCGGAGGCGCAGGAGCGCGCCGAGCGGTGGATCAACGCCGGCGTCCCGGCGTACCTCGTCCGCGAGGTGCAGGTGCGGGAGTTCGGCCAGGGCTTCGTGGTGTGGTCCGAGCCCCGCGACGGGGGGCCCACCGGCGACGAGGGCGAGACCCGCGTCGTCATCGCCAAGGACAGCGGGGAGGCCACGCTGTGGCCGGCGCTGCCGGTCGGCGAGATCATCCGCCACTGGGAGGAGGCGTACGGGGGTGCCGCCGACGCGGTCGCCGACGCCGTTCCGGCGCCGCCGAAGCGGCTCGACCTGGAGGCGACCTCCTTCCTGCTCAGCCCGCCCCAGTGGCTGCAGGACGCGGCCGACCGGCTCGGCATCCCGGACCGCCGGCCGGAGGCCGACGCCGTGGCGCCGTCCGACGCCCTGACGGTGGCGGCCACCGACTCGGGGACACCCACCCCGGCCCCGCCCCCCGCGCCCTCGCCCTTCGACGGGCCGCCGCCCCCGTTCGTCCCGACGCCGACGCCGGTGATGCCACTGCCGTACGACCGGTCGCCGACGCCGCCGCCCTCGGCGTGGCGGGACACCAACAACGGCGACGCGGGCCGTGCCGTGCCCCCGCCCGCGACGGTCTACGCGCCGCCGATCACCGACTCCGACGACGCGCACACGCCCCCGCCCAGGAACAGTGCCGAGGCGAGCACCGAGCGGCTGCCCGGCGTGCCGGAGACCGGCACCCCGCTGCCGCCCGGCGGTTACGGCTACCCGGGCGCCGCGGCCGGACCGCCGCCCCCTCCTCCGCCCACGGCGCCCGCGGCCCCCGGCGTGCACCGTGCCGCGACGATGCTGTCGCGTCCCGACGCCCCCGCGCCGCCGCCCCCGCCCGGAGTGCCGGGTGCCGGGGCGCAGCGCCCGGGCGCGGCTGACCTGGCCGGTGCCGAGACCTCCAAGGCCGGACCGCCTCCGCCGCCCCCGCCTCCGCCCGGCCCCGGCGTGCCCGGGACCCCGGGCGCGGGCTATGTGCCGACCCAGCTGGTGCAGGCGCTGCCCGCGAACCAGCCGCCGCCCCCGCCGCCGGGGCCCCAGGCGCCGGACGTGCACCACGCCGCGACGATGCTGTCCCGCCCCGACGGCCCCCCGCCGCCACCCCCGCCCGCACCGGCGCCCGTGGCCCAGCCGCAGGCCGGGTACGGCTACCCGCAGCCCCCCGCCCAGCCGCAGCCGCCCGCCGGTGTGCCCACGATCGGCCCGGGCTACATGGCCGTACTCCGGTACCGCGCGCAGGACGGGTCCGAGCAGCAGCTCATCCGCCGCTCCGCGCCGGGCACCCCGCACCCGGAGTGGCAGATCCTGCACGAGCTGCGCGCCCTCGGCGTGCCGCCGCAGGCGGTGCTGGAGCTGCACACCGAGCTGGAGTCGTGCGACCTGCCCGGCGGTTACTGCGCCCGGATGATCCGGGAGACCTGGCCCCAGGTACGGATCAGCAGCACCGCCCCGTACGGCAAGGACCGGGCCGGCCGCCGCGCGGGCGTGGAGCACCTGCTGACGCACCTCGGCGAGCTGCACCAGGTGGCGAGCGCCCCGGCGCCCGCCCGTCCGCACCGCGTGCCGATGCCCGAGCCGCACCAGATCCAGCGGGTCCCCGCGATCCCGCTGGACGCGATCGGGCACGAGCTCGCCCAGTCCTTCGGGCCGCAGGGCGTCTTCCGCTTCGACCAGCGCGCGGTCGCCCGTCAGGGCGTGCCGGACATCGTGGCGCAGACGCTGACGTGGTCCGGGCTGCCGGTGGACTTCGGCCCGTTCTTCTGGGCGCAGGCCCAGCCGGGCCGCCCGGTGCCGACCCTGGCCGAGCTGGCCGCCGAGCGCGGCGTGCAGCCCGCGCCGGACGCCGGTTCGTACCTGGTCATGGGCAACGACTTCGGCCGCCAGCTGTGCGTGCAGTACGGCACGGCGCACATCGTCGCGGTCCCGCTGGAGGCGGGGCCGGGCGGCGGGACGGCGGTGCCGCAGTTCGTCAACTCCAGCCTGCCGGAGTTCGTCCGCTGCCTGGCGCTGCTGGGCAAGATGTGGCGCTGGCGGCTGGGGCTGACGCCGGACCAGGCGGGCCGCTGGACGGCGGACTTCCAGGCGCAGATCGCCGCGCTCGACCCGGCGGCCGTCGCGTCGCCCGAGCACTGGTGGTCCGTGCTGATCGAACAGATGTGGGACGGGATGCTGTAGCCGCCGCGCCACTCCGGTCGTACGCGGCCGGAGTGTCGCATGATGTGCAAATAGGGCAAACCCATGAGTATGGGGGTATGAGTACGGCATACCCCTACGGCTTCGCGATGGTCCGCGGCCGCGGATACCGCACCGACCAGGTGGACCGCTTCCTCGAGGAGCTGTCCGAGGACCGCGACGCCGCCTGGGAGCGTGCCGCGCGGCTCACCGTCCTCGCCAACGAGATGGACGCCGAGTGCGCCGCCCTGCGGGACGTCGTCGCCGGCCTCGCCCCGCCCACCTTCGAGTCGCTCGGCGGCGGCGCACAGGAACTGCTGCGCCTGGTGGAGGAAGAGGCCGCCGCGGTGCGCGACCGCGCCGAGGAGGAGGCCCGGTCCGCGCACGACGCCGCCGAGGCCGCCCGGCGCACCCTGCTGGACGAGTCCCGTGCCGCCGCGCACGCCCGCCGCACCGGTGCCGACGTCCAGGCCTCGGGCACCCTCGACGAGGCCCGCTCCACCGCGTCCGAACTCGTCGGCGTGGCCCGTCGCGAGGCCGCCCACCTGCGCGACGACGCCACGCGGCGCCTCGACGCGCTGCGCCAGGACACCGAACGCGCCTTCGCCGCACAGGAGAAGGAGCGGCGCGAGCGCCGCGACGCCCAGGAGCACGAACTCGCCGAGCGCGAGGCCGGCCTCGACGCGCGCTTGGCCGAACTCACCCACTACGCGGAGAACATGGTGGAGGAGGCCCGCCGCGCCCTGGCGGCCACCGAGGAGGCCGCGCGCCGCCGGGACCAGGACGCCGAGGCGGCCGCGGCAGAACTGCTCGCCCAGGCCCGCGTCCGCGAGGAGCGCATCCGGCTGGCCGCCGAGCGCGAACTGCGCCAGCACGAGGTCCGCCGCGACGAGATCCGCGAACACCTCGCCCATGTCCGCAGCAGTCTGGCCGCCCTCACCGGCGGCGAGGTCCCCGCCCCGGACGACGGCCCCGCCACCGCCGAAGTGCCGCCCCCGGCCACGGCCGAGCACGCCCACGGCGCCACGGACACCGACGACTCCCCGGCCGCCGGGGACGGCGGGGACACCGGGGACGGCGGGCACCGGGAACCGTAGTCCCGGAACGCGCCGGCCGGGTCACCGCGGCTGCGGGTCCTCCTCCAGGACCGGGAAGCGGCGCGGGGCCACCAGGAGCACGGCGAGCAGCGCCAGGGCGGCGGCCAGCGCCGCACCCGCGTAGACGTGGTTGACCGCGGCGGCGACCGCCCGGCGGACCGGCTCGCTCAGGTGCGCGGCACCGGTGACCGCGTCGAGGTCCGTGCCGGAGCCGTGCAGGCGCGAGGCGAGGGTCGCGTTGGCGACGGCGCCGAAGACCGCGGCCCCGACGCTCTGCCCCACCTGGCGGCAGAAGAGGATGGACGAGGTCGCGGTGGCCCGCTCGCGCCAGGGCACCGTGGACTGCACGCCGACGATGAGCGGCAGCTGGAAGAGGCCGAGCGCGGCGCCCAGCAGCAGCATGACGAGCGTGGGCTGCCAGGCGGGGCCGGCGTACGGGAGCATCACCAGCGCGACGAGCACGACGACGGCCGCGGCCATGCCGAGCGCGGCGGTGTTGCGGAACCCGATGCGCAGGTAGACGCGGTTGCTCAGGGCGGCCGAGAGCGGCCAGCTGATCGTCATCACCGACAGCACGAAACCCGCCTGTATCGGCCCGAGACCGAGCACGGTCTGCGCGTACGTCGGCAGGAAGACCGTCGGCGCCACCATCAGCACGCCGAGCATGCCGAGCGCGAGGTTGACCGAGACGATCGCGCGCCGCCGCCACACCCAGCCGGGGATGATCGGCTCGGCCGCGCGGCGCTCGATCCAGAAGGTCGTGACACCGAGGACGACGCTGCCGCCGAGCAGCCACGGCCGCAGCGGGCCGCCCTGGACGAGGCCGCTGATCAGCAGCCCGCCGGAGAGGAACAGGCCGAGCGCGCCGGGCCAGTCGACGCGGTGCCGGGTGCGGCGGGCGACCGACTCGCGCAGGTGGCGGGAGATGAGGAGGAGCGCGATCGCCCCGATGGGCAGGTTGATCAGGAAGATCCAGCGCCAGCTGGCGTAACCCGACAGCACCCCGCCGCACAGCGGGCCGACGACGGCGGAGACCGCCCACACCGTGGAGATCGCCGCCTGGATGCGGCCGCGCTCCTTCAGCCCGTACAGATCGGCGGCCACCGTCTGCACCGTGCCCTGGATGGCGCCGCCGCCGAGCCCCTGCACGATGCGGAAGGCGATCAGGCCGGCCATGTTCCAGGCACCCGCGCACAGCAGGGACCCCAGCAGGAAGATCGCGATCCCGACGAGCAGCACCGGCTTGCGGCCGAAGGTGTCGGCGAGCTTGCCGTACACCGGCAGGGTCACCGTGACCGCGAGCAGGTAGCCGGAGAACAGCCAGGAGAAGACCGAGAAGCCGCCGAGGTCGCCGACGATCTGCGGGACGGCGGTGGAGATGATCGTGGAGTCCATCGCCGCCAGCGCCATCGCCAGCATCAGCGCGGCCACCACCGGGCCGCGGCGGATCGGCGGGGCGGCCGCGGCCGCCGCTGTCGTGGTCTGGTCGGTGCCCTGCACGGGAAAACCCCCTGAATCTGTGTACGACACACTTTTTCATGCCCGTACCGCCGCCGCACAGGGGGTTCTCGCAGGCCGGACACCCGCGCTTGAGCCTCCCGCGGGGGGAGGGTGCAGCATCGACCCCGAGCCGGGTCACCCGAAAGTCGCAGTCCCCCTAGGGGGCGCACCGAGTTTTCTCCTACCCCCGGTTCGTACCGGCGGAGGACGAACCACCCCTCCCCGGCTCCCTAGCCTTCTGGTGGGGCTAACCCCCGGGTCGATACGGAGACCCGCACCATCGTCCAGGCCCCCGTCCCGCAGCCAGTCTGTAGAGGCGATGGTGCACGTCCGCACGAGCCACGACATTCACGACGAAGCAGGAGATACCAGTGACAACGGCAGTATCGATTCCCAAGTCCGGGGGCAGCGGAGAACGTACGGCCGTTGCCGCCAGTGCCCGCGGTGTGACCAAGGCGTACGGTTCCGGCGAGACCCGGGTCGTGGCCCTCGACGCGGTGGACGTCGACATCGAGCGCGGTCGCTTCACCGCGATCATGGGGCCGTCCGGCTCCGGCAAGTCGACCCTGATGCACTGCCTCGCCGGTCTCGACACCGTCACCGAGGGTCAGATCCTCGTCGGCGACATCGAGATCACCAAGCTCAAGGACAAGAAGCTCACCCAACTGCGCCGGGACAAGATCGGCTTCATCTTCCAGGCGTTCAACCTGCTGCCGACCCTGAACGCCGTCGAGAACATCACGCTGCCCATGGACATCGCCGGCCGCAAGGCCGACCCGCAGTGGCTGCGGCGCGTCGTGGAGACCGTGGGCCTGGCCGACCGCCTCAAGCACCGGCCCGGGCAGCTCTCCGGCGGCCAGCAGCAGCGTGTCGCCGTGGCCCGCGCGCTCGCCGCCCGCCCCGAGATCATCTTCGGCGACGAGCCCACCGGAAACCTCGACTCCCGCGCCGGCGCCGAGATCCTCGGCTTCCTGCGCCGCTCGGTCGACGAACTCGGCCAGACCATCGTCATGGTGACCCACGACCCGGTCGCCGCCTCCTACGCCGACCGCGTCCTGTACCTCGCCGACGGCCGGATCGTCGACGAGATGCGGAACCCGACCGCCGACTCCGTCCTCGAGCGCATGAAGGACTTCGACGCCCGCGGGAGGACCTCGTGACCGTCGTCAAGACCTCCCTGCGCAACTTTGTCTCGCACAAGGGCCGCATGGCGCTCTCCGCCATCGCCGTCCTGCTGTCGGTGGGCTTCGTCTGCGGCACGCTCGTCTTCACCGACACGATGACCTCCACCTTCGACAAGCTCTTCGCGGCCACCGCGTCCGACGTCACCGTCACGCCCAAGGGCGCGCCCGGCAACGACGACATGCAGATGACGACGAAGGCCTCCACCGTCCCGGCCTCCGTGGTCCGGCAGCTCAAGGGCGTCAACGGCGTCAAGGACGCGACGGGCGAGGCCAACAGCCAGACCCTGACCGTCACCGACAAGAACAACGACAGCCTCAGCCCCACCTCCGGCGCCCCCACCATCGGCACCAACTGGGACTCCACCGAGGAGCGTTCGGTCGACCTCACCTCCGGCCACGCCCCGCGCGGCCCCACCGAGGTCATGGTCGACGCCGACACCGCGGACAAGCACCACCTGAAGATCGGCGACGAGATCCGCGTCATCGCCATCCCCGGCGAGTTCCGCGCCCGGATCACCGGCATCGTCACCTTCAAGGTCACCAACCCCGGTGCGGCCGTCTTCTACTTCGACACCGCCACCACCCAGGCCAAGCTCCTCGGCGCCAAGGACGTCTTCAGCAGCATCGGCCTGACCGCCGCGCCCGGCGTCAGCGACGACCAGCTGAAGAAGAACGTCGCCGCGGAACTCGGCGCCGCCGGCGGCTACAAGATCCAGACCCAGGCCGAGTGGACCGCCGAGAACAAGAAGGACATCGGCGGCTTCCTCGACGTCATCAAGTACGCGATGCTCGGCTTCGCCGGGATCGCCGTGCTCGTCGGCGTCTTCCTGATCGTCAACACCTTCTCGATGCTGGTCGCCCAGCGCACCCGCGAGATCGGCCTCATGCGGGCCATCGGCGCCAGCCGCCGCCAGGTCAACCGCTCCGTGCTCATCGAGGCGCTGCTCCTCGGCGTCGTCGGCTCCGTCCTCGGCATCGGCGGCGGCGTCGGGCTCGCCGTGCTGCTGATGAAGCTCATGGGCAACCTGGGCATGAACCTCGACACCTCCTCGCTGACCGTCAAGGCCACCACTCCCGTCGCCGGTCTGGTCCTCGGCGTCGTGGTGACCGTCCTCGCCGCCTACCTGCCCGCCCGCCGGGCCGGCAAGGTCTCCCCGATGGCCGCCCTCCGTGACGCCGGCATCCCGGCCGACGGCCGGGCCGGCCGGGTGCGCGCCGTGATCGGTGTGGTCCTCACCCTGGGGGGTGCCGCCGCCCTCCTGGTCGCCGCACGGGCCACCAAGGCCGCCGACGGCTCGGCCTTCCTGGGCCTCGGCGTGCTGCTGACGCTGGTCGGCTTCGTGGTCGTCGGCCCGCTGCTCGCCGGCTTCGTCGTCCGGGTCATCAGCGCGGGCGTCCTGCGGATCTTCGGCCCGGTCGGCCGCCTCGCCGAACGCAACGCGCTCCGCAACCCGCGCCGCACCGGTGCCACCGCCGCCGCCCTCATGATCGGCCTCGCCCTCGTCGCGGGCCTGTCCGTGGTCGGCTCCTCCATGGTGGCCTCGGCCAGCGACCAGCTCGACAAGTCGGTCGGCGCGGACTTCATCATCGCCTCCGACAGCGGCCAGCCCATCACCCCGCAGATCGAGAAGGCCATCAAGGCCGCGCCCGACCTCGCCCACGTCACCGACTACAAGTCCCTCGACGCCCGGATCACCACCCCCGACGGCGCGGTCTCCGAGACCAGCATCTCCGCCGCCGACCCCACCTACGCCCAGGACCTCCAGGTCAAGACCGTCGCCGGCGAACTCTCCGCCGCCTACGGGGCCGACGCGATGTCGGTCGGCGAGAGCTTCGCCGACAAGCACCACGTCACCCTCGGCGACACCCTCACCGTCCGCTTCTCGGCGGGCGACACCGCGAAGCTCAAGGTCACCGCGATCACGTCCAAGGACACCGCCTTCGACGGCGGCGCGATGTACACCAACATCACGACCGCGGCCCACTACGTCCCCGCCGACCGGATGCCGATCAACGACATCATGTTCGCCGCGGCCAAGGACGGGCAGCAGGACGCCGCGTACGCCGGACTCAAGAAGGCCCTGCACGACTTCCCGCAGGTCCAGGTCCGCAACCAGGCCGACTACAAGCAACTGCTCAAGGACCAGATCGGCCAGCTGCTCAACCTGATCTACGGCCTGCTCGCGCTGGCGATCATCGTCGCGATCCTGGGCGTCGTGAACACGCTCGCCCTCTCCGTCGTCGAACGCACCCGGGAGATCGGCCTCATGCGGGCGATCGGTATGTCCCGCCGCCAGCTGCGCCGCATGATCCGCCTGGAGTCCATCGTCATCGCCCTCTTCGGCGCGATCCTCGGCCTCGGCCTGGGCATGGGCTGGGGCGCCACGGCGCAGAAGCTGCTCGCCCTCCAGGGCCTCGGCATCCTCGAGATCCCCTGGCCGACGATCATCACCGTCTTCATCGGCTCCGCCTTCGTCGGCCTCGTCGCGGCCCTCGTCCCGGCGTTCCGCGCGGGCCGCATGAACGTCCTCAACGCGATCGCTACGGAGTAGCGAGCGGGCGGGTTTTTCCCCGCCCACCCGCCCGAGTGCCCCGTGAAGTCATGCGCCCCGGCGCCCGTTTCGTTGGGTGCCGGGGTCGGGGCCTCCGGGGCTGCACGTCCTGGACTGGCATATTTACGCGCCTTTCCAGCACCTGCTCATCCCATCCCGACCCGGACAGTGCGCACAAATATGCCGCACCGTCCAGAACATCCACCCTCCCCCAGCCTCCGGCCGGGGGTGCCCCCAACTCCCCCGCCCCCTCCGTAGTTCCAAGCGCCTGATCCCCGGTGGGGGGTTGTTGGCGGTGACGGCTGGGCACTTGGACGGCGCTGCGCCGACGGGTGGCCCGTGCACGGTGCCGTCTCTACCCCTCTCCGGGGATCAGGCGCATGACGAAACGGAGGGGGCGGGGTCGGAGGGTGGGCGTTCTGGACTGTGGAGCATATTTGGGTGCATGACCCGGGGTGATCAGTGGAGAGCACCGGAGGCACCTAAATGTGCTGTCCAGAATGGCCGGCCCGGAGGCCCCGAACCCGGCCCACCCACCACGCGCGCCGGGGTCACTGACTTCACAGGGCACCCGGGAGGGCGGGCGGGGAAAAAAATCAACGCACACAAGACGCGGCACCGGGTGTCAGCGGAGCGTCGTACGCTTGGGACACCCCGGCTCGTTCCACGTGTCGGGCTGTTCGCGTTGCCTGCCTGCCTTGGGACGGAAAGCCTCATGAGCCTGAACGGTCTGCTGGACGTCGTCGTGAGCGACCCCGCGCTCGCGGAGGCCGTACGTGCCGCCACCGACGGCAACCGCCCGCACGTCGACCTCGTGGGGCCGCCGGCGGCCCGCCCGCTGGCGCTGGCCGCGCTCGCGACCCGCACGGGCCGCACCGTGCTGGCGGTGACCGCCACCGGCCGCGAGGCCGAGGACCTGACGGCGGCCCTGCGGTCGCTGCTGCCGGCCGACTCCGTCGTGGAGTACCCGGCGTGGGAGACGCTGCCGCACGAGCGGCTGTCCCCGCGCTCGGACACCGTCGGCCGCCGCCTGGCCGTGCTGCGCCGTCTGGCG
Source organism: Streptomyces sp. NPDC002574 (assembly GCF_042889545.1). Lineage (NCBI taxonomy): Bacteria > Bacillati > Actinomycetota > Actinomycetes > Kitasatosporales > Streptomycetaceae > Streptomyces > Streptomyces sp. NPDC002574. Next base: position 96,407 of record NZ_JBIARB010000022.1, read on the forward strand.
CACCCCAGCGCGGACGACCCGACCGCCGGCCCCGTACGGGTGGTGGTCGCCCCGATCCGTTCGGTGCTGCAGCCGCAGGTCAAGGGCTTGGGCGACCTCGTCCCGGTGGCGCTGCGCACCGGCCAGACCGCCGATCTGAACGCGATCGTGGACGGCCTCGCGGCCGCCGCGTACGCCCGCGTGGAGCTGGTGGAGAAGCGCGGCGAGTTCGCGGTGCGCGGCGGCATCCTGGACGTCTTCCCGCCGACCGAGGAGCACCCGCTCCGGATCGAGTTCTGGGGCGACGACGTCGAGGAGATCCGCTACTTCAAGGTGGCGGACCAGCGCTCGCTGGAGGTCGCCGAGCACGGCCTGTGGGCGCCGCCGTGCCGGGAGCTGCTGCTCACCGAGCAGGTGCGGGCCAGGGCGGCCGCGCTGGCGGAGGAGCACCCGCAGCTGCGCGAGCTGCTGGACAAGATCGCCCAGGGCATCGCCGTGGAGGGCATGGAGTCCCTGGCGCCCGTCCTGGTGGACGACATGGAACTGCTGCTGGACGTGCTGCCCGGCGGGGCGATGGCGGTGGTCTGCGACCCCGAGCGGGTGCGCGCCCGCGCCGCGGACCTGGTGGCCACCAGCCGGGAGTTCCTGGAGGCCTCGTGGGCCGCGTCCGCGAGCGGCGGGGAGGCGCCGATCGACCTGGGCGCGGCCTCGCTGTGGGGCATCGCCGACGTCCGCGACCGGGCCCGGGAGCTCGGCACGCCGTGGTGGTCGGTCAGCCCGTTCGGGGCCGACGAGGACGCCGCGGACGGCGAGGCCGACACCCTGAAGCTCGGCATGCACGCCCCCGAGGTCTACCGCGGGGACACCGCCCGCGCGCTGGCCGACACCAAGGGCTGGCTCGCCGAGGGCTGGCGCACGGTCTACGTGACCGAGGGCCATGGCCCGGCGGCCCGCATCGTGGAGGTGCTCGGCAACGAGGGCATCGCCGCCCGGCTCGACACGGAGCTGTCCGGGCCGGTGGAGCCCGCCGTGGTCCACGTGGCGTGCGGCTCGATCGAGAGCGGCTTCGTGGACCCGGCGCTGAGGATCGCCGTCCTCACCGAGACCGATCTGTCGGGCCAGCGCTCGTCCACCAAGGACATGGGCCGCATGCCGTCCCGGCGCCGCAAGACGATCGACCCGTTGACGCTCCAGGCGGGCGACTTCATCGTGCACGAGCAGCACGGCGTCGGCCGCTACGTGGAGATGGTGCAGCGCACGGTCCAGGGCGCCACCCGTGAGTACCTGGTCGTGGAGTACGCGCCCGCCAAGAAGGGCCAGCCCGGCGACCGGCTGTTCGTCCCGACCGACCAGCTGGAGCAGATCACCAAGTACGTCGGTGGCGAGGCGCCCTCCCTGCACCGGCTGGGCGGCGCGGACTGGACCAAGACCAAGGCGCGCGCCAAGAAGGCGGTCAAGGAGATCGCCGCGGACCTGATCCGGCTCTACTCGGCCCGCATGGCGGCCCCCGGCCACACCTTCGCGCCGGACACCCCCTGGCAGCGGGAGCTGGAGGACGCGTTCCCGTACGCGGAGACCCCCGACCAGCTCACGACGATCGCCGAGGTCAAGGAGGACATGGAGAAGTCGGTCCCGATGGACCGGCTGATCTGCGGCGACGTCGGCTACGGCAAGACCGAGATCGCGGTGCGGGCGGCCTTCAAGGCGGTGCAGGACGGCAAGCAGGTCGCCGTCCTGGTGCCCACCACGCTGCTGGTGCAGCAGCACTTCGGGACCTTCTCCGAGCGCTACTCGCAGTTCCCCGTCGTGGTGAAGGCGCTGTCCCGGTTCCAGAGCGACAGCGAGGCCAAGGCGGTGCTGGAGGGGCTGCGCGAGGGCTCGGTGGACGTGGTCATCGGCACCCACCGCCTGTTCTCCTCCGAGACGAAGTTCAAGGACCTCGGCCTGGTGATCGTGGACGAGGAGCAGCGGTTCGGCGTCGAGCACAAGGAGCAGCTGAAGAAGCTGCGGGCCAACGTCGACGTGCTGACCATGTCCGCCACCCCCATCCCGCGCACCCTGGAGATGGCGGTCACCGGCATCCGCGAGATGTCGACGATCACCACCCCGCCGGAGGAGCGGCACCCGGTGCTGACCTTCGTCGGGCCGTACGAGGACCGGCAGATCGCCGCCGCGATCCGGCGCGAGCTGCTGCGCGAGGGGCAGGCCTTCTACATCCACAACCGGGTGGAGAGCATCGACAAGGCCGCGGCGCGGCTGCGCGACCTGGTCCCCGAGGCGCGGGTCGCCACCGCGCACGGGCAGATGGGCGAGTCGCAGCTGGAGCAGGTCGTCGTCGACTTCTGGGAGAAGAAGTTCGACGTCCTGGTCTCCACGACGATCGTGGAGTCCGGCATCGACATCTCGAACGCCAACACCCTGATCGTGGAGCGCGGCGACACCTTCGGCCTGTCCCAGCTGCATCAGCTGCGCGGCCGGGTCGGCCGCAGCCGCGAGCGCGGTTACGCGTACTTCCTGTACCCGCCGGAGAAGCCGCTCACCGAGACCGCGCACGAGCGGCTGGCCACGATCGCGCAGCACACCGAGATGGGCGCCGGCATGTACGTCGCCATGAAGGACCTGGAGATCCGCGGCGCGGGCAACCTGCTCGGCGGCGAGCAGTCCGGCCACATCGCCGGTGTCGGCTTCGACCTGTACATCCGCATGGTCGGCGAGGCCGTGGCCGACTACCGGGCCGCGCTGGAGGAGGGCAGCGGCGAGGCCGAGGAGGCCCCGCTGGAGGTCAAGATCGAGCTGCCGGTCGACGCGCACGTCCCGCACGACTACGCGCCCGGCGAGCGGCTGCGCCTGCAGGCGTACCGCTCGATCGCCTCCGTCAACTCCGAGGACGACATCAAGGCCGTCCGCGAGGAGCTCACCGACCGGTACGGCAAGCTCCCCGAGCCGGTGGAGAACCTGCTGCTGGTGGCCGGGCTGCGACTGCTGGCCCGCAAGGTCGGCGTCTCCGACATCACCCTGCAGGGCGCCAACGTCCGCTTCTCGCCGGTCGAACTGCGCGAGTCCCAGGAACTGCGGCTGAACCGGCTCTACCCGCGCACGGTCGTCAAGGCCGGCACCAAGCAGATCCTCGTCCCGCGCCCGAGCACGGCGCGGATCGGCGGCAAGCCGGTCGTCGGGCGCGAACTGCTGGAGTGGACGGCGGAGTTGCTGACCGCGGTGATCGGCAGCTGAGGGCGGCGGACGGGGTTCTCCCCGTCCGGGTTCCGCGCCGGGCGCGTGTCCTGTCTCACATCCGCCACACAGGCATTCCCTGCCCCACGAAGGATGGTTATGGTACCTAGCGCCGGGCAGTGGCCCGGCCGGTGTACGCGGCATGCCCTGCCCCCCAACGATCGGCGGTCCGGTCGGCGATTCGGGGTACACGGGAACCGGGACGCCCTCCCGCGCGGGGAGAGAGCCGTGCCCCCGAACACACGTGATCCGGAGCCCGGGCCGGACGTCGTCCGGACCCGGTAAGCCCGACAGGGAGTGAGCACGATCTCCGTGCAGCCGACCATCACCGCCCCCGCCACCGCGACCGGGCCCCTCACCGCGACAGAGACCGCCTCCGCCGCGGCGCCCCCGGCCAAGCCGGTACGTGAGCACCGGTACGACATCGATCTGTTGCGCGTCCTGTGCTCGATCGGCGTCATCGTCTGCCATGCGGCGGGCCAGTTCCTGAACGTCGTCGGCCGCCATCCGTCGGGAGGCGCTCCCGTCTACTGGGTCGCGCTCGTGGGCCACGCGCTCAGCCGCTGCGCCGTGCCGTTGTTCTTCGCCATGGCCGGGTGGGTGGTGCTGTCCGGGGCGCCGCCGCGCAGCGAGGCGCAGGTGCGGACCCGGCTGATCCGCATTCTGGTGCCCATGGGCGTGTGGACGGCCGTCTACCTGCTGTGGGGCTGGGTGCAGGACACCAACCCCCACTCGACGAAGCGGCTGGCGTACGAGTCGCTGTTCGGCTCGGTCGCCCCCACCCTGCACCTGTGGTACCTGTACGCCTACGTCCCGGTGATCCTCGTGCTGTCCATGACGTCCCTGGTCAAGGACGGGAAGCGGCCCTGGGGTCTGGCGGTCGTGTTCCTCACCCTCGCCCTGACGCCGGCCTTCCTGGACGACGCGGCGGGCGTGCTGAACATCGACATTCCCGAGTTCACGTGGGTGCCCCTGCCCTACCAGATCGCCTACGCGGCCGTCGGCGCCTTCCTGCTCGCACTGCCCGCCTCCGCCACCACGGGGCGCGGCCGGCGCATGCTGTGGCTGGGGGCGAGCCTGTGCGCGTGGGCCGCCGTGGTCCTGTACGAGCACTTCGTGCGCAACCCGGCGCCGTACGACGGCTTCATGATGCCGATCCTGGCCGGGACGCTGCTCATGGCGTTCAACCGGCTCACCGTCCCCAAGCGCTTCCGGCCGCTGCTCTCCAAGCTCGGCACCGCGGCCTTCGGCGCCTATCTGGTGCACCTGATCTTCCTGAAGATCCTGGCGCGTCACCTGGTCACGCCGGACGCCGGCTGGCTCGGCGCCCTGGGCCTGATGACCCTCCTGGTGGGGGGAACGGCCGTGCTCTCCTTCGCCGTCAGCATGCTGTGGACGCGGATGCACCTGTCCCGCTGGCTGGGCTGACCGGCCCGGCCGGCCGGCCGGCGGCCCGGCCGATCAGCGCCGGGCTGTCCGGAGGCCGCGCACCAGGCGCCGGACCGTGGGGTTGCGGCGCAGCGTCGCCGCCCGGGAGGGGTTCCCACCGGGCAGGTCGAGCCGCGTCAGCCGCTTCTGGCTGAAGTACTGCGGGTGCTCGGCGAGATGGGCGGTGAGCCAGGCCGCCGCTTCTTCCTTGAGGGCGGCGTACGCCTTCGGCTGCATGCAGTAGCCCACGGCCCTCACCAGGGGAGCCAGGTCGTTCGCGACCTGCTCCGGGTCCGGATCGAGCGGCGTGCCGACGGCGGCCGCGTCCCCCTCCAGGTCCGGCAGGACGGCGTCGATGACCGTCAGCGGCACCCGGTTGCTGTTCTCGTAGGGGGCCAGGCGCTCGAGCAGTTCCCCGGTGCCCACCCGGGCGACCGGGATGCCGTAGAAGGCGGAGGCGGTCATGAGCGCGGTGGAGAAGCAGCCGACGACCAGTTCCGGACGGACATGCTGGTAGACGGTCTCGGCCAGCAGGGGGGTGTCGAGGATCGTGAGCCTCACCCCGAGTTCCGCCGCCGCCTGCTCGAGGGACTGCGTGAACTGGGCGGGCGCGCTGGGGTGCGGCTTGAACAGCAGGTACCGGTGGCCGGCGGCCACGGCGCCGCGCAGCATCCGCACGTGCAGCTCGTCCTCCTCCGCCACCGTGATCAGCTCCAGGGCGGAGAGGTACTGGCCGAGCAGCACCGCCGTCGGCCGGTCGTCCGCCGGGAGGAGCTCCTCCAGCAGGGACACCCCGTGCCCGCCGATGTCCTCGAGGACCTCCTGGAAGGTGTCGCCGGGGATGACGACCGGGTCCACGCCGTACTCGGACAGCAGCATGGGCCGCAGTCCGGGGACGAGGTCGAGGTGGAGGAGGCGCTGGAAGCGGCCGTGCAGGTCGGCGGGCATCCGGTTGCGCGTGGGGCCGTAGCTCATCAGGCCGTCGGCGTACACATGGATCGGGCTGTCGGCGAAGATGTCCGCGATCGCCCGGGACGGGTTGGCCTGGATGGACTCGCAGGCGATCTCCACCGGCCCGTCGCCCAGGTCCCAGGCCAGCCGCAACGCCCGCTGCCACACGGGGATCTCCTCGGGGAGAGGGGACCAGCCGGCCGGGTGGTGCGGGGCGATCATCTCGTTCCACGAGTGCACCGCGTCGAACTCGGGCCGCAGTTTCTCGAACCCGGGCATTCGGTCCAGCGGGGTGGTCAGTTCGGGAATCGCCGAGGTGTTGCTGATCACCAGCACCCGCCGCCGCCCCTCCCGGGGACCGAAAAGACCGGCCTTCACGGCGGCGGTTATGGTCGCGGCGGCGTACTGCGTCGCCGCGAAGAATATCTGGGTCATCTCGAAGGTTTCCTTTAAGCCCGCGCGTGCCCGCGCATACCGCTGGTGTGCACGGTCGACCGGCCGGCTGCCTCGGGGCGGGTGGCAAGACCTGTCAGTATAGTCGCCTGCCGCTTCGTGAATCATGGCGAAAGGGTTGCCGCAAGGTTAACGAGGGGTTCGCGGATTGCGGCCTTCTCCTCGCGGGGTTCGCCGTGCGCAAGTGAACGCCAGGGGAAGTCGGCGCCAGGAACGGGTGAACTCTGGTGCCATCCACTCGACGCGTCGCTATGGGATCCTTCATTATTCAGTCGGTGCGTCGAGGCACTTGGCTGTTCGATTTGTCCGCCTGTCGGCCGGAGGGGCGCGTGATGGCCGGGCCCGCAACCCGGTTCTGTCGCGCCAAGGGAATAAAATGCATATAGCGATATTTGTCGAGAACCGGAACGGGGTCGACCTGGCCGGCAAGATCATGCAAGCGGAGGGAGCCGGAGAACACACCTTCTCCGTGATCACCGCTGATCTTGAGGGGAACGTAGCCCGCTGGATCCGGGACGAGGCCGCGGTCCGTCTCGGCGGCATACCCGCCCGGAATCTCTTCAACGAGGGCGAGGCCCTCGACGACGGCGCGTTCTACGAGGAATTGAGCCTCCGGGTCGTCGCTTTCGTGGAGGAAAAGGGAGTCGACCGGGTCGTTCTCTTCAACGACCAGTCGCAGCGCGGCAAGCGGGTCACCCAGGCGCTCAACCCCCGGCTCCCCGTGGTCCTGGTCCAGGACGGACACCTGGACTTCCACTACAAGGAGCAGCGGGCCGGTCAGCGCGACCAGAACTGGTACTACGGCTCGTCCGCCCCGGCCGCCATCTGCGTGTGGGGTCCGGCGACGTACAACCACATCAACTTCCGCTCGTCCCAGGTCTCGACGCAGGTCCACATCACCGGCGCGCTGGGGCACAGCGACGACGCCGCCCTGCTGCAGGCCGCGCGTTCCGGCATCCACCGGCCTCCGACGTCGGACGATTCCCGTCTCCGCTTCATCGTGCTCGACCAGCCGCTGGGCGACCAGCGCAAGCTCTCCGTGCGGGAGCACCGCCTGCACCTGAAGGAGATCTGCGAGGCCCTGACGGCCTACGGCGACGTCGACGTCAAGCCGCACCCCTCCTCGCTGCCGCAGCACCTCAAGTGGCTCGAGACGCTGCCCGACGTCACGGTGCAGAGCGCGGAAGCCCTCCTGGACGCGGCGGCGCTGCAGTCCTACGACCTGGCGGTCACCTACTTCTCCACCACCTACCTGCAGACGCTCCGGGCGGGAGTGCCCCTTGTCCTGGTGAACCCGCTCCCGCTCAACATCGTCTTCCCGACCATTCACCACCCGCTCCTGCGCAGCGTGGGCTCCGCCGGTGAGCTCACCGACGTCGTCAGCCGGCTCAAGAGCACCGGGAAGTTCCTGGCGAACACGCACGGGGAGCCCATCGAGCACTACCTCACCTTCAGTGAGGACGTCGCCGAGCAGATCCTGCGCGTGGTGGAGAACGCGGAGCTCCCCGCGCCCGTGTCCACCGTGGCATCCGGTGCCGAGGAGGCGTCGCGCGGCGAGTCCGGCGGAGCGGCGCAACTGACGCTCGCCGAGCGGGCGTTCCTCGCCGTCCAGAAGCGGGCCGACCGCCCGAAGTCGCTGGCCGTGCTGGGTGCGGGCTTCTCGTACGTCACCGGCGTCGCGGTGCCGGTCCTCACGTACACCCAGTCGCTCCTGGCCGAGAGCCCGGTCGATGTGCGCTACTTCGACATCGCCGCCTTCACGCGCCCCGACGACCTGGCCGCCGCCCTGGGCGGAGCCGAGGTCATCATGGTGAACAGCCTCGCCCTCTTCTGGCGTTCCCCGATCGGCAACGCGACCGTGCAGGCCCTGATCGACTCCGGCCGCAATGTCGCGCTCTACGCGCACGAGACGGAATACGTCTTCAACTGGGAGGCCAACCGCGTCCCGGAGCGCCACCAGGAAATGCTGAACATCCTGCCCAAGCTCAAGGTCCTGTGCGTGTCCAAGGCCCAGGCCGACATGTTCCGGCAGCTGGGCGTCGTGGACCCGATCGTCGTGTACAACACGGTGCCCCGGGACAGCCACCGCAAGATCGCCAGCCGCACGCCGAGCGCCAGCCCCCGCATCGTCATGGTCGGAACGGTCCAGGACCGCAAGGGCGTCGACCTGTTCTCGCGCGTGGCGGAGAAGGCGCACAGCCTCGGACTGCCGTGGCGCTTCTCCTGGATCGGCTGGAAGACCCCGCGGGTGGGCGAGAAGTCGCTGCTGTCGGATCGCGTGGAGTGGATGGGAGCCCTCTCCCGGGACCGCGTCCGCGAGGAACTGGCCGCGTCCGACGTCTTCTTCCTGTCGAGCGTCGACGACCCGATGCCGCTGTCGGTCGTGGAGGCCGTGCAGCACAGGCTCCGCGTGGCCACCTTCGACCGGGTCGGGTCCAGGGAGGTCCTGCAGGGCGTCCCCGGCTACCGCTCGTTCGCCGAGTACACGCCCGAGGCGGCACTCGAGGCCCTGCGCGAGGTGCTGTCGGACGAGGTGTCCGAGGCGGGGTACCAGGAGGTCGAGGAACTCTTCGACATCCCGGCCTTCACCACCCGCATGACGACCGCGCTCGGTCTGCAGATGGGCGGATCGACCGTGGGCACGGCGGGCGTGGGCACCGTCGCCGAGGAAGCCGGGGACTCCGAGGACGGTACGGAGGAGGAGAGCCCGTTCGCCGCGGCGCTCGTGCAGCAGGTCCGCTTCCTGACCGAGGACTTCGTGGAGCACTTCAAGGCCGGCCGCGACGAGGACGCGCTGCGGGTCGGCGCGGAGATCCTCCGTCGCCGCCAGCCGGCGGACGTCGTGATCGGCATGGCGGAGATCCGCGCCCGCCGGGGCGAGAAGGCCGCGGCGCTGAGTCTGCTGGCCGCCCTCGCCTGCGTCGGCGGCACCCGGTCGTGGGCGTGGAGCGAGATCGCCCGGGTGGCCGGACTGCTCGGTCCCGAGGGCCGCGCCGTCTACCGCATGGCCCGGCGTGAGGCACTGCGCATCAAGCTCGCGAACCGCGCGGCGCGAAGCGGCGCACGTCGGTGATCCCCCGGGCTTCCCCGCCCGCTGCGGGCGGGGAAGCCCAGGGTCCCGGCAAGGGTCCTTCGTGACGGCTTCCCGGGCCCGGGCCCAGTCCCCGGACTAGCGGCCCATCTGACCGAGCCACGCCAGGGTCCGCCGCAGTTCCACCGAGAGCGGGTGGTGCGGGCCGTGCACGCGGTCGGAGTCGTACAGCAGCCGTGACAGCACGTCGTGCGCCCCGATCCGGTCGCCCGCCGACAGCAGCAGGTGGCCGATGCGCCGCCGCACCTCCAGCGGCAGTTCCGGGTCGGTCGCGCGGTACTGCTCGAAGGACGGCAGCAGCGCGCGGTACTCGGCCAGGGCCGCCGCGGCCTCGCCGAGCTGTTCCAGGCACTGCGCGGCCTCGTAGCGGTACTGCAGCGACTGCCGCCCCGAGGGCCCCGATTCCGCGGCGAGTTCGTCCGCCAGGCGGCGCAGCTCCGGCAGCGCGCGACGGTACTGGCCGTCCTCCATCAGCGTGGCCGCGTACTGCTTGCGCAGCATGCGCACGACGGGGGAGTGCTCGCCGTGCTTCTCGGCCGCGGCGGGCAGCACACCGCCCAGGATGTCGACGGCCTGGGTGATGCGGCCCGCGTCCAGCAGCCGTTTGACCTCGTCCACCGCCTCGGCGATGCCGCGCGCCCCCGCGGCCGGTGCCGCGGTGGGCGCGGGCGGCACCGCGGACGGCTGCGGCGGTGCGGCCGGCCGGTCCGGCCAGGGGGCGTGCGGGCGCAGGAAGGGGCGGGTGGGGTCCATCGGGCCGGGGGCGTGGTGGACGGTGCCGGGCACCGGCAGCAGCGGTGCCAGCTGACGGTAGGTCTCCTGCGCGTCCGCCGGCCGGTGCTGGGGGTCCTTGGCCAGCAGCCGCAGCACCAGCGCCTCCAGCGGCTCGGGTACCTCCGGGCGCACCTGGCGCAGCGGGACCGGCTGCTCGTACAGATGGCGGTGGAGCACGCCGAGAGCGGTGGATCCGGCGAAGGGCACGGTGCCGCTGAGGAGTTCGTGCAGCAGCACCCCGAGCGCGTACAGGTCCGTCCGCGGTCCCACCGCGCCGCTCATGGCCTGTTCCGGGGCCATGTAGGCGGGGGTGCCGATGGGCGTGCCGGTGTGGGTGAGGCGCGTCGTGTCGGTGTCCAGCACGGAGGCCACGCCCAGGTCCAGGACGACGACCGAGCCGTCCGGGCGCACCATCACATTGCGCGGCTTGAGGTCGCGGTGGACGATCGGCACCGCGTGCACGGCGGAGAGCACCGCGCACAACTGCGCGGCGACCGCGACCGCCCACGGCCAGGGGTACGGGTCGTGCTCGGCGAGGTGGTCGGCGAGGTCGGCGCCCTCCACGTACTGCATGACGAAGTAGAGCTCGTCGGTGTCGCTGCCGGCGTCGTGGACGGTGACCAGACCGGGGTGGTCGACCTGGGCGGTGACCCTGCATTCGCGCAGGAACCGGCGGCGCAGCTCCTCGGCGTCCGCCGCGCCCGCGACCTTGTCGGGGCGGAGCAGCTTCACCGCCACCCGCCGGTCCAGCCGGCGGTCGTACGCGGTCCACACCTGGCCCATGCCGCCCTGGCCGAGGACCGTGGCCAGCTCGTAACGGCCGGCGACGATCCGTCCGTTCACTACTGCTCCTCCTGCTTGCGCAGCAGGTCACTGAGTTCGTCCAGCTCGGCGCGCACCTGGTTGAGGCGCGGGGGGTGCGGCGGGGCGGCCGGCGGTTGCGACGGGGACGCGGGCCGGGGGAGGGCCGGCGGGGGCGTCGGGACGGCGCCGTAGGGGTTGTAGGCGGGCCCCGGCTGCTGGGACTGCTGCGGGGGGTAGGGGACCGTCGCCGCGTACGGCGGGTACCCGGTCGGCGCCTGCTTGCGGTGCAGGGCCATGTCGGCCACGAGGTAGTGGACGCCGACCAGCGGGACCATGCATATGACGGTGATCAGCGCCGCGTCCGTCCAGCGGCTCGACTCCGGCAGCGTGCCGATGGTGGCGAACGCCGCGATGGTCACCGCCGTACCCGCCCAGAACAGCACCCAGTCCAGCGCCCTGCGGCGCTGCACCGCGAGGTGCAGCAACGGCAGGCAGGACAGGAAACCGCAGCTGAGCGCCGTCAGCACGAGGAAGATGGCACGCAGCGCCACTGCGGAGCCCCCGGACTGCGCGGACGGGGGCGGCGGGACCGGGCCGGGGCCGTTCATCACTGCTCCTGGACTCCTGGACATGCGTACGGGACAGCTGCGGGTGGCATCGCGAGCGTATCGGCAGGGGCCGACAGGCGTTCACCCGATCCCGTAACTATTCGGGCCGCACGGTGCCGTCCGTCAAGCCGTCGTACAGACCCTGCACCAGTTGCTCGCCCAACTGCCCGGCCAGGCGCAGCGTCTCCTCGAAGACGGCGAGCGTCCGGAACCGCTCCCCGTAGCGCCGTTGGTCGGCCGGCGGCAGCCGGGGGATCTGCAGCCGGCGCACGTCGAGCCGGGTGGCGGTGGACGCGTAACTGCTGGCCTGGCGGTTGTTGGCGGTACCGCGCAGGAAGCCGGCGAGGAACCACGGGTCCAGCGAGGCGGGATCGGGACGCAGCAGGTGCAGGTTGCGGCCGAGCGCGGCCCCCGCGGTGGCGGCGTCGACGACCCGCGCGGCCGCGCCGCGGCCCAGCACCGGGACGACCACGTCGCCCTCCTCGACGAGCACCGGCTCGTCCTCCTGCGGGCCCTCGGGCAGGGCGCCGGTGGGCCCGGTGCCGGCCAGGACGTCGTGCTCGGTGAGCACGGCCGGGCCCCCGCCGGGGCGGGCGCTGCCCTGGCCGCCCGCACGCAGCACCAGGGCGCCGGCCCGGGCCAGTTCGCCGACGGTGGTCAGCGGCCACCGGGCGGGCGGGGCGGACCGGGCGGGCCCGGGGGCGAGTTCGCAGGTGCGGCGCAGGGTGTCGGCCAGCCGGTCCCGCACGTCGGTGAGTTCGGAGGGGCCGCCGCCGGCCGCCGGGGGCGGGAGATGACGCGCGGGGGCCAGGTCCACGTCGTCGTCGAGCAGGTCGATGACGGGCAGGACGCGGCTGACACCGGGCCGGTCGGCGTCCGGGCCGGCCGCGCCGTGCCGGTCGAAGGCGGTCCACGCGTCCAGCACGGTGGCGCGCACCGACTGCCAGGGCAGCTTCTCGCCGCCCGCCCCGGCGCCGCCCTGTGCCTGCGCGGCGTCGACCAGCAGCAGGTGCGGCGACGGCGGAGCGCCGCCCTCCGGCCTGCGCAGCACCCACAGATGCAGCGGGATGCCGTACGGGGGCGCGGCGCCGGCCGGCAGCGCGATCACGGCGCGCAGGGTGCCGCGCCGCAGCAGGTCGGCGCGGACCCGGCGGCCGGAGCGGCGGGACGCGGCGGCCGGCGGCATCAGCACCACCACGGTGCCGCCGTCGCGGACCCGGGCCAGGCAGTGCTGCACCCAGGCGAGTTCGGACTCGGTGCGGGCCGGGAAGCCGTACTCCCAGCGGGGGTCGTAGGCCAGGTCCTCGTGGCCCCAGTTGCGCTCGTTGAAGGGTGGGTGGCACAGCACGGCGTCGGCGGCCAGGTCCGGGAAGGCGTCCTCGCGGAGGCTGTCCCCGGCGGCCACCCGTACCTCGGCGGCGGTGTCGGCGTGCAGGGCCAGCCGGAGCGCGGCGAGGGCGGCGAGGTCGGGATCGGCCTCCTGCCCGTGCAGCGCGTGGGGTGCCTCCACGGCGCGCAGCAGGGTGCCGGTGCCGCAGGCCGGGTCCAGCACGCTGCGGGCGGGCCCGGCGAGCGCCGCCATCAGCTCGGCGGGGGCGGCCGGGGTCAGCGTGTACTGCCGCGGGTTGGCGTCCAGGTGGCGGCCGAGCAGGAACTCGTAGGCCTGGCGCGGGCCCAGTTCGCCGGCGAGGTCGGCGGCGCCGCGCAGCAGGACCGGGTCCACGGGGGTGCCGAGCGGGAAGCGGCCGCCGAAGCGGCGCTCCAGCAGTTCACCCGCCGCGCGGGTGAGCGCGTCCGCGTCCGCGTGCCCCCGTTCGCCGGGGTGTTCACGGACGAGCAGCAGGACGGCACCGGCCTGCCGCAGGGCGGTCGCGGTGCCCGCGGGGTGGGCCTCGGCGCGTTGCCAGACGCGTTCACGCAGCGGGACCTCGGCCAGTTTGCCCTGGCCGCGCAGCCACTGTTCGACCTCGGCGAGGGCGAAGGCCGGGCTGGTGTCGGTGCCGCCCACCGGCTTGGGGAAGTCGGCGTGCCGGCGGCGCCAGTTGCTCACGGCCGCGCGTCCCACACCGGCCAGCCGCGCGATACCGGCGGCGGTCACTTCTGCTGCGTTCTCCGGCACCTGGCTCGCTCCCCTCCCACATGGGCCTCTGCTGTGGCCCGAGCATACCGGTGAACGCGCGTTGCGCCCCTTCACATCGTGAATCCATGTGAACCGAGAATTCGTGTTGACTCGGTTCACAGGACATGCTGTGATTGACCCATCGGTTCACGGAGCTCCGTCACCGCGCACTCCGCTGTCCGGAGCGGGCAGGGGCGCTCCGTCCCTCACGGCCAAGGCCGCCTCCTTCACCACCGGCGGCCGCGGCGACCGGAAGAAGACGGGCCGAGCACGCCCGCGCGACTCACTCAGGGGAGACCCACATGACCACGCTCCGCGCTGCCCTCACCGCGGTCGGCTGCTCCGCCGCCGCCCTCACCCTCGCCGCCTGCGGCCCCCTCGGCACCGGCAAGGCCGAGCCCGCGTCGACCGCCCTGGCCGACCAGCCCGCCTCCGCGATCGGGACCAAGTCCCTGGCCGCCATGAAGTCGGCCTCCACGATGACCGTCGACCTCGACGGCATCACCGACGGAGAGCCGATGAAGTACCACATGACCATGAGCGACACCGGCGACTGCCAGGGCAACCTCACCATGGAGGGCGGCAACGTCCGCATGGTGAAGTCCGGCCCCTCCCTCTACATGAAGGGCGACGACGGCTTCTGGTCGTCCCAGGGGGCCGACGGCAAGGCCGCCCAGGACGTCATCGGCAAGCGGTGGATGAAGACGAACGCCTCCGGTCCCGACTCCAAGGAGTTCCTGCAGGCGTGCGACCTGAAGGAGTTCCTCGCCCAACTCGACAAGGAGGAGAGCGGCGACGACGGCGGCACCAAGGGCGAGCCCGCCACCGTCGACGGCACCCCCGCCCTGCCGATCACCGGCAAGGACGGTGCCGAGACGATCACCGCCTACATCGCCACCCAGGGCAAGCCCTACATGCTCAAGGTCGTGACCAAGGGCGGCAAGGAGCCCGGCACCCTGCACTTCACCGACTTCGACAAGCCGGTCGACATCAAGGCGCCCGCCGCCAAGGACGTCGTCGACATCGACAAGCTCGGCAGCTGACGGCCGTCCCGCGACGCCGGCCGCGGCCGGGATCCGGGACGCCGGACGCCATGATCGAGGCCCCCGCCCCCTTCGAAGTGTTCACGGAGTACTCATGAATCCCTTTGTGGCGACGGCCGGTGCCGGCGCACTCGTCTACGCCGCCGTCACCGTTCCCCGCAACGCGATGAAGGCACGTGCCAAGCGGGCGGAGGCGAAGGCCAAGGCGCCTTTGACCATCGATCCGGCGAAGTACGGGCTGGTGCCCGCGTCGAAGCTGGACACGGGGCGGGCCGGGCCCGATCCGGAGGCGGACGCCGTGGTGGCGGCCGCACGGGCGGGGGACTGGCGCCGGGCCGCCGCGTACCTTGCGGACGCGGGGCGCGACTGGGACCTGCGCTGGTACCGGCTGGGGCACATCGTGGAGGCGGCCGCGGAGGACGACGCGTGGCTGCGCGCCTGGCGCGCCGAGCGCCCGGGCGACCCGGACGCCGCGCTCGTGCACGCCGACCGCCTGGTCGCCCTGGCCGGCAGGGCGCGCGGGGCGAAGCGGGCCGCGTACACGACCAGCGAGCAGTTCCAGGGCTTCCACCGGTTCCTGGCGGAGGCACTGACGGCCTGCCGCGAGGCGGCGCGGCTGGCGGCGCCGGAGGACCCGACTCCGTGGGTCGCCCAGATCGCCATCGCCTATGGCCAGGGCTGGTCGCACGAGGACTTCCGGTTGCTGTGGACGCAGATCGTCCTGCGCGATCCGCACCACTTCGGCGCCCACGTCGCCGCCCTGCAGTACTGGTGCGCGAAGTGGCGCGGTTCGAAGGAGCTGATGTTCGGCTTCGCGGAGCGGGCGGCCGCCTCGGCGCCCCGGGGCAGTCTGCTGCCCGCCCTGCGGCTGTACGCGATCTTCGAGCACGACCACCAGGAACCGGAGTCCGCGGTCTACCGCGAGCCGTTCGTGGCCGCCGCCGTGGACGCCACCCTCGACGCGGTGGCCCAGGTCCCCGCGGGTCACCACCGGCTGCCGACCGCCCGGCACCTCTTGGCCGACGCGCTGTTCCGGACGAAGCGCCACGCGGAGGCGGTCGAGCAGTTCACGGCGATCGGCGGCTGCGTCGGCAGCGTCCCGTGGAGCTACTTCGGCGACCCCGTCAAGGAGTTCGTGCACGCCCGCACCAACACGTTCGTCGCATGGGAGCGAGCGGGCCGCCCGGCGCCGTCGCTTGGGGGATTCTTGTGACGGACGTGGCGCACACTTGCCCGATCTTGGATGAGCGGGCGGATAGGGTGCCAGGCGCCCCGCACGCGGAGGCCCGCGCACCCGCGTCACGGCGGTCGCAGCGCGCGGCCCGCGGGGGCTCTCAACGGCTTCGGCGGCACATGTGGTGCCGCGCACGTCAATGAATGGGGTGGGGATGTCCGGTCACCGGATGTCGAAGAAGCGTCGCTACATCGCCTGGGCGGTCGCGGGGGTCGCCGTGCTGGCGGGTGCCGGGATCGCGGCCGAGGCCTCGATGGCGACCACCGTGTCCCGTCCCGCGCCGAAGGTGTACACCGGCCGGGCGTTCGACACCTGCACCGCGCCGTCGGCGTCGGCGATGAAGGCGTGGAAGGCCACGAACTTCTACGGCGCGGCCGCCGTCTACGTGGGCGGCAAGAACCGCGGTTGCGCCCAGCCGAACCTGACCGCGTCGTGGGTGAAGACCGTGAGCGCGTCCGGCTGGAAACTGATCCCGCTCTACGTCGGCGCGCAGCCGCCGTGCCAGACGAGCCGCAACCCGGAGAAGCTGACCGCCGGTACGGCCGCCTCGCTCGGCGCCACGGACGGCGCGGACGCGGTGGCCAAGGCGTCGGCGCTCGGGATGAAGGCCGGCAGCACGCTGTACCTGGACATGGAGTCGTACGACACCACCAACACCGCGTGCACCACCGCGGTCCTCACGTACATCCGTGCCTGGGACAAGGCCGTCCACGCCAAGAACTACTGGGCCGGCTTCTACGGCTTCAAGAGCAGCAGCGCCGCCGCCGTCGCCCAGGCCAAGGACCGTACCGACCTGCCCGACGCGCTCTGGTACGCGCTGTGGGACCAGAACAAGACGACCACCGCCGACTGGCCGTTCTCCACAGCCCTGTGGACCGGGCACCGCCGCGGCCACCAGTACATGGTCAACAGCAAGGAGACCCGCGGCGGTTGGACCCTCACCGTGGACCGCGACGACTGGGACGCCCCGGTCGCCGTCACCGGCTGACGGGCGGGGGCGGCGGCCCGGCGCACGCGCGCGACCGGAAGGCCCCCTGCCGGTCGCCGCCCCCACCCCCTACAGTGCCAAGGTGGTCACTACCAGGGCGGGTTCACGGACAGGAACGGCAGCGGCGCTGCTCGCGGTGCTCCTCGGCGTCGCGGGCTGCACGGGCGAGGGCCTCGGAGGACAGGGCAGCGACGCGGCGGCGCCGGCGGGCTCGGCGCTCAAGGCGGTCGGCGACCTCACGGTCAAGGGCCGCGCGCCCAAGACCGGTTACGCACGCGACCAGTTCGGCAGTTCCTGGGTGGACACCGACCACAACGGCTGCGACACGCGCGACGACATACTGCAGCGCGACCTGACCGGCGAGTCCTTCCGGTCCGACGACGGCGGCGACTGCATCGTCACCTCCGGCAAGCTCGACGACCCGTACACCGGCAAGGGGATCAGCTTCACCCGCGGCCGCAGCACCATCGACATCGACCATGTCGTGGCGCTCAGCGACGCGTGGCAGAAGGGCGCCAAGTACTGGGACCGCGACAAGCGGATACAGGTCGCCAACGACCCGCTCAACCTCCTCGCCGTCGACGGCCCCGCCAACCGCGGCAAGGGCGACGGTGACGCCGCGACCTGGCTGCCGCCCAACAAGGCGTTCCGCTGCCCTTACGTCGCCCGCCAGGTGGCGGTGAAGAAGAAGTACGGCCTGTGGGTCACCGCGGCCGAGAAGGACGCCATGACCGAGGTCCTGCGCACCTGCCCGGACGAGCGGCTGCCCGGCTCCGGCAGGCCGGACGTGCCCGGCGCGGCGCCCTCCGGCAAGGACGACCAGGGCGACGGCAAGGGCGGCGGCAAGGGCGGCGACGACAAGCCCGGCTCCGGCGCCACCTCGTACCCGAACTGCGCCGCCGCCCGGAAGGCGGGCGCCGCCCCGCTCCACAAGGGCGACCCCGGCTACTCGCGCGATCTGGACCGGGACGGCGACGGAGTCGCCTGCGACACCTGACCGGCCCCGGCATCGTTTGTGCAGAGTGCTGGATATTGCGGGTCCCCGCTCAATATCCTCGATCACTGCATCTGCCAGATCGTGCACCGTCGCCCGATCCCTTGCCGGGAGGCAAAATGCTCCGCCGCAGGACTGCGCTCTCCGCCCTCGCCACCGCCGCCGTGCTCTTCGCCGCGCCACTCCTGACCTCCTGCGGAACACCGCACGCCGGTGCCGCGGCCGTCGTCGGCGGTCGGCAGATCACCGTGACCACGGTGCAGGCGAGGGTCGCGGCGGTGCGCGCCGCCCAGGAGAAGTCGCCGCAGGCCGACCAGCTCATCGAGGCCAGCAGCGACCTCCAGCGCAACACCGTGCACAGCCTCGTCCAGGCCCGGGTCATCGAGCGCGCCGCCAAGGACGCCGGTGTCTCCGTCACCCCGCGCGAGGTGCAGCAGGCCCGCCGCGCCGCCGAGATGCAGTCCGGCGGCAAGCAGCAGCTCGAGGCGCAGGTCCTCCAGACGTACGCGATGATCCCCGCCGACATCGACGAGAGCATCCGCACCGACCTGCTCATGCAGAAGGTCGCCGCCCACTACGGCGCGGACGTGCAGACCCCGGACGGCCAGGCCGCCCTGCTCACGGTCCTGCGCCGCACCGCCGACCGTCTCGACATCGACGTGAACCCGCGCTACGGCAAGTGGAACGCGCAGAAGCTCACCCTCGACACCAACAAGGACCCGTGGCTGACCGAGGTGAGCGCCACCAAGGCCGGTGCCTAGGCGCCACCCGGGCGAGGTAGTTTCGTCGGGTGGACCACTTGGATGACTCCGCCCGCCCGGGCCGCCTGGTACTGCTGACCACCACCCACCGCGTCGCCCCCGGCCTGCTGTCCTGGCCCGCGTGGGAGCTGCTGCGCGGTGCCGACCGGGTCGTCTGCCCCGACCCCGGGCACCCGCAGCTGCCCTACCTGCACGAGGCCGGCGTCGCAGTGGAGCACGCCGCGCCCACCGGCCGTGACCTGGTCGACCTCACCGCGGGCGGCCGCACCGTGGTCTACCTCACCGGCGGCGAGGGCGACGCGGCCGTCACCGACGAGCTGGCACGGCTCGGCGGCTCGGGCCGGGTGAGCATGCCCGACCTGGAGCTGCTGCCCGGTTCCTACGACCTGCCGGGCGCCCGGCTGCTCGACCTGGTCCAGGTGATGGACCGGATCCGCCGTGAGTGCCCGTGGAGCAGCGTGCAGACCAGCCAGGAGCTGGTGAAGTACGGCATCGAGGAGATCTACGAGCTCGTCGAGGCGGCCGAGGAGGGCGACCGGGACGCGCTGCGCGAGGAGCTCGGCGACGTACTGCTCCAGGTGGTCTTCCACGCGCGGATCGCGCAGGACGACCCCGAGGAGCCGTTCTCCATCGACGACGTCGCCGCGACGATCGTCGACAAGCTCGTCCACCGCCATCCGCACGTCTTCGGCGACGAGACGGCCGAGACGCCCGCGGAGGTCCAGGCGCACTGGCTGCGGATGAAGGAGCAGGAGAAGCAGCGCACGTCGGTCACGGAGGGCGTTCCGCTCGGCCAGCCCGCGCTGGCGCTGGCGGCGAAGCTGGGCGCCCGCGCGGACCGGGCGGGCCTCGCGGTCCCGGTGCCGGGCGCGGACGCGGCGGACACGGGGGAGCGGTTGCTGGCGTTGGCGCTGGCGGCGCAGGCGGCGGGAATCGACCCGGAGTCGGCGCTGCGGGCCGCTGCGCGGCGCTACCGGGATGCGATTCTTGAGGCCGAGAGGTCTCGCTGACCCGCGTTGTGGCTGGGTTTTTTCCCCGCCCGCCCTCCCGGGTGCCCGGCGAGGTCAGGGCGCCCCGGCGCGCGTGGTGGGGGTGCCGGGTTCGGGGCCTCCGGGCTGGCCATTCTGGACAGCACATTTCGGTGCCTCCGGTGCTCTCCACGGATCACCCCGGGTCGTGCACCCAAATATGCTCCACAGTCCAGAACGCCCACCCTACGACCCCGCCCCCTCCGGTGAGCTCTCGCGCCTGATCCCCGGTGGGGGGTAGACGGCACCGTGCCCGGGCCATTCGTTGGCGCAGCGCCGTCCAAGGGCCCAGCCGTCACCGCCAACACCTCCCTCCGGGGATCAGGCGCATGACGAGACGGAGGGGGCGGGGGAGGTGGGGGCACCCCCGGCCGGAGGCTGGGGGAGGGTGGATGTTCTGGACGGTGCGGCATTTGTGCGCACTGTGCGGGCGGGGATGGGATGAGCAGGTGCTGGAAAGGCGCGTAAATATGCCAGTCCAGGACGTGCAGCCCCGGAGGCCCCGGACCCGGCCCACACCACGCGCGCGCCGGGGTAACTGACTTCACAGGGCACTCGGGCGGGTGGGAGGGATGACTTGGGGCGAATGGGGTAAATGGGTGACATGCGAGCACTTGAGCAGATCCAGCTGGCCGTGCCGCACGACTACCTCGTCGGCATCGCCCCGCTGGTCGTGGGCATCTTCCTCGTCGGGTTGCTGATCGGCGCCGTGTCGATCGGCCTGTACGCCCGGTCCAAGGAGCCGCCGCCCGAGCAGCGGCCCCAGCCCCGGGGTGGGGCGTGGCACACGCGGCAGGAGTACGGCCGCGAGACCCCGGCCGACCACGGCCCCGGTCACCAGGACGGGGAGCGGCACCCCCTGACCGAGTGGCGTGACTACGACGAGTGGCCACAGGACGGCATTCGTCACCTTCCGCACTCCCTGAAGGGCTTCGGCAACTGGGGCTCCCACGGGGTCTCGTCCCCGCCGGAGGGCGTGTCCGCTCCCAGGGCCCATGCCGGCAGCCGGAATCGCTCTCCCGGGCCGGACCGCAACGGGAAGCCCGAGGGCGGCAGCAAACCGTAGTCTCGCGGCCATGCGCATCGACGTCCCCCACGCATGGCCGCGCGACGAGGCCGGGGCCCTGGCCCTGCAGGACCGGCTCCGGCCGCTGGCCGACCACCGCGGGCCCGGCCCGCAGCGGCCGCGGTACGTGGCGGGGCTGGACGTCGCGTACGGCGGGGGTCACGGTGCCGCGGAGGACATCGTGGCCGCCGCCGTCGTCGTGCTCGACGCGGCCACGCTCGCCCCGGTGGACCGGGCCACGGCGACGGCGAGGGCCGGTTTCCCGTACGTCCCCGGGCTCTTCGCCTTCCGGGAGCTCCCCGTGCTGATCGAGGCGCTGCGCGGTCTGACGGTCACGCCGGACCTGCTGCTCTGCGACGGCCAGGGGCTGGCGCACCCGCGCCGTTTCGGTCTGGCCTGCCACCTGGGGGTGGTCACCGGGCTGCCGACCGCGGGCGTGGCGAAGACCCCGTTCGCGGGCACGTACGACCCGCAGGCGCTCGGCGAGGAGCGCGGGGCGTCGGCGCCGCTGGTCGACGAGGGCGAGACCGTGGGCCGGGCGCTGCGCACGCGGAGCGGGGTCAAGCCGGTGTACGTGTCGACCGGCCACCGCATCGACCTGGACACCGCGTGCCGCCATGTCCTCGCCCTCTCCCCCTCCTACCGCCTGCCGGAGACGACCCGGCTGGCCGACCGGCTCAGCCGTGAGCGGCTAACGTCATGGGGTGCATGACAGCGTGACCCCTGAGCCCCCCGAGCTGTTCAGCTGGCAGTTCGCCACCGATCCCTACCCCGCGTACGCCTGGCTGCGCGAGCACTCGCCGGTGCACCGCACCACGCTCCCCAGCGGTGTGGACGCCTGGCTGGTGACCCGGTACGCCGACGCGCGGCAGGCGCTGGCCGACGGGCGGCTCAGCAAGAACCCGGTCCACCACTCCGAACGGGCCCATGCGAAGGGGAAGGTGGGCATCCCCGGCGAGCGCAGCGCGGACCTGATGACGCACCTGCTCAACATCGACCCGCCGGACCACACCCGGCTGCGCCGGCTGGTCTCCAAGGCCTTCACCCCGCGCCGCGTCGCAGAGTTCGCGCCGCGGGTGCAGGAGCTGACCGACCGGCTCATCGACGGTTTCGCCGCCAAGGGAGAGGCCGATCTCATCCATGAGTTCGCCTTCCCGCTGCCCATCTATGCGATCTGCGACCTGCTCGGGGTCCCCGCCGAGGACCAGGACGACTTCCGGGACTGGGCCGGGATGATGATCCGGCACGGCGGCGGCCCGCGCGGCGGGGTCGCCCGGTCGGTGAAGAAAATGCGCGCCTATCTGCTGGAGCTGATCCACCGCAAGCGCGCGGACCTCGGGGACGACCTGATCTCCGGTCTGATCAGGGCCAGTGACCACGGCGAGCACCTCACCGAGAACGAGGCCGCCGCGATGGCGTTCATCCTGCTCTTCGCGGGGTTCGAGACCGCCGTCAACCTGATCGGCAACGGCATGTACACGTTGCTGCGCAACCCCGGTCCGCGCCGCCGGCTCCAGGACGCGCTCGCCGACGGGGAGGACGGACTGCTCGGCACGGCCGTCGAGGAACTCCTGCGCTACGACGGGCCGGTGGAACTGGCGACCTGGCGGTTCGCGACCGAGCGGCTCACCGTCGGCGGCCAGGAGATCGCGACCGGGGACCCCGTTCTGGTGGTGCTCGCAGCCGCCGACCGCGACCCCGCGCGCTTCAACGAGCCGGACACATTGGACCTTTCACGCAGGGACAACCAGCATCTCGGCTACGGGCACGGCATCCACTACTGTCTGGGTGCGCCACTGGCCCGGCTGGAGGCGCAGTCCGCGCTCTCGACGCTGCTGACCCGGCTGCCCGACCTGCGGCCCGCCGCCGATCCCGCCGAGCTGCGCTGGCGCGGCGGGCTCATCATGCGAGGTTTGCGGACCTTGCCCGTCTCCTTCACACCGGAACGTGACTGACTGGGCGTCATAACGTGATCTTCACGTGATCCGCGAGACATCGACTTGTGATGCATGGGCCAAGGCCACTACGGTCAGGCGCCATCGCGATATTCGAATGTGAAAGGCGATGGCGCATGCTGAAGTCCGGGAACGGCCGACACCGCAAGCCGCGTCAGGCCCCGACCGCCATGGTCGCGGTCGCGGCGACCGGGGCGGGCCTCACGCTCCCCCTCTTCGCAGCGAGCGGCGCGAGCGCCGCCGACGCCGGCACCAGCTGGAACGCCGTCGCCTCCTGCGAGAGCGGCGGGCTGTGGAGCTCCAACACGGGCAACGGGTTCTACGGCGGCCTGCAGATCACCGAGGAGACCTGGCAGCAGTTCGGAGGCACGGCGTACGCCGAGCGCCCCGACCTCGCCAGCCGCAATGAGCAGATAACCGTCGCGGAGAAGATCCTCGGCGTGCTCGGCCCCGAGGCGTGGTCCGGCTGTGCCGACCAGGCCGGGCTGGGCGAGGTGCTGCAGAACCTCCTCGGCGGCGACTCCGACGACAACGACGACCACGGCAACGGCACCGGTACGGACTCCGGCACGGACAGCGGCGACGAGGGCACCACCGGCGGCTCCGCCGACGGCACCGGCACGGACTCCGGGACCGGCACCGACTCCGGCACGGACGAGTCCGCGGGGTCCTCCGACAGCGGCGACGACTCCACCGCCGTCCCGGACGCCACCGCCACTCCCGACCCGGAGGTCTCCACCGGTACCTCCGTCAAGACCCCGGGCAAGCACCGCAAGCCCGAGGCCGGCAGCACTCCCCGGACGCCGGGCGGCACGACGGACACCGGCAGCGGCACGCCCGGCCGGACCGCGACGCCCCCGCAGGTCGTCGAGGGCGACGCCGCCTGGGGCAGCATCACCCGCGGCTCCACCCGCAGCGCGGACGACCGCTCGGACCGCGGCACGAACCGCGGCGCGGCGGAGGACACCTCCACCAAGACCACGAGCGGCGACCGCTATGTGGTGCAGCAGGGCGACTCGCTGTGCGGGATCGCCATGGAGCAGGGCCTGCCGGGCGGGTGGCGCGGACTGTACGCGGCCAACAAGGACGTCATCGGCGAGGACCCGGACCAGATCGTGGCCGGCGAGACGCTGGAGCTCGGCCGCCGCTGACCCGGTGCGGCCCGCCGCGGGCGCCCCGCCGGGCGCCCGCGCGGCGGCTCGGGCCTGCCCCGTCGTGGGCCCGCGCGGCGGGCCGCGTCCCGTCCGGTCGGCGGGCGCCCGTCCCCGATCGTTCTTCTCGGTGCCCCCTTCCGTTCCCGGTCCGGTGCGGACTTCCCCGGAGCGTGCCCGGACGGGGCTTTTCGGGTCGGTTAGGCTCATGCCCGAAACGAAGAGACATCAGAAGGAGACTCACGTGCCGTCGATCGACGTCGTCGTAGCCCGGGAAATCCTCGACTCGCGAGGCAACCCCACCGTGGAGGTCGAGGTCGGCCTCGACGACGGCAGCACGGGCCGTGCAGCCGTGCCCTCCGGAGCGTCCACCGGAGCGTTCGAGGCCCTTGAGCTCCGTGACGGTGACAAGAGCCGTTACCAGGGCAAGGGTGTGGAGAAGGCGGTGCTCGCCGTCATCGAGCAGATCGGCCCGGAGCTGGTCGGCTACGACGCCACCGAGCAGCGGCTGATCGACCAGGCGATGTTCGACCTGGACGCGACCCCGGACAAGTCCTCCCTCGGCGCCAACGCCATCCTCGGTGTCTCGCTGGCCGTCGCCCACGCCGCGTCCGAGGCCTCCGACCTCCCGCTCTTCCGCTACCTCGGCGGCCCGAACGCCCACGTGCTGCCGGTCCCGATGATGAACATCCTGAACGGCGGCTCGCACGCCGACTCCAACGTGGACATCCAGGAGTTCATGATCGCCCCGATCGGCGCGGAGTCCTTCTCCGAGGCCCTGCGCTGGGGCGCCGAGGTGTACCACACCCTCAAGGGGGTCCTGAAGGAGCGCGGCCTGTCCACCGGCCTCGGCGACGAGGGTGGCTTCGCGCCCGACCTGCCGAGCAACCGCGACGCCCTCGACCTGATCGTCGAGGCCATCAAGAAGGCCGGCTACCAGCCGGGCCAGGACATCGCGCTGGCGCTCGACGTGGCCGCCACCGAGTTCTACAAGGACGGCAGCTACTCCTTCGAGGGCAAGTCCCTCTCGGCGGCCGAGATGACCGCGTACTACGCCGAGCTGGTCGCGGCGTACCCGCTGGTCTCCATCGAGGACCCGCTGAACGAGGAGGACTGGGACGGCTGGAAGACCATCACCGAGCAGCTCGGTGACAAGGTCCAGCTCGTCGGCGACGACCTGTTCGTCACCAACCCCGAGCGCCTGCAGCGCGGCATCGACAACGGCACCGCCAACGCCCTGCTGGTCAAGGTCAACCAGATCGGCTCGCTGACCGAGACCCTGGACGCGGTCGAGCTGGCGCAGCGCAACGGCTACAAGTGCATGATGTCGCACCGCTCCGGCGAGACCGAGGACGTCACCATCGCCGACCTCGCCGTCGCCACCAACTGCGGCCAGATCAAGACCGGCGCCCCCGCCCGCAGCGAGCGCGTCGCGAAGTACAACCAGCTCCTGCGCATCGAGGAGATCCTCGACGACGCGGCCGTGTACGCCGGCCGCTCGGCGTTCCCGCGCTTCAAGGGCTGACGCACGCCCTGCTGCCGCCCGCCGCGCCCGCGGCGGGCGGCGGCGGTTCCCGGTTCCCCCGAGGCAACGACGAACGCGAACCCCCCACCGGAGGTGCACGTGCCGGATCGCTTCTCCACCGCGACGCGTATCCGTGCCCTCGGGGCACAGGCGCAGGCCCGGGTCTACCGCGCGACCGGCCGCCCGCGGCGGCCCTCGCTGCCCCGCGGCCGCAACCGGCTGACCGGGCGCGCCGCGCTGCTCGCCCTCGTCGTGTGCGCGCTGGTGGTCGCCCTCGCCTACCCCATGCGCCAGTACGTGGCGCAGCGCTCGCAGATCGCCGACCAGCGCAAGCAGGCCGAGCAGGCCCGTCAGCGGGTCGAGGAACTGCGCGAGGAGAAGGCGCGCTGGCAGGACCCCGAGTACGTCAAGGCGCAGGCCCGCGCCCGGCTCCACTACGTCCTGCCCGGCGAGACGGCGTATACGGTGGTCAGGCCCACCGGGGCCGCACGGGGGGACGAGGCCGCCGGCCCGCACCGCGGCGACAGCGACAACGCCGCCCGCCGCCCCTGGTACGCCAACCTGTGGGACGGTGTCGACCACGCCGACGCCGCCGCCCCCGCACACCGCTGAAAGAGACACACGCAGGCATGGAAACGCCCCCGCCGTCCACCGAGCACGCCCCGCCCACGGAGCGCGATGTCGCCGCCATCGGGGCGCAGTTGGGCCGCGTCCCGCGCGGTCTGCGGGCCGTCGCGCACCGCTGCCCCTGCGGCAACCCGGACGTCGTCGAGACGGCGCCGCGGCTGGAGGACGGCACGCCGTTCCCGACGCTGTACTACCTGACCTGCCCGCGTGCCGCGTCCGCGATCGGCACCCTGGAGGCCGAGGGGGTCATGAAGGACATGACCGCCCGGCTCGCCGAGAACGAGGAACTCGCCGCCGGCTACCGCGCCGCGCACGAGGACTACATCGCCCGCCGCGACGCGATCGAGGTGCTCCAGGGCTTCCCCAGCGCGGGCGGCATGCCCGACCGGGTCAAGTGCCTGCACGTGCTGGTCGGCCACTCCCTCGCGGCCGGCCCCGGGGTCAACCCGCTCGGCGACGAGGCGATCGCGATGCTGCCGGAATGGTGGCGCAAGGGACCCTGCGTCGACCCCGACGCCGGCACCGACGCGGCGGGGGACGGCAAGTGACCCGCGTCGCCGCCGTCGACTGCGGCACCAACTCGATCCGCTTGCTGGTCGCCGACGCGGACCCCGCGACCGGCGCCATCAAGGACCTGGACCGCCGGATGACCATCGTCCGGCTCGGCCAGGGCGTGGACCGCACCGGCCGGCTCGCCCCCGAGGCGCTGGAGCGCACCTTCGCGGCCTGCCGCGACTACGCGGCCGTCATCGGGGAACTGGGCGCCGACGCGATCCGCTTCGTGGCCACCTCCGCCTCCCGCGACGCCTCCAACCGCGAGGACTTCGTGCGCGGCGTGGTGGACATCCTCGGCGTCGAGCCCGAGGTGATCAGCGGTGACCAGGAGGCCGAGTTCTCCTTCACCGGCGCCACCCGCGAACTGGCGGGCCGCGCCGACCTGGCGCGCCCCTTCCTCGTCACCGACATCGGCGGCGGCTCGACGGAGTTCGTCGTCGGCGACACCGCGGTCACCGCCGCCCGCTCGGTCGACGTCGGCTGCGTGCGCATGACGGAGCGGCACCTGGTGCAGGACGGCGTCGTCACCGACCCGCCGACCCCCGGGGCGATCGCCGCCATGACGCGGGACATCGACGCCGCGCTGGACCTGGCGGAGGCCACCGTGCCGCTGCGCGAGGCACGCACGCTCGTCGGCCTCGCCGGATCCGTGACCTCCGTCGCCGCGATCGCGCTGGGCCTTCCGGAGTACGACCCGGTGGCGATCCACCACGCCCGCATCCCGGTGGAGCAGGTCCGCGCGGTCACCGAGCGGCTGCTGGCCGCCACGCACGCCGAGCGCGCGGCGATCCCGGTGCTGCATCCGGGGCGGGTCGACGTGATCGGCGCGGGGGCGCTCGTGCTGCTGCGGATCATGGAGCGAACGGGGGCCCGGGAGGTCGTCGTGAGCGAGCACGACATCCTCGACGGCATCGCCTGGAGCATCGCCTGAGCAGGGCGCTTGTCAGGTGAGCGGGCCCTCGCGGGGGGCCCGACACGCCTGCCGCAGAAGGTTCGTGAATTTCTTCACATGAAAGTTCCCGCCGGACGGCCCAACTGCCCCGCGTGAGGGCCCCCGGGGGCCCCAAGGGCCCCTGTCGGGCTCGTGTTTCGTCCATATTGCGGGAGCGTTGACGAGGCCGCCCGGATGCCGATCGTCGCTGGTCGGACCGGGCGCTCAACGCCTGTGGCCTGCAACGGGTTCCCCCCGGCGGCTGTGGTCCTGATCACGAAGCGGCGCAGTGTAGCAGAGGGCCCGGGAAACCTTGTGAAGGGGCTCACGAGGTACCCCCCGGGACGTGGTGAATACTCGAAGCATGAGCACCACGGAGCGTCCCAGGATCCTCGTAGTAGGCGGTGGGTACGTCGGCCTGTACGCGGCCCGGCGCATCCTCAAGAAGATGCGCTATGCGGAAGCGACCGTCACGGTCGTCGACCCGCGTTCGTACATGACGTACCAACCCTTCCTGCCGGAGGCCGCGGCCGGCAGCATCTCCCCCCGCCATGTCGTGGTGCCGCTGCGCCGCGTACTGCCCCAGGCGGAGGTTCTGACCGGCCGGGTCACCACGATCGACCAGGACCGCAAGGTCGCGGTCGTCGAACCGCTCGTGGGCGAGTCCTACGAACTGCCCTTCGACTACCTGGTCGTCGCACTCGGCGCCGTCTCCCGCACCTTCCCGATCCCCGGCCTGGCCGAGAACGGCATCGGCATGAAGGGCGTCGAGGAGGCCATCGGCCTGCGCAACCACGTGCTGGAGCAGCTCGACAAGGCCGCCTCCACGACGGACGAGGACGTCCGCCGCAAGGCCCTCACGTTCGTCTTCGTCGGCGGCGGCTTCGCCGGTGCCGAGACGATCGGCGAGGTCGAGGACATGGCCCGCGACGCGGCCAAGTACTACGCGAACGTCAAGCGCGAGGACATGCGCTTCATCCTGGTCGACGCCGCCGACAAGATCCTTCCCGAGGTCGGTCCCGAGCTCGGCACCTGGGGTCTGGAGCACCTGCGCGAGCGCGGTATCGAGGTCTACCTCGGCACGTCGATGAAGTCCTGTGTCGACAAGCACGTGGTGCTCGCCAACGGCCTGGAGGTCGACGCCTCCACCATCGTGTGGACCGCCGGCGTCAAGCCCAACCCGGTCCTGGCCAAGTACGGTCTGCCGCTGGGCCCGCGCGGCCACGTCGACACCGCCCCGACCCTCCAGGTCCAGGGCACCGACTACATCTGGTCCGCCGGTGACAACGCCCAGGTCCCCGACCTGGCCTCCGGCCCCGGCGCCTGGTGCCCGCCCAACGCCCAGCACGCGCTGCGCCAGGCCAAGGTCCTCGGCGACAACGTGGTCTCCGGCATGCGGGGCTTCCCGCAGAAGGAGTACAAGCACGCCAACAAGGGCGCCGTCGCCGGCCTCGGCCTGCACAAGGGTGTCGCCCTGGTCCGCTTCGGCAAGATGAAGCTGAAGTTCAAGGGCCGGCTGGCCTGGTACATGCACCGTGGCTACCACGGCATGGCGGTGCCGACCTTCAACCGCAAGATCCGGGTCCTCGCGGACTGGACGCTGGCGGTCTTCCTCAAGCGCGAGGTCGTCTCGCTCGGCGCCATGGAGAACCCCCGCGAGGAGTTCTACGAGGCCGCCAAGCCGGTGCCGGCCCCCGTGGCCGCGGCCGAGGCGACCCCGGCCAAGGCCAAGGCCTAGCCGCCGCCGGGCCGAAGGGCTCGTTCACCCGTTACAGCCGAAGGGCGTCCGCCATCCGTGGGGCGGGCGCCCTTCGGCATGCCCGTGTCCTGGCCGTGCGCAGGGCAAACGTGAGATGGGTAGGGGGGAACTACGTTTCCGGGAATGTGGTTGTACTCCACATCTGTTTTCCCTGCGCAGTGGACCCGTCTTCATGGAGGCACGGAGGTACGCGCCATGGCCGATACGGCCGGACGACTGACCGCTCTCGCCAAGCAGGCGCTCGGCGTTCCCTTCCCCTTGCGCATCCGCGCGTGGGACGGCAGCGAGACCGGGCCGCCGGACGCGCCGGCCCTGGTCGTCAGGCACCGCAGGGCGCTGCGCCGGATGCTGTTCAAGCCCGGCGAACTGGGCCTGGTCCGGGCCTGGGTGGCCGGTGAACTCGACGTGGACGGCGACCTGTACGAGGCCCTGCACCGGCTCGCCGGGGTCGTCTGGGGCCGTCCGCCGGAGGAGGGCGAGCCGGCCTACCGCCGTCTGCTCGCCCGGCTGCGCGACCCGGGGACCGCCCTGATCGCCCGCGAGGTGCTCTCCCTCGCCGGACCCGGGCTGCCCCCGCCCCCGCCGCCGGAGGAGGTCCGCAGGCGCGGCGGCGTGCTGCACAGCCCGATCCGCGACCGGCAGGCCATCAGCCACCACTACGACGTCGGCAACGACTTCTACGAGCTCGTGCTGGGCCCGTCCATGGTCTACTCCTGCGCCTATTGGGAGGGGCCCGAGGCGACCCTGGTGGACGCCCAGGAGGCCAAGCTCGACCTGATCTGCCGCAAGCTGGACCTGCGGCCCGGGCAGCGGCTGCTGGACGTCGGCTGCGGCTGGGGCTCGATGGTGATGCACGCCGCCGAGCGGTACGGGGTGCACGCCACCGGCGTCACGCTCTCCACCGAGCAGGCCGCGTACGCCCGCAAGCGGGTCGCCGAGGCCGGGCTCACCGACCGCGTCGAGATCCGCGTCCAGGACTACCGGGCGGTCAACGACGGGCCCTACGACGCGATTTCGTCGATCGGCATGGCCGAGCACGTGGGCCGCGAGCGCTACCTCCAGTACGCGGGCATCCTGCACGGGCTGCTGCGGCCCGGCGGTCGGCTGCTCAACCACCAGATCGGCCGCCGCCCGTGGGCCGACGAGGACGCGTACCACGTCGACGAGTTCATCGACCGGTACGTCTTCCCGGACGGCGAACTGGCCCCCGTCGGCTCCACCGTCGCCCGGCTGGAGGACGCCGGCCTGGAGGTCCGCGACGTCGAGGCGATCCGGGAGCACTACGCCCTGACCCTGCGCGAGTGGGTCGCCAACCTGGAGGCGAACTGGGGCGAGGCCGTGCGCCTCGCGGGCGCCGGGCGGGCCCGGGTCTGGCGGCTGTACATGGCGGCCTCGGCGCTCGCCTTCGAGCACAACCGCATCGGGGTCAACCAGATCGTCGCGGTCCGCACCCGGGAGTCGGGCGACTCCGGGATGCCGCGCACCCGTTCCGAGTGGCTCGGGTACGGCGGCAAGGGCGCGTAGGCGTGACGGCCTGCGGGGCGGGGGTCCGGTGACCCCCGCCCCGCGGCGTGTCGTCGTCCGGCCACCGGCCGGCTACTCGGCCTTGATGGCCTCCAGCATGTTCAGCCGGGCCGCCCGCCGGGCCGGCCACAGCGCGGCCAGCAGGCCCACCACCGCCGCGATCGACAGGAAGACCGCGATCCGGTCCCAGGGCAGGACGATCGCGTAGCTCGGCAGACCGGGCCTGATGAGCCCGCCGACGGCCCAGGCGAGGAACACCCCGAGGCCCGTGCCGAGCACCGCGCCGAACAGCGAGATCAGCAGGGACTCCATCCGGATCATCCGCTTGACCGCGGCCCGGTCCAGGCCGATGGCCCGCAGCATGCCGATCTCGTGCTTGCGCTCGAAGACCGACATCGCCAGCGTGTTGATCACTCCCAGCACCGCGACCAGCACCGCCATCGCGAGCAGCCCGTAGAGGATGTTCAGCATCAGGTCGATGGTGGAGCTGAGCTCCCGGGAGATGTCCGCCTTGTCCTGCACCTTGATGACCGGGTTCTCGCCGAGCGCCTTCACCAGGGCGTCCCGGTTGGCCTCGTCGGCGCCGCCGGCCATCTTCACCAGCACCCGCATGTCCCCGGCCTTCGGGGTGTGCGGGGTGACCGTGGCGTTGTCCATGATCACGCCGTTGATGAGGTCGCCGCCCCGGAAGACGCCGCCGATCGTCAGCCGGCCCTTGGTGCCGTCGTCGTAGCGCACCGGCAGGCTCTGCCCGGGGTGCCAGCCGCGCCGCTTCATCGTGTCGGAGTCCACGACCATCGAGGAGCCGTGCACGGCCGCAAGGGAGCCCCGGGTGAAGTCCAGCGCCAGCAGCCGACCGATCTGGGGCGTGTCGACGCCGGTGATCCACTCGTCGTCGCCGCCGAGCTCGGTGTGCGCGTCGCGCACCGAACTGGAGACGGTGACCGCGTCGAGGCCCGCGACCCGCTCGGCCACCTCCGGGGAGAGGTTCCGCCCGGTGGCCATCGTGACCTGGTAGTCGGACTTCAGGTGGGCGGCCGCGAGCTCGTCCACGGTGGTCTTGACCGAGATGGCCACCACCGTGAGTGCGGTGATCAGGGTGAGCCCGATCATCAGCGCCGAGGCGGTGGCGGCGGTCCGCCGCGGGTTGCGCACCGAGTTCTGCCGCGCGAGCTTGCCCGTGATGCCGAAGGGACGCAGCAGCGGTCCCGCCGCGGCGACCACCGGCCGGGACAGCAGCGGGGTGAGGACGAAGACGCCGATCAGCAGCAGTCCGGCGCCGCCGCCCAGCACCATGTTGCCGTTGTCCTTCATGCCCGAGCCGGCCAGGACCAGGACGACTCCGGCCGCCGAGAGCAGCGCACCGAGGGTGTTGCGCAGGAGCAGGCCCTTGACCGTGGCCGGGGCGTGCACGCTGCTCATCGCCGCGACCGGCGGGATCTTGGCGGCGCGGCGGGCCGGCAGCCACGCGGCGAGCATGGTGACGCCCACGCCGACCGCGAGCGCCGCTCCCGCCGTGCCCGGCTCCACGGCCAGGGCGCCGTCGGGCAGTTCGGCCCCGGCCGAGCCGAGCACCGCCCGCATGACGGCCGCGATGCCGATGCCCACCAGGAACCCGGTCACGCCGGCCACCACGCCCACGACGAGCGCCTCGACCAGCACCGACCGCGTGACCTGCCGGCGGCTCGCGCCGACCGCGCGCAGCAGGGCCAGCTCCTTGGTGCGCTGCGCGACCAGCATCGTGAAGGTGTTGGCGATGATGAAGATGCCGACGAAGAGCGCGATGCCGGCGAAGCTGAGCAGCGTGGTGTTGAAGCTGCTGAGGTCGGAGGCGATCTGCTCGGCCTCGTCGTCCGCCAGCTTCCGGCCGGTGGCGGCGGAGGCGTCCTTGGCGTAGCGCGGCAGCAGTTTCCCGATCTCGGCCTTCAGTGTGGCCTGCGTCGTGCCGGGGGCCGCCTTGACGTCGATCTCCTCGTACGTGCCCGGTTCGCCGAAGAGCTTCTGGGCGGTGGCGGTGTCGAACAGCACCAGGCTGCCGCCCGCGGCGACGTTTCCGTCGTCGGTGGTGAAGACGCCGGTCACCTTCTGCGGCAGCACCGGTCCGTCGACGGACATCCGGACGGTGTCGCCGACGGTGTAGCCCGTCCGCTCGGCGGTCTTGGAGTCCAGCGCGATCTCGGAGGAGTTCCGCGGGGCGCGGCCCTCGCGTATCGGATAGCGGTCCGCTCCGGTGTAGTTGCCGCCGCGGGTGGACCAGCCGTCGCCGACCAGCCGGCCCTGCTTGTCGGCGACGGCGGTGAAGCCGGTGACGGTCGCGGTGGTGGACCCGGCGCCGGGCAGCCGGCCGATCTCGTCCACCAGCCGCTGGGGGAGCGGGTGGTCGGGGTCGCCGTAGGTGACGGCGACCGAGACGTCGGCGTAGCTCCTGGCCGAGGCCTTGCGGAGGGCGTTGCCGATGGTGTCGGTGAACACCAGGGTGCCGGAGACGAAGGACACGCCGAGCATCACGGCGAGCACGGTCATCAGCAGTCTGGCCTTGTGCGCGAGGACGTTGCGCAGGGCGGTACGGAACATGGCAGGTGGGGTCTCTCGTCGTCTCGGTGGTGGCGGACGGTCAGCTCGTACGGCCCTTGGCGTCGAAGCGCTTCATGCGCTCCAGCACCGTGTCGGCGGTCGGGCCGTCCAGCTCGTCGACGATCCGCCCGTCGGCGAGGAAGACCACGCGGTCCGCGTAGGAGGCGGCGACCGGGTCATGGGTGACCATGACGACGGTCTGGCCCAGCTCCCGCACGGAGTTGCGCAGGAAGCCGAGGATCTCGGCGCTGGAGCGGGAGTCCAGGTTGCCGGTGGGCTCGTCGGCGAAGACGATCTCCGGCCGGCTCGCCAGCGCCCGGGCCACCGCGACCCGCTGCTGCTGGCCGCCGGACAACTGCGACGGGCGGTGCTTGAGACGGCCGGCCAGACCCACCGTCTCGACGATCCGGTCCAGCCACTCCTTGTCGGCCCTGCGGCCCGCGATGTCCATCGGCAGCGTGATGTTCTCGGCGGCGGTGAGCGTCGGCAGCAGGTTGAACGCCTGGAAGATGAAGCCGATCTTGTCCCGGCGCAGCTTGGTGAGTTGCTTGTCCTTCAGCCCGGACAGCTCGGTGTCGCCGATCCGCGCCGACCCGGAGGAGACCGTGTCCAGCCCTGCCATGCAGTGCATCAGCGTGGACTTGCCGGAGCCGGACGGCCCCATGATCGCGGTGTACTCGCCGGCGCGGAACTCCACGGAGACCGCGTCGAGCGCGACGACGCGGGTCTCGCCCTCGCCGTAGACCTTGCTCAGTTCGGTGGCCCGTGCGGCCGTGGCCGTGGCAGTCGGGGTTGCGGTGGTGGTGGTCACGGCAGGCTGCTCCTGTCGGGAAACGCTGGGGGAGTGCGGACTCCGTCCATCGTCCCGGCGGGAACGGCCGCGGTAATCCGTCCCTGACCTGGTTCCGGGGGCAGTCCCGAGAGGTACCCGGGGACCCCCGGGTCATACCAGGGGATGACACCCACCCCGAGGGCGCCCCTCTGGGGGCGGAACTATTTCACGTCATATGCAGGGGGCGCCGGCCGTGCCGGGGACCGCCCCGGGCCTGTGGTTTCGCTGTGTCCGCTGTGACCTGACGTGACGTCAGAGAGCAATGAAATCAGACAACATGACGAATTCGGGGCCGCCCCCCACCCACCTTCCCGGATAGGCTCGTGCTGCGCTCTCGCGCCGCGCTGCCCGGATGGTGGAATGCAGACACGGCGAGCTTAAACCTCGCTGCCCCTTGCGGGCGTACCGGTTCGAGTCCGGTTCCGGGCACCACCTCTCTCAGCGGCGCCGACCGGGCCGCGGACCGCGGCGAGCCGCCCCGGGCGGGCGGCCGTCAGGGTACCGACGGGGCGTCAATCGCTGGTGGATACACACAAGGTCACGGCCAGGGTTCATTGACTGATGGTGAAGGCGTCATGTGCGCTCTTCACAGGATCTCTCTAATGGGGTGTTGCGCCCGTGACGACGCGGGCGTGGCGGAGGCGTTGCCTCCGCGCCCTCTTCCGACCCGAGGTTTCCATGAATCTGATGGTCATGAACCATCGGCGTGCAAGGTCGCTGCTCGTGGTGCTCGCCACGGCGACCGCGCTCGCGGCCGCTCCGGCGGTGGCGTACGCGGACAGCAGCCGGCCCGCGCCCGTCACCGGCGGCATACCGCTGATCAACACCACCGAGAAGATCGGTCCGGGGATCAACCTGCAGCACGTGCAGGCGCTCGACCAGGGCGGCTGGTACGACGCGCGGTTCCTGACCGTCGACCTGTCCAACAGCGCGGTCAGCACGGACCTGTTGACCGCAGGTCCGGTCGCGTCCGGCGGGCCGCTCAGCGGGGCCGCCGACAAGGCCGGTGCCGTCGCGGGCGTGAACGGCGACTTCTACGACCTGGGCAACTCCACCGCGGCGCACGGTGCCGAGATCCAGAACGGGCAGCTGCTCAAGACCGCCAACCTCGGTGGCCCCGAGGCCGCCCCGGTGCAGCCGCACGTCGGTGTCAGCAAGGACGGCATCGCGCAGCTCGTGAACGTCATGGTCAACGCGTCCGCGAACTTCGCGGGCACGGACCACCAGCTCCTGTCGGTCAACGCCGCGGACCCCGAACCCCACCCGGTGCCCGCCGGTGGCATGGTCGCGTTCACGTCCGCGTGGGGCACCTACAGCCGCAACCGGCCGTTCATCGGCGTGGACCAGGACCTCGCCGAGGTCCTGGTGCGGAACGGCAAGGTCGTGTCGGTCACCCCCAACGGCCCCGCGGGCTCGGGTGCGATCCCGGACGACGGGTTCTACCTGGTCGGCACCGGCGCCTCGGCGGCCGCGATCCGCGCGCTGCAGCCCGGCGACCCGGCGACGCTGGACTGGGAGCTGGCTGACAACGTTGCCAAGACCATGAAGTTCGCGCTCGGCCACGGTGGCAACGGCGAGGGCATCATCGTCTCCGGCGGCAAGGCCCGCGCCGGCCTGACCACCTCGATCTCCCCGCGCACGTCGTTCGGTTTCAAGGACGGCGGCCACACGCTCGTGCTCGGCGAGTGGAACGGCCCGGGCGGCACCGGCAAGGGCGGCGTCGGGCTCGACAAGGTGGCCCACGACATGGTCGCGCTGGGCGTGCAGACCGCGGTCGTCCTCGACAGCGGCGGTTCGAGCGAGATGGTCGCCCGCCCGCTCGGCGAGGACCAGGTGACCATTCGCAACACCCCGTCCGACGGCCAGGAGCGCAACAACACCAACGGTGTCGGCGTGTTCGTCTCCAAGGGCGACGGCCTGCTGCGCCAGCTCCTCGTCAAGCCGACCGCCGGTTCGACCTCGGCCGACGGCGGCGTGAAGGTCTTCCCCGGTCTGCACCGCACGCTGACCGCCGCGGGTGTGGACAGCCACCAGACGCCGGTGACGGTCGACCCCACCTCCGTGCAGTGGTCCTCGCGCGAGGCGACCGTCGAGGGCGGCACGCTCACGGCGCCCCAGGCGCACGGCCCGGTCACGGTGGACGCCGCCGTCGGTGGCGTGCAGGGGCACGGGACGGTCTCCGTCCTGGGTCCGCTGACCAGCGTGGAGCCGTCCTCCCAGCTGCTGTCGATCGCTGCCCCCACGGCCGACGACGCGACGACCGTCGCGGTGACCGGCCGTGACGGCGAGGGTTACACCGCTCCGATCGACCCGCAGGACCTCTCGCTGGACTACGACCACAGCGTGGTCGACATCAAGGCCGTGGACGGCAAGCTGCGGATCACCCCGCTCGCCAACGCCAGCACGATCCTGAAGATCACGGCCGGCGGCGTGACCGCGCAGCTGCCGATCACGATCGGTGTGCAGACCAGGACGGTCTACGACTTCGACGACGACGTGCTGGCCCGCTGGCGCAACAACAGCACCGCGGCCACGACGTTCTCCAAGGCTCCTGAGGGCCTGCGGATCGACTTCAACGCGATGCGCAACGTCGGCATCACCTCGTCCCAGCGCGTCGAGGTGCCCGGTCAGCCGCTGCGCCTGCGGGTGCGGCTCAAGTCGAGCATCAGCGTGCCCAGCGGTCTGAGCTACCTGGCGTACACGGACTCGAGCGGCAAGAGTATCGGTCTGTACGGCACGGGTCTTTCCGCGAGCAGTGACTGGCAGTACGCCACGTTCCAGGTCCCTGCGGGCACGAAGTTCCCGATCGCGATCTCGGGTTTCCAGGGCATCAACACCAGCGTCTCGCAGCAGAAGGCGGGCACGTTCGTCCTGGACCGTATCGAGGCGGACGTGCCGACCTCGATC